>NZ_JAODTL010000062.1 GCF_026191375.1 Marinomonas pontica | reverse complement strand
CTCTCAGATTACGGGTGCTGGTATGCGTGAAAGTCATGTTCATGATGTGACGATTACGAAAGAAGCGCCAAATTATCATGTCGGCTAATCGCCCGATAATTTGACACTGAGATGGGGCGTACAACACGCCCCATCTTTATTTATTGCTCTTACTATTTTATTGATTACTTCTGCAAAAAGAGTGGCTCTTTTAAAGCAGAGTGAAAGGAATGGCTAATAATGTCGCAAGATATCCACGCTCATAAAATTCTTATTCTTGATTTCGGTTCTCAGTACACTCAGCTGATTGCGCGTCGCGTTCGCGAAATTGGTGTTTACTGTGAAGTTCGTGCTTTTGATATGGAAGACCAAGAAGTTATCGACTTCGATCCAAAAGGTATCATCCTTGCTGGTGGTCCTGAATCCGTTCCTGAGCCAGGTTCTCCTCGTGCCCCAGAAGCAGTATTTACATTGGGCGTGCCGGTATTTGGTATTTGTTACGGCATGCAAACCATGGCAGAGCAGTTGGGCGGTAAAGTTCAAGGTTCAGATATTCGTGAATTCGGCTACGCACAAATCCGTAAGCACGAAGGTCCAGCGTTGTTCCAAGATATCGAAGATCATATCGCGAACAATGGCGTTGCTTTGCTTGATGTTTGGATGAGTCACGGCGATAAAGTGATCGCTATGCCTGAAGATTTTACTTTGATGGCGTCAACTGACAGCTGCCCAATCGCGGCAATGGCGAACGAAGCGAAGAAATTCTACGGTGTACAGTTTCACCCAGAAGTAACGCATACATTACAAGGTGGCCGTATTTTATCTCGTTTTATCGTCGATATTTGTGGTTGTGACACGTTATGGACGCCTGCGAATATTGCGCAAGATGCGATCGAGCGTATGCAAGAGCAAGTTGGCGACAAAAAAGTTCTTCTAGCCCTTTCAGGTGGCGTGGATTCTTCTGTTGTGGCGGCATTTGCTTCATAAAGCGATTGGTGACCAATTGACTTGTGTCTTTGTCGACAACGGCTTGCTTCGTCTAAATGAAGGCGATCAAGTAATGAAAATGTTTGCTGATAACATGGGTGTAAAAGTCATCCGTGTGGATGCAGAAGATTTGTTCCTTGGTAAGCTTGCTGGCGAAAACGATCCAGAGAAAAAACGTAAGATCATCGGTAATACTTTCATTGAGATCTTCGATGAAGAGTCGTCTAAATTAGATGGTATCGACTTCCTTGCTCAGGGCACGATTTACCCTGACGTAATCGAATCTGCGGCTTCAAAAACAGGTAAGGCGCATGTCATCAAATCTCACCACAACGTGGGTGGCTTGCCTGATGATATGAAAATGGAGTTGGTTGAACCGCTTCGCGAATTGTTTAAAGACGAAGTGCGTAAGTTAGGTCTTGAACTAGGCCTTCCATACGACATGGTTTACCGTCATCCGTTCCCAGGGCCAGGTCTTGGTGTGCGTATCCTAGGTGAAGTTAAAAAAGAGTACGCCGACATCCTACGTCGGGCTGATGCTATCTTCATCGAAGAGTTACGTCGCTCTGGTTGGTATGACAAAACAAGCCAAGCTTTTGCTGTTTTCTTACCAGTTAAATCGGTTGGTGTAGTGGGCGATGGTCGTCGTTACGAATACGTGGTTGCACTTCGTGCCGTTGAAACCATCGACTTCATGACAGCGCGTTGGGCGCACCTACCTTATGAACTACTAGAAACTGTGTCTGGTCGCATTATCAATGAGATCGAGCATATTTCTCGTGTTACCTACGATGTGTCTTCTAAGCCACCGGCTACCATTGAGTGGGAATAATCCTTCTGTGTTAATGGTCTAACGAAACGGCTCTCTTTATAGTAAAGAGAGCCGTTTTTTGTTTGTATTGTATCTCGAAACATTTTGGAGCTTTGTTGTGGATTTTCCAACGCCCTTAATAGAGGGGAAATTGATTAAGCGCTATAAGCGCTTTTTATCGGATATTGAATTGCCCAATGGTGAAGTAGTGGTTGCTCATTGTCCCAATACCGGATCGATGAAACGCTGCCAACAAGATGATGCTCGTGTCTGGTTGTCTAAAAGTGGCAATCCAAAGCGTAAACTTGCCTATACATGGGAGCTGGTGGAAGTCGATGAGAAATATCTAGCCTGTATCAATACAGGTTATCCAAACAAATTAGTAGGCGAAGCAATTGCCAATGGCGTAGTAAAAGAGCTTTTAGGCTATTCCGAACAAAAAGCCGAAGTGAAGTATGGCGAGAAAAGTCGCATTGATTGGTTACTCACTGGCGGTGATGGCCGCAAGTGCTATGTGGAAGTCAAAAACGTCACCTTATTAGAGGAAGACGGATTAGGATACTTTCCTGATGCGGTAACAGATCGTGGACGTAAGCATTTATATGAGCTTGCGAAGATGGTCGAAGAAGGGCATCGTGCCGTCATGTTTTTTTGTGTTAGTCATACAGGGATTGATTCGGTTACACCGGCTGCTCATATCGATAAAAAGTATGCTCAAGCTTTTATAGAAGTTGTCGCAAAAGGTGTTGAGGTAATGGCTTATCAAGTGGCTATCGACACTCAGAGAATGAAAGTAGTGCGTTCTGTTTCTGTGAATATGCCCGAATTGATGGATTGATAATGCGTAAACTCTCTTTGTTTGGTTGCTTTATAACCAAAAATAATGGTTTTTGACGGTTTTATGAACGAATTTGCTTTTATTTAAAATAAATCGAAAGAAAGTGTCGAAAAGGG
>NZ_JAODTL010000061.1 GCF_026191375.1 Marinomonas pontica | reverse complement strand
TTTGCTGCACAATGGTTTTTTAAATTAGGAGCTCTTAAATGAGTATGCAAGATACCCTTGCGGATATGTTTACACGTATTCGTAATGCACAGATGGCTGCTAAGACATCTGTGAGTATGCCTTCATCAAAAATGAAAGCATCGATTGCTGCTGTACTACGCGAAGAAGGTTACGTAGGTGACTTTTCTGTAGATGAAGCAGTAAAACCAACACTTACTATCGAGTTGAAATACTACGAAGGTAAGCCTGTTATCGAACAAATCAAACGCGCATCTCGCCCAAGTTTGCGTCAATACAAAGGCACTGCATCTCTACCTAAAGTAGAAGCAGGTCTTGGTGTTGCAATCATCTCAACCTCTAAAGGTGTGATGACAGACCGTGCAGCTCGTGCTGCTGGTATCGGTGGCGAAGTAATCTGCACAGTATTCTAGGAGTTAGTATGTCTCGAGTTGCTAATAGTCCCGTGACGCTTCCTAGTGGTGTAGATTTGACTCTAAATGGACAGGCCGTAGTTGTTAAAGGCGGTAAAGGTTCTTTAGAGTTTAATGTTCACGCAAGCGTACAAGTGTCTAAAGAAGAAAATGTTATTACCTTCGCTGCGCGCGATGGTGCAAAACAAAGCCGTGCCTTAGCTGGTACAACTCGTGCTTTGATTAACAACATGGTTGTTGGTGTTAGTCAGGGTTTTGAGAAAAGATTGTTTCTTCAAGGTGTTGGTTACCGTGCTGCGCTTAAAGGCAATGTACTTAACCTGTCTCTGGGTTTCTCTCACCCAGTAGATTACGAATTACCTGAAGGCGTAACAGCTGAATGTGCTTCTCAAACAGAAATCGTGATCCGTGGTATTGATAAACAAGCCGTTGGTCAGGTTGCTGCAGAAGTTCGCGGTTTCCGTCCACCAGAGCCGTACAAAGGCAAGGGTGTTCGCTATTCAGACGAAGTAATTCGTCGTAAAGAAGCTAAGAAGAAGTAGGTAGGCATTCATGAACACTAAAAAACAATCTCGGATTCGTCGTGCACGTCGTGCTCGTTTGCATATTCGTGACTTAGGTGCGAATCGTCTTACTGTACATCGCACACCACGCCATATGTATGCTCAAGTGATTTCTCCTTGTGGAAGTAAAGTGCTAGCTAGCGCTTCTACACTTGAAGAAGCTCTTCGTGGCACAGCGACAGGTAACAAAGCAGCCGCTAAAGAAGTGGGTACTTTGATTGCTGCACGCGCTAAAGAAGCAGGTGTCACTACGGTCGCTTTTGACCGTTCTGGTTTCAAATACCATGGCCGCGTTCAGGTTCTTGCTGACGCAGCACGTGAAGCCGGTCTAGAGTTCTAAGGGGTAGCAAATGGCAGTTAATGATCAACAAACTAGCGACCTCCAAGAGAAGCTAGTTCAAGTAAACCGCGTTGCTAAAGTTGTAAAGGGTGGTCGTATCTTCTCTTTCACAGCTTTGACGGTCGTTGGTGATGGAAACGGAAAAGTAGGCTTCGGCCGTGGTAAAGCACGTGAAGTTCCTCAAGCTATTCAAAAAGCGATGGAACAAGCGCGTCGTAACATGGTTACTGTGAAGCTTGATGGCGATACTCTTCAGTATCCTGTTAAAGCAAACCACGGTGCATCTAATGTTTACATGCAGCCTGCTTCTCAAGGTACAGGTATCATTGCCGGTGGTGCGATGCGTGCGGTTCTAGAAATCGCTGGCGTTCACAACGTATTGGCTAAATGTTACGGTTCTACAAACCCAGTAAACGTAGTTCGCGCTACGATCAAAGGTTTGCAGGATATGAAAGCACCTGAACAAATCGCGGCAAAACGCGGTAAGTCAGTCGATCAAATTTTGGGGTAATGTGTCATGGCGAATAATACCATCACAGTTCAACTAACCCGCAGCCCGATCGGTCGTCTTCCAAAGCACCGTGAAACTGTTAAAGGCTTGGGTTTGCGTAAAGTTGGCCAAACACGTCAGTTGGAAGATACTCCTTCTGTACGCGGCATGGTTAATAAAGTTTATTATATGGTTAAAGTGGTAGGAGAATAACATGTTCTTAAATACACTTCGTCCTGGCGAAGGTAGCAAGCATGCTCCTAAACGTGTTGGTCGCGGCATTGGTAGCGGCTTGGGTAAAACTGGCGGACGTGGCCATAAAGGTCTTAAGTCTCGTTCCGGTGGCTCAGTAAAACCTGGTTTTGAAGGTGGTCAAATGCCTTTGCAGCGTCGTCTGCCAAAATTCGGTTTTACTTCACGTCAGGCAAAGTATGTTGCTGAAGTTCGTTTAAACGAACTTGCTGCTGTAAATGCTGAAGTTGTAGATTTGGCTGCTTTGAAAGGCGCCGACATTCTTGGTCATCAAATTAAAACTGCACGCGTAATTTTGTCAGGTTCTATCGACAAAGCTGTTACCGTTCGTGGTCTTAAAGTGACTAAAGGTGCTCGTGCTGCTATCGAAGCTGCTGGCGGAAAAGTCGAGGAATAAATGGCAAAGCGTGGCTCACTACCTGCTGGAATGCAAAACGGACTAAGCGAGCTTTGGTCTCGTATCCGTTTCGTGTTTATAGCGATTATTGTATATCGAATTGGTGCACACATTCCTGTTCCGGGTATTAACCCGGATAGATTGTCTGCCCTGTTTGATCAAAATGAAGGCACTATTCTGAGTTTATTTAATGTATTCTCAGGGGGCGCGCTTGAGCGCATGAGTATTTTTGCGCTTGGGATTTTGCCCTATATTTCTGCCTCTATCATTATGCAGTTATTGACGGTTGTGAGTCCGCAGCTAGAGCAGTTAAAGAAAGAGGGTGAGGCTGGTCGTCGCAAGATTACTCAGTACACCCGTTACGGTACTGTTTTGCTTGCGCTTGTTCAGTCAGCCAGTATGGCTGTTGGCTTGGCAAGTCAAGGGATTTCATTTAGTAGTGGTATTGAATTTTATGCCGTTGCTGTTGTTACTCTTGTTGCTGGTACTGTTTTCTTGATGTGGTTAGGTGAGCAGGTAACGGAGAAAGGTATTGGTAATGGTATTTCCATTCTTATCTTTGCTGGTATCGTTGCTGGTCTGCCTTCTGCTTTAGGTCGTTCGTTTGAGTCGGCTCGTCAAGGCGATATCAATATTTTAGCTTTGTTGTTGATTGGTATATTGGCCATTGCGACGATTGCGTTTGTTGTTTTCATCGAACGTGGTCAACGTCGTATAACGGTTAACTACGCCAAGCGTCAACAAGGTAAAAAAGTATTTGCTGCACAAAAGAGTCATTTGCCACTTAAAGTGAATATGGCTGGTGTAATTCCACCTATATTTGCTTCAAGTATCCTTTTGTTTCCTGCTTCGATCGGACAGTGGTTTGGTCAAGGTGAGGGGATGGAATGGTTGCAGAATATCTCTTTGGCTCTAGCTCCTGGGCAACCGCTCTATGTGCTGTTGTTTGCGATAGCAATCGTTTTCTTTTGCTTCTTCTATACGGCGCTAGTGTTCAACCCTAAAGATGTGGCAGATAACTTGAAAAAATCCGGTGCTTTTTTGCCGGGTATTCGTCCAGGCGATCATACAGCTCGATATATTGATGGTGTAATGACTCGTTTGACATTGTTTGGTGCTTTGTACATCACTCTAGTGTCTCTGATGCCTCAGTTCTTTGTTGTTGCGTGGAATGTTCCATTCTACTTTGGCGGTACTTCTATGTTGATCGTAGTGGTAGTTGTCATGGACTTTATGTCGCAAGTGCAAAGTCATTTGATGAGTCAGCAATACGAGTCGTTAATGAAGAAATCTAATCTGACTGGTTATGGTCCAAATGGCCTAATGCGTTAAGCGTAGGTTGGAGTTGAACATGAAAGTACGTGCATCTGTAAAGAAAATCTGTCGTAACTGTAAAATCGTTCGTCGTAACGGTTCAGTTCGAGTGATTTGCATTGAGCCTCGTCACAAACAGCGTCAAGGTTAATTGCGAGTTTGCTCGATGATAGGTAAGGGTGGTTGATTTATGTCCTAAAGATAGGCATAATCAGCCGCCCTCATGAAAGTAAAGTGATGAATTAACATTTAATCATCAATAACAACGGAGTAAAGTGAATGGCTCGTATAGCCGGTGTCAATATTCCTGACAATAAACATGCGGTCATTTCTCTGACTTACATCTTCGGAATTGGTCGCACTCGTTCACGCGCTATTTGCGCTGCTACAGGTGTTGCAGAAACTGCGAAAATCGGTTCATTAAGTGATGAAATCCTTGATGAACTTCGTGGCGAAGTTGCTAAGTATACTGTAGAGGGTGACTTACGTCGTGAAGTCAGTATGTCTATCAAACGTTTGATGGACTTGGGTTGCAACCGCGGGATTCGTCATCGCCGCAGCCTACCAGTTCGTGGTCAACGTACCAAAACGAACGCCCGTACACGAAAAGGCCCTCGTAAGCCAATTCGTAAGTAATTTAAACGCGTTTCGCTCTAGCCACAAGTTTGCTAGAGCTGAGCATTAAATAGGAAAGTGCAATATGGCTAAGCCAGCTACGCGCAACACCAAGAAAAAAGTCAAAAAGACGGTTGTCGACGGTGTTGCTCATGTACACGCGTCATTTAACAATACGATCGTGACTATCACTGACCGTCAAGGCAACGCTTTGTCTTGGGCTACTGCCGGTGGTTCTGGTTTTCGCGGATCTCGTAAAAGTACTCCTTTCGCAGCTCAGGTAGCCGCGGAACGTGCCGGTGCTGTCGCACAAGAGTTCGGCCTTAAAAACGTTGACGTAATGATCAAGGGCCCTGGTCCTGGTCGTGAGTCCGCAGTTCGTGCATTGAATGCATTGGGCTTGCGTATCAATAACATCACAGATGTGACGCCAATTCCGCACAACGGTTGCCGTCCACCTAAGAAACGTCGCGTTTAATTGAGGAGACAGATACATGGCTCGTTATATAGGTCCAACTTGTAAGTTGTCTCGTCGTGAAGGTACCGACTTGCAATTGAAGAGCGGTTCACGCGCTCTTGAGTCGAAATGTAAAGTAGAAACCGTTCCTGGTGTGCATGGCGCACGTCGCGGACGTCTATCTGATTACGGCTTGCAGTTACGTGAGAAACAAAAAGTACGTCGTATGTACGGCGTTCTTGAAAAGCAATTTCGTAATTACTACAAATCTGCTGCTCGTCTAAAAGGTGCTACAGGTGAAAACCTTCTTCAACTTTTAGAATCACGTTTAGATAACGTTGTATACCGCGCAGGTTTTGGTTCTACACGTGCGGAAGCTCGTCAACTAGTTGGCCATAAAGGTATTCTAGTAAATGGCGCTACGGTTAACATCCCGTCTTACCAAGTTAAAGCTGGTGACGTAGTGTCAATCCGTGAAAAAGCTAAGAAGCAATTGCGTGTACAAAGCGCACTAGAGCTATCTAAAAATCGTGCACCGATCCACTGGATCGAAGTTGATTCAACTAAATTGGAAGCAACTTACAAAGCTGCTCCAGAGCGTGCCGATTTATCAGCTGAAATTAATGAGAACCTAATTGTCGAACTTTACTCTAAGTAAGTCGGTGATTAGGATTAAGAAATAGGTGGATCTATGCAGCGTTCAGTGAGCGAATTGTTAACCCCACGCAACATTGAAGTTCAGGAATTAGGCAATACTCGCGCTAAAGTTACACTGCAACCGCTAGAACGTGGTTTTGGTCATACTTTGGGTAACGCGTTGCGTCGTATTCTTTTGTCTTCAATGCCAGGTTGTGCGATTGTTGAAGTCGAAATCGACGGTGTATTACACGAATACAGCGCAATCGAAGGGGTTAAAGAAGATGTAATTGAAATTCTTCTTAACCTGAAAGGAGTTGCGATCGCTCTACACGGGCAAGATGAGGCAACTCTTACTCTAAGTAAAAAAGGTCCTGGTATCGTAACAGCTGGAGATATCCAGTTGGTTGCTGATGCAGAGATCGCTAACCCTGATCATATCATTGCGCACTTAGATGACACTGCAGAGTTAACTATGCAGATCAAAGTCGCACGTGGTCGTGGTTATGAGCCTGCTGATGCTCGTGTTGCTGGCGACGATGAGACTCGTCCAATTGGTCGCTTGCAGCTGGATGCCTCATTCAGCCCTGTTCGTCGTGTGGCTTACAGCGTCGATAATGCTCGTGTAGAGCAACGTACAGATTTGGATAAGTTAGTCTTAGACATCGAATCCAATGGTACGATCGATCCTGAAGAAGCAATACGTCGCGCAGCGACTATTCTACAACAACAAATTGCTGTGTTCGTTGCCCTTGAAAGCGAGAGCGAAGCGCCTGTTGTAGAAGAAGAGGATGAGATTGATCCAATTTTGCTACGCCCGGTTGATGATCTTGAATTGACCGTTCGCAGTGCTAACTGTTTGAAAGCAGAGAACATTTATTACATCGGTGATTTGATTCAACGTACTGAGGTTGAGCTTCTTAAGACGCCTAACCTAGGTAAGAAGTCGTTAACTGAAATCAAAGATGTTTTAGCACAGCGTGGTTTGTCTTTGGGAATGCGTTTAGAGAACTGGCCACCAGCTAGTTTGAAAGACGATAGCAAAGTTCTAGCTCGCTAGGTCATTGTTCCCTGACCACCGTAGTTTGGTAAGGAATGTATAATGCGTCATCGTAAGAGTGGACGTCACTTAAACCGTACTAGCTCACATCGTAAAGCGATGTTTAAAAATATGGCTGCTTCTTTGTTCGAACACGAAGTTATTAAAACTACGTTGCCGAAAGCTAAAGAACTACGTCGTGTTGCTGAGCCGTTAATCACATTGGCGAAAGTTGATTCTGTTGCGAATCGTCGCCTTGCCTTTGCTCGTACTCGTAGCAAAGATGCAGTAGGTAAATTGTTCTCTGAACTTGGTCCTCGTTACCAAGCTCGTCCTGGCGGTTATGTTCGCATTTTAAAATGTGGCTTCCGTGCGGGTGACAATGCGCCTATGGCTTATGTTGAATTGGTCGATCGTCCAGTTGCAGAAGCCGCTGAGTAACATCAGTTTGTAATAAAAAAGCCGAGCTATTAGCTCGGCTTTTTTTTGCCTAATAATTTATATGGATGTTTAAGCAAAAATGCCGAATCAGTTCTGACTAATTCGGCATTTGTATTTTCATTGATCAGTTAATTCATCGATCCGTTACTTTAGCATTTGTTTCAAGAATCTACCTGTGTGAGATACATCTGCTTGAGCAATCGTTTCAGGTGTGCCTTCTGCAATGATGTACCCACCACCACTTCCACCTTCGGGTCCTAGGTCTACGATCCAGTCTGCGGTTTTGATGACATCAAGATTGTGTTCAATCACCACCACGGTGTTGCCGTGATCACGCAGTCTATGCAGTACTTTTAATAGCTGCTCGATATCAGCAAAGTGCAAGCCTGTCGTCGGTTCGTCTAAGATGTAGAGTGTGGTTCCGGTGTCGCGTTTTGACAGCTCTTTTGCGAGTTTAACGCGTTGTGCTTCGCCGCCCGACAGTGTTGTTGCTGCCTGCCCTAGACGAATGTAGCCTAGTCCCACATCGATAAGTGTTTGCAGTTTTCTGGCGATAGAAGGAACCGGGTCAAAGAACTCGCGAGCATCCTCAATGGTCATTTCCAAACACTCGTGAATATTTTTGCCTTTGTAATGAATTTCTAAGGTCTCACGATTGTATCGTTTGCCTTTACAAGTATCACATGGCACATACACATCAGGTAAAAAGTGCATTTCAACTTTGATCACGCCATCGCCTTGGCAGGCTTCACAGCGACCACCTTTGACGTTAAAACTGAATCGTCCTGGCTTATAGCCGCGTGAGCGTGATTCTTGTGTGGCCGAAAATAATTCCCTCATGGGGGTGAAAATACCGGTGTAGGTGGCAGGGTTGGATTCGGGTGTGCGCCCGATAGGGCTCTGGTCAATGTCGACACATTTATCGAATAAATCCAAACCCTCAATTCGCTCATGGGGCGCCGCTTTTAGAGTGGTTGCACCATTAAGCGCTGTCGCCGCAAGTGGGTATAATGTGCCGTTAATTAACGTCGATTTTCCTGAGCCAGAAACACCGGTTATGCAGGTCATTACACCAACAGGAATCTTCAGGTCTACGGTGTTTAGGTTATTACCTGTTGCGCCTATAAGGTTTAGGTATTTTTCATCTTTAGCGGGATGGCGAATGGTAGGTATGTCAATTTTACGTTTGCCGGTTAAATACTGTCCTGTAACGGATTCAGGGCACGCCATTATGTCCTGTGGGGTGCCGCTCGCAATGATTTGACCGCCGTGAACACCTGCTCCGGGCCCAATATCAACCACAAAGTCTGCGATGCGAATGGCATCTTCATCATGTTCTACCACAATAACAGTGTTGCCTAAGTCTCTGAGTCTTGTCAGTGTGGCGATGAGCCTTTCATTGTCACGTTGGTGTAGACCAATTGAGGGTTCATCAAGGATGTACATCACTCCAACGAGCCCTGCACCAATTTGGCTGGCAAGTCTTATTCGTTGTGCCTCACCGCCCGATAGGGAGTCGGCCTTACGATCCAGTGTGAGGTATTCAAGACCCACGTTCACTAGGAAAGTTAATCGATCACGTATCTCTTTTAATATTTTTGACGCGATTTCACCGCGGGCTCCGGGTAATTCAAGGGCCTCAAAATAGTTTAAGCACTCTACGATTGGGTAGGTAACAACTTCAGGTAGCGTTTGATCGGCAATGAAGACATTTCGGGCTGATCGATTCAGTCGTGAGCCTTTGCAGTCAGGGCATGGCTGTATGCTAATGTATTGTGACAAATCATCCCGCACGCTGTCGGATTCGGTTTCATGATAACGACGTTGTAAATTAGGAATGACCCCCTCGAACGCATGTGATCGGGTCATTTTATCGCCACGTTCGTTGATATAAACGAAATCTATTTTGTCTTTGCCAGAGCCTTGTAAAATGCGTTTTTTGAATTCACTTGGAATGTCTTTGTACTTTGAGTCGATGTCAAATTCATAATGCTTGGCGAGAGCGCTTAGCTGTTGGTAATAAAAAATACTGCGTCGCCCCCAGCCACGAATAGCGCCTTCCGCAAGGGTCAGTGTTTCATCTTGGATAATGCGCTCTGGGTCAAACATTTGATGCGTACCCAGCCCGTCGCACGTCTGGCAAGCGCCATTGGGGTTGTTGAATGAGAAGAGTCGAGGTTCTAGCTCAGTTAAGCTGTAGCCGCACACAGGGCAGGCAAACTTACTAGAGAAGATATACTCTTCATTCTCGTCATCCATATTGATGGCTTTAGCAATACCATCTGATAGTCCAAGGCAGGTTTCAAAGGACTCAGCTAAGCGTAGCTGTAAATCAGGACGTACTTTGAAGCGATCGATGACCACTTCAATGGTGTGCTTTTTGTTTTTTTCCAGTGTCGGCGCATCATCTAAATCCACAACAATGCCATCAATCCGTGCGCGAATAAAACCTTTAGAAAGTAAGTCGCTAATCGTGTGTAAATGCTCACCTTTACGGTCTTTAACGATGGGAGCAAGCAGCATCATTTTGGTTTCTTCTGGGAGCGAGATCACTTTATCAACCATTTGTGATATGGTTTGCGCCTCTAATGGCTCGCCATGATCTGGGCAACGAGGTTGTCCTGCACGAGCAAATAACAATCGTAGATAATCGTATATTTCTGTTATTGTACCAACGGTTGATCTCGGGTTGTGAGAGGTAGATTTCTGTTCGATGGAGATGGCTGGAGAGAGACCTTCGATGTGATCGATGTCGGGTTTTTCCATCATAGACAAAAATTGTCTAGCGTAAGTTGAAAGAGATTCTACGTAACGACGTTGGCCTTCTGCGTATAATGTATCAAAAGCAAGAGAGGATTTACCTGAGCCGGATAGGCCAGTTATCACCACAAGTTTGTCTCTTGGGATGTCTAGGTCCACATTTTTTAGATTGTGAGTTCGGGCCCCGCGTATGGTAATGGTATCCATGAGTCTCCAGTGTGAAGTTGATCAACAGAAAGAAATCTGCCAGTAAATTAAATAACTGTCTATTTTTACAGTAGTTGAAATGGAGCTTCAACGGTATTTTTTGTAAAATTGACAATCTTTTTCTTAACCATCCAAGTTAAACGGTTGAAACCTCCTTATGGATCTACTCGAACGTCGTTCAGTTCTTGCGTTAGCGCTGATTTATCTTTTTAGAATGTTAGGTTTATTCCTAATTATGCCTGTTATCAGCGTTGCGGCGGATGGTTTAACCGGTGCTGATGCCGCGTTGATCGGTACCGCCATTGGTATTTATGGTCTGACTCAAGCGAGCTTACAAATTCCGATGGGCATGTGGTCTGACAAAATTGGCCGTAAGCGTGTGATCGTGATTGGCTTATTGTTGTTTGCCGTTGGTAGCCTGATTTGCGCAAATGCAGAAAGTATTATGGTTTTAATTGTTGGGCGAGCTGTGCAAGGGGCTGGGGCGATTGCCAGTACTTTGATGGCGTTATTGAGTGATGTGACGCGAGAGCAAAATCGTACGAAAGCGATGGCGATCGTGGGTATTAGTATTGGCGCGTCTTTTATGTTGTCGTTGGTGCTTGGACCTTGGATTTTTGCTTTGGTTGGATTGTCTGGGCTGTTTTATTTGTCATTTGCGCTATCTTTACTTGGGATCGTCTTGATCCTATTTGCTGTGCCAAATATTGTGCAACATACCTTTAAGCGAGACACAACACCGAGTCTTTTGGCGTTGGGTTTGGTGTTGAAAGACTCAAAATTACGCTTCTTAAATGTCAGTGTTTTGTTGTTGCACGCAAGCTTGACCGCGTTGTTTGTTACGGTGCCGAATTTACTCATCGAGCGGTATGATTTGCCATTGGCTCAACACAGTTGGTTATACTTGGCGATCATGGGTTTTGCCTTTGCAGGTATGTTACCATTAGTGATTATTGCGGAAGCCAAAGGCAAGATGAAGGGCGTCCTAATTGCCATTATGTTGTTGCTGGGGATAAGCGCCATTGGGCTGCAATGGGCACCTTATCTGTGGGCTTTTGGTGTCCTACTATGGGTCTATTTTGTTGGTTTTAATTCGCTGGAAGCAGTGCTGCCGTCACTGGTGAGTAAACTGGCTCCTGTTGGCTATCGTGGTACCGCGATGGGTGTGTTTTCAACGCATCAGTTTATGGGGTCGTTTTTCGGTGGCATTAGCGGTGGTTGGTTACTGCAACATCACTCACATGGTGGTGTTTTTTGGGTTGTAGGGATCGTGTTTTTGGCTTGGTCTCTTGTGTGCTTGGCTCAACCTGCGCCGCGCCAATTGAGCAGTTTGGCATTCAGCGTGTCCAGCATGACCCATGATGAAGTATCTAAGATGGCGGACGAACTTTTAACTATCCAAGGAGTGGAAGATATGCAGATTTTTAAAGATGAGCAAACCGCTTATCTTAAAGTGGACAAGAAATTATTGGATAAAGACGCATTACTGCGTTTAGCGCCACAAGCGCGTATTTAGAAAAACACGATTCTATTTTTAGCTGGAGAAAAGCGTCATGGCACGTGGAATAAACAAAGTAATCTTGATTGGTAACGCGGGCAACGACGCAGAAGTGCGTTTCATGCCTTCTGGCGGTGCGGTTGCAAACGTTAACTTGGCAACAACAGAAAGCTGGCGTGACAAGCAAACAGGTCAAATGCAAGAACGTACAGAGTGGCACCGTGTCTCTTTCATGGACCGCGGTAACTTCCGCTTGGGCCAGATTGCTGGAGACTTTATTAAAAAAGGGTCAAAAGTCTACGTAGAAGGTTCATTGCGTACACGCGAATGGGAAAAAGACGGTATTAAGCGTTATACAACCGAAATCATTGCGAATGAAATGCAATTATTAGACGGTCGTGGTGATAATGCTGGCCAACAAGGTGGTGGTTACGATTCAATGCAAGGTGGTGGCTACGGTCAAGCACCGCAACAATCTGCACCACAACAAGGTGGCTACGGCCAAGCGCCTCAGCAGGCTGCGCCACAAGGTTTTAACCAACCACAAAGTGGTTATGGACAAGCGCCAGCGCATCAAGCTGCCCCTCAGCAAGCGGCACCACAACAAGCTGCGCCACAGTCTTTCGGTAGCTGGGGAAATGCGCCACAACAAGCACCAGCTCAAGCCGCCCCGCAACAACGCGCGCCACAACAACCTGCGCCGCAGCGCGCACCTGAGCCAAAGCCTCAGCAAGCACCAAACTTTGATGATTTCGACGATGACATCCCGTTCTGATTCCTACATAAATTAGAATAGGCCTGTCTAAGGTTGAAGAAATAAAGGCTCCTATTGGGGCCTTTATTGTTCTATGTTAGCGCTTAGCGAATGCGATTGGTTTGATGAGGTATTGGTTGTGAATGACGAAGATGAAACGTCTTTGTTTGCTCAAGAAGTGGCGGGGATTCGACCACTGAAAAAAAGCGAAGTGTATCTCGGCAAAAAAGGGCCAGAGGTCGATTTTTCGGTTCGTCAGCGTGCCGCTTTGATCGCTAATGAAGCAGACAATAACCACTTATCTCATGATTATGTGGAGAAGGTAGAACCCAATGACATGCTCGAGTACAAGAACGCAGGCGTGCAGGAAGGGGTGTTTAAGCGACTTCGACAAGGAAAATATGGCATTGAGGCTCGGTTGGATTTACACCGACGTACGGTGGCTCAGGCTCGAGAGCAGGTGTATCAGTTTGCTGAAGATTGTGTGCGTAATGATATTCGAGTGGCGATTATTGTCCATGGTAAAGGGGATCGTACACCAGATCCCGATAGTCAGGCGATGATCAAGAGTTATATAAATAAGTGGTTAAGAGATTTGGATAATGTCATGGCGTTTCATAGCGCACAGCGCCATCATGGTGGTTTGGGAGCCGTGTACGTCTTGTTCAAAAAAGCGAGAAAGCCCGCTTGGAAAACTGGGAAAAGCACCAAAAACGTTAGTTTTTGAGGCTCATCAAAACGAAAGGGTTCACGTTAGTTCGTGCAGTAAAAGCCATGTTTTTGCTATAATTCCGCCACTTTGCTGTCTTGGACTTATGTTGTCTTGAGAGTGTCCAAGCGGCCCCAAAATATTGTAATTATCGTATTCTAATTTTATCGAGGTCGAGAATGGCAAATAGCACCGCACACCATCCTGCGTTTACGTTTCTTCGCAGTGAGTTTATCGATGCTCTGAATGTGACCGTTCAAGAGTTTGAACACACCGTTACAGGTGCTAAACATTTTCATATCGCTTCTGAAAATGACGAGAATGTTTTTCTCGTTGGCTTGAAGACGGTTCCAACCGATTCTTGTGGCGTTGCTCATATTCTAGAGCATACCGTGTTGTGTGGATCTGAGCGTTTTCCTGTCCGCGATCCTTTTTTCATGATGATCCGTCGTTCGCTGAATACTTTTATGAATGCGTTCACGTCGTCTGATTGGACCGCGTATCCATTCGCCAGCAAGAACAAAAAAGATTTCAACAACTTGTTGGGTGTGTATTTAGACGCCGTGTTCTTTTCTCGTTTAGACGAGTTGGATTTTTCCCAAGAAGGCCATCGCTTAGAATTCGCCGAGCCTGACAATGCTGAGTCAGAATTGACGTTCAAAGGCGTTGTCTTTAACGAGATGAAAGGTGCGATGAGTTCAACGACGTCGGTACTGTGGCAAACTCTGACCAAGTATTTGTTCCCAAACAACACTTACCATTTTAATTCTGGTGGCGAGCCAACGGACATTCCGGATTTGTCTTACCAAGATTTATTGGCGTTTTATCGTACTCATTATCACCCCTCTAATGCTGTTTTTATGACGTTTGGTGATATTCCTGCGGAAACACTGCAGGCCGAATTCGAAGACAAAGTACTGAGTCGTTTTGAGCGATTGGAAGAACAGGTCAGTGTGCCGAACGCGAAGCGGTATTTCTCTCCAGTGCGAGTAGAGGAAGGTTACGCTGCGGAAGAAGTAAAAGAAGATGGCAGTCATGTTGTAGTGGGTTGGTTGTTGGGTGAGAGTACGGATTTGAATCAGCAGTTCGAAGCGCAATTGTTGTCTAGTGTGTTGCTAGACAACAGTGCCTCACCGCTGATGAGAGTGTTGGAAAACAGCGATCTAGGTCGTGCACCTTCGCCAATGTGTGGTCTTGAAGACAGCAATAAAGAAATGAGCTTTATGTGCGGGCTGGAAGGGGTAAAACGCGAAGACGCCCCAAAAGTAGAAGCATTGGTGTTGTCGACATTAGAAAGCATTGCTGAAAAAGGCGTGCCACAAGACATGGTGGAGGCCATGTTGCACCAATTAGAATTGAGCCAACGTGAAATCGGCGGCGGCAGCTATCCTTATGGATTGCAGCTTATTTTAGCGGGTTTGTCGACGGCGGTTCATGCGGGTGATGTGATTGCTCAGCTTGATCTGGATCCGGTTATTAACGCAATGCGTGAAAAAATACAGGATCCCGCGTACATTCCGAATTTGATCAACAGCTTGTTGTTGTCTAATGCCCATCGAGTGACATTAACATTAAGCCCTGATGATGCACTTGAAGCACGCCGTAATCAGGCAGAGAAAGACCGTTTGAGTAAGATCAAAGCGGCCTTGTCTGATGCAGATAAACAGCAAATCATTGAGCGCAGTGCGGCATTAAAAACACGTCAATCGCAAGTGGACGACATGAGTATTCTGCCGAAAGTGGGCTTAGAAGATGTGCCGGCGCGTCTGCCAGAATATGACAATCAAAAAGTTGCGGGCGCATTGCCTGTTACTTTTTACCCTCAAGGCACCAACGGTTTGGTATATCAGCAGTTGGTGATGGACTTGCCAGCGCTTGATGAAGAAGAAATCGAGTACTTGCCGTTATTCTCTTCAATGATGACCGAATTGGGCATTGGGGAAGATGACTATCTTGCGGTTCAAGAGCGCCAAGCTCAGGTGTGTGGTGGCTTGGGAGCGTCGAATTCGATTCGCGCTACGATTGCTGATCGCCAAGAACTCAATGGGTATTTTATTTTGTCATCGAAAGCTTTGGTGCCAAACGTGAAAGCCATGAGTGAGTTGTTAAAAGACACGATGCTTAACGTGCGCTTTGATGAAGTAAGCCGAGTCAAAGAGCTGGTGGCGCAACGTCGAGCTCGTCGTGAACAATCTATTACAGGGCAAGGTCATTCTCTTGCCATGACGGCCGCTTCCAGCGCATTGTCAGGTTTGGCTGCACAGCAAGAAAAATGGAGTGGTATGTCAGGCATTCGTACTGCTATTGCTCTAGATGATGCAATGAAGGCCGACAGCAAGGCTGCCGAGAAGGTGTTGGCTATTTTTAAACGCCTACACAGTAAATTGCTACAAGCTAATAAGCAGCTATTGCTGGTTGCTGAACCTCAGCATGAAGCGGCGGTATTGAGTGAAGCGCAATCTGTGTTTGCGGATTTGCCGGTAGGCGGTGCAAAGACGGCGTTTGTCATGGCGCCAGTGGACGCGCAAGTGAAAGTGGCGTGGTTGACGTCAACCCAAGTGAGCTTCTGCAGTAAGGCATTTCGTACGGCCTATGGCGATCATCCTGATGTGGCGGCATTGACTGTATTGGGTGGTTTCCTACGCAATGGTTTCTTGCACCGAGTGATTCGAGAGCAAGGTGGCGCTTACGGTGGTGGTGCTACATTTGATGGTAGCATTGGCTCGTTCCGTTTTTACTCTTACCGAGATCCTCGTTTGACGGAGACTTTGGCCGATTTTGATGCGTCTATTGAGTGGATGTTGAATGAAACTCACGGTGAAGATGCATTGGAAGAAGCGATCTTGGGTGTTATCGGTTCTATGGATAAGCCAAGTTCCCCAGCGGGAGAGGCGCAGAGTGATTTCTACGTGCAACTACACGGACGCAGTTTGGCGTACAGAGAAGCGTTTCGTGCCAAAGTGCTGGCGGTCACGATTGAGCAGCTGCAGCGTGTGACGAAGACGTATTTAACGAAAGCGAATGAGAACGTAGCGGTCGTTACTGCGACATCAAAACGTGCGGAATTGGAAAGCTTAGGGTTTGATATTCAGACCCTTTAACAATAGCGAATAACAAAAATACAAAAACAGTTTTTACTGATGGAAAATTAAATGGATCAGTTTCACGATATACGCCCCTACAACGACGATGAAGTCGCCGAGGTGCTGAACAATCTGGTAGATACTCCAGATTTCATTAATACCATTATTGGTTTTCGTTTTGCGAAATGGCCTGCGTTTCTAAAAGCGCCATTAGCCTTTGCGGTTAAGTTTGCCTTGAAGCGCCAAATCGCCAATATCTCTAATGTTCATGAGTTCCAAATGCGTGTCGCCAGTTATATGGAGCGCATGATAAAAACCACGACCACCAACGTGGAATACAGAGGCATTGAAAAATTAGAGAAAGGCGTAGGGTATTTGTTTTTATCAAACCATCGAGATATTGCGATGGACCCTGCGTTTGTGAATTATGGTTTGTATTTGGCAGGGTTAGACACTGTGCGTATCGCGATTGGTGATAACTTGTTGCGTCGCCCTTTCGTGTCGGATCTGATGCGTCTGAATAAAAGTTTTATTGTGAAGCGTTCAGCGAACGGTATTCGTGAAATGATGGCCGCTTTTGGTCAGCTATCGGCGTACATCTCGTCCTCTCTCATGACGGATCAAGCGAATATTTGGATCGCGCAAAAAGAAGGGCGTGCCAAAGATGGCTTAGATCAAACTGATCCGGCGATTATTAAGATGTTTTACATGAGCCAGAAGAAAGAAAAAGTGCCTTTCACTGATGCGATGGCAAACTTAAAGATCGTGCCTGTGTCCATTTCGTATGAATACGACCCTTGTGCTTTTGACAAGGCGCGCGAGCTTCATCAAAAATCGACGACAGGGAATTATGAAAAAGCCGAATTTGAAGACATAGACAGCATCAAAAATGGCATTGTCGGTCAAAAAGGCAAGGTTGTTGTGACATTTGGTGACGTTATCAAAGACGGCTTTGACACACCGGAAGAGTTCGTTGCGGAAGTCGATCGTCAAATCATTACAAATTACGCCATCCAATCGACGAATGAAGCGGCTTTGGCTCTGCAGCAAGGATTGCCAACAACGGATAGTGCTTTTGCAAGTTACTTGGAGCGCTGTCCTGATAACCTAAAAGAAACCGTGCTGGCAATGTATGCGAATCCATTGAAACAGCAGCAAACATACTTGAACAAATAGCATAGGGAGTAGGGTGTTAATGAGCATATTGGGGTCATTGCGGTCGTGGATCGGCTCATCCGTATTTGCCGTTTACTATATGGTATCTACCATCGTCTTTGGTGTGTTAGCGCCTTTTGCCACGGTGTTGTTACCGAAGAACTTCCGACAGCCAGTCCTAAATTTACACAATAAAGGTTTGTTGTTTGTCTTTCGTGTTATGTGTGGCGTGAAGGTCGAAATATTAGGTCGCGAGAATATCAACAAAGATCGCCCTGTTGTTTTGGTTGCCAACCACCAAAGCGAATGGGAAACCTATGTGCTACAGGTGCTGATGGCGCCTGTTTCAACGGTATTAAAGAAAGAGCTGTTGTCGGTGCCTTTCTTCGGTTGGGGGTTGCGCATGGTTCAGCCGATTGCGATTGATCGTTCACAGCGTACGAACGCACTGAAGCAAATTATCAGTCAAGGTAAAGAGCGTTTGGACGATGGTCGCTCTGTGCTTATTTTTCCCGAAGGCACGCGTATAGCACCCAATCAAGAGCAAGCGTTCAATAAAGGGGCAGCTATGCTCGCAACGTCGGCAGGCGTGCCAATTCTGCCTGTTGTGCATAATGCAGGTTACACTTGGCCAGGTAAGAAATGGCGTAAATACCCAGGCTCAATACGAGTAGTGATTGGCCCTATTATTGAATCTGAAGGTAAAAAGACATCCGCATTGCACGATGAAATGGACGTGTGGATGCGTGCCGAAATGGCGAAGCTTCCTAAAGGAAATGACGTTCTTTTTCAGTAAGTATTTTTACGGCCAACTACGCATAAAAAAGCCGCATCATGTGATGCGGCTTTTTTTGTGGCTTGGAATAGGGTTTATGCAGAGTATTTTTTGAATACTAGGCTGGCGTTTGTTCCGCCGAATCCAAAGCTATTAGACATGATCATGTTCAGATCAGCATTGTCTTTACGAGTTGTCACTACTGGGATATTGCCCGCTGCAGGATCAAGATCGTCTACGTTTGCTGATGCGGCGATGAAGTTATTCTCCATCATTAGCAAGCAGTAGATTGCTTCATGAACACCCGCCGCGCCTAAAGAGTGGCCAGACAAGGATTTAGTTGAGCTGATCAATGGGATATTGTCACCAAATGTTTCATTAACCGCTTGAAGCTCTTTCATGTCGCCTGCAGGTGTACTTGTACCGTGCGTATTGATGTAGTCAATGTCACCATCGATTGTGCTCATTGCCATCTGCATGCAGCGTACTGCGCCTTCACCAGAAGGAGCCACCATGTCGTAGCCATCGGATGTTGCACCGTAACCTACTAATTCTGCGTAGATTTTAGCGCCGCGAGCTTTAGCGTGTTCAAGCTCCTCGATGACCAACATACCGCCACCGCCAGCAATAACAAAGCCGTCACGGTTTGCGTCGTATGCACGAGACGCTTTTTCTGGCGTTTCGTTGTACTTAGAAGACAGAGCGCCCATCGCATCAAACATGCATGTTTGAGTCCAGCTTTCTTCTTCGCCACCGCCAGCAAAAACGATGTCTTGTTTGCCTAGCTGAATCAGCTCCATTGCGTTACCAATACAATGCGCACTAGTAGAACAAGCGGATGTGATTGAGTAGTTTACGCCTTTGATTTTGAATGGCGTTGCCAAACAAGCAGAAACCGTGCTGCCCATAGTTTGAGTAACTCGGTATGGTCCAACGCGCTTAACGCCTTTTTCGCGTAGCGTGTCTGCTGCATCAACTAGGTTTTGGGCAGATGCACCGCCAGAGCCTGCTACTAGGCCGGTACGGATATTAGATACTTGGTCTTCTGTTAATCCAGCGTCCACAATAGCTTGCTGCATGGAAACATAAGCGTAAGTGGCCGCATCGCCCATGAAACGGCGAACTTTGCGGTCAATGCTTTCTGCATCTAGATCAATACGACCACAAACGTGGCTACGAAAGCCATGTTCTTTGTAATCTTCGGCGAAACGGATACCAGACTGACCCTCGCGTAACGAGTTTAGAACGCTATCTTTGTCATTACCTAGGCAGCTGACAATGCCAAGACCTGTTACTACTACACGACGCATAAATGTGCCTCTTTCATTCTTAATCTTTAGAAGTTATCTGTTGACGTAAACAAACCTACACGCAAATCTTTTGCAGTATAAATCTCACGACCATCAACTTTAACGCTTCCGTCTGCAATTCCCATCACAAGTTTGCGTTCGATAACGCGCTTCAGGTGAATGTGGAAAGTTACTTTTTTCGCGGTTGGAAGGATTTGTCCGGTGAATTTTACTTCGCCTGAACCCAGTGCGCGTCCGCGCCCTTTATTGCCCTTCCAGCCAAGGAAGAACCCTACTAGCTGCCACATCGCATCTAAGCCTAGGCAACCAGGCATAACTGGATCACCAGGAAAGTGACAAGCAAAAAACCATAGGTCTGGGTGGATGTCTAGCTCAGCGATAATTTCGCCTTTGCCGTGCTCACCGCCTTCAGTCGAGATGTGAGTAATGCGATCCATCATTAGCATATTGCCGACAGGAAGTTGGGCATTGCCTGCACCAAACATTTCACCGTGGCCGCATTTTAATAGTTCGTCTTTTTCAAAAGATGAAGCTGTAGTCATTATAGTCCTATATCCACATCCAGCCGGTGACTCAAAATAGTCTGGTGGATTGTTGTGGTCCAGTTTGCAGTAGAAAATCCAGCTGATTATATCGGTTTGGAACTCTAATATGAATGTTTGAACGGAAAAAAGCAAATTACCTGCCTGAAAATTGATCATTTTTATGATATTTCAGCAGGTTAGCCGTTTGTAGCAAGGCGCAAACAGACTTTTAATGATGCTAGGTGGCGTCATTTGCTGATGTTTTTTCTGGTAGTATGTGTGCTTTCGTCTTGTTTTATTCGCTTCGAGTGTTTTTATGAAGTCACAAAAAGAGCTAAATGTAACCGCGTGGCAGTACCCAGTCGAAGGCGGGCATCTGCAAGGTTATGCGAGCGCGTTAGAGCCTCATCAACCAACCATTCATTTCCTTCATGGTAATGGCTTTTCAGTGAAGACGTATTCGCATTTTTTGTCGAAACTGGAAGGGTACAATTTGATTATGCAAGACGCCGCCGGCCATGGTGAATCCTCAGCAGGAGAGTCCTTTATCGGCTGGAACAGAACGGCTTCGCGTTTTGTGGCGGCTTTGCAGTCGCGACAGTCTTCTTTGCCTAACACGAGATTGATTGGAATGGGGCACAGTTTTGGCGGTTGCATGACGGCTTTAATGAGTGAGCAAACGCCTGCGTTGTTTGATCGTTTGGTGTTGTTGGATCCTGCTCTTTTCCCGCCCCGACTGATTTGGATGATGCGTGGCGTGAAACTGTCTGGTTTAAAAAGCCAGATTCCATTAGCGAGACAGGCTCGCCGCCGACGCACGCAGTGGGAAAGTTTGGCCCAAGTAAAAAATAGCTTTTTTGAAAGAGGGACTTTTAAAGGTTGGGAGCCTGCATGTTTAGATGATTACATCGACGCCTCCATCAAGCAGGATGAAAAGGGGCACTATCAATTAGGTTGCCCACCTTGGATGGAAGCGGCCATTTTTTCGAGTTACCCGAAACGATTGTGGCGTGCTATTGCGAATATTTCGGTTCCTACTTACATCGTGCAAGGAAAGGATACCTTTGATTATTTTAAAGAGGCGTACCGGTTAGCGGCGAAACTTAACCCCAATATTCAGCTGATCGATGTTGAGGGTGGTCATTGTTTTATGCAGCAGAATTCGAGTGCGACAGCGCAGGTTGTCATGGATATATTGAAAAAAGAGTAAATTCGCGCCGTAGATCGCAAAACCAAACAAAGAGGTTGTCTTGTTTGGTTTGCTCAAGAGCGATTAATGACGACGCTTCACCGAAGCCTCAGCCAAGGCAATTAGTGCGGCTTTGTAGTCGGATTCTGGTAGCGGCATAATGGCTTTAATGGCAAGGTCAGCTTGCTCTTGTGCTTTTTGCTGGGTGTATTCAATCGCTCCGCAATGTTGCACATCATTCACTATGGCTTCTAGCTGCTCAAGGCCGCCAGTGAGAATGGCTTGTCTTACGCGTTCTATTGCGTCTTGAGGGCCATGCTTCATGGTGAAGATAAGCGGTAAAGTGGGTTTGCCTTCAGCAAGGTCATCGCCGACGCTTTTCCCCATTTCTTCTGCGGTGCTGGTGTAATCCATTACGTCATCAATCAGTTGGAACGCCGTTCCTACGTACATGCCGAACTGTCTTAGTGCTTCCTGATGTTCTGTGCTGGCATTGGCTATGACGGCGCCACAGAGTGCGGCACCTTCAAACAGTTTGGCAGTTTTGTATTGAATGACTTTTAAATAGCTTTCTTCGGTAGTGTCTGGATCGCCACAGTTAATAAGTTGTTGCACTTCACCTTCGGCAATAATATTGGTCGTTTTAGCAAGAATGCTCATGCATTGCATGCTGCCAACATCGACCATGATTTGGAAGGCGCGAGAATAAAGAAAGTCACCGACCAGTACGCTGGGGGCATTTCCCCATTCTTCGTTGGCGGTTTTTTTGCCGCGACGCATGTCCGACTCATCAACAACATCGTCATGGAGTAGTGTGGAGGTATGAATAAACTCAATGATGGTGGCCATTTGAATGGTGTGATCGAGTTTTTGCTTGTCTAACTCTGAGCTGGCTCTGGCAGCAAGTAAAACCAGTAGTGGTCTTAAGCGCTTTCCTCCGTTGCTAATGATGTAGTAGCCAATTTGTTCAATGAGAGGAATGTCACTGCTAAGTTGTGACATAATATAGTCGTTCACTTGGCCAAATTCATTGGCCACAACATCGTGTATTTGTATAGGTTGCATGCAATTTCCGAAGCTAAGTAGTCTCAAGCTGATCAGCAAGTGTGCCTCATGCTAGGTAAGGCTTGTGTCAGGGTCAACCTAAAATACGAAAAATGTATAAAGCTATTGCTTTTCGCTTGTATTGGTTGGTGTGATTTTGTACAATCTCGCGTCCGATTTACCCACATTTTGCTCCCTATCATATGGTTAGTGATTTTTGTCCGATTCGGTCAGAACGTTATTGCCACTAGAAGTAGGTCAAATTCAATTTCAGTAGCCGGGTAAATCTAATTGGAGAAGAACATGTTTGCAGTGATCAAAACTGGCGGTAAGCAATACCGTGTAGAAGAAGGCCAAACCCTTAAGGTTGAGAAATTAGCTGTTGAAGAAGGTGGCGCGATTCAATTCGACGACGTTCTTCTTGTTTGCAACGGCGACGACGTTAAAGTTGGTGCACCAGTTGTAGAAGGCGCTAAAGTAACAGCGGAAGTTGTTGCACATGGTCGCGGAGATAAAGTTAAAATCTTGAAATTCCGTCGTCGTAAGCACTCTATGAAGCGTATGGGTCATCGTCAGTGGTTCACGGAAGTGAAAATTACTGGTATTAACTAAGCGCTAACTATTCAAATTTAAGGAGTAAGTCATGGCTCATAAAAAGGCGGGTGGTAGTACTCGTAACGGTCGCGATTCCGAGTCGAAACGATTAGGTGTCAAACGTTTTGGTGGTCAAGTTGTGATCCCAGGTAACATCCTTGTTCGTCAGCGTGGTACTCAGTTCCACCCTGGTGCAGGTGTTCAAATTGGTAAAGATCACACTTTGTTCGCTGTTGTTGAAGGCCAAGTGAAGTTTGAAGTGAAAGGTAAGTTGAAGCGTCGTACAGTTTCTGTCGTAGCTGCTTAATCGCTTACTAAAAACTTAAAAAAAGCTCCGCGACGCGGGGCTTTTTTTGGAAGAATTCTATAATCAGAGTTTGTTGATTCTGATAATCCACCTATGAGGTGTATCTGTGAAATTTGTTGATGAAGCCAGTATCTACGTAAGAGCGGGTAAAGGCGGTAATGGTGCGTTGAGTTTTTGGCGCGAAAAGTTTGTTGCCAAAGGTGGCCCTGATGGCGGTGACGGCGGCAACGGCGGCAGTGTGTTGCTGGTGGCTGATGAGGCGCTGAACACGCTGATCGATTTTCGTTTTACGAAAAAATACATCGCTGAAAGCGGAGAGTCTGGCCAAGGGCGAGACATGACGGGTTCTAAAGGTGCGGATCTTGAGATCAAGGTGCCGGTAGGGACGACGGTTATTGATGATGACACTGGCGAGACGCTGGGCGATCTTGTTCGTGATGGCCAAAAGTTAAAAGTCGCTCAAGGTGGTCATCATGGATTGGGGAATACTCGATTTAAATCCAGTACCAACCGTGCTCCGCGACAGACAACAAAAGGCACGGTGGGCGAAGAGCGTACGTTGAAGTTAGAGATGAAGGTCTTGGCCGATGTTGGCTTGCTTGGTTTGCCTAATGCCGGTAAATCGACGTTTATTCGTGCGGTGTCTTCTGCTAAGCCAAAAGTGGCGGATTACCCGTTCACGACCTTGGTGCCAAATTTGGGCGTGGTAAAGGTTAAGAAGCATCAGAGCTTTGTTATTGCTGACATTCCTGGAATTATCGAAGGCGCATCTGAAGGGGCGGGTCTTGGTATTCGTTTCTTGAAGCACTTGGTGCGTAACCGAATTTTGTTGCACATTGTTGATTTGGCGCCTTGGGATGAAATCACCCCAGCGGAAGCGGCGGTTATTGCGGTCAACGAATTGCAGCAGTTTAGCCCGGCTTTGGCAGAGCGTGACCGTTGGTTGGTTTTGAACAAGACCGATATGGTGCCAGAAGACGAATTAGAAGAGCGCTGTCAAAGTGTGATCGATGCGCTTGGATGGGAAGGTAAAGCGTACCGTATTTCGGCTATTTCGGGCGAGGGTACAGAGGTGCTGTGCTTGGACTTGATGACAGCACTTGATGAGCAGCGTGAGTTGTTGATGGAAAGCCCAGAGGCGCGCGAAAAAGAGAAAGCCGTTCGTGCGTTGATCGACGAAGAAGGTCGAAATCGTATTATGTCATTGCGTGAGAAGCGTCGTTTGGCTGGCAAAATGGTCGACGATGATGATTTCGATGAAGATGATTACGATGTTGAAGTGGAATACGTAAGTTAATCTGATTGGTGGGAAAAAGCAGTATCATGGAAATGCGAGAGAAAATAGCGAAGGCGCAACGTGTCGTTGTTAAGATCGGCAGTGCATTATTGACGAATGATGGGCAAGGGTTGGATGTTGCTCGTATTGGTCTTTGGGTTGCTCAAATTGCTGAATTGCGAGCGCAAGGTAAGGAAGTTGTATTGGTGTCTTCTGGTTCTATTGCGGCTGGCATGAAGCGTCTTGGTTTTTCTTCTCGCCCCACTCAGGTTAATGAGCTTCAGGCGGCCGCAGCCGTTGGTCAAATGGAGCTGGTGGGAGTGTATGAATCTCATTTTGAGAAACATGGTTTATGTACTGCGCAAATTTTGCTGACCCATGATGACTTGTCTAACCGACGCCGCTACTTAAACGCACGATCTTCATTGCGTACGCTGCTTGGTTTTGGGGTTGTACCCATTGTTAATGAAAACGACACGGTTGTAACCGATGAGATTCGTTTTGGCGATAACGACACGCTAGGGGCGTTGGTTGCGAACTTAGTGGAAGCGGATGTGCTGATTATTTTGACGGATCAGCACGGTTTGTTTGATAAAAATCCACGTGATCATCAAGATGCAACATTAATATCGCATATTTCAGCATCGGATGAGCGTTTGGAGTCCATGGCAAGTGGCGGTGCTGGTGTATTGGGCAGCGGTGGAATGCTAACGAAAGTGCGTGCAGCACGCTTGGCGGCGCGATCTGGAGCAGACACTTTAATTGCTTCTGGCCGTGAGGAAAGTGTGATTACTCGAGTGGCATCAGGTGAATTGCTGGGAACGTGGTTGCAGCCGGAGCATGGTCGGGTGGCGGCACGCAAGCAGTGGTTGGCTGGGCATTTGAAGAGTCGTGGCGCGTTGATTTTGGATGACGGTGCTGTGAAGGCGCTGCGCAAAGAAGGTACGAGCCTCTTGCCGGTCGGTGTAAGGGATGCACAAGGGACTTTCTCTCGTGGTGATATGGTGCTTTGTGTTGATCTGCAAGGTGGTTTGGTTGCTCGCGGATTAGTGAACTACAGTGTGGCAGAGACGCTTAAGTTGCTTGGTCAGGCGTCGTCCAATATTGGTGATATTTTGGGTTACAAAGGTGAGCCTGAGCTTATTCATCGCGATGATTTGGTTATTATTTAAAAGGGGTTGTTATGGCGAAGCCGGGTAAAGCAGGTCTAGAGCGCGTGTTAAGTGCGTCAAAATATTCATATCAAGGTTTGCGGGCTCAATGGAAGCATGAAGCGGCTTTTCGCCAAGAGTTTTTCTTATTTTTGGTTGCTTTGCCTTTTGCGATTTGGCTTGGTGATACGGGGCTAGAGCGTGCGGTGCTGATTTTTTCAGTGGGTATGGTGTTGATCGTTGAGACGCTAAACTCCAGCGTTGAAGCTGTGGTTGATAGAATCAGTCATGAGCATCATGAATTGTCTGGTCGCGCTAAGGACTTGGGTTCTGCAGCGGTGATGTTGGCTTTGGCGTTGGCTGCTGTTGTTTGGCTGGTGGTGTTACTGGGGTAGAATGGCGCAGTCGGAGTTTTGCAAGACATAAAAAAACCGGCGTTTGCCGGTTTTTTTATAGGTATTAGGCCAGTGCTTTGATTTTAGCACTCAAGCGGCTCTTATGGCGAGCAGCTTTGTTTTTGTGATATAGGCCTTTGTCAGCGGCTTTGTCTAGCTTAGAAGTTGCTAGAACGTAAGCTGCTTGTGCGTCAGCTTGATTGCCTGCTTCGATAGCTGCATCTACTTTTTTCAAGTATGTGCGAACCATTGAACGAAGGCTACCATTGTGAGCGCGGCTTTTGATTGCTTGGCGCGCGCGTTTTTTTGAACCGGCGGAATTTGCCACGGTCTGGCTCCTTTAATTTGGAATAAGTAATGACCCAGCACTGTGCTGTGTCATGAAATTAATGTCAAGTTTTAACTTTGAAATCTCGCGGCGGATTTTACCAGTTTTTAGCGCAGTCACAACCCTATTATACAAAAATTAATCAAATGAGCGTATATATTTGGCTGCGCTGTAGTAGCGGCAGGTGTTATTCTTGGCGCATATGTCTATTGTCTAAGTCGTAATTTCTTATGTCTGAAAAAAAGATCACCGCTAATAAAGAGCCTAAGTCTTTGTCTTTATTGCGTTCTGGTGTCCTGGTTTCTATTTGTACCTTTCTTTCTCGTATTCTTGGGTTGGTGAGAGACGCAGCGTTAGCGTATGTCTTGGGCGCAAGCGGCAGTGCGGATGCGTTTTACGTTGCTTTTAAAATCCCTAATTTTTTTCGACGCTTATTTGCAGAGGGCGCGTTTGCACAAGCCTTTGTTCCTGTGTTGAGTGAATATCGTGTCAAAGAGAGTAAGGAAGAGGTGCGCGCGCTTATTTCAGCGGTGTCGGGTTCTCTTGCGTTGGTTTTGTTGTGCATTACTGTCTTGTTTATGGTGTGCGCGCCGTGGGTAGTGTACGTTTTTGCTCCGGGTTTTGCGGGAGACGATGGTCAGGCGGCGTTGGCATCAAATTTGTTGGTGATTACTTTCCCTTATTTGATGTTTATTTCTTTAACGGCGTTGGCTGGAGGGATATTAAATGCCCACGGCGAATACGCGGTACCGGCCATAACCCCTATTTTTTTAAATATCTCGCTTATCGTTGCGACGGTGTTTTTTGCGCGTACGGCGGCACAGGCTGAAACGGCTGTGGCGTGGGGGTGTTTTTCGCAGGGTTGATTCAATTGATGTTTCAGGTGCCGTTTCTGGCTCGACTGCGTCTTCTGCCTTTGCCGACGTTGGGTTTTCGTCATCCGGGGGTGAAGCGGATTTTGCTTTTGATGGGGCCGGCATTGTTTGGGGTGTCGGTCAGTCAGATTAATTTGCTGTTGGATACGGTTTTGGCCTCTTTTCTTCAAACAGGCAGTATTACTTGGCTGTATTTGTCTGATCGATTGTATGAGCTGCCGTTGGGTATTTTTGCGATTGCGATCAGTACGGTGATTTTGCCTTCGTTGTCTCGTAGCTTTTCTGGTGGTGAGTCATCTAGATTTTCTGAGACGTTGGATTGGGCATTACGCATTTTATTGTTGATCGCTGTTCCGTCTTCTCTTGCTTTGTTTATGTTGGCAGAGCCTTTGATTGCGACGATTTTTTATCGCGGTGAGCTGACGGTGAATGACGTGCAAATGGCGGCGCAGAGTTTGCAGGCGTATTCGTTGGGCTTGGTGTTTATGATGCTGATTAAGGTGTTGGCTCCTGGCTATTATGCAAGGCAAGACACGAAGACGCCTGTGCGTATCGGTATTATTGCCATGGTGTCGAATATGGTGCTGAATTTGATTTTGGTGTGGCCGTTGGGGCATGTGGGTTTGGCGTTGGCGACCAGTCTTTCAGCCGGTTTGAATGCTTTTTTGTTGTGGCGTGGTTTGTATAAACAGCAACATCATGTGTTTTCTGTTCAATGGGGGCGCTTATTGCGCATATTGATCAGTGCGACTTTTGCGTTGGGTGTGTGTTTGTATCTGTTTCTTATTCAAGGGTGGCAATGGACTCAGATGGCCGATGTAACTAGGGCGGGGTATACCTTGTTTGTGGTGGTTACTGGTGTGTTTGTGTATGTGGCGGTGGCGGCTGTTGCAGGGTTGCGTCCTTCTATTTTGAAGCATTGACTGTGATCTTGGGTTGATTTGTGGTTTGCACTGCTTGTGCAAGTTCTGGCCTACCGTCATTAGGTTAACTGCTATATAATCCATGATATTTTTTCGACGCTGGGTTTAATTGTTTTGTACGGGGTTCTATGGAGTTAATTCGCGGTATTCATAATATCCGTTCAAAGCATAAAGAGTGTGTGCTGACGATAGGGAATTTTGACGGTGTTCATTTAGGGCACAGTGCTATATTGGCTCGCGTAAAAGCCTTGGCTAAGCAGTATCATTCGCCGGCCGGTATTATGATTTTTGAGCCTCAGCCACGAGAGTTTTTTTCTCCTGAATCTGCGCCCGGTCGTATTGGTCGTTTGCGAGATAAGGTGAAGTTGCTGGAGGGGCAAGGCATTGACTATGTCTCTTTGTATGCCTTTTAACCCCAAGTTGCAGCAATTGAATGCACAGGCATTTTGTCAGCAGATTTTATTGGACGGTTTGTCAGTAAAGCATTTGGTGGTTGGTGATGATTTTCGCTTTGGCTGTGATCGACAGGGTGACTTTTATTACCTACAAGAGTTTGGCAACCAGCAGGGCTTTGACGTGGAGAATACTCCCTCGGTGCTGAATGCGGTGGGCGAGCGAATTAGTAGTACGGTGGTTAGGCAGTCGCTAGAAAACGGCGATATTGCGGCCGCGCAAATGAATATGGGGCATTCGGTCACATTGAGTGGTCGAGTGGTTCATGGGCAGCAGTTGGGACGAAAACTGGGTTTTCCGACTGCGAATGTCCACCTTAAAGGCGTTAAGTCGGCCTTGTCTGGGGTGTATGCGGTTACCTTTTTGGTGGACGGTGTGTCACACGATGGGGTTGCGAATATCGGTGTGCGACCAACCGTTCAGGGGAAAACTCCTGTTTTGGAAGTGCACTTGTTAGATTTTAATGGTGATTTGTACGATAAGTATGTGCAGGTGACTTTCTGTCAGTTTATTAGGGCAGAGCGAAAAATGGCTGGCTTAAGTGAGCTGGAAACACAAATTCAATGTGATAAAGAAGAAGCGTTACGCTTTTTTGCTAATCAGTGAAAAGATGATCTTTGAGGATAAATCGAAAAACCATGAGTGATTATAAACCGACACTGAATTTGCCTGATACTGATTTCCCTATGCGTGGAGATTTGGCAAAACGTGAACCTGCAATGCTGAAGCGTTGGCAGGATATGGATCTGTACAACAAGGTGCGCGAAGTGAGCAAAGGGCGTAAGTCTTTTGTCCTTCATGATGGTCCTCCATACGCAAACGGTAGTATTCACATTGGTCACGCGGTTAACAAAATCCTCAAAGATATTATTGTTAAATCCAAAACCGTCAGTGGTTTTGATGCGCCTTATATTCCGGGTTGGGATTGCCATGGCTTGCCAATCGAACACAAAGTTGAGCAGCTGATCGGTAAAGCGGGTGATAAAGTTTCGTTTAAAGAGTTTCGCGCGAAATGCCGTGAATACGCTTATTCGCAAATCGAAGAGCAGAAAAAAGACTTTATCCGTTTGGGTGTGATGGGGGATTGGGAAAATCCTTATCTGACCATGAACTTCCAAACGGAAGCGAACATTGTTCGTGCTTTAGGCAAAATCGCTGAAAACGGTCATTTGGTGAAAGGCTTTAAGCCAGTTTACTGGAGCGTGGTTGGCGGTTCTGCTTTGGCGGAAGCGGAAGTGGAATACCAAGATAAAACGTCTTTGTCTTTGGATGTGCGTTATGCGCCTCAAGACGAAGCGGCTTTATTGTCGAAGTTTTCTGATGTGGAAGGTGAAGGTAAGGTTTCTGTTGTTATTTGGACAACCACGCCTTGGACGCTTCCTGCGAGTCAAGCGGTCTCTGTACACCCTGAATTTAACTATGCGTTAGTTGAAGTCGATATGGGCTTGGGCAAAGAGCGCTTGATTGTTGCTGAAGACATGGTTGAAGGTGTGATGTCTCGCTATGGTGTGGCAGATTTCCGTATTGTTGGTCGTGCAGTGGGCGCTGAATTAGCGGGTACGGTATTGAATCACCCGTTCCTAGAACGCGATATTCCCGTTATTTTGGGTGAGCACGTAACAACGGAAGCGGGTACTGGCTGCGTTCATACGGCACCAGACCATGGCGTAGACGACTTTAATGTGGGTCGTGAAAATGGCATAGGTACAATCAATCTTGTTCAAGATAACGGTGTTTATTCCGATGCGGCTGGTGAGTTTGCTGGTTTACACGTCTACAAGGTAGATGGTGCGGTACTCGAAGCGCTAAATCATAATAACGCTTTGGTGTTTGAGTCTAAGATCTTTCATAGTTACCCACATTGCTGGCGCACTAAAACGCCACTGATCTTTCGCGCGACGCCGCAGTGGTTTATCAGTATGACCAAAGAAGGTTTGTTGGATGCTGCCAAGCATGCTGTTGAAGGTGTGAAGTGGGTACCAAGTTGGGGGCAAAACCGCATGGAAGGGATGTTGAATAACAGCCCTGACTGGTGTGTGTCTCGTCAGCGTACTTGGGGTGTGCCGATTGCGCTGTTTATCAATAAAGAAACGCAAGAGCTTCATCCTGAAACACCGCGTTTGATCGAAGAAGTCGCCAAGCGAATCGAAGTGGAAGGCATCGACGCTTGGTTTGAGATGGAAGCAGAAGAGTTGTTGGGTGCGGATGCTGAAAAGTACAGCAAGGTTACGGATACGCTGGATGTTTGGTTTGACTCTGGTGTGACGCATTATTCTGTTATCGATCAGCGTGACGAATTGAACTTCCCTGCCGATTTGTACCTAGAAGGTTCAGATCAGCATCGTGGCTGGTTCCAGTCTTCGTTAAAAACGTCTATCGCGATTCGTGGGGTGCCACCGTATAAACAAGTGCTGACACACGGTTTTACTGTCGATGGCGATGGTCGCAAAATGTCGAAGTCTTTGGGCAACGTATTGTCGCCTCAGAAAGTGATGGACACGTTGGGTGCGGATATCATTCGTCTGTGGGTTGCAGCAACCGATTACACCACTGAAATGACGGTGTCTGATGAGATCCTTAAACGTGTGGCGGATTCTTATCGTCGTATTCGCAATACGGCGCGCTTCATGATGGCGAACTTGAACGGCTTTAATCCAGCGACGGATATGGTGTCTTCTAAAGACATGATTGCATTGGATCGTTGGATTGTGGATCGTGCTGCTTTGTTGCAAAAAGAATTGAACACGGCGTACAACGAATATCAATTCCATACGGTGAATCAGAAAATTCAAAACTTCTGTTCAGTGGATTTGGGTGGATTCTATCTGGATGTCATCAAAGACCGTCAGTACACAACGCAAGAAGACAGCTTGGCGCGTCGTTCTGCGCAGACGGCTCTGTATCATGTGATGGAAGCCTTCTCTCGTTGGATTGCACCTATCTTGAGCTTTACGGCCGATGAGATCTGGCAAACATTACCAGGTGAGCGTGGCGAGTCTGTTTTCTTGGAAACATGGTACGAAGGCCTAGAAGAACTATCTGGTGATGAGCCAATGGGGCGTGAATTTTGGAAGCAAGTTCTTGAAGCTAAAGTGGCGACGAATAAAGTATTAGAAGCGGCACGAAGCGAAGGTAAAATGAAAGCGAGCTTAAGTGCTGAAATCACACTTTATTGTGATGATGCTTTGCAAGCAACATTGAATCGCCTTGATCAAGAACTGCGCTTTGTTTTGATTGCTTCTGATGTGAAGGTGTTGCCATTGTCTCAAGCAGGTGACGATGCTGTAGCAACAGATCTTGATGGCCTTAAAGTGACTGTCGAGCTAAGTAAGTTCACTAAATGTGTACGTTGCTGGCATCATCGTGAAGAAGTGGGTAAACGAGCTGCGCATCCAGAATTGTGCGATCGTTGCATTGCTAACTTGCCTGACGGGGAAGGTGAACAGCGCCTTTACGCTTAATGACGGCTTTGATTATATGGAAACGAGTTCAGCGCTGGTGGGCGCTGGCTCTGATTCTTTTTGTTTTGGATTGGCTAACAAAACAAGCTATTGAGTCCAGTTTATTCTATGGACAAGAAATTGCTGTTTTTCCATTCTTTGATCTGACATTGAGATACAACACGGGCGCTGCTTTTAGTTTTCTTGCGCAAGCGGGTGGATGGCAGCGTTGGTTCTTCTCTTTTATCGCATTCGCTGTGGTTGTTGGTATTAGCTGGCGTTTGGTTAAAATTGCCGATTCAAATCGCTTAGAGTCCTTTGCTCTTACTTTTATTTTGGGTGGTGCGGTTGGTAATCTTTATGACCGTTTGGTTTATGGGCATGTAGTGGATTTTCTGCAGTTTCATTGGCAGCAATCTTGGTATTTTCCTGCCTTCAACTTAGCGGACAGTGCAATTACCCTTGGTGTGATTTTAATGCTGCTTGAAAGTGTTGTGACGAAAAAGCAGGAAGGTGCAAAATAATGAATGTAATTACATCCGCAAGTCGAGTCACTTTGCACTTTGAGCTGTCTCTCGAAGATGGGCAAATTGTTGATTCTAACTTTTCTCAGGCGCCTGCGACTTTTGTTTTCGGTGATGGGAGTTTGTTGCCTGACTTTGAACTTGCGTTGCTGGGAATGTCGGTAGGTCAAGAAGCCTCCTATAGTATGCCGCCAGAAAAAGCATTTGGTGCGCACAATCAAAGCAATATTCAGCGTATGCCTCGTTCCCAGTTTTCTATGGATTTAGAAGAGGGCATGGTGGTGTCATTTGCCGATATGAGCAAAAACGAGTTGCCAGGTGTGATTGCCGAGATTGGAGAAAAAGAAGTCGTGGTAGATTTCAACCACCCGTTGGCCGGCCGCACATTAACATTTCGCGTTCAGGTTGTTGCTATAGAAGAGGTTGCTGCATGAGTTTTGCGATTCAACTTGCTAACCCTAGAGGATTTTGTGCCGGCGTAGATAGAGCAATTGATATCGTCAATCGTTGCTTGGATCTGTTTGAGGCGCCAATTTATGTTCGTCATGAAGTGGTTCACAATAAATTTGTTGTGGAGTCACTAAAAGCTCGCGGGGCTGTGTTTGTTGATGAATTGGATCAAGTGCCAGACGATAATATTGTTATTTTTAGTGCGCATGGTGTATCAAAAGCGGTTCGAGATGAAGCGACCAATCGTGGCTTGAAGGTTTTTGATGCAACTTGCCCTTTAGTGACAAAGGTGCATTTAGAAGTCTTACGCTACTCTCGAGATGGCATGGAGTGTATTTTAATCGGTCATGACGGACATCCAGAAGTAGAAGGCACGATGGGGCAGTATGATAATCGTCAGGGTGGCGCTATTTATTTAGTAGAAAGTCCTGAAGATGTCGAGGCTCTTAAAGTTAAAAATCCTGAGCGTCTTGCTTTTGTAACGCAGACGACATTGTCTATGGATGATACATCGATTGTTATTGATGCGCTGCGCCAGTACTTTCCGAAAATCAGTGGTCCTAAAAAGGACGATATTTGCTATGCCACTCAAAATCGTCAAGACGCAGTGAAAACCTTGGCGGAAGAGTCCAAGCTAGTGTTGGTTGTTGGTTCTGTTAATAGCTCTAACTCCAATCGTCTTCGCGAATTAGCACAGAGAATGGGTGCAAAAGCGTATTTAATTGATAATGCCAGCGAGATTGACTCCGCTTGGTTGCAGGATGTGGATAGTGTTGGGGTTACGGCTGGAGCGTCTGCACCAGAAGTCTTGATTAACGAAGTGATTGAGCGCCTTATTAAAGAGGGTGGTGATGCTCCGCAAGAATTACAAGGTAGAGAAGAGAACGTGTCTTTCTCAATGCCGAAAGAACTTCGTATTGTTGAGGTTCGATAGATTTTTAATTAATTTCAAAATTAATTAAA
>NZ_JAODTL010000060.1 GCF_026191375.1 Marinomonas pontica | reverse complement strand
AAAGCGTTATCCCACCGCGCGTATTGTGAGTTTGCCTGAATTGTATCGCATTCCAGAATTGCGTAAAGAAGCGTGGCAAGAAATGCAGTCGCGCTTTTTCCGTTAATGTATTTGCCTGTAATGAGGCGTTCAATTTTATGATTCCTTCTATTGTTATGCGTCTGGCTACTGAGTCAGATTTGCCTGCTATTACCCAACTGGATGCGTTATCTAACCCTTATCCTTGGGGGCGCGGCTTGATTGCCGATGCTCTACAAACACGTAAAAATTGGGTGGTTGAGCTGGGTGATGCGACGCAAAAATCGCTGGTTGGTTGGTTAACGGCATCGGTGGTACTGGATCAATCCGAATTAGAATTAATGGTGGTTGATTGCTCTGTCCGTAGACAAGGGCTGGCCAGAAAGTTGATGATGTCTTGGTTGGAGTCCAGCGCGCAGCAAGCCGTTTGCGAATGCTTGTTGGAAGTCCGAGAATCGAATGAAGCGGCGATCGCCTTGTATGAATCGTTGGGGTTCGAGCAAGTGGGGCGTCGTAAAAATTACTATCAAATAGACAAAAAAGGACAAACAGAGCAAGGTCGCGAAGCGGCGTGCCTGTTTACGTTAACAATCTCCTGTGAAAGAGGCGAACTATGAGCACAGTACTGGTCCCTATTGCCAATGGCAACGAAGACATCGAAGCGATTACTATCATTGACGTATTGCGTCGTGGTGGTGTGGCGGTCACGGTTGCCAGCATTCATGAATCGAAACAGGTCGAAATGGCGCATGGTAATAAAGTTGAAGCCGACGTGTTGCTGACAGACGTTGCGGATCAAATTTTTGATGCGGTTGTGTTGGCGGGTGGCATGCCGGGAGCGGAGCATTTGCGAGATAGCGAACTCTTGATTGATATGTTGGAAAAGCATGACATTCAAGATTCGCTGCTCGCGGCGATTTGTGCGTCGCCAGCGGTGGTGTTCGGGACTCATGGTTTTGTGGTCGACAAACAAGCCACGTGCTATCCCGGTTTTGAGAGTGGTTTAACAGGCGCTGAATATATGCCTAACGAACCTGTGGTGATGGATGGTAATGTCCTGACAGCCAAAGGGCCAGCGACCGCGATGATTTTCGCATTGACGGTGTTAGGCAATCTAAAAGGCTATGAAACAGCACAAAGTGTGGCTGATGGTTTGTTGTGTTAATCGGTGTTGTGTTAATCGGGTTCGATTAGGTTGATATTATTCCTGACTAATAAGTCAAGAAAAAATGTGGTCAAATTGTGTGTTTTTGCCTGTTTTCTCGGCAATTCGGTGGACGCAAAAGCCGTATCAGAGTAGAATTAGGCAGATTTTTTGAACGCGAGTTTCATTGATTATCCATCGATGAAAGAACGGCAAAAACGCAATTTCTTAAAAGCGAGATGAGCCGCCGGTTTGTCTCGCTTTTTTGCAACCTGATAGTCTCTAAATGGGAGGTTCCTTTGGCAACATCAGCGATTCTGGCTCTGGAAGACGGCACTATTTTTAAAGGGGTGTCGATCGGAGCAGATGGCTCCTCAACGGCCGAGGTAGTATTTAACACCTCGATGACCGGTTATCAAGAAATTCTTACTGATCCTTCCTATGCTCGACAAATGGTCACCTTGACCTATCCCCACATCGGGAATACTGGCGTTAACTCTGAAGATGAAGAATCCGATAAAGTGTGGTGTGAAGGTCTGATCATTCGTGATCTTCCTTTGGTTGCTAGCAGCTGGCGTTCAGAAGAGTCTTTAGATTCTTACTTGAAGCGCAAAGGCGTGGTGGGCATTGCCGATATCGATACTCGTAAGCTGACTCGTATTCTACGTGAAAAAGGCGCGCAAGCAGGTTGCATCATGGCGGGTGAAAACCTAGATGAGGCGGCGGCGGTTGCGGCAGCGAAAGCGTTTCCTGGTTTGAAAGGCATGGATCTAGCCAAAGAAGTCACCGTTGAGAAAGCCTATGAGTGGACAGAATCAACGTGGGATCTTGTTGACGGACACACAACGCCAGACTCTTCTGAGTTCCATGTTGTTGCTTATGATTTCGGTGTGAAACGTAACATCCTTCGTATGATGGTTGAGCGCGGTTGCCGCTTGACGGTTGTGCCTGCGAAAACACCAGCAAGTGATGTGTTGGCGCTGAAACCAGATGGCGTATTCCTGTCCAACGGACCAGGTGATCCAGAGCCTTGTGACTATGCTATTCAAGCCATTAAAGAGATTTTAGAGACTGATATTCCTGTCTTTGGTATCTGTCTTGGTCATCAGCTATTGGCATTGGCGTCTGGTGCGAAGACGAAGAAAATGAAGTTTGGTCACCACGGTGCCAACCACCCAGTACAAGCGATCGAAAAAGGCACAGTGATGATCACCAGCCAAAACCACGGTTTTGCGGTTGATGAAACAACATTGCCTGCGAACCTTGTGATGACGCACAAGTCGTTGTTCGATGGTTCTTTGCAAGGCATCGCGCGTACAGATAAGAGCGCCTTCAGCTTCCAAGGTCACCCTGAAGCGAGCCCGGGTCCACACGATGTTGCACCTTTGTTCGATCAGTTCATTGAAAACATCAAAGCCACTAAAGCCTAAAAGTAGGAGCGGAGCGAAATATTATGCCAAAACGTACTGACATAAAAAGCGTCTTAATTTTAGGTGCAGGTCCTATTGTTATCGGTCAGGCTTGTGAGTTTGACTATTCTGGTGCGCAAGCATGTAAAGCACTTCGTGAAGAAGGCTTTCGCGTTATTCTGGTGAATTCAAACCCAGCGACCATCATGACAGATCCAGTGATGGCGGATGCCACTTACATCGAACCAATCGAGTGGAAAACCGTAGAGAAAATCATTGAAAAAGAGCGTCCAGATGCGGTTCTACCGACTATGGGTGGCCAGACTGCATTGAACTGTGCGTTGGATCTTGAACGTCACGGCGTGCTCGAAAAATACAATGTTGAGATGATTGGTGCGACGGCTGACGCGATCGACAAAGCGGAAGACCGTAATCGTTTCGATAAAGCCATGAAGTCCATTGGCCTTGAGTGTCCACGTGCGGGCATTGCTCACAACATGGAAGAAGCGCTTAAAGTTCAAGCGGAAGTAGGCTTCCCTTGTATCATTCGCCCTTCCTTCACCATGGGTGGTACTGGTGGCGGTATCGCGTACAACATGGAAGAGTTTGACGAAATTTGTACTCGTGGTTTGGATTTGTCTCCAACCAACGAATTGCTAATCGATGAATCTTTGATCGGTTGGAAAGAGTACGAAATGGAAGTTGTCCGTGACAAAAAAGACAACTGCATCATCGTTTGTGCGATTGAAAACTTCGACGCAATGGGGGTTCACACGGGTGACTCCATCACGGTTGCGCCAGCACAAACTTTGACAGATAAAGAATATCAAATCATGCGTAACGCTTCTTTGGCGGTATTGCGTGAGATCGGCGTAGAAACGGGTGGTTCTAACGTACAGTTCGGTATGGACCCAAAAACAGGTCGTCTTGTGGTTATCGAGATGAACCCTCGTGTATCGCGTTCGTCTGCGTTGGCATCGAAAGCAACCGGTTTCCCAATTGCAAAAATCGCGGCGAAATTGGCGATTGGTTACACGCTTGATGAGTTGCAAAACGACATCACAGGTGGCCAAACTCCAGCGAGCTTCGAGCCAGCAATCGACTACGTTGTCACTAAGATTCCTCGTTTCACCTTCGAGAAATTCCCAACCGCTAATGATCGTTTAACGACGCAAATGAAATCCGTTGGTGAAGTCATGGCGATTGGCCGTACTTTCCAAGAGTCTTTGCAAAAAGCCTTACGCGGTTTGGAAGTGGGTTCAGACGGTTTCAATCCTCAGTTGGATTTCGCGGAAGAAAACAGCAAAGAGAAATTGGCTTACGAGCTTCAATCTCCGGGTTCTGACCGTATTTGGTACATTGGCGATGCCTTCCGTTCTGGCATGACCGTTGACGAAGTGTATGACGCAACCGGTGTTGATCACTGGTTCTTGGTACAGATCGAAGACTTGATCAAAGAAGAAGCAGCGTTGGCTGATAAAGGCCTTGTCGATATGACCTACGACGTGATTCGTCGTTTGAAGCGTAAAGGTTTCTCTGACGCGCGTCTTGCTAGCCTTTTAAGTGTGACTGAAAAGTCCATGCGTGAACGCCGTTACTTGATGAACGTTCACCCAGTGTATAAGCGCGTGGATACGTGTGCGGCAGAATTTGCCACTAACACCGCGTACATGTACTCAACGTACGAAGACGAGTGTGAAGCGGCGCCAACGGATCGCGAGAAAGTGATCATTCTTGGCGGTGGCCCAAACCGTATCGGTCAAGGTATCGAATTTGACTATTGCTGTGTGCACGCGGCACTAGGTCTACGTGAAGACGGTTACGAGACCATCATGGTGAACTGTAACCCTGAAACCGTATCGACTGACTACGACACTTCTGACCGTTTGTACTTCGAGCCAGTAACGCTAGAAGACGTGTTAGAAATCGTTCGCAAAGAAAAACCAAAAGGCGTTATCGTTCAGTTCGGTGGTCAAACGCCACTGAAAATCGCTCGTGCATTGCAAAACGAAGGCGTGCCAATCATTGGTACAACGCCTGAGTCTATCGACCGTGCAGAAGACCGTGAACGTTTCCAAAGCATGATCCAGCGTTTGGGTTACAAACAGCCTCATAACGCGACTGTGCGCAGCGTTGAGCAAGCGGCAGCGAAAGCGGCTGTTATCGGCTACCCACTTGTGGTTCGTCCATCTTATGTATTGGGCGGCCGCGCGATGGAAATCGTGTACAACGAAAAAGAATTGATGCGTTACATGACCAGCGCTGTGAAAGTGTCTAACGACAGCCCTGTGTTGCTAGATCACTTCTTGAATGCGGCGATTGAGATCGATATCGACTGTATCAGCGATGGTAATCAAGTGGTTATCGGCGGCATTATGCAGCACATTGAACAAGCGGGTGTTCACTCTGGTGACTCGGCGTGTTCTTTGCCACCTTACTCTTTGTCAAAAGAAGTACAGGACGATATTCGTGAGATGATCAAAAATATGGCGCTAGAACTTGGCGTTGTAGGTTTGATGAACACTCAGCTTGCCGTTCAGGATGGTGAAATTTACGTGATTGAGGTGAACCCTCGTGCATCACGTACTGTGCCTTTCGTGTCTAAGTGTATTGGTCGCTCTTTGGCGCAAGTGGCTGCCTTGGTTATGGCGGGTAAGACACTGGAAGAGCTTGGTTTCACAGAAGAAATCATCCCTTCTTACTACAGCGTGAAAGAAGCCGTTTTCCCATTCAATAAGTTCCAAGGCGTTGACCCGATTCTTGGGCCTGAAATGAAGTCTACAGGCGAAGTAATGGGCGTAGGCGATACTTTCGCTGAAGCGTTCGGTAAAGCGGTGCTTGGTGGTGGTACTGAATTGCCAACGTCTGGTTGTGCTTTCATCAGTGTTCGCGATATGGACAAAGAAGGGGCAGTAGACGTTGCGCGTCGCTTGGCTGAGCTAGGGTTTGACCTTGTTGGTACAGAAGGCACGGCGAAATACCTAACTGACCATGGTGTTGATGTTCGCAAAGTGAACAAAGTAAACGAAGGTCGTCCGCACATCGTTGATATGATGAAAAACGGCGAAATCGACTACATTATTAACACCACGTCTGGTACGCAAGCGATTGCAGACTCTTCTGTGATTCGTCGTACAGCATTGCAGCGCAAGGTTTGTTACACTACGACATTGGCCGGAGCTGAAGCTGCTAGTATGGCAATCAGCTTGAAAGGGGAAACCAAAGTCAGAAGACTGCAAGATTTGCACTTGGGGAAATAATGAAAAAAGTACCAATGACGGTTGAAGGTGAGGCTCGTCTTCGTGAAGAGCTAAACCACCTAAAAACCGTCGTTCGTCCTCGCGTAATTGCTGACATCGCAACGGCACGTGAGCACGGCGACTTAAAAGAAAACGCAGAATATCATGCAGCTCGTGAAGAGCAGGGCTTTGCTGAAGGTCGAATTAAAGAGATCGAAGGCAAACTTGCTGACTCACAAGTGATTGATGTGAAAACCATGCCAGCGACTGGCAAAGTGGTTTTTGGTACCACGGTAACCTTGTTTAACGTGGATACTGAAGCAACGGTAACGTACCGCATCGTAGGCGATGACGAAGCGGATGTAAAAGACAAGAAAATCTCTTACGCATCACCGATTGCAAAAGCCATTATTGGGAAACAAGAAGGTGACGAAGTCATCGTTAAAATTCCAAGTGGTGAAGCAACATACGAAATCGAAAGCGTCGAATACATTTAATGTAAAGCGAGCTTTTAAAAACCACGGTACGAAAGTATCGTGGTTTTTTTATGCCTGAATTTTGTGGCATACATACATCAATATGAGTCGAATGATTCGCTTAATCCTTCTAACCCATTAAACGCAGAGCGAGACATTGCTCTTGCTGTACCGGTTCGCGCAGCCATCGCGCATTTATGGTTTGAAACCATCCACCCATTTGAAGATGGCAACGGCCGAGTAGGGCGAGCCATTGCCGAAATGGCATTGGCTCAAGACCTCAACCGACCGCTATTGCTCAGCTTGTCGACGATAATCGAGAAAGACAAAAACGCCTATTACGATGAACTAAACAAAGCCAGCCAATTTAATCTAGATATTACCGACTGGGTGACATGGTTCGTCGACAACGCAGGACCGGATGGCTTTGAAGGCGGACTCAGCGCCAAAAAATACATCAGCATCACCAGTAGCTCCAAAGCCACTGCCACCCTAGACCTCAGCGACTCAGTCGAGAAAGATTGTTTATATCGCCTAGAAGGTGGTGGCAGAAACGCGAGGCATGGATTGGCTATTTGAATGAGCTAATAGCCTAGCTTTCTAAGGTTCAAGTCATTGTAAAATTGACTTCATGTACATTGGCTAAATTTAGATGCTGCTTTGCATGCCAGAGATCATAATTGTCTTGCATAGCTAACCAGCTTTCGGGTGTTCGACCTAATGCTTTTGATAAACGCAAGGCCATTTCTGGTGATACAGCACTTTGACCTTTTAAAACTCGATTCAACGTCGAAGAGGCTACGTCCAGTTGTTTGGCTAAATATCGACAACTTAAGCCTGCTGGTTCAAGATAGACCTCATATATGAACTCACCTGGGTGCGGAGGGTTATGCATACTCATCAGTGGTAGTCCTCATAGTTGAGAATATAAGCATTGCCATCAATAAACTCGAAAGTAATGCGCCAATTACCGTTTACAGTAATAGACCAAATCCCATCACGATCACCTTTTAAGGGATGTAACTTAAAACCGGGTAAATCGATATCATCAATTTCTTGGGCGGTATCAATCGCAGTAAGTTGCATACGTAACTTACCTTTATGCTTTGCTTGAATGCCGGAAGCACTGCCAGTTTCAAAGTACTTCTTAAGGCCTTTGTGTTTAAATGATTTAATCATGTATAAAGTGTAGCGTGATGCGCATCACTACTCAATGAAAAAGATCATGTTATTGACTGTAGCTAAAGCCCCATGAATTTGGAGACTTGGTTTAAAAAGTTGTTTATGTCGCCTAGAAGGTGGTAGCAGGAGCGCTACCTGATTAGGCTGGTTTTACTGATAACTACCTACGGGTGAGTTGTTGATTTGCTTTGGGTGTTTACTTTATACTCAGTGGTACAGAATTAAGTACAGGAAATGAATTGTGGATGCTATCAGTTATACCACTGCTCGGGCTAACTTGGCTAAGACAATGGCTAAGGTTTGTGATGATCACTCGCCAGTGATTATCACGCGCAAAAGTGAGAGCCCAGTTGTGATGATGTCGTTAGAAGATTATGAGGCCATGCAAGAAACGACCTACTTGCTGCGTTCGCCAGCGAACGCCAGAGTCTTGTTGGAGTCTATTGCTGAACTGGAAGCGGGTAAGGGCGTTGAAAGAGAGTTAATTGAGTGAAGCTGACGTTTTCAACCGCGGCTTGGGGTCAATATCTTTACTGGCAGAGCACAGATAAGAAAGTATTAAAGCGGATAAACTTACTAATCAAAGATATTCAACGAGAGCCTTATGAAGGGATTGGTAAACCAGAACCTTTAAAGCATGGTCTTGCAGGTTATTGGTCTCGTCGCATCAATGATGAGCACCGAATTGTTTATAAATATCAAGATGATGCGATTTTGATCGCTCAGTTAAGATATCACTATTAGGTTTTTATTTTAGCTCGTTGCTCGATAATTATTTTCATTAAGCTAAGCGGCGTTTCGATGAGGTAGGCGCTAGTTTCGAGAGAGAGACGCCGCTTAGCTTGGTGTCATGTACAAACGTCTGTGTCGGCCTGAAGGCGCGACTTGCATGAAAGCTTCGCTTTCAGAACCCCTCCCTAACCCTTGAAGAGAAGGGGAGGGTATAAAAACAAAAACACCAGCCGAGGCTGGTGTTTTTGTTAGCGCTGTATAAAAAGCTAAACGGTTAAGCCTGAGCTTTTTGAACGCTTTGATCAGTGCTTGGGTTGAAGCATCTAAGGTACTGTTGTCGCTGTCGCTAACAAGGCGGTTGTAGATGTCGGTACCCAATACTTTGCCTAATTCTACGCCCCATTGGTCGAATGAGTTGATGCCCCAGATGGTTCCTTGTACAAAAGTACGGTGCTCGTAGAGGGCGATCAAGGCACCAACGGTGGCTGGTGTCATTTTATCCGTAAACAGAGTGTTACTAGGACGGTTACCTTGAATTACTTTGTGTGGCGCAACCGCTTCCACTTGATCTTCGCTGGCGCCTGCATCACGCAATTCTTGCTTGGCTTGCTCTAAGGTTTTGCCGACCATTAAGGCTTGCGATTGGCTTAGGCAGTTAGCAATTAAATGAACGTGATGTTCACCAATTGGATTGTGGCTGGTCAGTGGTGCAATGAAGTCCACTGGCACAAGGCGGGTACCCTGATGCAATAGCTGGTGGTAAGCGTGTTGGCCGTTGGTGCCAGCACCGCCCCAGATGATTGGGCCTGTGTCGGTTGCTACGCCGTCGCCATTCAAAAGATTTGCCTTACCGTTACTTTCCATATCAAGCTGCTGGATGTGAGCAGGCATGGCGCGTAGGTAATGGTCGTAAGGAATCAAGGCGTGCGTTTGCGCATTGTGGAAGTTGATATACCACACGCCAAGCGCGCCCATGATGACGGGTAGGTTTTCTTCAAATGGAGCGGTACGGAAGTGCTCGTCCATTTGGTGAGCGCCATCTAACAAGGCATAGAAGTTGTCCATGCCAACGGCAATAGCAACTGGCAAGCCAATCGCAGACCAAAGGGAGTAGCGTCCGCCAACCCAGTCCCACATTGGGAAAATGTTTTCTTCTGCCATGCCAAAATCAACGGCTTTTTTCACGTTGGAACTAACCGCAGCAAAGTGTTTGCTGACGTTGTCTTGTGAGCCTCCGTTGCTTAGGAACCAATCACGCGCCGCGTTGGCGTTTGATAAGGTTTCTAACGTGCCGAAGGTTTTAGACGAAATCACAAAAACCGTGGTTTCTGGGTTCAGTTGCTTCAGTTTGCCGGTGATGTCTGAGCCATCGATGTTGGCTACGAAGTGAACCTTGATGCCGTCTTTTTTGTACGGCGTAAGGGCTTCGGCAACGACTTTGGGGCCAAGGTACGAGCCGCCGATGCCGATGGAGACAACGTCTGTGATAGTTTTACCACTGTAGCCTTTCCATTCACCACTGTGTAGTTGCGCAACAAACTGTTCCATTTGCTTTAGTGTCGCACGCACTTCGGCCAAGACGTTAACGCCGTCGACCATGAGTGTTTCTTGTGCTTGGCTTGCTCGCAACGCAATGTGCAATACGGAACGATCTTCGGTGTTGTTGATGTGCGCACCGCTGAACATGCCTTTGATGGCGCTTTCAAGCCCCGCTTCTTTTGCCAATTCGGTCAGTAGCGAGAGGGTTTTGTCGTTGGCGCGGTTTTTTGCGTAATCCAATGTCCAGCCAGCAGCGTGAGCGCAGTATTTCTCTGCGCGTTGAGCGTCGTCTTCAAACAAGGATGTCATGCTAACAGACGCCATTTCTTGTTGGTGTGCTGTTAGCACCTGCCAAGCAGCCAATTCTGTGGGTGAGCTCATTACAATCTCCCTAGATCTCAAAGTGAATTAAGCAAGTTCAACACGCAAGTTATCGATTAAGCGTGCGCTGCCAAGTTGTGCCGCAGCCAAAATGACTAGGCGTTTCTCTTCCTCTGACGGTGTTTGTAAATTGTCTTGTGCGCGGATTTCGAAATAATCACGACGGAAACCAGCCGCTTCAAGCTTCTGTTGAGCTTGTTCGCGTATGTCCTCGTGACTCGCACGGTTTGCTAGAAGCGCCTCTTTCGCCCATAGCAGGGTTTGATACATTGTCGGTGCAATGCGTCTTTCTTCTTCTGTTAAGTAGCCATTTCGTGAGCTCATTGCTAGGCCATCGTCATTTCGAGCGGTGTCAACGCCGATCACTTTGACATTGGAGCTGAGGTCTCTGACCATGTCTTCGATGACTTTCAGTTGTTGAAAGTCTTTGTTTCCGAATATGGCACAGTCTGGCTGAACAATATTAAACAATTTTGTCACGACGGTAGAAACACCGACAAAATGGCCTGGGCGTGACGCGCCACACAAAATGTCGGATAAGCCCATGACTTCGATTTGAGTCTGGCTGCGTTTGCCGTCTGGGTACATTTCCAAGGCATCTGGTGCGAATAGGTAATCACAACCATTGGCTTCTAGAACTTTTTTGTCTTCTTCTAGTGTCTTGGGGTAGCGCTCTAAATCTTCGTTGGCCGAGAATTGCATCGGATTAACAAAGATTGACGATACAACAACGTCGCCTTCTTCTTTTGCTCTACGGATCAATGACATGTGGCCGTCGTGCAAATTGCCCATCGTTGGAACAAAGGCAATGTGCTTGTCTTGTAGGCGTTCTTTTTTTAGCGCAGCGCGCAGCTCAGCAACCGTGTGAAAAGTGTGCATTATTTGAATCCGTGCTCAAGTCCTGGGAATGTCATGTCTTTTACTTCTTTGACGTAGGCTTCAAAGGCTTCGGTGACATTGCGACCATCGGTTAAGAAATTTTTAACGAATTTGGGTGTGTGGCCTAGGTTGATGCCGAGCATGTCGTGCATGACCAAGACTTGTCCGTCTGTATGATGTCCCGCGCCAATGCCGATAGTAGGGACAGGAACCGCTTCGGTTAATGTTTTACCGAGCTCTGTTGGAATGCATTCGTACAGTAGGATGTCTGCGCCAGCGGCGACAAGATCCAGAGACTCTTGCAGAAGCAAATCGGCGGCGTCTTGGCTTTTGCCTTGGACTTTGTAGCCACCAAATTTATGCACAGATTGAGGTGTAAGGCCTAGGTGCGCACACACTGGAATGCCGCGTTGGCTTAACAGTTTTACTGTGTCTGCGAGCCAGCTGCCGCCTTCCAGTTTGACCATGTTGGCGCCGGCTTGCATGAGTTTTGCGGCGTTATCAAGCGCTTGCTCTGGCTTGCTGTAACTCATAAAAGACATATCCGCGAGAATGAAGGCGTTGGTGTTGCCTCGTTTTACGGCGGCGGTGTGATAGCACATGTCTTCGATGGTAACGGGTAACGTGCTGTCTTGGCCTTGTACGACCATGCCTAAAGAATCCCCGACCAAAATAGTTTCCACACCGGCCACGTTCATGACATTCGTAAACGAGGCGTCATAGCTTGTTAGGCAGGTGATTTTCTCTTTCTCCGCTTTCATTTTTTTCAGCGTAGAGAGGGTTACTGGTTTGGTGAGTTTTCGTTGAGAGTTATCTGAATACATAGTTTATTCTTCTTTGATAAAGACCAAATCACTGGTATCAAGTTGCTGTAACTGCTCGGTAACGGTGTTGCCATTTGTTAAGAGCATATCTGGTGCCAGATCGCTAAGGGGTTTTATAACAAAACCGCGCTCCAACATAAATGGATGTGGGACGGTTAACCTAGGTAGCGCTATTGTTTCTTGGCCATACAATAGCAGATCTAAGTCTAGGGTGCGTGGTCCCCAATGGCGTTCTCTGACTCTGCGCTGCGACTGTTCAATGCTTTGCAGTAGGTCAAGTAGGTCGATAGGGGAAAGGTGTGTGTCGAATGTGGCGACGGCGTTAATGTAGTCTGGTTGGTCTTGAGGGCCAACCGGCTTGCTTCCGTATATAGAAGAGATGCGAACATTGTGCAGGTCGTCGTGATTCTTTAATGTGCTAATGGCGCAATCGAGTTGCGCCATTGGGTTTTCAAGATTGCTGCCAAGACCAATATAAGCGTGTATCAAGACGCATCCTCTTATTCGTCAAAGGTTTCTCTTTGTGGCGATGTGGTATTGCTGTTGCTCTTTCTGCGACGACGTGGACGGCGTTTTTTGGGGCCATCTTTTTCTTTTGCAAATGAGTCGATACTTTTAATAAGGTCCCTTTGCTGGTTTTCTGTGCCGTGCTGGAATTTTTCCCACCAATCGCCCAGTCCATCCAATTCAGTGCCGCTTAACTCACGAATCAATAAGAAGTCAAAAGCAGCACGAAAACGAGGGTGTTCTAATAGCAGAAATGCACGTTTTCCATAGCGTTTTGGTAAGCGGTATTGCATGTCCCAGATTTCACGCATTGGTGTAGAGAATCGACGTGGAATGGCCGTGGAGGCGACTTGGTTGTCCAATACCATGTTGGCCGCCTGGTGCAATGCGGGTGTGGCTGGCATACCTTGCGCTTGAAACTCTTCGTGGCGAAGCGCAACGCTTGGCCATAGCAAAACGGCGTATAGGAAGTAAGGCGCTGTCGTTTTTCCACTTTGGATTCGGTCGTCGGTATTTTTTAGACCTTGCAAAATGAACGCTTCAGGGTCGATGTCATTGCGCTTCCAGCCACTTTGCAAAAGGGCGTCTGTGTCTGGGAATAAATAACGGAATAAGCCGTACTGGCGAAGTAGGGCAAACGTTTCGATGCCATTACCGCTGCCTAACAGTTTTAATACTTCTTCGAATAAACGTGCCGGCGGAATGTGATCCAGCAGGTGAGCCATTTCTTTGATAGGCGCCGCGGTTTCGGCTTCGATTTGAAACCCAAGTTTGCCGGCAAAACGGATGGCGCGGAGCATTCGAACGGGGTCTTCTTGGTAGCGCTGGCGAGCGTCACCAATGATGCGAATTTGTTTGTTTTCAATGTCTTTTAGGCCGCCACAATAGTCGTGGATGCTGAAGTCTTGAACATTGTAGTACAGTGCGTTGAAAGTGAAGTCGCGACGTTCGGCGTCTTCTTCAATGCTGCCATAGACATTGTCACGCAGTACGATGCCATGAGCAGAGCGCGCGGAGTCGAGTCCCTTCAACGATTTTTGTGAGGTGTTTTCAGTTTCATCGTCGTTGTCATCTTGAGCTGTATTGGCTCTGAAAGTAGATACTTCGATGATCTCACGTCCGAAGGTAACGTGAACCAGTTTGAAACGACGACCAATGAGTCTGGAGTTCGAAAAAATACTGTGAACTTGTTCTGGTGTCGCGTTGGTTACAACGTCGAAATCTTTTGGTTCAATGCCAATTAGGTGATCTCGGATACAGCCACCGACTAGGTAGGCGTCATAGCCTGCTTTATTAAGGCGATACAATACTTTGACAGCATTGGGGCTTAAGTCTTGTCGAGATAAGCTGTGCTCGCTGCGAGGTATGATAATAGGGTAAGTCTGTGCCTTTGGGGAGGCGAACAGAGAGGTAGCTTTACGTACCAGAGATTTTAATCCTGTGAGCATTAGACAACAAATTTTAAAGTTAACGAAAAGGGCATTCTACACGTGATGGTACTAAAATTACACGAATAAAGGGGTTGTTTGTTTGAAATTGGTTTGTTGCTGTTGTGAAGAGATGACGGAAGCGATTGGGATTTACAAGAGAGTAAATAAAATAATCGCTTTGGATACATGAAGATACTAGTTCCGAAAACAAAGTGGGTGCTGCTTCTGCAGTTCTACTCAGGTTTTATTTTTATTATTGCATTGTTTTCATTGCCCGAAGGCTTATATATCTAAAAAAATCAATTATCCAAAGCGATTTTCCATCCATGACCTCAAATTTTTATTTTTGTTTGAAGAGGTCACGGTGTTCCTATTTGTTGTTTTTATTCTTAAGAACTCACATACGACGATTAACTTATTTTTATTCTTGGTCAATCTTCTTATCGTTGTGCCATGTATAAGGCATTTGTTGTGCCAAAAAACATAAACTACTGATTTTATTGCCTTTAGGTGTATTTTTGTTCGTTTTCTTTACAAACTCTTGCTTATTTTTTGGGTATTTTGGTATCAAGTGTTACTTTTCTGGTGTTACTTTTTTGGGTATGGCGAGCTTCTGTCGTCTTTCCCAGAGGCTTTTTCTGGATATGCCCAAAGAATGTGCAAGTTGTGTTTCTGTCATCTTGTGTTGGTGCGTAAGAACAAAGTGCTTGAAGTAGTCATCAAGGGTTGTCCCTACTAATGTGTCGCTGTTGTGAGCGCTTGTCTGTCCTTCTGAAGTGTTTGTGTTCTGTTTGCTTGCCAGTTTTAGGTTTGACGCGTCTACGCGCTCTTGAGGGCTTAGAATGACGGCTCGTTCTATGGCGTTTTCAAGCTCTCGAACATTGCCTGGCCAGTCATGCGAACGTATGGCTTTGTCGAAGGCTTTGTTGTACTGGTAAATGGGCTTGTTGTGTTTTTGGCAGGTCTTCTCCAGCAAACTTTTGGCGAGTATGGAAATGTCGTCTCCCCTTGCTCTTAGTGGTGGAAGTAAGAGTTCCATGACGTAAAGTCGGTAGTATAAATCCTCACGAAACAGCCCTTGTTTTACCATGGCCATGAGGTTTCTATGGGTGGCGGTAATGAGTCTGATGTTTACTTTTGTTGATTGAGTGGCACCCACTCTGCGTATCTCGCCTTCTTGCAAAACGCGCAATAGTCTTGCTTGGGCTTCCAGTGGTAATTCGCCTATCTCATCTAGAAATAGCGTGCCTTTGTCTGCCGCGAAGATAAGACCGTCGTGTGCCGCGCTAGCACCAGTGAAAGCGCCTTTTTCGTGGCCGAATAGCTCGGATTCGATGAGGTTTTCTGGAATGGCAGCACAGTTAACACTGATGATTGGGTGATTGTGTCTAAGGCTTAAATTATGAAGCGCTTTGGCAACCAGTTCTTTACCTGTGCCCGATTCCCCTCGAATCAATACGGTTACATCGGTGCCAGCAATCTTGCGCATGTCACTAAAGAGCTCTTGCATCGGCTGACATTGGCCAATGATGCCGCTGCCTTCCGTTCCTAATGTGAGCGTTTCTTCTTTTGGTGTGCGGGACGTGGTGGTTGGGGTCGCTTCGGCTAGGGCTGTTGCGGGATGATCTTGCTGCTCTAGTGCGTTGACGACATGATTCAGTAGCGTTTCTGAGTCGGTTGGAAGCGGAAGGTAGTAAAGGGCTCCTTTTGACATGCTGTTGACGCCAGTGCTAAGGCTGGGCTTTGCGTCCAGAATGATTCTTGGAGGCGTCGATTGAATGTCTGTTTTTTGATCTTTGATGGTGTCGTTATCGATCAGTAAAAGGTGAAACTCAGTAAGCTCGTAATATCGGTTGGCTTGTTCTAATGAGTGGCTTGTATTGACCTGAAAACCATAGCGAGACAGCCACTTTTCGGATTCTTTTAGTGGTGAGTTGTCTGGGCAAATGATCATGATGCTGTGCATGGTGTTGTCACCTCTTGTAACTAGTGTAACGATTATACACAAACGGTCTGTTTGGTCGAGGTGGATGACGGGATAGCGAGAGACTGTTTTTCAACGTTAGATAAGAGGTAGGTCTTGTTCTTCTAGTGGGGAAGATTGAATACCGGTCAATTGGCTTGGATTCCACGCCTTGATCGCTAAGGTAAGGGCTTCATGAATGTTTTTTGGCTGGTTTAGGTCGATCTTTAGGTAATGCAATGCGCGCAGTAATGTGGGTAGGTCGCCATTTGGTATGGCTTTGGCGTGATTTTGCTTGCTGATTTTGTCGCCAACATCATTGGTTATGAGTGGAATGTGGCAAATGCTGGGCGGCGTCCAGCCAAAAAGGTGATAGAGATGAAGCTGTTGAGCTGTTGTTTCTATTAGATCGGCGCCTCTTACTAGATGGTTGATGTTCTGTAAGTGGTCGTCGACAACCACGGCGATTTGGTAAGAGAAGTAACCGTCTTTTCTTTTTAGAACGGGGCTATTGTTTTTTAGGTCGTCAGTGAAGACTAACGTGCCTTGTATTTCATCCTTATATTGGTACACCAGATCGCTGGGTTTGAGACGCCATGAGTGGGGCTCTGCGGTGGTGCTATCGCATTCGAGTGGATGATTGCCAGCAGATTGAGCAAGAGACTGACGAGTGCAATTGCAGGGGAAAGCTTGATGTTGGTCTTTTAGATGTTGCAGGTGTTGTTCGTAGGTGTCTGTGTGGTGGCTTTGGGTGCGAACGGGTTCGTCAGAAAAAAGCTGGTAGCTGTTTAATGTCTCTAGGATTTGTTCTGCGAACACAGGTTTGCAACGTGTTCCATCAACATCTTCGATGCGAATGATCCAGCAGCCTTGGTGTTTTTTTGCATCCAGATAGCTCGCTAATGCGCTGACTAGCGAGCCGAAATGGAGTGGGCCGGTTGGCGATGGTGCAAATCGGCCACGATAGAGAGTCGGTGTGGGGGTAACATGGTGAGACACCAGAGTTAGCCGCCGATTTGCTTCTCTTTGATTTCAGCCAATGTTTTGCAATCGATACACATAGTGGCTGTTGGGCGCGCTTCTAGTCGGCGAATGCCGATTTCAATGCCGCACTCTTCGCAATAGCCATAATCATCAGCGTCGATAAGCTCAATCGTCTGAGAGATTTTCTTAACCAGCTTGCGTTCGCGATCACGAGCGCGAAGTTCTAGGCTAAATTCTTCTTCTTGGCTAGCACGATCATTTGGATCCGCGTAGTTCACCGCTTCTTCTTTTAGGTGGTGAACAGTACGGTCAACCTCTTCCATAAGGTTTTGCTTCCAGTTGAGTAGGATGCTTTTAAAGTGCGCCAACTGGTTCTCGTTCATGTATTCTTCGCCATCCTTAGCAACATAAGGAGTGAAGTCTTTCATTAATGACTCAGGGTTCATTTTTGGCATACGCATTGCCTCACTTCGCAGGTTTCCATTGTGGTAGCCTGTAACCAATAAAATTAGGTGATTTATTTTCGGGCGGAAACTTACCAGATAATGTGGCGCTTAACCACATTTTTTGCGCAAAATGTCGCGATATTTTTGAATTAAGTAGAGAAAGTGGAATGGAAAAGCAGAAGTTGGCGACACGAGTAGGGCAAATTGCGCCCTTTCAAGTCATGGCGGTTCTGGCGCGTGCGAAACAGCTGGAAGCTCAGGGTGACGATGTCATCCATCTTGAAATTGGTGAGCCCGATTTTGTGGCTGTGGACGCGGTAGGTGATGCCGGTGTGTCGGCCATTCAAGAGGGAAAAACGGGTTATACCTCCGCCACAGGGCTGCCTGAGTTAAAGAAGGCGATTAGCGAAGATTATCTGCGTCGCTATCAAGTCGATGTTTCTCCAGAGAGGATTATTATTACGCCTGGCGCTTCTGGTGCGCTGTTGCTGATGGCGTCCTTGATGGTTAACGCCGGTGATGAAGTGCTGATGCCAGATCCATGCTATCCCTGTAATCGACATTTCTTAACGCAGGTTGGCGCAATGGCTACGTTGGTGGACACAGACGCTAAAAATGGCTTTGAGTTGTCATTGCAAAAGCTGGCTGGGTATTGGTCTGAGAAAACGTCTGGGCTTTGGTTGGCATCCCCTTCGAATCCGACCGGTGCGGTGTTGAGCAGGGCTTATATAGAAGAAGCGTGGCAAAAAGTACGGTCGTTAGGCGGGCATTTATTGGTGGATGAAATTTACCAAGGCTTGGTTTACGAGGGTGAGGATTTCTCGGCCTTGTCTGTAGCAGACGATATTTTTGTGATTAACAGTTTTTCAAAATATTTTGCGATGACTGGCTGGCGACTCGGTTGGATTGTTGTCCCAGAGTGGGCGATTGAAGGCGCAACCAAGCTGGCGCAAAATTTATTCATTTCGGCGCCCAGTGTGTCGCAATACGCTGCAGTTCGCGCATTTAATGCCGATGTGTTGGCGGAGTGTGAAGCGCGCAGGCAGACACTAAACGCGCGTCGACGGGTATTGCTTGATGGTTTGCGTGAGTTAGGTTTGCCTGTGGTTGCACCCGCGCATGGCGCATTTTATGTGTATGTGGATGTTTCCGGTATTACTCAAGATGCCATGACCTGGTGCTTGGCCTTGCTTGAACAAGAAAAAGTAGCGCTAACTCCGGGCGCGGATTTTGGGGTTAAGGACGCTCATAAATACGTTCGCTTTGCTTATACTTGCGATGAGGAAAGGTTAAAGCAGGCGTTGGCAAGAATTGAACGCTTTATCGAGTGTAAATAGGAACAGTCTTTACGTACTAATTAAAGGCGCAGAGTTAGCCTCTGCGTCTTATTAGTACGATGCCAGCCAGCAAACAAATAATGATCGGAATGCTGACACCAATCACAGGTGGAAAGCTAATGGCGACACTCATACGGCCAAACAAGTTGAGGGCGTTTTGAAACGCCAGCCCGATAATAACCCCTGAGAAAATACGGCTGCCCATAGTCGACGATCTAAGTGGGCCGAACACACTGGACAGCGCCACCAATACCAGAGCCAATGAGGCGATCGGGCGTAATGCCGTTATCCAAAACTCCAGTTCGTATTGTGAGCTGTCGAGCTTTTGCTCCCTTAAATAGTGTTGATAGTTTTTCAGTTGGCTCAAAGACAGTGTGTCAGGATCTTGAGCCGCCAGAAACAGGTGTTCTGGCGTTATACTGACGTCCCAATTTGCTTTTGCCATGGTCTTTTTCTCGACATGATCGGCCGCAAAGAGGGTTTCGGTGACGTTGTTTAATTGCCATTGAGTGCCTTCGATGTGTTCTGCGCTGCTGGCGGTTTTGATGTTTTGAAGTGTTTGCCCTTCGGGAGAGAAAATCTGAATGTTATAGAGTTTGCCGTTGCCATCCACGGCATCGATATAGACGAAGTTATTGTCTGCTTTTAGCCAAACGCCACCAGTTAGTGAAAATGTGCCGCTTTCTTGGTTTTTAAATTTTTCGATCAGGTTGGCTTTTTGCGCGGCTGCTGGGGCGATATATTCAGAAATGCCCATGCCCAACAAAGACACAAGCAAGATCGGCTGGCAAGCCGCAAAACCGATTCGCCAAATGGGCATGCCAGCGGCACGCATCACCGTTAGCTCGGAGGTGGCAGCCAGAGTGCCTAGCCCCATTAATGTGCCGATAAGGGAGGCGATTGGTATGTATTCAGCCAGTTTTCCCGGCAGACGGTACAGAATCACTTGCAGTAGAGACTGAAGGGTATAGTGGTCGTTGACCTTTTTGATTTGTTCGATAAAGGTCAGTGCAAAATCGAGCCCAAGCAGCACAACGGCGACGATCAAGAAAGCCCACAAAACACTGTTGCCAATGTATCGGTCTATTTTAGTCATAGGGGTTGCTCGCTTTTATCGTCAATCTTGGGAAGTCGGGCTTTACGTCTTTCAAATAACTGGTTGAACTGAGCAAACAACAGTGCGGCAATGACGATGAAAATGCCATGAATCCACCATAGTCCCAGCGTCATTGGGAGCTTTTCTTTTTCAAGTGCCGTTCGCCCCCAAATTAGCATGGCAATATAAAAAATCATCAACAGAATGGCCGGAAGCATTTTAAAGAATCGACCTTGTCTTGGGTTTACTTGACTCAGTGACAAGCCAATGATGGCTAAAATAGGAATGATAACCACCAGAGAAATGCGCCACTGTAGTTCTATTTTTTCCAATCGATTGTCGCTTTGAATAAGGCTAAGTGTGCTTTTGGTGTAAGGTTCATCAATGACACTGGCGTCTTTATTTTCCATGCGAACAGCATACGTGTCGAATTGGGTAATACGGTAGTTCGCCGAGCCAGGCTTGCCTTCATAGCGTGTGCCATTTTTAAAAACGAGGTATTTCTGATTGTCTTCTGAGCTGACTTCCAGCTGTTCCGCGTAGGCGGCTAATGTCTGGATGGGAATGTTACCTTCTTTTTGCGCACAATGTCAGATAAAAACACCTGATTCATCCAGCCTTCTTTCGGGGTAAAACTGTCTATATAGGTAGTGCGTTGTCCGCTGCCTTCGAAGCGGCCGGGCTTTAAAAAGTCAAAGGCAGACAGTTGGTTCTTTGCTTGGTACGCTTCGGCGGCTTTGTATTCACTATAGGGTGCAAGCCAAAGGTTAATCGTGGCGCTGGCAAGGCTAATCAAACAAGCGATGCCGAGCGTGTAGCCTGCTAATTTGATCTTGCTGATGCCGCTGGAAAATAACACGGACATTTCGTTTTCAATGTAAAGCCGACCAAAAGCGAGTAATAACGACAGAAAGAAGGCCAGCGGTAAAATCATCTGAATGAAGCTGGGGATGTGATAGCCAAGTATGATGAACAAAAATTCGAACGTCATGTTGCCGTCGGCAATTTGACTCAAGTAAAACGAAAAACGGCCACTTAGAATGACGAGCAGTAAAATTAGCGTCACGCCTGCTGTTGACACCAGCACTTCTTTCGCTAAGTATTTGAATAGTCTCAAAGTCACCTCTGGATGAATCTTGCTTTCTAAGCGTAGAGTTGATTACACATCTAAAGCCCCCATTATCTCGTGGTAAGAAGGACATTATCCAGTTTTTTTAAAAAGTTATTGTTTGAGGGTTTTTTCATGAATATGGCGTTATTTGATCGCTTGTCGACAGTACAAGCTGATTTGCTCGTTGCCTTTGTGCCGAGTGAAGGGGATTTTTCTGAGTCCACCGCGTGGCTTGACGCAAATGCCAATGGGCAGATTGCTCAGTTACGTGAAAGTGGTGTTTTTAAAGGCGGCGTGGCGCAAACGTTATTGTTGCCAGGCGTGTCGCAAGAGTTTGCACAAGCGGTGTTGTTGGTTGGTATTGGTAAAGATGCGACGCTGAGTGATATGCAGGCACGCAAAGTGGTGGCCGCGATTGCCGCTCAAATTAAAGGTTTACCGTTTGCGTCCGTTGCCGTAGCAAACGCGGGTCTTGCGATTAAGCGGCGTTCAGAATCTGACACGTTGGCGCTAGTGGCGCAATGGCTAAATGAAGGTTTTTACAACTTTCTTGGCTTCAAAAAAGACGATGCCGAGAAAACCACCAAAGTGACGTCTTTGTTGCTAGAAGGCACAGATGAAGCCGCATTGGCTATTGGTACGGCGACAGCGAAAGGGTCGGCCTTTGCGCGTCAACTGGGGAATCTTCCTGGTAACGTGTGTACGCCAAGCTATCTTGCGTCCAAAGCACAACAGCTGGGCGAAGAATACAGTATCGGTGTTGAGTTATTGGATGAAAGTAAAATGGACGAACTGGGCATGCACTGTCTGTTGTCTGTGGGGCATGGTAGCGATCAACCAAGTTACTTGATCGTGATGAATTACCGTGGTGGCGAAGAGGGCGATGCGCCTCATGTGTTGCTTGGTAAAGGTATTACGTTCGACACGGGCGGTATTTCTTTGAAACCTGGCCCAAAAATGGATGAGATGAAGTACGACATGTGTGGTGCGGCCAGTGTCTTTGGCACGATGAAAGCGATTTGCGAGCTAAAACCAAAGCTAAACTTCACGGCGGTTATTGCCGCCGCTGAAAATATGCCAAGCGGTCGCGCGACGAAGCCAGGCGATATTGTGAAAACCATGTCTGGCCAGACGGTAGAAATATTGAATACCGACGCAGAAGGTCGTTTGGTGCTTTGCGATGCTTTGACTTACATCGAGCGCTTCAAGCCTAAGTCGGTGGTTGATATCGCGACTCTAACGGGCGCTTGCGTGGTTGCGTTGGGAAGTGTTAACTCCGGCATGTACGCAAACAACGATGATTTGGCGTCAGAATTGAAAACAGCGAGCCAAGTGTCTGCCGATAAGCTTTGGCAAATGCCTTTAGATGAAGAATACCAGCAGCAGTTGGACAGCAACTTTGCAGACATTGCCAACATTGGCGGTCCTGAAGCGGGCTCGGTGACGGCGGCGTGTTTCCTCTCTCGCTTTACGGGTTCTTACCCTTGGGCGCATTTGGATATTGCTGGGACGGCATGGGCTGGCGGCGCAACGAAAGGCGCAAGTGGTCGCCCTGTTGCCTTGTTGACGCGTTATTTGCTTAGCAAAGAGGCGTAATTTTTTAACAGCAATACGGGTGTTGACAAGGGTATTCGTTGTTTTCTAAAGCAGTGATGAGGTTTCATCACTGCTTTTTTTATAGGAAATATCCAAGGAAACATTAGCCTGATCAAGGTGTTATTTTTACTCTGATTCGAATAGAGCGCAGCCTATGTGGTTAGAGGGTGGACTTTTGTGTTTGTCAGTGCGAAAGTTGAGGGCTATTAAGAGCAATGTGCAAAACCGTCTGCGGTATTTTGCGTGTTGTATTGTGTGTTCTTAACGTTGGTTTTTCCTATGTCAAATCTCGCTACGCAGCATGATGATGGTGTTTTCGAACCAGATGAAGAAACATTGATGTCAGCTTTACGAAATCAGGACGATATTCCGATTTTAATGGATGTTGTTGAAGAGCAAGTGTCCATTTCCACAAGCCAAGAAGCGCATTTTGCCCAGTCTTTGAGCGATGCGCCTGAGCAAGATACGCAGGCTGATTCTTTAGTGACTTCCTGCTCTGAAGCGAAGGCGTCTTCACAACAAGCACAGATTCACGAAGTAGCATCACTAGAGTGTATAGCCGCCGCTATTTCTGAAGTACTGGCCAAACGTCTGCCTGAGATCGTTCAAGAGGTGATGCAGGTGCTGCAAACATCGTCCATGACAACTACGCCAAGTAAACAAGAACCACACAGCGAAGAGTAGACCGCGCGATCAGGCAATCAATTGCCAGACGAACGTCTTAATTATGTGCGTGTTATTCTTTATCTTGTTATGACACGTTATAATTCTTCACATTACAATTGACCGCTACATAAGAGCCTTAAGACACCATAATGGAAAAGACCTACCAACCTCAGAGTATTGAACAACCTATTTATCAACGTTGGGAAGAGAGTGGATATTTCACACCTCAAGGCAACGGAACGCCTTTCTCCATCATGATTCCACCACCAAATGTCACAGGAAGTTTGCACATGGGGCATGCTTTCCAGCATTCCTTGATGGACGCAATGATTCGTCGTGAGCGTATGAAAGGCAGCCGTACATTGTGGCAGCCGGGCTGTGACCACGCGGGTATTGCTACGCAAATGGTGGTTGAACGTCAATTGGCAGCACAAAATGTGACTCGTCATGACCTTGGCCGTGAAAAATTCCTTGAAAAAGTGTGGGAATGGAAAGCGCAATCTGGCGGTACTATTTCAGACCAAATGCGTGTTTTGGGCGACTCGGTTGCGTGGGATAAAGAGCGCTTCACGATGGACCCTGGTATGTCTGCGGCCGTTCAGGAAGTGTTTGTTCGCTTGTTTGATGAAGGCATCATTTACCGAGGTCAGCGCTTGGTAAACTGGGATCCAGTTTTGCACACGGCAATTTCTGATCTTGAAGTGGTTTCTGAAGAAGAAAACGGCTTCATGTGGTACTTCCGTTATCCATTAGCGGATGGCGTAAAAACAGCCGATGGCAAAGATTACATTGTTGTGGCCACTACGCGCCCAGAAACGATGTTTGGTGACGCGGCGGTTGCGGTGGCTCTAGACGATGAGCGTTTCACGGATTTGGTAGGTAAGTTTGTAGAGTTGCCACTAGTTGGTCGTCGTATTCCGATTGTGGCTGACGAATACGTAGACAAAGAATTCGGTACGGGTTGTGTGAAAATCACGCCTGCTCACGATTTCAATGACTATGAAGTGGGCAAGCGCCACGATATGCCATTGATTAATATTTTCACTGACGATGCAGCAATCAATGATACGGCGCCCGAAAAATACCGTGGTATGGATCGCTTTGATGCGCGTAAAGCGGTTGTTGCCGATTTTGATGCACTTGGTTTGCTTGAAAAAGTGGCCGACCATAAGTTGAAAGTGCCTCGCGGTGAACGAGGTAATACCGTTATTGAACCTTACCTGACACAACAGTGGTATGTGGCGGTCGAGTCTTTGGCTAAGCCTGCGATCGAAGCCGTTGAAAATGGCGACATTCAATTTGTCCCTAAGCAATGGGAAAACACCTACTTTGCTTGGATGCGCGATCTTCAGGATTGGTGTATCTCTCGTCAACTTTGGTGGGGGCATCAAATCCCTGCTTGGTACGATGCGGAAGGCAAACATTACGTTGGTAAGAACGAAGAAGAGGTTCGTGCCAAATACAGCCTAGGCGCCGACGTTGAATTGACGCAAGACGAAGACGTATTGGATACGTGGTTTTCTTCTGCACTTTGGACCTTTGCTACACAAGGCTGGCCAGAAGAAACACAAGATTTTGCTGAATTCAGTGAGTCGGATGTGTTGGTAACAGGGTTTGATATTATTTTCTTCTGGGTGGCCAGAATGATCATGATGACGCTGAAGTTTACCAATAAAGTTCCTTTCAAAACCGTTTACATCACAGGGCTTATTCGTGATGAGCGCGGCGATAAAATGTCGAAGTCCAAAGGGAATGTTATTGATCCATTAGATTTGATCAATGGTATTGATATCGAGTCTTTGGTGGCGAAGCGAACTTACGGCATGATGCAGCCACGATTGGCTGAAAAAGTCGAAAAGAATACTCGTGAAACTTACCCAGAAGGCATTCAGGCCTACGGTACGGATGCTTTGCGTTTTACGCTTTGTTCATTGGCGTCCGGTGGTCGTGATATCAAATTTGATTTGAATCGCTTGGAAGGTTATCGCAACTTCTGTAACAAGATTTGGAACGCGACGCGTTATGTCTTGATGAACACAGAGGATCAGGATTGTGGTCAAAATGGCGCAGAAGTAGCATTGTCTCTTGCTGATAAATGGATTATTTCTCGCTTACAGCACGCAGAAGAAGCGGTAAACCGCGCATTCGATACGCACCGCTTTGATTTGGCGGCTCAAGCGCTTTATGAATTTATGTGGCACGAATACTGTGATTGGTACTTGGAGTTATCTAAGCCGGTACTGTGGGACGAAAACGCAACGGCTGCGCAATTGACGGGCACGCGTCGTACTTTGGTTCGTGTGTTGGAAGCCTTCCTTCGCCTTGCTCACCCAATGATGCCATTCTTGACCGAAGAAATTTGGCAGCGTGTTGCACCGCTGGCTGGTATCGAAGGTGACACCATCATGTTGGGTGAGTATCCTGTTGCCAATGACGCCAAAGTGGATTCGCAAGCAGAAGCCGATGTTGAGTGGCTGAAAGGGGTGATTGAAGGGATTCGTAATATCCGTGGTGAAATGAATATTTCTCCTTCTAAGCCTCTGACTATTTTGTTCCGAAATGGTTCTGAGCAAGATAAAGCGCGTTTGGAAGCGAATTTAACCTTCTTGCAAACTTTGGCGAAATTAGAGTCTGTGACTTGGTTGAATGCGGGCGATGAAGCGCCAATGTCGGCAACGGCGTTGGTGGGTGATATGGAAGTGTTGGTGCCAATGGCCGGTTTGATTGATAAAGAAGCAGAACTGGCACGTTTGCAGAAAGAAATCGACAAAGCATCCAAAGAATTGCAGCGCATTCAAGGCAAGCTTTCGAATGACAGCTTTGTGGCGAAAGCGCCAGTTGAAGTGGTTGAGAAAGAGCGTGCTAAGTGTGACGATTTGCAGCTTGCGGTGACTAAGTTGGAAGAACAAAAAAGCAGCATTGAGTCTTTATAAATAGACAGTGCTGTTACCCAGAGATCAGAAGTCACTCGACTTCTGATCTCTCGCTTACTTAATAAAAATAAAAAAGAGGCGATTCTGTAATGGAACGATTAACTGGAAAAGTGAAGTGGTTTAACGACGCAAAAGGCGTGGGTTTTATCAAGAGAGAAGAAGACAGTGATGTGTTCGTGCATTACAAGTCGATTGCTTGTGATGGTCATAAAAGCCTAAGAAAAGGGCAGTCGGTGAGTTTCTTTTTGTCCACTACGGATTTCGGCTTGCAAGCAATGGATGTGCAATTAGAGAAAGAGGCGTCATCACTGGCCTCTCACTCTAATAAGCAGTTAGTTGATGCTTAACTCGGGCATTATTTGGATTCTTGTAGCATCTTGTGAGCCAGCTTCACAAAATCGACGGGTGTGATAATGCCAACGAGTTTGTTGTTCTCGGTAACGGGAAGGCTGCCGTATTTGTTTTCAATAAAGAACTCAGCGGCCATGTCTAAATCGGTGTCTGGGCTGACGGTTAGAATGTCTTTGTTCATGGCATTGGCGATGGGCGTCTGTTGTTCTTTTTTGGATATTTGTTGTGTGCCGAACTGACTAACCAGATGAAAGGCATGACGCAAGTATTCTCGTTGCGTTAGCATGCCGACGCATTCATTGTCGTCGTTTACGATGGGAATGTTACGAATGTTTTTTTCCTGCATTAACGCTTTGGCTTTTGCTAAAGAGTCGTTTTCTTTCAAGGTCACCAAGTTGGTGATCATCAGGTCGGCCACTGTGCGCATGAATGAATCTCCTTTTGTTTCTCTGCGTTGTTATTCTAGCGTGATATTTGACACTATTATTGAGTGTAGAGCGGATTGCCCATCGAAGGCAATCGTGTAATTGAGGCAATTTAGCCGCCTTGAGGTAGATCAAGAATGACAGACCAAGAATGGATGGCGCGGGCGATTGAATTGGCCAGCGTAGCCGCTTCGGAAAACGAAATTCCGGTTGGTGCTATTGTGGTTTTGAACGATAACATCATAGGCGAAGGCTATAACTCGCCCATATCCTTGTGTGACCCAACCGCCCACGCTGAAATCCAAGCCATCCGTATGGCGTGTAAAACGATGAATAATTATCGATTGCCTGGTGCAACGTTATACGTCACCTTGGAGCCCTGTTCCATGTGCGCTGGTGCAATTGTGCATTCGCGTATTGATCGAGTTGTGTATGCGGCAACTGAACCTAAAAGTGGCGTAGTCGAAAGTCAGTCGGCGTTTTTCGATTTGCCCTTTCTGAATCACAAAGTGTTTACTGAGTCTGGCGTTTTGGCTGAAACAGCGTCTATGCAGCTCACCCAGTTCTTCCAATACCGTCGAGAGCAAAAAAAGAAGCTCAAAGAACAGGCAAAAAAGGCGATTTAGACGAATTATTCCGTCATTTTGTGTAGAAATTTCATACTCTGCTAGCCTCTATTTGCCTCATTGATTTAAAATACCTGCACCATTTCCCCAAAACTACCAAGTGAGGCAATACTCAACATGCTAACCCTGCATGGTTCCGCAGCGCTTTCAGCGTTTCGCAAGGCAAAGTTATTAGCCAATATGCAAGCATCTATTCCGTCTGTTACGGATGTTGACGCTCAATTTCTCCATTTCGTGGAGTTGGCTGATAATCAAACGCTGACCGCAGAACAGGAAACTGTTCTTCAACGTGCTTTGGCCTACGGTCCTAAATCCTCCCAAGTCAGTTCATCTGATCAAAGTGTTCTTGTGGTTCCTCGTTTAGGAACAATTTCACCTTGGTCATCGAAAGCAACCGATATTCTTCATAACTGCGGTCTTGCCGCCGTTTCTCGCGTCGAACGTGGCGTTGAGTATTTTATTCATAGCTCTGCGCCACTGGCGCTTGAAGAGCTAGATCTGCTGTCGGCTATGTTGCATGACCGCATGACAGAAAGCGTGCTTCCGGCATTAAGCGACGCGACTGACATGTTTTCTCATGCGGAACCTGCGCCGATGGCCAGTGTTGACGTATTAGGCGGTGGACGAGCGGCGTTGGTTGAGGCAAACCAAACGCTAGGTCTTGCTCTTGCTGACGACGAAATTGATTACCTTGTTGAGTCTTTCATTGAGTTGGGTCGCAATCCAATCGATGTTGAGCTAATGATGTTTGCACAGGCAAACTCAGAGCATTGTCGTCACAAAATTTTTAATGCGTCTTGGACCATTGACGGCGAAGAGCAAGAGCGCTCTTTGTTTAAGATGATCAAGAATACCCACGAGCATAATCCACATGGCACCTTGTCAGCATACAAAGACAACGCCGCTGTGATGGAAGGTCACTTTGGTGGACGTTTCTTCCCATCGGCTGAAACTCGCGAATACGATTTCAGTCATGAAAACATCGATATATTGATGAAGGTAGAAACCCATAACCACCCAACGGCGATTGCACCGTTTTCTGGGGCGGCAACCGGTTCTGGTGGTGAGATTCGTGATGAAGGCGCGACGGGTATTGGCGCTAAACCAAAAGCGGGGTTGAGTGGTTACACAGTATCCGACCTTAAAATTCCTGGTTTTGAACAGCCATGGGAAAGTTACTACGGTAAGCCTTCTCGTATCGTGACGCCTTTGGATATTATGATCGAAGGGCCTATCGGTGGCGCTGCGTTTAACAACGAATTTGGCCGCCCTAATTTATTGGGCTATTTCCGTACTTACGAGCAAAAAATCCAAGGCGCTTCGCAAGAAGAAGTGCGCGGTTACCACAAGCCAATCATGTTAGCGGGTGGTATTGGTAACATTCGCCGTGAGCACGTGGAAAAACAAGAGATCAAAGTGGGTGCTAAGTTAATTGTGCTTGGTGGCCCTGCCATGTTGATCGGTCTAGGTGGCGGCGCGGCGTCCTCCATGGCGTCTGCTGACGGTAATGAAGATCTTGATTTTGCCTCTGTACAGCGTGGTAATCCAGAAATGGAGCGTCGTTGTCAGGAAGTGATCGACCGTTGTTGGCAGCTTGGCGATAAGAACCCAATCAGTTTTATTCATGATGTGGGTGCTGGTGGTTTGTCTAACGCTTTGCCTGAGTTGGTAAAAGACGGCGAGCGCGGCGGTAACTTTGATTTGCGTAAGGTTCTTAATGATGAGCCTGGCATGTCGCCATTAGAAATCTGGTGTAACGAATCGCAAGAGCGTTATGTGATGGCTGTTTCTCCTGATCGTATTGAAGAGTTTACTGCGATCTGTGAACGCGAGCGTTGCCCTTTCGCTATCGTTGGTGATGCCAAAGAAGAGCTGCATTTGCAAGTGGCGGATGAGCATTTTGGTAACAACCCTGTTGATTTACCGATGTCTGTGTTGTTTGGCAAGCCACCTAAAATGCATCGCGAAGCAACCAAAGCGGTGATTGCGGGTGATGATTTTACTGCGGTTGACGTGGATCTTGCGGATGCGGCAAACCGTGTTCTTAGCCTACCAACGGTGGCTAGCAAAAATTTCCTAATCACTATTGGTGATCGCTCAATCACAGGCATGGTTGCTCGTGATCAAATGGTGGGGCCTTGGCAAGTGCCAGTCGCGGATGTGGCGGTAACAACGTCTTCCCTAGAAAGCTACACGGGTGAAGCCATGACAATGGGCGAACGTACGCCCGTTGCTTTGTTGGACGCGCCAGCCTCTGGCCGTATGGCTGTCGGTGAAGCGTTAACGAACTTGGCTGCCGCGTTGATTACTAAGCGTAGCAACATTAAGTTGTCTGCGAATTGGATGGCGGCGGCGGGTCACGAAGGTGAAGACGAAAAACTCTATCAAACGGTTAAGGCTGTTGGTATGGAGTTGTGCCCAGCATTGGATATCGCCATTCCAGTGGGTAAAGACTCCATGTCGATGAAAACTGTATGGAAAGAAGATGGTCAAGAAAAAGCCGTGACGTCTCCGCTTTCTTTGGTTATCTCGGCCTTTGCTCCTGTCGCTGATGTTCGTAAGACGTTGACACCAGAATTGCAAAACAAAGCGGACACGCGTTTGTTGCTGATTGATTTGGGAGCGGGTAAAAATCGTCTTGGCGGTTCTGTTATTGCTCAGGTTTACAACAAGTTGGGTCAGCAGGCTCCTGATGTGGATGATGCTGCGACATTGGCTGGCTTCTTTGACACCACGCAAGCATTGAACGCGGAAGGTAAATTGTTGGCTTACCATGACCGATCCGATGGTGGTGCGTTTGCCACATTAACGGAAATGTCTTTCGCCAGTCATTTAGGATTGAATATCGATCTTGATGACACGGTGGCAAATCGTTCCGATGTAGCCCCTGCTTTGTTTAACGAAGAGTTGGGTGCGGTGATTCAGGTTAATGAATCCGATGTTGCCGCTATTGTTGCTGCTTATGCAAAAGCAGGTGTAACAGTGACTTCTATTGCGACCTTGTCTGGTGATGATCGCATTCGAGTGCGTTTCGCTGGTGAAACGGTATTGGAAGAATCGCGTATTAACTGGCAGCGAGTGTGGTCTGAAACCAGCTACCGTATTCAGGCACTACGAGATAACCCTGATTCTGCACAGCAAGAATTTGATAATTTGCTAGACGCGAAAGACCCAGGCTTATCCGCTAAGGTAAGCTTTGACCAGAATGAAGACATTGTTGCGGCATTTATTGCTTCTGGTATTAAGCCTAAGATTGCTGTTCTACGTGAGCAAGGCGTTAACGGTCAAGTGGAAATGGCAGCCGCTTTCCATAAAGCGGGCTTCACGCCAGTGGATGTTCACATGAGTGATATCTTGTCTGGTCGTACTACGCTAGATCAATTCAGCGGTTTGGTCGCCTGTGGTGGTTTCTCATACGGTGACGTATTGGGGGCGGGTGAAGGTTGGGCGAAGTCTATTCTTTTCAACCCTATTGCTCGTGAGCAATTCGAAACATTCTTCAATCGTCCTGATACCTTCACACTTGGTGTGTGCAACGGTTGTCAGATGTTGTCGAATTTATATGAATTGATTCCTGGTGCAGGGCATTGGCCGAAGTTTGTTCGTAACCAATCTTCTCAGTTTGAAGCACGTCTTGTGCAAGTAGAAGTTCAAAAATCGAACTCTATCTTGCTTGCTGGTATGGAAGGTTCACGTATGCCCATTGCTGTGGCTCACGGTGAAGGTCAAACGGAATACCGTGATGACCAGGATATGTCAGCGTTGGCAGCGGCGAATCAAATCGCTTTGCGCTATGTGGATAACTATGGTCAAGCAACAGAGCGTTACCCATTTAACCCGAATGGTTCTGCTCAAGGCGTGACTGGATTGACGTCAGAAGATGGTCGAGTGACGATTATGATGCCTCACCCAGAGCGTGTTTATCGTACGGTTCAGCACAGTTGGCACCCAAGCGAATGGCAAGAGCAAGCGCCTTGGCTACGTTTGTTCCAAAATGCGAGAAAGTGGTTGGGTTAATCGATTAGATTAATGCCTCTTTTTGATGAAAGCCCTCTAACGTAAGTTAGGGGGCTTTTTTATGCTTGATCAAGACCAAGATGGTCGATCAGCAAGCGAACATTGGAATGGGCGTAACGGTTTTGCTCTATTGCATAGTAGCGACCTATGTTGCCTTTTTGCGAGGATAGTGCGATGAGTGCGCCGCTTTTTAGGTCTTGTTGAATCAATATTTCTGGGCAAAGTGCAACGCCTTGTGCGGCAAGGGTGGCCATTTTTAACAAATGAAAGTCTTCATATAAGACTTTTGAGGAAGGTGGTGCGCTGAGGCCTTGCTTTAAAAACCAGTCGAACCAACTTGCTTCTGAATGGTCGTGTAATAGGTCGGCTTTTCGTAAGCGGCGTTCATCGGACAGTTCTGCGTGTTGGCTTAAATAAATGGGGCTGCAGACAGGGATGGTTTCGGCCGAAAAGAGAGTGTGTGTGAGATAAGGTGAATGGCTCTCTTTTTCATGGCTGCCGATTCTTAGGCAATGCTCATCCAGATAGTCTGGGGAAGAGGAGTGATAGCGAATAATCAAATTGTATTCTGGATAGTGTTGTTTGAACGTCAGTAATTTAGGGAGTAACCAGAGCTCTATTAAAGAAGGTAGACAATAAATGGTAATGGTGTTGTGTGCTTGCCTTTTAGTGTTTGAAAGCGTTTGGTCAATATGATCAAACGGGTGGGCGAGCTCCTGTGCAAGATGGGTTCCCTCTGGTGTGGTTTTAAGTTGTCGGCCTGATTTATAAAAAAGAGCGTAGCCCAATTGCGCTTCTAGACGTTTTATCTGATGGCTAACTGCGGATTCGGTTAAGTTTAAATGGTCTGCGGTTTGCTTTAGATTGCCGAACCGGACGGCGAGGTGAAAGGTGTGTAATGCAGTGTAGGGAAGACTCATAACGTCACTCTTAAATTTTTGTCATGTATTGAAGATAAAAGTCTATTTTTTTCAGTGTTTGCTTTTTTTACTCTAAGTCAAACGGAAATACAATCTGGAGAAAAATATGGCCAATATAGAAGCGGCGTACAGGTCGGGTGAAGGGTCAGCACTTGCTGTCAATAAAGCATTTTATGATTCGTTAAAAGAAGGCGGTGCCAAACGTACTTTAGTTGAAACGGTTAAGATTCCTATGCGTTCAGGGTTGGCGTGGAAGGTACCCGCAGGGCATGTGTTTCGTATCCGTGTTTCGGAAGGGCCGCAAGTAGGGGATTTCAATATGTGGAACTTGCATGACCCAAGAGAAAGAATGTGGGCGTCGCGCACTCGTCAATTGCAGCGTGCCCATGTGAGTACCTATGACAGATTATGGTCGACATTGCCTTTCTTGCGCCCTATGGCCACCATTATTGAAGATACTTTGGAAGATTATGGAAAGGATGAAGACGGCGGACGAGTACATGATTTATTAGGTACTCGTTGTGATCCATATATTAATTACCTACTTACAGGGGAAGATTTTGACTTCCATTGTCATTCAAACTTGGTTAGAGCCATTCTTCCTCATGGTTTAACGGAGTTTGATGTGCATGACGTTTTGAATGTTTTTCAGTGTACAGGTCTAAATAATGACGATCAGTACTTTATGAAGCCATGCCCTGCTCAAAAAGGCGATTATCTCGAATTTTTTGCGGAGATCGATTTGTTGTGTGCGATGTCTTGTTGTCCTGGGGGTGACTTGTCGGTCGATTTTCTTGGTCGAGATGGGGTGGATCCTCTTTCTACCTGTCATCCGCTTGAAGTGGATATCTACAAATTAGAGTCTGCTGCTTTGGTGCAATGGCAATCGCCAAAAAGTCCTGACTATAAAGGGCGTCATGGTTTACAGACGCCTGCAACAGATTGGGAGAGCGTCAAACGAGGCTTGTGAGCCTCGTTTTGTTTGTTAAATGAGCAAAATGACATCGAGTTGTTTGAAATTCGATCAGGTGTGGTGGTTTTTCTATTATTTTTAAAAAATATTCGAAAAA
>NZ_JAODTL010000059.1 GCF_026191375.1 Marinomonas pontica | reverse complement strand
ACTTCTTGCAGCAGAATGATGTCTATGCCGACTCGCATGCGAGGGATGCGCGATGCCACTTCCGCCAGAGAACGCATTGGCGCGCTGGTGTTCTGGGCAAGTTGTTTGGTTTGTTCTTGTGCGCTGGAAAGGCCGCTTAGACCCGCCCAACTGACCAGTAAGAGCACCAAACAGGGCAAAGCAATAACGGACACGAATTGCGATTTTAACGACATATTGTTGAATATCACGATGAATTACCTGCTAGTAGTTATTGTAATTAGACGCTTGGGGTAAAACCTTTAGAAATGATCTATTCACAGCATAGAATGTGACAAGTTGATTGTAAAAAGATCTTTTGCAGCAACGCCATTTTTTACGGTGTTTTCCACGTAATATACCGGTGAAAGCATGCCATTTAATGTCAAATTCACACGTCATGCTAAACCTATAAGGAGCCTGTGTTGAGTAATGCATTTCGTTCTTTGTCTAATCCGAATTATAAGCTGTGGTTTGGTGGGGCGATTGTTTCCAACCTAGGGACTTGGCTACAACGCACCGCGCAAGATTGGATTGTGATTGCGGAGCTGTCAGATAAAAACGCCTCCGCGGTGGGACTGGTGGTGTTTTTGCAATTTGCGCCGCAAATTTTGTTGTTGCCCATTACCGGTTGGGCAGCGGATCGAATGGACCGCCGTAAGCTGCTGTTTATTACCCAAAGTTTGATGGCGGCTTTGGCGTTGATACTGGGGTTGTTGGTGTTAGTGGTCATGTTGTGTTGTGGCAAGTGTGTGCGTGTGCGTTTGCGTTGGGCTGTGTTGCTGCTTTTGATGCGCCTGCGCGACATGCGTTTGTTTCAGATATTGTTAGTGAAAAGAGTTGTCGAATGCGGTTGGGCTGAATTCCGTGTCCTTTAATTCGGCTCGTTTGGTAGGCCCTGCGGTGGCGGGGATTTTGATCGCTCTGATCGGTACCGGCTGGGTATTTATGATCAATGTTTTGTCGTTTATTCCTTTGTTGATCGCCTTGCATCGCTTCAAAAAACGTTTGCCCAAAGTCGAAGCTGACAACACGAAAGCCTCTCCCGATGTGGCGAAATTTCTCGATGGTTTTCGTTATATTTGGCAGCATCGTGAAATGGCGGTGATTCTGGTGATGTCCTTTCTTATTTGCAGCTTGGGAATGAATTTCTCGGTTTATCTATCGGCGATGACGGTGCATGTCTTTCAAGGCCATGCGGATCAATACGGTTTCTTGATTTCTATGATGGCGATTGGCTCCATAACGGGGGCGATGGTGACCGCCAGCCGTCGCTCGTCGCCGTCGTTCCGTTTTATGATTTATGTGGCGGCGATGTTTGCCGTGAGTTGCTTTTTGGTGGCGATCAGTACGTCGTTTTGGGCGTTTGCAGTGTTGTTGATTTTGCTCGGTCTGAGCTTGCAATTGTTTACCACCTCGACGGCGTCGTATATGCAAGTGACCACTGAAAAACGTTATCGTGGTCGTGTCATGGCGGTGGTATTAGCGACGGCATTAGGTAGTACTGCGTTGGGTGCGCCTTTGGTCGGTTGGATCGCTGACTTTTTGGGTGCGCGATGGGCGATTGGGATGGGCAGTGTGACTGGCGTAATCGCGGCGGGTTTGGGCTTTTGGTTTTTGCGCAAGCAAGCCCAGGCAGAGCCCCGCTAGCATTGAGCTTGGACTGTTTACTCTGTTTTGGGGTTTTCTTGGCACTCTTGGGGAATTGAAGTAATCTTCATTTAAGCTGTTCTGAATAATTCTAATAATATTGATGGAGAAGTGTATGTCGCAGCACCTTGTATTGAGCTTTATTGGCGAAGACCGTCCAGGCATTGTTGAGCGTCTTTCCGACACCATCGCACGTCATCATGGTAATTGGTTAGAAAGTCGCATGGCGCATTTGGCCGATAAGTTTGCCGGTATCCTGACCCTGTCTGTGCCGTTGGAACATCAGGAAGCGCTGGTCGGTGCGTTGCGTAACTTTGAACAACTGGGACTGCATGTCACCGTTGAGCTGGCTAATCAAAACGCATCAGAGGGTTCAACGTTGTCGTTATCCGTGGTTGGCAATGATCGTCCTGGGATCGTCAAAGAAGTGTCTCAAGTGTTGCATTCATTAATGGTTAACGTCAAAGAACTCACCACTACGTGTGAACCAGCGCCGATGAGTTCCGATATGCTGTTCAAAACGGACATGGTGCTGGCTGTGCCAAATGACCTGCCTTTGGCTGACCTAGAAGCCGCGCTAGAAAAAATCAGCAGTGATTTAATGGTGGAATTATCCGTTAATCAGTTTGCTTAGTTATAAATGTCGTATAGCGCATATTCGTGAGATTTTTTGAGCGTTGAAGAACGCTGTTACAGCGCTTCAATGTTTTCTAAACACCATTCGGCTCTTTCTAAGACGGCGTGCTTTTGCGCGTCGTCTTGTTTGTCCCAGTTGCCGTAAATCATGCCGATGCGAGGATTTCTGGCGAGACGCTCTCGATGTTTGACCATAAAACGCCAATACAAGCTGTTGAGCGGGCAAGATTCCTCACTGGTTTTTTCTTTTACCTTGTAGTGGCAATCTCTGCAGTAATCGCTCATTTTCTGCATATAACTGCCACTGGCCGCGTAAGGTTTGGAGGCAATCCAGCCGCCATCGGCAAATTGGCTCATGCTTCGCGTATTCGGCAGTTCTACCCATTCGAGTGCGTCCACATAAATCCCCAAATACCACTCGTCCACTTGTTCTGGCTGGATTTCTGTTAACAGGCAAAAATTGCCCGTCACCATCAGTCGTTGAATATGATGGGCGTAAGCGTAATCGAGGGATTGCCCAATGGCGCTGGCAAGGCACGCCATGTTGGTGTGTCCTGTCCAGAAATAGCTGGGTAAGTCTCTTTCGGCGCGTAGCGCATTCTGCTGTTGATAATCCGGCATGTTAATCCAGTACATGCCACGAACGTATTCACGCCAACCGAGAATTTGTCTTACAAACCCTTCTATTTGCGCAATGTCGATGGTGTCGCTTTCGTGATAAGCCGCAACCGTGGCTTTGATGACGTGTTTTGGGCTGATCAATTTGACGTTCAGTGCAAACGACAATCGGGAATGGTACAAGCTCCAGCTGTGTGGTGTTTGGTTTGTCATTGCGTCTTGAAAGCGGCCAAAGTTTGGTAGCAAATGTTCACAGAAAAACGTGAGCAAGTTCAATGCGTCTTGGCTTGTCACAGGCCAAAGCAGACTAGATTCCGCTTTGCCAATAGATGGGATTTGGTGATGTTGTATGCGCTTAAGTAAATGCGTCACATCGTGCTGAAAACACAAAGGTTCTGGAATGTCGGCGAGGTCTTTGGCTTTGAGTTTATTGCGATTGGCGTTGTCGTAGTTCCATTGGCCGCCTTCAGGTTCTCTATCGCCTGCCATCAATATATTAAAGCGCTGACGCATTTTGCGATAGAAGTGTTCCATCCTAACGGTGCTTTTTGCTTGGAAAAAATTCGGAATGTCGTTGAAGGGCAATAAAAAATGCTCGCTGTCGACCATGCTAAATTTGGGTTGGGTGCTGGTGGTGATCAAGTCGTGATATTGCTGGAGAACACGGTATTCATCAGGACGCTGCAGCTCAACATGGCCAATATTATGCTGTTTGGCCAGCGATAAAATGACCTCATCTAAAGGCTGTTGTTGCGTATCATCTAAGGTCAGATAACACACCTCATGGCCGTTCTCTTTTAGGGCGCTGGCAAAGCGCTCCATGGCAAGGAAAAACGCACAGAGCTTTTGAATGTGATGTTTCACATAGGTCGCTTCTGGGTGCAGCTCGGCAATCAAGTAAAGCACGCCTTGATCCTGCTGTTTGAACCAAGAGTGCGCGGCGTTCAGTTGATCGCCAAGGGTGACGCGCAGTGTGTGATAAGCGTTGCTCAATTTACTCAGCCTTTGTACTTCATTGTTTTGATAAATGTTATTACGCAGGCAATCCGTTTTTGGTTTTATGCCCTAGCTGAAGGGTAGGCACAATCGATTGAAAAAGGCGTTTCTGAAAAGATATAAATGTAACTAATTGTAGTGATTTGAAAAGAAATGATAGTCAAATCACAAAATTAGATAAATGACAATGACTCCCATTTGGATAATGAGTTAAATAAAATGATATAAATCAATAAAACATCACTTACTAGCTAAATATCTATGTATTTTTGTTATTTCCTATATAGTGCCGTTTTCTAATATAAGTCAAAGTAATGGTTTTTCGTTATTGAACTTATAACCCAACAATAATGATAAGCGTTGAGAGAATATGAGAAAAAACGTACCCGTTTCAAATACCGAACGTACTTTTTCTGAAGGCGTTAAACTTATTTCCGTGACTGACCTAAAAGGAAAAATAGTGGACTGTAATGCGGCGTTTGTTGACGTCAGCGGTTACCGTCGCGATGAATTAATAGGTCAGCCTCATAATCTGGTACGGCACCCTGACATGCCTCCTGCGGCATTTGCCGTCATGTGGACGCAGCTAAAAGCAGGTCTTCCTTGGATGGGGTTGGTAAAAAACCGTTGTAAAAACGGGGATTTTTACTGGGTCGATGCGTATGTCATGCCGATCACAGAAAATGGCCAAACGGTGGGTTACGAATCGGTTCGCATTTGCCCTAAACGAGACGATGTGAAGCGAGCGGAAACCGTTTATCGCAAAATGCGAGAGAATAAATCCAGTGTGAATGTTGGCGGGCTGTTTAATCTCGAAAACATTTTGCTCGCATTATCCGCGCTGATTATTGGCTTAACCGCATGGCTAAGCTCTTTCGAAAGCGCGTTGATGGTATTCGCATTTTTATTGTCTGTGTATGTTGTGGTTTTAAAGCGCCAACAAGGGCATTTTTTAAGGTATTTACAACATAAACTAGGCAAAGCCGCATTCAAACACCCTGTCGCAACGGCGACTTATACCCGCCAATCTTCCACTATTGGTGATATTTCAGTAGGTATTAAAAGTTTACATTCCAGACTGGGCACCATACTTACTCGAATTGAAAACGGCGCTTCTGATGTCGAAAAAGAGATGAAGGTGTCCTACTCTTCTATTTCCAATGCCAAAGCCAAAATACAGCACCAGCAAGAGGAAACCGACTTAATCGCGACCTCAATGACGGAAATGTCGTCTACTATTTCAGAAGTGTCGCACAATATTGCAGAAACGGCGGAGTACGCGAGCAAAGCGTCTGATATTACTCAAAACGCCGCGATTGCAGGCAATGACGCAAGGCTATCGATTGAGACATTAAACGCCACGGTAATGAGCATTGGCGAGTCGGTAAATCGCGTGGCGGCGCTGGCGGAGAAAATATCCACGTCGAGTAATTTGATTGATCAAATTGCTGAACAGACTAATTTATTGGCCTTGAACGCGGCTATCGAAGCCGCGCGCGCGGGTGAGCATGGTCGAGGGTTTGCCGTGGTGGCCGATGAAGTGCGGCATCTGGCATCCAAAACACAATCATTAACTCAGGAAATCGACAAAGCCATAGAAGACCTACTAAATGGTGTGAAAGCAACCTCCAAAGTGGCCGAAGAAGGCGTGATGATGTCGAAAGAAAGCCTAAACAAAGTGGCCGTAGAAGACGAGCTGGTAAAAGAGGTCAATGTGGTTGTCGGCGAGATCGCTGCGCGTTCATTACAAATGGCCGCTGCCACTCAGCAGCAATCTATTGTGATTGAAGAAACCAGTCATCAAGTACACAAGATCGCGAAGTTAGGGCACGAAAACACACAAGAAATGGAAGCTACCGAAGCGTCTCTTTTACGCTCGACAGAATCCACTCAAGCATTGTACGAATTGGTGAAAAGGTTCAAGTAACAGATTATGGCGATAGACAAGGAAGGCTCCCTTTACAAAGCACTGTTTGAAGCGGCTGCGGATGGCATCATTATTATAAATGCACGAGGCATTATTCAATCCTTTTCGCCTTCGGCTGAGTTGCTTTTTGGTTATAGCGAAGCCGACGTTTTTGGACAGAACGTGTCCATATTGATGCCAAAAAGTGACGCAGACCGACACGACGGCTACCTGAAAAACTATCTAGACTCTGGCAAAGCCGCGATCATTGGCAAAGGCCGTGAAGTGACCGCAATGAAAAAGAGCGGGCAACTTTTCCAAATGCATTTATCGGTCGGACGAGCTGAAACACCAGAAGGTCAGCCTTTCTTTGTTGGTATCTGTCATGATTTATCTATGTATCGAAATGTGGTCGAACAATTAGAACGAGTGGATGTTCGTTATCGAAATGTGTTTGATTCTGAAGGACTTTTTATTATTCGGATCTCTTTGGAAGGCACCATTATCCTGTCCAATAAGTCCTTTTCTCAGCAATTTCATACACACCAACTCGCCGGGGATGACTTTTTGGGATGCGTGGCAGGGTCTTCAAAAAGAGACGCGAAGTTGCTGTTTTCGTTGTCTGAGAACGGTTTTAAAAATGAATTAAAAATGTCCTTGATGATGAAAGGTTCTTCGTCTCATACGGAAGTGGAATGGCGCTTTAAATTAGTCAAAGACAACATAGGTTGCCACATTCAAGGGGTGGGCATCGATGTGTCAGAAAAAATCGTCGCCGCCAACGAAGCTTTCTTCCTAAGAAACTTTGACTCAGTGACTAAACTGCCACAGCTTGATTATGTCCAACAGCTTTTTGACAGCAATCAAGCCGAAAACACCTTGTTTTGTTTTATGGTGTTTGAACTGACAGATTTCGATCGTATTCGAAAATTGAATGGAGAAGTCTTGGCCGATAAAATGTTGGAAGAATTGGCACGTTCCTTAGAAGAACGAGTCAGTTATTTGCATTGCAGCCGTTTACAAGCCAGCCGATTTTTGCTTATTTTCGCTGTGGACGCTACGCAAGATTTGGCGCAGCAAGTAGAGCAAAAAGCCACCGCGTTGCACACAGAATTACAGCGTACCGTCGGGGACATAAGCTCAGAAATTCGTGTTGGCAGTGCGTATTTTTCCAAACACAAAGACACCTTCAGTGACGTGGTTGAGTGCGCGTTGATGGCCATCGAATATTCCCGTCAAAATATGTTGTTTTTGTCCTGTTATAACGAGTCAATCCACCACGCCGCAGACCGTAAAAAAGGCATCCAAAAAGCGCTCATTAAAGCGATTAAGCATGCCGACATTGATGTGTATTTTCAGCCCAAAATCGACTTTAAGCATAATCGTGTTGCTGGTTATGAAGCTCTAATGCGTTGGTTTAGTGATGACTATGGCCTTGTTCCGCCTTGGGAAGTGATCGAAACCGCGCAAGAGTTGAACTTGTTGATCGAGTTAGACAAGTGTGTGATGAACAAAACCTTGTCTATCATCAAAGCCAATCCTTCTCTATTTCATGCCGAAACGCCAGTGGCGATTAACCTCTCTGCAAAAAGTTTTGGCATGAAGCGCATCATTGATGAGCTGATTGAAAAGATACACGAACTGGGCATTGACCCTAAATCGATCGAAGTGGAAGTCACGGAAGATGCCTTGCTCACCATTGGCGATCAGGTGAAGTCAAACGCCTCTGCGTTGCGTGAGGCGGGAATCAAAATCTGTTTAGATGACTTTGGGACAGGTTATTCCGCTTTGAGTTACTTGGGCAAATTGCCTTTGGATAACCTAAAAATCGACCGCAGTTTCGTAATCGAATCCGAGCAAGAAAGTGGCCGCTTGATGCTGGAAGCCATTGTTTCAATCGCAAAATCATTCCATTTAACGGTGACTGCAGAAGGTATTGAAACGCCAGAACAACAAGCATTTTTAGCGAGTATTGGCTGTGAATACGCGCAGGGTTTTTACTATTCAAAAGCCATACCAGTGACGGATATTCCGTCTTGGATTGCGTCTTATCAACAGGAATAACGGATTGACTTCAGGGTGTCATGTGGCTTCTTTTGGTGTGGTCTGTTTGACTTTCTTGTGACGGTTCGAGCGCACATGGGTAGCTAATATACGACGTTTTTCTTGCAGCACGTTTGGTTGTGAGCGATAGCCCCACAGCCTGTCTCTCGCCGCTTTGGCGGCTTCTTTAAGGTCAACAAGAGGCGCGGGGTAATCTTTACCAATCGAGCACCGATAAAGTGCCTCTTCCATGGGAGACATTTTCCAAGGTGAGTGAATCAAAGGTGCGGGCACTTCCTGCAACTCGGGCACCCAGCGGCGAATAAACGCTCCGTCAGGGTCTTGGTCTTGCGCTTGTTTAACCGGATTGTAAATCCGAATGGTATTTGCCCCCGTGACACCGGCCTGCATTTGCAACTGTGGGTAATGAATACCGGGCTCAAAATCGAGAAACAGCCTTGCGAGATGGTGTGTCCCCAAACGCCAATCAATATTGAGGTGATGGCACAGAAAGCTGACCAGCATGGCACGCATACGAAAGTTGATGTAGCCCGTTTTGTGTAACGCGCGCATGCACGCATCAACCATCGGGCAGCCTGTTCGGCCTTGTTGCCAAGCAAGCAAGTCGGCCTCGACACGATCGTCTTGGCGATAAGGAAATTGCTCGTAAGCGCGGTTGACTGGCTGATATTCCATACGGCATTCGCTCTCGAACTTTTGCATAAAATGGCAGTGCCAGTGCAGTCGTGAACTCAGCGCAATGAGCGTTCGCTTCCAGCCCGCGGTTTTCCAACGGGACAGGAGATCTTGATAGACTTCTCTTAGGCTGATATTGCCCCACGCTAAATAAGGCGACAGCCGAGTACAGGCCGATCGGCTGCTCAGCGGACTGGAAATGGCGCGGTAATAGTCTTTTCCTCGACCTTCATAAAAACTCTCTAAGGTTTTCCAAGCCAGTGTAGAACCGCCCGTTTGGATGCCTTTTTGTGGGGTTTGCCATGAGGTTGGGATGGCTGGCGTGGGTGTGTCAATGTCGTACCAGGTTATCGCTTTAAGGTCGATGTTTGCTAAGGGAGCTCGCATGATTTGTTGCCAATCTTCGTCCCACGTTTCCCGATTATGTAGTCCACGAAAAACAGCGCCAGTCGGCGATTCTTGCCAAGATATTTGCTGTTGGCGACACCAAGCTTTAATGTGCAAATCGCGCTCAAAAGTGACGCCAATGCCAATCTCTTCGCTACTGAATAACGCGCCAAATTGCGTGGTTTCATGCAGCGATTCAAGGGCAGATAGCGCGTCTTGCCAAACGATATGCAGGTGGCCACCATGGTTGGCAAGCTGGTGATGCATGTCTTCTAATGACTGCCAGACAAAGCGCCAATGACGCTCATCGTAATGGGGGTCGGCAATGAGGCTGGGCTCAAGAATATAGAGCAGAATGACGGGACTGCCCGATGCGATGGCTGACGCCAACGGCGGATGATCGCTGAGTCGTAAGTCGCGTTTTAGCCACACCACAACGGGTTTTGGCGCATGTTCAGTGGTCATGTTTTGGTGACTCATTGTGCAGGATAAATAGGCCAGTCCGCCGCATCGACCGAATCCAACTGCGTGTCACCTACGTGACCTTGCCATTTTTGAATAAACTGTTGAGTCGGGTCGTATTGTTCGGTTTGTTTTTGCAAATTGAAATGACGACCGCCTCTGGGGTCGGCGCCAACACCGGCGATGTATTGCCAATTCCCCCAATTGGAGCCGACACTGTAATCGAGTAATTGCTCTTCGAAATACGCTGCACCATAGCGCCAATCGATGCCCAGTTCATAGATCAGGCAACTGGCTGCAATTTGTCGGCCTCGATTGCTCATAAAACCTGTTTCATTAAGTTGCTTCATGCAGGCATTTACGATGGGATAAGGCGTGTTGCCTTGGCTCCATTTGCGAAAGCGTTCTGCGTAATAACTGCCTTGAGTGTGCTTTCCAGTTAAGCCGCCGGGCAAAAAAAGGCGTTTACCATAGCGCGTCGCGTACCAATGAAAATACTCGCGCCACAGCAGTTCGAAATAAATCCAGTACGTTGATTCGCTAGCGCCATGGTCGCGCTCATACACGTCTAGGCTGGCTTTGATTTGTCTGGCTGACACACTGCCTTGCGCCAACCAAGGTGAGAATTTGGTGGAGTTTTCCCAACCGTCTAATTCGTTACGGGTAGCCTTGTATTGGCTTGGCAGATCGGTGGAAAAATAATCGCTGAGCTGATCCATAGCGGCGCGTTCGCCGCCGGTGAATGTGTTGTGGTTGTCGATGGTTTTTTGTTGCCAAGGTCGCAGGCATTCAATGTCAAAATCTGGCATTGGTGACAATTTTTGTAGGCTTGGTAAAGGCGTAAAAATATCGACGTTCTCGACTAAGCGACGGAATTTCGAAAAGGAATCGGGCAGCTCAGTGATCTCAAAAGGCAACTCAGACGGTGTGAACAGACTTAAGCCGTGGTCTAAATGAATGCGCACATCTGGGAAGTGATTGGCGATGCGTTTTAGAGTTTGTTGTTCGTCCCAGCCACCATGATGATTGCGGTACAGGTGTGAAATGGGCACCGCATTGAGCAGCACGTTTAGGCTACTGAAAGCGTCCAAGGAACTCACAAACAAGGTCTGCCCCATTGCATTTAATTGCGCAGAGAGCTGATTCAACCCCTGTTCCAGAAAGCGCCGACGATTGGCCGACATGCCTTGCGTTGCGTATCGGCTTGGGCGCTGTTGATGTGGCTCGTCGCAATACAGACACACAAGGAAATCGACTTCCTGAACCGCTCGCCACAACATACTTTGATCAGCGCAGCGCAAATCATCCCCGAACCAAACCACGCCCAACTTCATTGCTTCATCCTATTGATTGCTATTCACTAACTTTAGTACGCAAAGAAGCCGGTGTTGGTTTAATTTTTTTGGCGGTTTAGCGTCAAATGAGGTTCAGTGTATCGGTACGCGAGCAACCCTATCCCAAAAGCAGATGCGCTAGAATCAGCAAGGCGGTCGTGCATAAAATAAAGAAGGTAATCATCATCCCGCCTTGGCGATAGATCAGCGGTTCTTTTTCTTGGCTGACGCCATAAGCGTGAATCAAGCGTCCAATGCACAACAATGCGCCCATAAGATGAACCAAAATCGGCGCCCCAGGCAGACTTTCGTACATCCATAGTAACAGCAGAGCAAAGGGCACATTTTCAGCAAAATTACCGTGCACGCGAATCGCGCGAGTCAAAAGGGGATGATCGCCATCACCAATGCCCACCTTGTATTTCATTCGCAGCTTGATGACTCGAAAGCTCAAAAAAATGTACAGAAAAACCAGCAGGGCCGCGTAAATAGGGGTGATCATTGGGAATCCTTATCTTTGCTAAATGGTGATTATTATTGTGTATCCAGTGTTGGGAAAAAGCGCCGTCTTGTCCATGTTTTTTCGTACTTTCGCTGAGTGACAAAGAAAATTGAATTTTTTTCCTCGTAATGAAAAACCTTATTAAGAATGAGGTTATAATGCGTCAAATTATTCCGTTTTACGTTAGAAGGTAGTGATAAATATGAGTCTTCCAAATTGCCCAAAATGCGATTCAGCTTACGTTTATGAAGATCAAGCTATGCTGATTTGCCCAGAGTGCGCGCACGAATGGAACCCAAATGAAGTGGTTGTAGATGAAGACGCTCTGATTATCAAAGACATGGGCGGTAACTTATTGCAAGAAGGCGATAAAGTCACTTTGGCAAAAGACCTTAAAGTGAAAGGCTCTTCTCAGGTGCTAAAAATCGGCACCAAAGCAACGATCAAGCGTCTTGTAGACGGTGATCACGATATCGATTGCAAACTGGATGGCGGCGGTGAAATGATGCTGAAATCACAATTTGTGAAAAAATCGTCTGTGTAGTTTTTGAACGAAATCAAAACACAAAAAAGAGAAAGCGAAGGCTTTCTCTTTTTTTGACAAATAGACCATGACTCTTCTGTTTTAGGCTTTGCCCCATTTCCTTTTGACCGAAAAGGCACGCAGCGTTGCCAAGGGCACATTCCCAACCATCGTACCGGTGAGGATGAACAACAGCGCCAGAGTCAATCCGGTGGTCCATAACTCCCCAAACAAAGGTACAGCCAAGACGCTGGCAAATACAGGCACCAGCGCCATCAATCCGCCCATTTTAGTCGCCCCTAAACTGTGCACCGCGCGTCCGTAACAGACCATTTGTACCGTTGTTGCCATCACGCCTTGGTAGAAGGCTTGTAAACCGATCATCTCCCATGATGCCTCACCCAAATGATGCGGTAGAAAAAGCAAATACACAGGCGCAAACAGCCCCGTTGTGACGGCAATGATGCCCAATGTTGCTTGCCAAGGGGCGAATTTCCAGCGGCGCAATAACACGGTGAAAATACCCCAAAACACACACGCCACAATAAAGCTAATATCGCCTTGCCAATATGACGCGCCAGACAGCATGGTTTCGGTCAACAAAGCCAGAATCCCCACACTGCTGATACCAATGCCGATCCAAGAAGACACAGAATGGCGCTCGCCCGCTAAAAAATACGCAAACACCGCGATCATAATGGGCATCAAACCGGGCAGCAGTAACGCCGCATGGGTAGCGGGCGCCAATTGAAAACCATTGAACACAGACAGCGCGTAAGCCAATCCGCCGATACTGCCTAAGGCAAACATACGCCATTGCAAGATGGTTTTACGGTGTTGCCAAATAAACGGAAAAAACAACACAAAGGCCGTACCAAAACGCACCATCATCATGTCAGGTAAGGCTAAAGCCCCCAAAGCGCCCGCTTTTGACACCAAGATAAAACCTGTCCAAATCGCCACCGCCGCCAACGCATACCCCAGCCCGGCCAAGGGCACAGAAGGCATTTTTGCATTTGATTGAGTCATAATCTAAGCCTCTTTCGCTTTGAATTTTTCACAGTATAGAGGTATATTTCTTTCATTAATAACGAATTATAAAGAACATAACATTCATAAAAAATGAAGGTTTATAGACTGTGGATATTTCAGATTTGGTGGTGTTCAAGGCCGTTGTCGAGCACAAAGGCGTCACTCGGGCGGCCGAAGCCTTAAATCGAGTGCCGTCTAATGTCACCGCACGAATAAAAAAATTGGAAAGCGAGTTAAAACTCGACCTGTTTCTAAGAGAAAACAATCGCCTGTCTGTGACCTCGGCCGGGTTGCGTCTCATGGAGTACACAGACAAAATACTTCAGCTGCAAAAGAGCGCCATCGCCGAATTAACCCATACTGAACCCGCAGGGCTATTGCGCTTAGGGTCAATGGAAAGTTCGGCCGCGTCACGTTTGCCCAGCTTACTGGCGCGCTATCACAGCACTTTTCCTGCGGTACAGATTGAACTGATGACCGCCGCCTCCATGCCATTGATTAACCGTGTCATTGATGGTGAATTGGATATTGCCATGGCGTCAGACCCACCGGACGACCCACGAATCCATGCCGTTAAGTGTTTTGACGAAGAACTCGTACTCATCATGCCAGCAGCATGGGCAGCACAAGACACATTACCCGAATCCCTCACCATGGTTGGCTACAGCAAAGGTTGTTCTTATCGGCATCGATTAGAAACTTGGCTAAAACGCCAAGGCCGAGTGTGTGAAAAAATCATCGAAATCCCCAGCCACTACACCATGATTGGTTGCGTCATTGCAGGCATGGGCATCGGCATGATACCGCGCTCGTTACTTTCGCTTCATAAAACCGAAGGGCTGGCTTTTAGAACCATAGAAGCCGACATCGCCAACGCGCCAACTTACTTGGTATCGCGCAAAGACAACCCTTCCAGTGCCATCAGCGCGTTTGTGGAATGTACCTTGGGGTTAGATAAGCTCTAGTTTTAGTTTTTTACCTAACGCTTTCGCGGCATTATCCAAGGTATGAAGCGTGACAGACGTGTTGCTTGGATCAAGCAGTCGATCTAACCCCGAGCGGCTTGTTTTCATCAGCTGCGCCATTTTTGTTTTGGATAAATGTTCGTGTTCAATCTTTTGCTGAATCTGCCAAGCTACCACTCGTTTTATAGCCACAGCGTTGGCTTCAGCTAAGATACCTTCCTCTTCAAGGAAATCATCAAATGAAGAACCAATGTGTTTGTTAGTCATGTTCTGCGCCTTCTTCAATCAGGTCTAACGCGGATGCAAGTTCGACATAGTCTCGATATTCTGTGGCTTTAATGGAATCGACTTGATAGTGGATGTTTAGTATTTTGAACCATAGCAAACCTATTTTTTGTGGTTCATTTTTAGAATTTGTAATTAACGTTTTAAATAGATCATTTATAGGAGCTACTTTTTCATCATACTGTGAGCTATCGAGGCTTATGAATAGGACGCTCGGTCTGCTGAAAAGCTTTAAAAAGACTTCTGTTAGATAAAGCTTGAGTGATAACACATAAATATCAGGTCCATAAGTGTTTGCACGAGGGCTGTAATTTGAAGGAGTGAGTGTAGGTATAAGCTCCATTGGATTTATTTGCATTTTAATAAGTGACTCACAGCCCCCAAAATGGTCTTGTATGTAATCCTTAAGCTCAACGTCTTGACCACTTTTGTCTTGGTATTTTAGATCGCGAGCAATGATTCTTTTAAATCGTTTATGATCTTCTTCATAAAAGCACAGCAGTGTCGTTAGCATCAAAATATCAATTTTAGAGCCTTTAGACATGTTGGAAATGGTGGCGACCACACGGTCAGCGATTTGAATGGCGGTTCTAGGTGGCATTTTAAACGCATCTAAAATCACGGAAATATTGCTTAGCGTAATTTTTGCATCATCGTTGGGAGGAAGGATCTGAATACCTGCGTGTGCTAGATACTCGCCCGATAATTTGCTGATGTCGGTATGTACTTCCAAAAGCTTTTTAGGTCTGGCGCTTTAAGGCTAAAGCGACTATTGAAGAAGCGGCCAAGATAAAGACGAGCATCAAACCCTTCCCCATAAATGGCTTTTACCGCATGTTGCAGTTGTTCAGTATCTGTAGCGACGACAAAGACAATGCCTTGGATGTCAAAGATGTGCTTGATGGTTTCGAGCATTTCCACAGCGTAACTTGGGCGGCAGCGATCTAACTCATCAATAAAGATAAAGGCTGGATAGGACAGTTTTTGTGTTTCAGTAACCGTTTTAACCCAATTTGCCACATGAATTTTTAAGTCATCAATGGCTTTCTTTTTACCATCATGTTCATCAATAAGTTGCTTCACCATTGTTGAGGCGAGCTCACTTAGATCAATGGGGTTCCCCTCGCCATCTTTGGCGTCTTTCAGTTCAGAGTCATTGTCAGCTTGTAGAAATGCTGCGAGATCCATATCCAAGTAGCGTTTCGCCATACTTCTGGCAAAGCCTGGAGCGGCCGCTTTTAGAAGCCCTAATGCTTTTTTTGGAAGTTGAATCTTTGGGCTGTTTTCAGGCATATCCGCCTGTTCTCTAAGCTGTTTGATGATGGACGAAATCGCCGTTATTAATGGATCATCAGAGTAGTCTTGTTGCCATGCATCGATATAAACCACAGGGAAGTTATTTTTTAAGTCGTTTGACCAGCGCTTTAGAAAGTAGGTTTTGCCAGACCCCCATTCGGAATTGAGGTTCAGTACATAATTACGCTTTTCATCGCCTGATTCTCTTGTTGTGTCATAACCTTGTCCCACGAGAAAATGGGTTAAAAACTCAGCGTATTTAGCACGGTTTAATGTGTCTCTAGGAAAAGACTCTCCGTCAAACTTCAGTTTTTCCGACCAATCTAAAAAAATATTTTTTTGCATTTTAGGCGTCCTTGCGGCAATGGTTAGAAGGGGGCGGCTAGTAGTGATAGCGACACTGAACGATGAATAACTGGTTATCATCGACTTTATAGACAAGTCTGTGTTCTCGATCTATACGTCTTGACCAGTAACCCGACCAGTTATGTTTTAGTGGTTCAGGATCTCCAAGTCCTTCAAAGGGGTGTCGGGTGACGTCTTTGATTAATGTATTGATGCGTTTAAGTGTTTTTTTATCTTTCTGTTGCCAGTAGAGATAATCTTGCCATGCATTTTCAGCCCAAGATAAAATCATTCCTCAATCAGTTCCCTTGTCTGAGTTTTGCCTGCTTCCACTTCGGCAATGGCTTCGTTTAAACGAGAGGCGTTTTTTGGACTTGCCATTAAATAAGCCGTTTCTTCATAGGCTTGGAAATCTTCCAAACTAATAAGTACAGCCGGTTTGCCGCCCTGACGAGTAATGAGAACGGGCTTGTGATCGTCATTCACTTTATCAAGCGTGCTAGCAAGATTTGTTCTAAATGCTGAATAACTTAATGTATCCATGAGGGTACTCCCTTAAAGTAAGTACTTGAAATTGTACTTGTACTTATTTTTGTACGCAATGCGTTAATTGTTAATTTAGTTGAAACAAATTCCCGCCGAGAGGTATTTTTCTAACTTAATTGCAGGAGCACAAAAAACCGCCATCCAGTTAAGCCAGAGGGCGGTTTATGTAACTCTAGTTGTTTGTTTCGTTAAGACGAACCAACCAACGTCCTATAGCGACTTTTCGCGCTTGCGCGTGGAGCAAGGGGCGTTGGTCGGTTCGGGTTGGCTGAAGACTGGTTCTCTTCGCGGCCTAGTTCCGAATCAAGTAATCGAACGCGCCAAGAGCCGCCGTCGCGCCAGATCCCATGGAGATGATGATTTGCTTGTACGGTGTCGTCGTAACATCGCCTGCTGCGAATACACCTGGAATAGAGGTTTCGCCGTGGGCATTGATAATGATTTCGCCGCGGTTGCTCAGCTCCAATGTGTCTTTTAGGAATTCGCTGTTCGGCACCAAGCCGATTTGTACGAAGATCCCCGCTACGTCCACAAGGTGTGACTCGTCCGTTAAACGGTCTGTGTATTTTAGGCCGATGACTTTTTGTCCATCACCAATAACCTCTGTGGTCATGGCGTTTTTGATGATGGTGACGTTTGGCAATGAGTTGGCTTTTTTCACCAATACATCGTCGGCACGCAAGGTGTCAGCAAATTCAAATACCGTCACGTGTTCTGTGATGCCTGCCAAGTCAATCGCGGCTTCGATACCGGAGTTACCACCACCAATCACGGCGGTTTTCTTGCCTTTGAACAAGGGGCCGTCACAGTGCGGGCAGTAAGCTACGCCCTTATTACGGTATTCTTGTTCGCCCGGTACGTTCATTTCTCTCCAACGTGCGCCAGTGGCTAACACAACGGATTTGCTCTTCAAAATGGCGCCGTTTTCAAGTTCTACTTCAATGAATTCTTTCTTCTCTAGGCGAACCGCTTTTTGCGTTTTCATCAAATCAACATCGTAATCCAATACGTGTTGTTCAAGGCCTGCGACCAATTTCGGGCCGTCAGTGGCTTTGACAGAGATGAAGTTTTCAATCGCCATGGTGTCACTGACTTGTCCACCAAAACGCTCGGCAACCACGCCCGTACGAATGCCTTTCCGCGCTGAATAAATCGCGGCGGCAGCACCCGCTGGCCCCCCACCTACGACCAACATGTCGTAAGGGGCTTTTTCTGATAAAGCGGCCGCTTGTTTGTCGGCCGCGTTGGTGTCCACTTTGTTCAATATTTCGTCCAAGGTCATGCGGCCTTGACCGAACAATTCGCCGTTTAGGTATACAGACGGAACGGCCATGATTTCGCGTTTTTCCACTTCGTCTTGGAATAAAGCGCCATCGATCATTGTGGCTGTGATGTTTGGGTTAAGCACAGCCATAAGGTTGACAGCCTGCACCACGTCTGGACAGTTGTGGCAAGAGAGGGAAATGTACACCTCAAAGTTAAGTTCGCGGTCTAGGCCTCTGATCTGATCCAGTGTGGCTTGAGCCGCTTTGGATGGATGTCCACCCGCTTGCAATAGAGCCAATACCAAAGAGGTAAATTCGTGGCCCATTGGAATGCCTGCAAAACGAACGCGAGGTGCTTGGCCTTGAGGACCAATCGCCATTTGTGGCGCACGACCTGCTGAATTCTCGTCTACAGATAAAGAAATTTTGTCGTTGCGTAGCTCGGTAATTTCACGCGCTAGGCTAAGTAATTCTTCTGCTTTCGCAGAACCATTTGAGGACACAGTAATCTCAATCGGATTAACGATATTTTGTAGGTATGTGCCCAACTGCTGTTTGATGTTTGCTTCTAACATGATGTAAAACCCGTTTTGATTGAGGTACTTGCGGTAGAGATTTAAAGAATAAAGGGGGTCAGATCCTTAAGATGAGTGTCACCTCAAGGGATCCCTTAATGTGGTATTAAGGGATCTGACCCCTTTTAGGGTCTTTTAAAGTCAGCTTAGATTTTGCCAACTAGGTCAAGAGATGGCGCAAGCGTCGCTTCACCTTCTTTCCATTTTGCTGGGCAAACTTCGCCTGGGTGAGTAGCAACGTACTGAGCTGCTTTTACTTTGCGAAGTAGGTCTTCAGCGTCACGGCCGATGCCTTCTGCTGTGATTTCCATCGCTTGGATCGTGCCTTCTGGATCGATCAAGAAAGTCGCGCGGTCAGCAAGACCTTGGCCTTCACGCATTACACCGAAGTTATTGGTGATGTTGCCTGCTTGGTCGCCTACCATGTAGTAGTTGATTTTGCCGATGGTTTCAGAGCTGTCGTGCCATGCTTTGTGAGTGAAGTGAGTGTCTGTAGACACAGAGAATACTTCAACGCCGCGAGATTGTAGCTCTTCGTATTTGTCTGCAACGTCACCGAGTTCCGTTGGGCATACGAAAGTGAAGTCAGCTGGGTAGAAGAAGAACACGGCCCATTTGCCTAGTACGTCTTTTTCAGAGATTTCTACGAATTCGCCGTTTTTAAAAGCAGTTGCATTGAATGGTTTGATTTGAGTGTTGATCATTGTGTTTCTCCTAAGTGATAGATCGTTTGCGTTACCAACGAGATCCATAATAAGGAGAATGGAGTTATTATTAAAATTGTTATTTTCTGTTCTTTTGATTAATAAAAACTATTTAATATTCTTTATCTGGGAGTAATGCACTTTGCCTGGAATGAATGCTCTTCATCGGGATAGGCGGAGCGGATTTTCTCGATGTCCGGCATGACCTGATGCAACAACTTGATGAGAGCCGGGTCAAAGTGCTGACCTGCGCTCTCGTCCATGTATTTCAAGGTGTCTTCAAGCGACCATGCGGCTTTGTATGGGCGTTTTGACAGCAGCGCGTCCATCACGTCGGCGATGGCAACAATGCGGCCTTCTAAAGGAATGGCGTCGCCGACTAAGCCTTGTGGGTAGCCTGAACCATCCCATTTTTCATGATGCGTGAGCGCAATGACTTCGGCCATTTTGAGCATTGGGTCGTCCTCACCATTAACCAGTATTTTCGCGCCGAAGACCGTATGTTGTTTCATGATTTCCCATTCGTCTGCGTTCAGCTTACCGGGTTTAAGAAGAATGGAATCGGCGATGCCTATTTTGCCCACATCGTGCATTGGTGCGGCGTTAAATACCATTTCTACCCATTCCGGGTTGCCACCGTACGCTTCTGCGAGCAATTTGGAGTAATGGCTCATGCGAATGACGTGCGCACCGGTTTCGTTGTCTTTGTACTCTACAGCTCGACCAAGATGCTGAATGATACGCAGCCGGTTTTGTTCAAGCGAACGAGTGCGTTCTTTGACTTTTTCCTGTAGCAGACGGCTTTGGTTGTACAGTGCTATGTGCGTACGCACGCGGGCTTTTACTCTGGGCGGGCTGATGGGTTTGGTTATGTAGTCAACGGCACCAAGTTCAAAACCTTGCTCTTCATCGCATGGGTTGGCTTTGGCGGTCACAAATAAGACCGGAATATTAGAGGTAACGGGGTTGGCTTTTAACTGACGGCACACTTCGTAGCCATCCATTTCTGGCATCATGACATCGAGTAAAATCATTTCGGGTTTGGGGTTGCTTTGTTGAGCGATTTGCAGCGCTCGCTTCCCATTGGTGGCGATTTTGAGATCGTAATCATTGCGCAGCGTGGCTGCCAATACATCGATGTTCTCGGGCGTGTCGTCCACAATGAGAATGATAGGTTTGTATTGGCTTTGATTAGGCATGGAAGAATCCGCTTTTATAATGAGTTAAGTCGTGTGTTTACTCTTGCGTTGGCATTAGTTGTTCTAATTTTTCTAACGCCGCTTCAAAATCATAGCGTGTAATAGACTGACGAATACTATGAATAATGTCGCTTTTTTCCGACTCTTCCGTGATGATTTCTAACTCGGCTGCCACAAGATCTGCGTCCAGTTTGTCGTCCATTAAAAGATCGTACAGCGCATTTAATAAACTTTGATAGTGTTCGGGTGACGTTTTTTGTCGTTTTTTTGTTGCAGTCGGTGTGTTTGACCCTAAATTGGCGCGTTTTGCCTTTTGAGCCAGAATAGGTGGAAGCACTCGCTGCAATTCTTTTTCTAGTCTAGCAAGCGCATCGGCAAAATGTGTCTCTGATTGCTCACACGCCGCTTCTAGTTCTGCCGCGCAGTGCATTAGGTCGATCATGCCGATATTTCCCGCGTTGCCTTTTAATGTGTGCAGCATGCGTAGGGCGTCTTCTTTGTCTTCTTGCTGAAATTTTTCACTAAATTGCGAGATGAAGACCGATTGAGAATCGTAAAAACGGAACAGTAAACGCCAGAAAAAATCGATGTCATGCTGAGTAATCGCCAGGCCAATGGCGAGGTCAATGCCGACAAGCTGTTCTAAGTCCTGTTGTGCTGCAGGAGTGAGGGCACGATGATTGGTGTTGGTCGTGACCGCTGGCGCCGTTTGAAGTTTGGCTTGTCTTGGCGTGATCCATTTTTTTAAGGTATCAAACATGGCGTTGACTTGGATCGGCTTGGAGATGTGATCATTCATGCCACTTTCAATGACTTTCTCTTTGTCGCCAGCAAGCGCGTTGGCGGTCATCGAAATGATGGGTAAGTCTTTGTATGTGGGGTTTTGACGGATGAGTCTGGTGGCGGTATAGCCGTCCATAACCGGCATTTGGCAATCCATCAAAATGCCATCGTAGGTGTTCTTTTCGAGCTGATCGAGCGCTTCTTGGCCATTGCTCGCCGTGTCAACGGTCAGGCCATGACTGAGCAGCAGTTCTTGCGCGAGCTCTAAGTTAAGAGGGTTGTCTTCCACCAGTAATACATGTGCGCCAATCAAGGAAGTGGCGTCAACTTGGGTCTTGAAGGTCTGCTTTATGGGGAGTGCTTTCTCTGTATGAGACGCTTGTATGACCGCGTCAAACAATGAAGAGGGCGTCACTGGTTTGGTTAGGAAACCGGCAATGTTGACATTTTTACTGGCGCGTTTGGCTTCTTCCAAACTGTAGGCGGTGACCATCAAGAGGGTTGGGAAATCGTCGTCGGACGCATGTTGTTCATGCAGAATACGACAGGTTTCGATGCCATCCATATCGGGCATTTGCCAATCCACCAACACCAAGGTAAATGGGTCTGTCGCTTTATTGGCGGCGATAGTTTCCAGTGCGTCCTGACCGCTGTGAACCGCGGTGGCGCGCAGCCCAAAGTTTTCAATAATATGATGCAATATATCGCGAGCCGAATCATTGTCGTCGACAATCAGCACGCGATGGGACAGCGGCAGACTGGGCAGCTTTTGTGCTGGCATCTGGCTGACTTCAAAAGGGACGGTGAAATGGAAGGTGCTGCCTTTGTTGACCACACTTTCTGCCCAGATATGCCCTTGCATTAGATCGGTGATTTTTTTCGAAATGGCAAGTCCCAGCCCCGTTCCTCCAAACTTGCGAGTCGTCGATGAATCCGCCTGAGAAAAGGATTGGAAAAGTCTGGCTTTTTGTTCTGGGCTGATGCCCATGCCTGTGTCTCTCACGCTGAAGTGCAGCTCAACCATATTGTCTTTTTGTTTGAAAACATGCGTTGAAATGACGATTTCACCTTGCTGTGTAAATTTAATGGCGTTGTTGCCTAGGTTCAGCAATATTTGACGGAGTCGCATTGGATCGCCAGTTAAGTGCGACGGTACATTGGGTGAAATATCGAATAAAAGTTCGAGGGATTTTTCCTCCGCTTTCAGAGCCAAAATATTGGCGACATCGCTAAACACATCATTCAGGCTAAAGTGAATACGCTCTATTTCTAACATGCCGGCTTCAATTTTAGAAAAGTCGAGAATGTCGTTAATAATTCCCAGTAAAGACTCAGCAGAATGGCTGACTTTTTCGATGTAATTGCGCTGTTTGTTGTCTAACTCTGTGAGCAGTGCCAGATGCGACATGCCAATGATGGCGTTCATTGGAGTGCGAATTTCGTGGCTCATATTGGCAAGGAAATCGCTTTTGGCCTTGTTGGCGTGTTCGGCGGTGTTTTTCGCAATTTCGAGCTCTTTTGTGCGGTTTTTTACTTCGACTTCAAGCTGTTCACGGTGTGCAATTAGAGCGTTCTCCGCCAGTTTTCGTTGTTGAATATTATGCCAAGTACACAAGGTCGCTGGGTGGTTGGCGATCATAATGCTCGCCATGGTGATTTCGGCGATGAGTGGCTGTTCTGTCGCGTCAGTGAAAAGCCATTCGAAGCGATGGTAACCTCGATCTTCTACCCGTTTGATGACGGTTTCGAGTGAATTGGAAGACCGACTGCCATCGGCCTGATTCATTGGACTGAGCTCGTCCATGGTTTTTTGTTTGATTTGACGTTCGTGAGTGAACCCCAATTGTTCGACTGCGGCTCTGTTGCACTCGACAATGCGGTGTCCACTCAAAATCCAAACAGGGTCTGGAGACAGTTCGAACATAGAGCGGAAGCGATTTTCACTGTCAATCAAATCCGCCAATTGCTTTTTCACTCGTCGGGATACAAGCACCGAAAGTGCCAGTAAGACAATGACGCCAATCATGGCGGTTGATGTCATTTTTTGAGCAAAATCGTTGAGTCGGTTTTCTACTTCCTGGTTGGTTTTTTGAGACTGATGTTGAACTTGTTCACCGATGGAGTCGAGCATTTTGGGTAAGTCTTGAAAGGCGTTGTAAAAACGTTGGTCTAATTGTCCTCGGTCGTTTTCAAGCTGTAATTGGTCAAAGCGCATTTGGTACAGGCCTAAACCAGAGGGCACTATGACACCGCGCTGTTGATTAATGTAATATTTTTGTCCGAACAGATTGTGAGCCAGTTTTTCGGTCAAGATGGCCATGCTTTTGGCTTCTTTTTCGTAGTTTTTTTCCATCAGCGAAGGCAGGCGATTTAAGCGTTCTAGTATGGGTTTGACGCCATTGTCTTTAAAATCCTTTAGGTTGTCTTTGACGGCTTCCGTTAGCATGAAATTAATAAACACTCTTAAATCCGACAGGTTCTGAATCACTTGGTGCATTTGGTAATTCAGTGGGTCGTTGCCCATTTCACTGAACTCAATCGCTAGGTTGGTCTTTTGGCTGCCTGTACTGTTGTTGTAACGATGCAGAATCACGGCTTCTTTGAGGCGAATTTTTCCTTCTACGGTATCGAGTAAGTCTCGCATCTGTTGCAAGGTATGTAAGGTGTCGTCTTTGTGTTTTTGGCTGGGGTAATTTTGCTGGAAGGTATTTCGTTGGCGGCTCCATACTTGAATGTCTACGGTGAGCTGTAATATTTGATTGAGTCCTGCGTTTAGCGAGGCGGATAAAATGCTAAATTCTAGGTCGTTTTTGCCGGCTTTTTCGAGTGTTTCTATGGCTTTATCAATTCTGTCTATTTGTTCTGCTGGTGGGTAAACGGCGGCATAGTCTTCTTTTAATACTTGGCGTAAGCGATATTGATGGGCGGGTAATAACTCCCGGAGCTCCGAGGACGCAAACAATAATTCATCTTGCGAGGCTCTGGCGTCTGTGTAGGTTGTTTTGAGGTCGTTTAATGCGGTGGAGAGCATGATAGTGAAGGCGATGGTCATTGCCATCGCCAAAAACGTAAGCAGCCAGACTAAGGATTGGATGTTGGATTTGGGTAGTTTGCTCGACACATTCATTCCGTAGGATTACCTATTCTAAGAGGCTGGCATTATTACTATACAGTTCAGGTACTTTGCTAAAAGGAACTGGTTTTAATTTACCGTCTTTTAGCTCAGTTAACCAGACGGAGTGACTGGCTTGATGCTCATCGGGAGAAAGCGTAAGCGGAACACCAATGCCGAGATCAAATTGTCCTAGAGATTCTAAGCCGTCAATAATTTTTTCACGATCGGTAGGTAAGACATCAGGTAGTGGTTTAATAAAGATTCTTGCGGCGATGTAGCCTTCCAAACTGAGTGAGTTCAATTCCGCTTGAGGTGAATATTGCGCCATGTCGCGATGAAAATCGGCCACAAGAGGAAGGCTTGTGTCGTTGAAGAAAGGCACAACTTGAGTCACCAAAACTCTGGCAGGTATATCCTGCAAGAGCTGTTCAAAGCGTCGACTGCCCATAAAGGAAATACCGACGAATAAAGGATCTAAACCATATTCTCTGGCCAACCGAATGAACTTGGCGCTCGGCCCAGCACTGCCAACCATAAACACGACTTTAGGGGTCGGATGATGGATAAGTAAGTCCGCTACGGCACTTTCGACCGCTAAGGTGTTGCGTGAGTATTCCATTTGGAAAAGGCCGTTTTTTGGGTCTATGTTGTGTTTATTGATAAGTTTGTTGAGGTGCTGGCGACTTGCGCTGCCAAACATATCCTGTTGATTAAAAAGAGCAATGTCATCTTGAGACAAAGAAAATTCGGCGGCTAATGTATCGAATACGGCCGTCAGTTCTTCCTCATAGCTGGCGCGATAATTGATTAAATACCGATCTGGCGTGGTAGGGCGGATAACCGAAGAGCCGGTTACTGGTGCGAACAGCAGTGTTTTGTCTTCCAGTGCAATGGGCGCGCTGACCGTGACGGTGGGGGTGCCAATGTTGCCAAACAACACGTTCACCAAATCTTCTTCGATTAGGGTTCTGACATTGGGTGCGACTCGTCTAGGTTCGTACGCATCGTCCATTGTGAGCAGCTGAATCGTGCGGCCAGTGTCATCGTGAAACCGTGCAAACGCGGCTTTTGCACCCGCACTAAAATCTTCTCCCATGGACGCATTGTCACCAGAAAACGCACCGCTCATCCCCAGCTTTATCATTTGCGCAGCAAAACCGTTGCTTGTAATGCACAAGCAACTGAGTGTGATCATGAGTGAAACGATGCGGCGCCGTGATACGACCATAGCTTTATTTTTCTCCATCGTGCGGTATTTTGATTAGATAGCTTATGTACGCAATGGTTCAAAAAACGGATCTAGATCAAAAAGACCGATCAGATGAGATCATTGTAGAGCTTTTGGTTGAAAAATTAAGGAAGAAATTGTGTGGAATGTGTCGCGATTTGTTACGGTTGTGCATTTTTTGAGCGCAAGCCCTAATCAATTAACGATGGTTTTGATTAGGGCGTAATCTCCACAACTAGCGCCACTGGGCGAGTCGCGCCATTTGCAAATGGCGTTCTTGCTCGGCCTGATCGACCGTGATGGGCGTAAATTGAATAATATCGCCCGGTTTCTGTTGCGCTAAAATGCTGCCGCCAACGCGGGTTACACAGCCCATTTTTGGATAACCGCCAATGGTTTGTCGGTCTTGCAGCAGGACAATAGGCTGGCCATCTTTCGGGATCTGAATCGCCCCATAAGCAATGCCCTCGGAGATAATGCCTTTTAAGTTGCTGTGGACTTCTTGACCTTCCAAGCGATAACCCATGCGGTCTGAATTTGACGACACCTTGTAATCGCTAGAGAAAAAGTTTGCCCGTTCCAATACGGAGAAAGACTGGTATTGATAGCCCAAAATCACCGGAATTTCTGTTTGGCTGTAATCTGGAATGGCTAAGCGTGGTACAGATCGTTGTTGGTGTTCTGTGCCGGCTTGGTATATCAAACGATCGCCTTTTTGCAATTTGTCGCCTTTGCCTGTTAAACCGCCAATTTTTTCCCGCATTACCGTCGCCACACTGCCGAGGGTTGGCTCACAGAGAAAACCGCCTTTCACCGCGAGATAAGCGCGCAAGCCCCAAACTGGCTGGTGGAAGGCCAAAATATCGCCCTTTTTAATGGCGTAAGTTTGCCAAGGCGTGATGCTTCTATCGTTTAGCGTAGCGCCAAGATCCGCGCCAGTGATCGCAACGCTGGTGTCGGCTTGTGCCTCCAAAGTCAACATGCCAAAGGTGATTTCGATTTGAGGGCTGTTGTCGTGATTATCCAGTAATGCATTGCCCCAACGAAAAGCGACTTCGTCCATGGGGCCGCCCGTGGTTAGGCCAATGGATTGATGGCCATGGCGGCCCAAGTCTTGAATCAGCGCCAACAAACCGGGTTTGATTACCTTAAAAGCCATCGAGCTGACCTCCTTGCACTAAGAATTCATCCCGAGAGATAGGCTCAAATCGCACCGAATCCCCCATGGCGATCAACGCGAGGTTTTTACTGCCCCAATCGATCAAATTGACGGGAGTGCGGCCAATAATTTGCCAACCTCCAGGGGTGATACTGGGGTAAACGGCGGTCTGATTTTCGGCCAACGCCACACTGCCAATGGGGACTTTTAAGCGGGGGGTGGTTTTTCTTGGCACGTGAAGCTCATCGGGTGTATTGCCTAAGAAGGCAAACCCCGGCGTAAAGCCAATCGCATAGGCGCGATACGTTGTTTCGCAGTGCCGTTTGATCACCTCATCAACGCTTAGATTGCAGTGCTTGGCCACGTCTTCGATATCTGGCCCGACCTCTTTGCCGTAATACACGGGAATCACCACTTCGCGCTGATCTTTGAGCGAAAACTTAGTGGGGTCAATGGCTTCTATGGTCTGGCGAATGGTTTTGAAAATCGCAAAGCGGTCATAATGATCGTCATCAAACACCACCAACAGCGTGGTGTAGGAAGGCACCAAATCGACAATGCCTGCCAATGTCACCAGTTCCTGTGTCACTTGGGCGATGTAATTAGACGTGGCTTCGCTAATCACCTGACTAAAGGTCAGTAAGCAGGCCTGATTGCTGACCATGTCTATGCTTGGAAAATCGTCACGACTCATGATTTATTTCACGTCTGTTTTCGTTGTCTGAGACCGCGTTAGGCTATCAACCAACGAGCGAATACGAGTGACCGCATCCAGCGCATGTGCGCCATCGCCATGCACGCAAATGGTATCCGCATGGATCGCAAGCTGTTTGCCAGATGCAGTGGTTAAGGTGCCCGACTCGCACAGTTGCTCGACTTGTTTTTCGATTAAGTCAAAACTGGCGTGAACCGCATTGGGTTCTTTACGGGGCGTGAGTCGACCTTCGTCTGTGTATAAACGGTCTGAAAAGGCTTCAAACCAAACACTCAGCCCATATTTTTTGGCCATCGCCTTGATTTCCGGCGCTTCTGGCACGGCCATCACCATCAATGGTAAGGTCGCGTCTAGTTCGCTGACGGCTTGCATGACGGTGTTCAATACAGTGAAATCCGCCATCATGGTGTTGTATAGCGCGCCATGTGGTTTAACGTAATCCACTTGGGTATTTTGGCTTTCGCAAATGCCCTTTAGTGCCCCTATTTGGTATTGAATAATTGCTTTTAGTTCCGTTGGCGCGATGTCCATATTACGACGGCCAAAACCAACCAAATCAGGGTAAGCGGGGTGCGCGCCAATGGTGACATTATGCTGTTTCGCCAAGGCAACGGTTTTCGCCATGGTCAATGGGTCAGAAGCATGGAAGCCGCAGGCGATGTTGGCTTGATCGACAAAGGGCATGATTTTATCGTCTAAGCCCATTTTCCACGCGCCGAACGCTTCGCCCATATCACAATTTAATTTCATCTTTATTCCTTGTGCTTGTTGACTGTCTAGACCGTTACTTTTGAGACATGGTGGTTGGCAAATAGGTAACGATTTCTGGAAACACACTGATCAGTAAAATCGCCACGCCAATCAATAAGAAGAAAGGTAGAGCGGCTTTGGCGACATACAAAATATTTTTCCCCGTTAGTGATTGGATCACAAAGAGGTTAAAGCCAACCGGCGGAGTGATTTGCGACATTTCCACCACCAACACAATGAAAATACCAAACCATAGCAAGTCAATGTTCGCGGCTTGCACCATAGGCAGAATCACCGCGACTGTGAGCACTACCACAGAAATTCCATCCAAGAAACAGCCTAGCACCACGAACAACACCGTAAGGTAAAGGATCAATTCCATTGGCGATAGCGACATGCCAGAAATCCATAAAGCCAAGGCTTTGGGGATGCCCAAAAAGCCCATCGCCAGCGTAAGAAAGTGTGCGCCAACCAAGATGAAGCCAATCATACAGGAGCTTTTTACCGCGCCTAATAAACTGTCCATGAAACTGTGACGGCTTAACGATCCCGTGCAAGCGGCTAGAATGAGCGCGCCCGTTACCCCAATGGCTGCAGCCTCTGTGGGTGTCGTGATACCACCGTAAATAGAACCCAAAACAAAACCGATTAAGCCAACAACAGGCAGCAGCTTTCGCAAGCCTTTAATGCGTGCTGACCAGCTGATTTCGTGTCCGGTGGTGTTGGGTAACTCGTCTTTGTGAAGGTAACCCCAGATCATGGTAAAGCCCATAAACAGACAGACCAAGAGCAATCCCGGCAACGCACCCGCGATAAATAAGCGGGCGATGGACACTTCCGCCGCCACACCATACACAATCAAAATGATGGAAGGTGGAATCAACAGGCCTAATGTTCCAGAACCGGCCAAGGTGCCAATGGCCATACGGTCGCTGTAGCCTTGTTTGCGCAGCTCTGGCAAGGTCATGCGACCAATGGTCGCCGCGGTTGCCGCAGAAGAGCCAGACACCGCCGCAAAAATGCCGCAGCTAAGAATATTAACGTGCAGTAATTTACCCGGAACACCGCCTAACCAAGGTGACAAACCTTTGAACAAATCTTCTGATAAGCGCGTACGAAACAGCACTTCGCCCATCCAAATGAACAAGGGCAATGCGGTCAGCGACCACGCGGTACTCGCCCCCAGCTGGACGTCGCGAAAAGGAGATCAACTTGGTAGTTTTCAGACAGAATTAACCCCAAGCCACCAATGGCGATTAAGGTAAAAGACACCCAAACGCCAAGCGACAAAAGCGCGAGCATGGCAAACGCCAGCAGGATAGAAATCCACATCATATCCATTAGATTTCCTCCAAAGACAAACTGTCTTCTTGTTCGCTATAGGTTGGTTGTTTGCCACGTAACACCATGATCAAAGCGTCTAAAATGGCCAAATTGAGGGCAACAACGCCAATGGCAACCGTGGTTTGCGGTATCCACAACGGCACGGGAATGTAGCCGTAAGAGACTTCATCATAAATGTAAGATTCGTACACCATGTAAGAGCATGCGTAAGATAGGTAACATAAAAGGCAGAATGATAAGACTAAAATAGTGCCTTCTTGGATTTTTCTGGGCAGCGGAGAAAAGCGCTCAATCAGTAAGGTGACACGAATATGACCGCCTTCACGAAAGGTGTAAGCCAATCCAAGAAAGGTGGATGCTGCTAACGCGTAACCGGCAAAGTCTTCCGCAGAGGGGACAATAAAGCCGCATAAGCGACCAACGATCTGCGCTAACAAAAGCAACGTAATAACCACGATGCACAAACCGGATAACAGGCCAGAGCAGAGGTAAAGTTTTTCTTTTAATTGGCTCATAGTGTTCACTTTTTGAGGCGTATTGACTAATCCCTCCCCTTATCGTCAAGGGTTAGGGAGGGGTGGTTCGTCTTTTCTTTGATCCCCACCCAGCCCCCCTTCGCAGGAGGGAGGTGTATTTACTATTTCAGTTAGGTGGGGGATTTATATCGCTAATTAGTTCTGGTAACGCGTTAGGATCTCGCCGACTTCTTTTGGCGCTTCTGCTTTCCACTCTTCTGTCATGGTTTTGCCTATGGCTTGCAGTTCTTTCAACAGTTGAGGAGACGGCTCTGAAACCACCATGCCGTTTTCAATTAAGGTGGCTTTGTCTTTCGCAGCGCGTGCGGCTACTTTTGTCCAGCCTGCGGCTTCAGCGTGTTTTGCAGCGTCCAAAATCACTTGTTGAGTGGCTTTATCTAAACGACGAAAAGCGCGTTTATTCACCACAATGATGTTTTTAGGAATCCACGCTTTTACGTCGGTGTAGTTGTTTACATAATCCCACGCTTGGCTATCCACACCGGTGGATGGCGAGGTGATCATGGCTTGAATGATGCCCGTACTGAAGGCTTGTGGGATGTCTGGTACTTGAATCGTGGTTGGGGTGGTTCCCATTAGATCCGCAAGGCGGGACGTTGATGGGCTGTAAGCGCGCATCTTTTGTCCTTTTAGGTCGGCCAAACTGTTCACTGGATCTTTGCTGTAAAGGCTCTGCGCTGGCCACGCTACTGCATAAAGCAGCATCATACCGTCTTTATCCAATTGTTTGGAGACCGCTGGCTTCGCCGCTTCCCACAGCTTTTTCGCGTCTTCAAAAGACGTCGCTAAGAAGGGAATATTATCGTGCTTATACACGGGGTTTTCGTTGCCAAGAATCCCCAAGAAAACTTCGCCCATTTGCACTTGGCCGGTTTTACCGAACGAGGAATCTCAGTGTGTTTCACCAAAGAGCCACCAGAGTGAACGGTAATGTCCAATTCCCCTTTGGTGTTTTCTTTGATTTCTTGCGCGAAAGTATAAGCGATTTGAGTGGGCAGGTTACCGTCACCGTAAGGTGTTGGCATGTGCCATTTTTCAGCAAAACTCGCCGTCGAAGTAAGACCACTGATAGCGACGCCACCAATGAGTAGAGCACGATTTAATGTCATCATTGTTCCGTTCCTGTTTTGATGTTGTTGTAGTGTGTTGCCTGTTATTTCTTATTATTTTGCCTACCTAGGTGCTTTTGTCTCATTCAAAAATGATGGGCTAAAGCACCGCCAGATCCATGTCTAAAATATCCGTCACCAGCATTTTTCCCGGTGCATGAGTAATACAAATAGGCGGTTTTGCATTACGAATCGCCACCTGCGGTGTTACGCCACATGCCCAAAAAACAGGGACTTCACCGTCTTTGATACTGACAGCATCACCATACTCTGGTTTGCCTAAATCCGTAATGCCAATGTCTTGTGGTGAACCAAAGTGTAGTGGAGCGCCGTGCGCTTTGGGAAAACGAGTGGTAATTTGAATGGCACGAATGGCATCTTTTGGAACATAAGGACGCATGGTCACCACGGTATTACCGAAAAACGCCCCGCAGGCACCGTCGCAATGTTGGTTTCAAACATAGACACATTAACGTCTTCTTCTATGTTTCTCGGGGTTAGCCCTGCTTGTGACAACGCATGTTCAAACGAAAAAGAACAACCCAAGACAAAAGCCACCATGTCGTCTTGCCATAGGTCTTCAATGTCCGCGCGGCTTTCGACTTTCTCGCCATTGCGATACACATAGTATTCGGGAATGTCGTGGCGCATATCAATATCATGACCCAGTTCCGGCATGTTGAAATCGCCCACTTCAGAGACGCCTATCAAAGGGCAAGACACTGGATTCTTTTGGCAGTAAAGCAAAAACTCGCTCGCCCAATCCGCCGGTAAAATCACCACGTTGCCTTGCATCGCGCCTTGTACCAAACCGCTGGTAGGCCCAGTGTGCGCTTTGCTGCGGATCGCTTGGCGTAAATCATAGGTTTGTTGCAATAACGGAGACGGAGTGGGGTTCATGGATGTTTTCCTTATTCTTGCCACAATTGGATTGTCTAAGAGTAGATCTAGCTTGGTCGTAAAGTCTAATCGTGATTTTTTGGGTAATTTGATCAATTTTTTTATCAAGGCGCTGTCGTCTGATTATTCTCCCTTTGACGAAACGGATCAACAACGGTACTTTTTGACGCAATGTATGATCAACACTAGGCGAATGTATGACGCAATCAAAACCATCGAATGTTGCTTGGCAAGGCCGAGATTTGATCGCTGAGTGGAAGCGCTCCTTGGGCATTATTGAGACAAAAGGTCAGTCCGTTTTTACTGAGCTTTTTGATTATGTCGAGCCACAACAGGGCGTTTTAAATGGGTCGATTATTTCGATCAAGGACTTGTTTCAAGTGCAAGGCTATAAGACGCAAGCAGGATCGATTTTTTTAGATAATACGCCCGCCGAGCAAGACGCGGTCGCGGTCTCTCAGTTACGAAAAGCAGGTGCGAGCTTCGTGGGGCACACCAATATGACCGAGCTGGCGTATTCGGGGCTGGGTTTGAATCCGCATTATGGCACGCCTGACAACCCGATACAGGCCGGTCGCATTACCGGTGGTTCAACCAGTGGTGGCGCAGCATCGGTGGCGTTGGGTGTGGCGGATGCCGCGCTGGGTACTGACACGGGTGGATCATTGCGCATTCCAGCGGCGTTTTGTGGCTTAACGGGGTTTAAGCCCTCACAACACTCGGTATCAAGAGAAGGCTGTTTGCCCTTGTCCGATTCACTTGATTCGGTCGGTCCAATGGCCAAAACAGTAGAGGAGTGCGAGTTGTTGTGGCAGGTATTGTCTGCAACAACAACGCCAGCGGATTTCTCCAGAAGCGCAGACTCTTCTCCGCTAAAACTAGTGGTACCCAGTAACTTTGGTATGAATGATTTGGATGCGCCCGTTGAGAAAGGTTTTGCCGAGAAATTATCTCAGCTTGAAGCCGCAGGCATGGCGATTGAGCGGCGTTTTATTGATGCGCTAGAAACCTATAAAACCTTGCCTGTTTGGCAGTTTTCGGCGTTTGAATGTCAGGCGTTTTATGGTCAAGATTACGATCTAGAAAACGCAGACATTGACCCGCGAGTGGCGTCACGTATCGCACGTGCCAAAACCTTCATGCCGAAGACTTCCAGCAAACGCTCGTGGCGCGAGCGGCTTTTATTGAACGAATGGCAAAAGAAGAGCCGAATACGGTTTTCCTATTGCCAACCGTGGCGGTCGTCGCGCCCAAACTGTCTGATTTAGAAGAGGACGCGGAATACGATCGTCTTAACTTGTTGTGCTTGCGTAATACATCGCTGGCCAACGTATTGAACGGTTGCAGTATTTCCTTGCCGTTTCGATTTAAAAACGAGCCAATGGGGCTGATGCTCACCGCCGCAAATGGCATGGACAAGGCGCTACTTGCATTGGCGAAACGCGTTGAACCGATCGTGGCGTATTAAGGCGCATTATAATGTGGTGAGGGCTCATAGCGGCTGATTTCCAAACCGGTTCCGACCGGCAGAAGTACTCCGCTCATGTGGGCTTTTGCTCTTACTGCAAGGCCGTAATCTTTGACTTCCTGATTGCCCGGCCGGATCATGTTGTCGGCGACAACGATGGCGCCAGGGTTCAGTTTTGGATAAAAGACGTCCAAGCAGGGAACGTACATGTCCTTCCACAAATCCAATAAAATAAAGTCGAATTTGCCCTCATATTGCTGAATAAGTTCAACCGCGTCACCAATCTGAAAGTCGATATAGTCTGCTAGCCCCGCCTCGGTGGCTTTTTGTTTGGCGTAATCGCTTTTGTATTGATGCATTTCAAGTGTGGTCACACGACCGCCCGTTGCTTTGGCTGCTTCAGCAAGCCAAATGCCAGAATAGCCAAACGAGGTACCGATTTCCAAGATATTGGGGGCTTTTAAGCTTTTAACCAGCTAGGTTGAGTAATTGGCCAGTGTCTGGGCCTACGGCTCTCATGCGCTGATCGTGACCGCCATCTCGGCCGCCTTTTGGTTCTATTCTTGGGGCTTGTCGCTCTTGCTGAATGCGCTGGTGGTATTGCTCTAAAACCGCTTGTATTTGATGATCCATTAACACTTCCTTTTTAACCAACAAAGTTGAGATGCAACGATGCTGCCGTCTTTTGTTGATCAAATCAAGATGGTTTTCATTATCATTCTCATTGTTTGGACATTGTGACGCGGTCTCTTCTTATTGATTGTATTCTTCGGCGGCCAGCACGGCGATGTTGGTGGCGATTTCTGCAATGGGGTTGAAGGGTTCATCGGAATAGGACGCTGTGAAGGTCAGGTCGCTGGGTGTCCAAACCGCACGAATTTTTTGCAGACTGCCCGCTTCCAGTTCTTTGGCAATCATAATGTTCGGCAAGGTAGAAATACCGACCGCATCAATGGCTAAACTTCGGCAGGCGGCCAACGAGGTAGAGGCGAAGAAGTGCGCAGGTGCGCCATCCAGTTCACGGAATTTTTGGTTTATTTCCACATAAGGCTTGGTGGCACGGGCGTAGGTAATAATGGGCCATTTGGCCAATTCCTCTAAATACAGCAAGCGATCAGGTAGCTCTAATGTGGGGCTGGCGACCCAAGACAGCGAAAACGTACACAACGCTCGGTTCACAATGTTGGGTTCGGAAATGGGGCCCATGAGCAATCCTAAATCTAGGGATCTGTCTTTAATTCCAGTGGTTAAGTTTGAGGTGATGTCCACTGTCATTTCGACGTCTAGGTTGGGCATGTCATTGTGTAAACGAGAGAGAAAATCGGGCAACCAAGTATTAACAATGGTTTCAGACACCCCCAAACGCAGTACGCCTGTGTAAGCGTTGGAAATATTGGCGCGTTTTTTCAGTTGCTCTGTCTGATAGAGAATTTTCTCTATGTACGGCAGCAATTCTTTGCCTTTTGACGTCAGAGTGATCGGACTGGAGCCTCCTTCACGCTCAAACAATTTAACGCCCAGCTCCTCTTCTAATCCTGAAATGCGTGCTGAAATAGCGGGTTGTGTGGTGTGCAGTCGTTCGGCGGCCTTACGGAAATTGCCTAACGAGGCAACCCAGACGAAGGTTTCTAGGCGTTTATAGTTCATGTTATTGCTCCGTAAGAGACCTCAATAAAGTCGTTATTGTGCAAAAGGGTATAAGGCTGACAGTGTTTCGGCAATCTTTTCGTCAACTCTTGTCAGAGTCATAGGAGTGGCACAGACCTTGCGGTATGCTGTACAAAATTTAATAGGATCCTTATGAAAATGAACAAATTGATTACCTTGTTATTAAAAGGGTTAGTGGCTGTTTTGCCCATTGGGTTAACGGTGTATTTGATTTATTGGTTGTTGGCGACGGGCGAGGCGATTGCTCAGCCGGTCTTGTTATTGCTGATTCCTGATGCCTTGTATTTCCCCGGCTTAGGCTTGATCGCCAGCTTAGGCATGTTGGTGTTAACCGGTTTTTTGGTGAACCTGTACGGTATTCGCTACTTGGTGAAATTAAGCCATAACATTTTCGAACGTATTCCGTTAGTGAAGTCCATTTATGGTGCGATTAAAGACATGATGATGGTCTTTAATTTGGCGGAAAAAAAGGAAATGAAAAGCGTGGTGTCCATTGAATGGAATGGCGCGCAGGTGATTGGCTTTATCACTGGTGAGAAAACCGGACAGCAATTGTTTGCAGACCAAGATCTGGTGGGGGTCTATGTGCCATTGAGTTATCAAATTGGCGGCATGACCTTGTATATTTCCCGCGATAGATTGACAGAGCTGGACATTGGCGTGGAAGAAGCGATGCGTTTGGCATTGACCGCAGGAGTGCAGAGTCGACCTAAGTCCTAACGATTACCCTAAACTTTGTGGATTAGCCATTGGGGCTTGGGGGAAAATTCTTTATCATGCGTGTTTTTTTATAGTGGGTATGGGTCAGTATGCAAAATGCGGTGCAAACGCAAAAAACAGTCATTGTTGTTGGCGCGGGCCCAGCGGGTCTGATGGCAGCAGAAGGGATTTGTGCCGCAGGTCATCAAGTCCATGTATACGATGCTAAGCCCAGCGCGTGCCGCAAGTTTTTATTAGCGGGTGTGGGTGGCATGAACATCACTCATTCCGAAGCGTACCCCGAATTCATTCAGCGTTACTACGACAAAGCCGATTGGCTGGACACGTCGATTCGTCACTTCAATGCCGATGATTTATGCGATTGGATCCATGCGTTAGGCATTGAAACCTTTGTTGGTACCTCTGGCCGCGTTTTTCCCAAAGACATGAAAGCCGCGCCATTACTGCGTAACTGGTTAAAACGCTTACGCGATGCGGGTGTGCAGTTTCATATGCGCCACAAAATGGTCGCGTTGTCGGTCAATGATGTTGTTTTTGATCACGCTGGTGAAAGCGTGACGGCAAAAGCGGATGCGATTGTGTTGGCAATGGGCGGTGCGAGCTGGCCGAAGTTGGGTTCTGACGGTGCTTGGCTTCCGGTGTTGACGGAAAAGGGCATTGATGTCGCTCCTCTGCAAAGCGCCAATTGCGGTTTTTACAGCGAGTGGAGTGAGCACTTACAATCCAAGTTTGCGGGCAGCCCTCTTAAAGACGTGGCGTTTTCTTTTGCGTTAGAAGACGGACGTGTCGTGACGAAAAAGGGCGAATGCATTGTCACCCGCGATGGCATGGAAGGCAGCCTGATTTATGCGTTTTCTAAATATTTGCGTGACGGCATCAATGCGTCCGGTCGGTCGTCGTTATTGATGGATTTCCTACCTCTGCAAAGTGAAGCGCAAGTCATTCAAAAGCTGCGTAACACGAAACCAAAAGAATCCTTTAGTAAGTATTTGAAGCGCACCTTGGGCATCAGCGGCGTGAAAGCGGCGCTGCTGTACGAGGCATTTCCAAAAGACGCCTTTCAGACACCTGACACTTTGGCGAGATGCTTAAAAGCCGTGCCGGCAAGTTTTTACAAAACCAAGCCCATTGAAGAAGTGATCTCGAGTGCGGGCGGTGTGTGTGAAAACAGTGTCGATGAGAAACTCATGTTGAAAGCCATGCCCGGTGTGTTTTGTGCTGGTGAGATGCTGGATTGGGAAGCGCCAACGGGCGGCTATTTATTAACGGCGTGTTTTGCGACGGGCCGATTGGCCGCACAGGGTGTCCGTGAGTTTTTAACCTGATCGATAAAACTCAAAACGCTCAATGTCACCATTGGGCGTTTTGGTCTGTATCGACGGTTCAAAAAAATACCACATCCATGTGGGAGAATGATTCGATTATGTCATGTGCGATTAATTGGTCGTTTGTTGATTCGGCATGCCAAAGCTGTACTGCACACCAATGGACGTTACGTTGTCCAGATGGTTGTCTTCGATGTCTTTCACCAGACGGAAGTCTGCTCTAAGATCCACGTCGCTGTTAATAGCGTATTTCACACCACCACCGGCGTTTACCAGTAAGTTATTGGAGTCTCCATCCACATCCGTTATGCCCACACCTGCCGCGAGGTAAGGTGTTAAATTCACGGTGTCGAAGGCAGGTAGGCTGTAGAGCCCGTCCACACGATATTGATCTAAATCGTTGTCTCGGCCATTGCGGCTGGCGTCTGAATGTAAGTACACCGCTTCCAATGCCAGAGGGCTGTTGGTTTGGTAACCGACACCAATGGAATAGGAGGTGTCGTTGCCCGCTTGTCGATTTCCATCTGTGTTGTAGTAGCCAATGCTGGGTGTAAAAGTAATGCCTTGTTTGGGTGTTTCTGCATAGGCCATAGTGGCAAGTGATGAAGCAATTAATGCGCCGCTGAATAAAGTGCGTTTTTTAAAAGAAGTAATCATGTTGTTTTCTCCTAATGAACAGAGTGTTGTGTTGTTCGCTAGTTAGATTACGCGGAATTTTATGATTGAAAACCCCGCCAACAATGCGCAAAAAAATAGACGTGAACCGCCTCTGCCCAATCATGACGTAAGCTTTACTTATGTGACGGTATCTCAGCAATGAAACACTCAAATGAACACCAAAGGGTGTAGAAAATACGCCATTAATTACAGTAAGTTTTCATTTGAAAAATCGTTAGCTGGAAATAAGCAAGTGAGGTGAACAGTGTGATCACCTCACTCGATTTAGAGGGCTAATCGTGCATTAACGAAAAATGCGCACCCACTCCGGCCATGACGCCAGACGCGGAGGCGAGCGTGGCATTTTGCATTGGGTTCGACACGTCGCCAGCGGCAAATACGCCGTCGACGCTGGTGTGTTTCATCGCATCGGTTTTGATGACCAATCCCATTGGGCCTTCTTCAAACTCGCAGCCTAGCTGTTCGGCAAAGGGGCTCGACATGTGTGTTTTTGGCCCCACAAAGAGCGCCGCAATGCGTACCGTACGACCATCCGCAAGGTAAACTGATGTCATCTCCGGCGCTCTCCCTAGTACTTCCAACACGGGCGTGCTTTCAATGGTAACGCCGCGTTTTAGTAGAAACGCTCGTTGCTCTTCATCTGGCTCAAATTCGCCTTGGGTAAAGTAAGTCGTTGGCCCCCAATCGGGAATCATCCCAGCTTGATGAATGGACAATGGGCTGGTGGCGATAACGCCAAGTGGCTGGTTGCGAACTTCATAGCCGTGGCAATAAGGGCAATGGATGACCGTCGCTCCCCAACGCTCTTTCAGGCCGGGGATATCTGGAATTTCGTCTCGTAGCCCAGTGGCGAGAATGAGTTTTTTGCTGCTCAGAAGTGTGCCGTCTTCCAGAGTAACATCGAACCCTTGCGCCTGTTTTTCGACGGTCGTCGCTTTGCCTTGCACTATGGTGGCGGTCGGGTAGTTAAGTAATTGGCGGTAGGCTTCTTGCTGAATGGCAAAAGGCGAGACGCCGTCTAGGCCAAAGAATCCATGGGATTCATCTGAGAAACGGTTTCTGGGCTCGCCAGCATCGATAACGGTGACGTGCCTTTGGCCTCTTGCCAACTGCATCGCAGCTGATAATCCTGCAAAACTTCCACCAATGATAATAACGTCTAATGGCATGAATAAGTCCTTCATTTGAAAGTGGGTGATTTATATGAAACATCATAAGTTACATGAAATACCAAAGTCAACTCACGATACTTTTAATGTTTCGTGAGAAACTGAGTTAGAATGCGTCAATCGTTATTCGCCATGAGATTACTGATGAGAAAAGACAGCCGTTTGTCCCGCATGTTGCACGTGTTGATTCACATGGATCAGCTGGATGCGCCCGCCACCTCCGATAAAATCGCCACTATGCTCAATACCAACCCTGTTGTGGTGCGTCGAACCATGGCGGGTTTACGAGAGAAGGGTTACGTCACCTCCGTGAAAGGCCACGGCGGCGGTTGGACATTATCGACCCCTCTGTCTGAGATCACCCTGTTGGATATTCATAATGCGTTGGGCGAAAGCTCGGTGTTTACCATTGGGTTGTCAGATGAACACACCTCGTGCCCTATTGAAATTGCGGTAAACCAAGCCATTAGCGATGTCTTGATGGAAGCCGAAGCGTTATTACTGGAACGTTTTCAAAACGTGACATTGGATGTGTTAGCGGTGGGCTTTGCGGATTATCCGCTGAATCAGCAAGTTTCTTCGCAAGACTAAAATTTGAATGCGATGTCATGATAGGTATTTCTTTAATTTAAAAGAAACAAAAATGAAACTTCAGATTTAATTATTAATTAAAATGAAATGATGGGTTAACTGGATGCGTATTGATCAAGCCAAGTCACCAACCTAGACTGATCGCATTAAATAAAGCGTATTTAGCGTCTTGCTAAATAGCGGATTATTCTAGTTTTAGAGGTGAATGATGATGTTACCCACGTATTTTATTTCCCATGGCGGTGGCCCTTGGCCGTACATAACAGACATGCGCGCCATGTTTGCAAACCTTGAAGCCTCTTTGGTCAGAATGACACAAGAATTGCCTGAGAAACCCAAAGCCATTTTGATGATTTCTGGTCACTGGGAGCGCAAAACCTTTGGTGTCCAGTCCAATCCAGCACCGGGTATGGAATATGACTATTACGGTTTTCCTGCGCATACTTATGAGATCAAATACCAAGCGCCGGGTTCACCAGAGGTTGCGGCTCGCGTCGCTGAACTCATCAAAGGTGCTGGATTTCCTGTGGATCTGGATGACAAAAAAGGCTTCGACCACGGTGCGTTTGCGCCTATGGCCGTGATGTACCCTGACGCTGACATGCCATTGGTTCAGTTGTCGTTAAAATCGAACCTAAACCCAGAAGAACACATGGCGTTAGGTCGCGCTTTAGCGCCTTTACGTGAAGAAGGCGTCTTAATTGTCGGCAGTGGATTGAGTTTTCATAACCTTGGGTTACGAGGTCCACAAGCCATCAAACCCTCTACGGAATTTGATGCGTGGTTGCAAGAAACCTTATTAGAATCTGAGCCCGCTGAGCGCAGTGCAAGCATAGTGGAATGGGACAAGGCCCCTTATGCCCGCCTTTGTCATCCACGAGAAGATCATTTGATTCCTCTCATGGTTGCCCTTGGTGCCGCTGAAAAAGGCAAAGCGACGTGCGTCTACCACGATAAAGGGCTTTTTGGCGGCTGGACAGCCTCTAGTTTCCGCTTTGATTAAGCGTTCTTAGGTTTTTTCGTTGCGTATTTTTTGGTGGCTCTAGACCGAAAACCGGATCTAGCGCCCACCTGCTTAATGCGTCCTTTCATTTCCAGCATGGCGATTTTGATCTTTTTGTTCGAAGTCGCCAGCGTCTTTAACTGCTCGATTTCTTTTAACGCCTCGGCGAATTGTTTTTTGGCCAGTAATATTTCAACTACTTTTTGCATATTTTCAACGACTTCTGTGTGATCCGAAGAGAAGTTAGATACGCTGATTTCAAACGCGTTTCTTGCGGCCTCTAGCGTCTCATCGGTTTGATCTGTCTGTTTGTCGTTGCGTGTCATAGTGGTCATGAAAGCCTTGGAGGGTAGATTATAATTGGCGTCTAAAATCGAGTCGTAATACTTGTCTCGGAAGATTAGACACATTCGCAGAAAAGGTGTGAAGGCAGCGTGGATCCATGACGATGATGTCGCCCGCTGCGCCGGTCAATGGGATGGCTTTCTGTTCGATGCCATGCAGCGTATTGCCTTCTTCTAGGAATCGTTGGATTCGTTGATCAGGAGAGCCTTCTTTAACCAGCGCTTGGAACCAAGGGTCTTCTTGAACAAGGGGATCTAACACCTGATCCATAGGCAATAGGATTACGTCGTTCGGATTCTCAAACAATCCGCTGTTCACCGATTCAAAGGCGTTTATTAATGCTTCGTTATTGGATGTCCCGAGTGTTTTTGCAAGACGCTCCGCGCGTCGATGAGACCCAGAAATGACGGTTGTTGGCCCCATGTCTACAGTGACAGTATCTAGAAACACAAAGACAAATACGCTCCATGGTTCAGCGTCACCAACCACACAAGGCTCATCGCTGTGCCAAGACTTATGAGGTACATTCCAGACCGCTTCTGAGCCAGGAAAACTCAACAAAGAATACCAAAGATCTAACGGACGCCATGCATTAGCCACAAATACCTGATCGATAACCGATTGGATCGCACGCTCGACATCGTCTAATTTCCCCGAGGCTTTGAGCTCTCGCATTATCGACCCCATGCCGTTCAACCGTTTGGCACGGGCGTCTCCGACAGGGTTGTTTGCATTGGAAAACCATGTACTGGGCTCGTCGAGTTGAATGCCAAACTTGCGGTCAACCTCCTGCCAAAAATGGGCTTGCACATCAGCCACCTTTTCAACATCGATGACATTGTTGAGCTTAAGAACACCCTTGTTTAGGAAGTCTTCCTGTTTAGGTACAGTCATCGAATTGGTGTCCTTGTCAGGGTTAGCATCGTTGTGATTTGTCTCTTAGACCCATCATACCATTAGGCGCTCTGGTAGGTATTCCTATCCTATTTTAGCGACCGATATTAGGCAGTGTTTTTTTCGATCCACTCATTAACTTTTAGTTTGATCGATGGTGGCTTCGAAAGGATTCAGTCAACGATCTTTAGGTAATGCAAATTACAGTCATGACTTTGTAAGGCTAGGAGTTGAGAAAAAAGTACTTTGCTATGCTCGCCCATTCGTAGAATGAGGAGATAAAAATGAAAGCCACTTTACTTATAATGGCAGTCAGTCTGGTATCGTTAACCGGTTGCGAGATAAACCGAGTGGGCGGGAAATTTGCTGGCATTGATATCGAAGCAAAGAGTGATGAAGGTCACAAGGATAGCGGATCTTCGGGTAAGTTTTGCCCTCCAGGACAAGCTAAAAAAGGTGGCTGTTAGCTTTACCTATAAACATAATCCCTATTGTTTAACGTAAACTGGCATGAATTGAAGTTGTTTCGTGTCAGTTTTATGGTGAGTTTTTCCGTTTTTTACATAAATTTTCTTATTTATGACAGAGTAATTTCCAAAATATTGTCTATTGTTAGACATTCCACATGCCATCTATGGAGAGAACCAGCATGAACAGAAAAGATAACAGTATCGCACGTTTAGTGAATCTGCTCGAAGATCTAGAAAAAGTATCCCTTCAAGACATAGCCCAAATCCCTTCATCACAACAGCATATATTGGCGGAAAAAATCGAAAGCTTACAGGATGAGCTAAAAGCATTGATGAAGGACGACGAACACACCACACATTGACAGTATGACGCAGACGTTTCCGCTTCTTAACAGCAAAAAAAGACCGGCCAAGGCCGGTCAAACGTTCAGAGTGCTGGGAAAATCACATAACGAATATTATTCCCAAGAGCGCAGTAGGTCGTCATAAGAGACGGTTACGCCTTGTGGTTTTTCATTCGCCAATTTCGCTTTCGGAGCGCCTGGTTGTGCCAACCAGTACGCTTCGTCACGCGGTTTGTTCAGTTTTGGTCCACATAGAGGTTGCACGTTAGCGCGTTCTAGACGTTCCATTACTTTATCCTGCGCGGCGGCTAGGCCGTTAAGCGCTTCTTGTGGAGTGGCTTCGCCGCTTGCCGCTTGCGAAATGTACTGCCACCAAAGCTGAGCTAACTTAGGATAATCCGGCACGTTGATCCCTGTTGGTGACCACTGTTTGCGCGCTGGTCCTTTGTAGAATTCAACCAAACCACCCAATTTTGGCGCTGCTGCTGCCATTTCTGGAGAGTTGATGTCTGACTCACGAATCGGCGTTAGACCGACGAGTGTTTTCTTCAAAGAAACGGTTTTTGCCGTTGTGAACTGAGCGTACAACCAGGCTGCTAGACGACGGTCGTCTGGTGTCGAGTTCATGAAAGTCCAAGCACCCACGTCTTGATACCCTTTCTTCATGCCTTCTTCCCAGTATGGCCCAACCGGGGACGGTGCCATGCGCCATTTTGGTGAACCATCTTCGTTCACAACAGGTAAGCCTTTGGTTGTCATGTCAGCCGTAAAGGCGGTGTACCAGAAAATTTGCTGAGCCACGCCGCCTTGAGCCGGTACTGGACCAGATTCAGAGAACGTCATGCCTTGTGCTTCTGGTGGCGCGTACTTACGCAACCATTCAACGTATTTTGTTGTCGCGTATACGGCCGCAGGGCCGTTGGTTGCGCCGCCACGAGAAACGCTTGAACCAACTGGTGAGCACGCATCTTTGATACGAATACCCCATTCATCCACGGGTAATCCATTTGGCGTGCCTTTGTCGCCCGCACCCGCCATAGAGAACCACGCATCCGTGAAACGCCAGCCTAGAGATGGGTCTTTTTTGCCGTAATCCATGTGACCGTATACACGCTCGCCATCGATGTTTTTCACTTTGTCAGTGAAGAATTCAGCAATGTCTTCGTAAGCGGACCAGTTCACTGGTACACCCAGCTCATAGCCATAAATGGATTTGAACTTAGCTTTTAAATCCGGGCGCGCAAACCAATCGGCACGGAACCAATATAGGTTGGCAAACTGCTGTGTTGGCAATTGGTAAAGTTTGCCGTCAGGCCCTGTAGTGAAATCCAAACCAATGAAATCAGCAAGATCTAGCGTAGGAGAGGTAAAGTTTTTACCGTCGCCAGCCATCATGTCAGAGATAGGCACGACTTTACCGTAACGGAAATGCGTACCGATCAAGTCGGAATCGTTCACGTAAGCATCGTAAATATTACGACCAGACTGCATTTGGGTTTGCAATTTTTCGACCACGTCACCTTCTTGGATCAAGTCATGATTGACCTTGATGCCAGTGATTTCTTGGAAGGCTTTTGCCAACACTTGAGACTCGTATTTGTGAGTCGTTAAGGTTTCAGACGCGACGTTGATTTCCATGCCACGGAATTTTTTCGCGGCTTCGGTAAACCAATGCATTTCATCAAGCTGTTGTTGTTTGGTCAGTGTGGAGACGGTGAATTCGCTGTCTACCCACTTTTCTGCTGCGTCGGAGTATGCATCGGCCCAGATATTGGCAGAGTGCAACATAACAGCAAAGGGTAAGGCGGCGAGTGCAATTTTTTTCTTATTGTAGTGCATGTTTTACCTCAACTAAGTTTGGTGTTTCTTTTTGGTTTTTGTAAGCGGCTTCCTTGCCAGAGATTCCATTGTTCTTATTGATAAGCGCGACTGATAAGGACGCTGACTAGCCCCAACGCATCAGGATGATCATCCAAAATGCACACAGGGCGGTTGCCACCGCGATGTTCACATCCGTTAACGCAACGAATGCAAGGTGGATAAAAGCGCTGCTAAGCAGGCCAATGAATAAGCGATCACCGCGTGTGGTGGCCAAGGGCAAAAAGCCACGACGTTCCACACAAGGTGAGAGTATTTGCCATGTGGTCATACCGACCAAAATCACAGCAATACCAATAAAAAACAGAGCAGTGGGTAATGTCCAAGACATCCAAGCCATTGTAATTCTCCTTACACTCGACCAAGGGCAAAGCCCTTCGCCACATGGTTACGAACGAAATAAATGACCAACATACCCGGAAGAATAGTCAGTACACCGGCCGCAGCGAGCAGCCCCCAATCCATCCCAGATGCCGACACGGTTCGCGTCATAATGGCCGCAATGGGCTTGGCATCGACCGACGTTAACGTTCGCGCTAACAACAGCTCTACCCAAGAGAACATAAAGCAGAAGAAAGCCGTCACACCGATACCGGAGCGAATTAAGGGGATGAAGATACGCATGAAAAATTTCGGGAACGAATAACCATCGATGTACGCGGTTTCGTCTATTTCGCGCGGTACGCCGCTCATAAATCCTTCCAAAATCCACACCGCCAATGGCACGTTGAACAAGCAGTGTGCTAAGGCCACAGCAATGTGCGTATCGAACAAACCCACTGACGAATACAGCTGGAAGAAGGGCAATAAAAACACCGCTGGTGGCGCCATACGGTTCGACAGTAACCAAAAGAACATGTGCTTATCGCCAATGAACTTATAGCGACTGAACGCGTACGCCGCCGGTAAAGCAACGATCAAACTGATGACCATGTTCATGGACACGTAAAAGATTGAGTTCACATAACCCATGTACCAGGTCGCGTCACCAAAGATTTTGGCGTAGTTCTCCAAGGTGAAATCCGCCGGAAAGAAAGACAATCCGCTGAGAATTTCGGTGTTGGTTTTGAAGGACATGTTTACCAACCAATAGATGGGTAAAAGCAACAAAACGACGTACAGAACCAAACCAAAGCGACCACGAAGGTTGGCATTGCGTGCTTTTCGTTCCGCACGGCTATACACGGGGGCTTGCTCTTTGGTAATGCCTTTATTGTGTGAGATAGGTGTTGTAGATGACTGAGTCATAATCCGCTCCTACTTGTCTTTTTGCATGTTCATGATGGTGGTGTAGAACACCCAACACACGAGCAAGATGATTAAGAAGTACACCAACGAGAACGCCGCTGCAGGGCCAAGATCAAACTGGCCGATGGCTTGCTGTACCAAGGACTGACTCAAAAAGGTCGTGGAACTACCAGGGCCGCCACCGGTGAGAACGAAGGGCTCGGTGTAGATCATGAAAGAATCCATAAAGCGCAATAACACACCAATAATCAATACGTTAGTGAGCTTAGGTAACTGGATATAGCGGAACACTGCCCAACGAGACGCTTGATCAATACGCGCCGCTTGGTAATACACTTCTGGAATGGCGCGCAGTCCGGAGTAGCACAATAAGGCAACCAATGGCGTCCAATGCCACACGTCCATCAACACTACGGTTAACCAAGCATCGGTTGGGTCTGACGCATAGTTATAATCGACACCGATGCCGCTCATAAAGGCACCAAACAACCCGATGTCTGCTCGGCCGAAAATTTGCCAAATAGTCCCAACCACGTTCCATGGAATCAGCAAAGGAATGGCCACTAATATCAGCGACAACGAAGCGCCACGGCCTTTGGTCGGCATCATCAAGGCGACGCAAATCCCCAATGGCACTTCGATGGCCAAAATGGTGAAGGAATACAGGAATTGACGCAGTAATGCTTCGTGCAAGCGGCTGTCCAGCATGACTTGTTTGAACCATTCCGTGCCAACAAAGTAGCGCGTGTAAGGGTCAAAAATATCTTGTACCGAATAGTTCACCACCGTCATTAATGGAATGATGGCAGAGAACGCCACGATCAAGAAAACCGGCAGAACAAGGAACCACGCCTTGTTGTTTTCAACTTTAGTTTGCATGGTCAGTCTCCTCAACCGTGTCGTTCACAGCGGCTTGATCGGCGATGTCGATCAAATAGTCATCCACGTAGACCTTGGTCCATTGTTCCGGAAAGCTCACATAGATTTGACCTGATGGCACTTTCTGGTCTTCGCTCAGGCGAGCCTTCATGACTTGGCCGTTGAATAAGAAAGACAGAATTTTGTAGGTACCAAGGTCTTCCACGTAGTCCACATCCACTGGGAACGCGTCGTTGTTTTTGCCGTCCCAGACATGCACAAACTCGGGGCGAATGCCCATGGTGACTTTGTCTGCGCCCATGGCGTGTAAGCGGGTTAGCATGGCATCGCTGACGGAAATCTCATGATCGCCAAACATCAAGGCCGCTTTTTGATCGCCTTGGCTTTTTAGCTCGGCGTCAAAAAAGTTCATCCCCGGGCTGCCAATAAAGTAGCCAACAAAGGTGTGCGCTGGGTTTTCGAATAGTTCTCGTGGCGTACCGAACTGGACGATCTGCCCGTTGTACATCACGGCAATTTTGTCCGCGAAAGTAGAAGCTTCGAGCTGATCGTGCGTCACATACACCATGGTTATGTTGAACTGTTCATGGATTTGTTTGAGCTTACGGCGCAGCTTCCATTTCAGTTGAGGGTCGATAACGGTGAGTGGTTCATCAAACAAAATCGCCGACACATCGTCGCGTACTAAACCGCGGCCCATGGAGACTTTTTGTTTCTGATCCGCAGATAAACCTTTGGCTTTGCGTGTCAGTTGGTCAGACAGCTCAAGAATCTCGGCGACTTCGTAAACTTTCGACTTCACCTTGTATTCCGGTACGCCAATGTTACGCAGCGGGAAAGCCAAGTTATCAAATACCGTCATGGTGTCGTACACCACTGGGAACTGGAAAACTTGCGCAATATTGCGTTCTTCGGGTTTCAGCTCATTGACGCGTTTGCCGTCGAACAAGACTTCGCCATCGGAAGGTTCCAATAAGCCCGAAATAATGTTCAGCAGTGTGGATTTGCCGCAACCAGATGGCCCTAGCAGAGCAAATGCGCCGCCTTGCTCCCACACATGCGTCATTTCACGAATGGCGTAATCTTCGGGTTTGGTTGGATTGTCGGTATAGGTATGCGCTAAGGCATTTAAGGTTATAGAAGCCATGATTATTGATCCCTCATTCGTGCTGGGGAATGCACCATCTTGCCTTGAGCGTCAAAGGCGTACAGCTTGTGCGTTGGGAAGTAGACCTTAATTTCTTGATCCACTTGATAGGCATGAACACCAGACAGATGAAGCACTAAATCAAAGTGTGGATTGTGCACGTGTAGGAAGGTTTCGGAGCCACTGATCTCTGCTAAATCCACACGAACTGGCAACTCTAAATCGTCGTCAGAGTGTGGCACCAAACCAATGTGAGACGCGCGTACACCAAACTGATAATCGCCCGGCGCAAGACGGCGCAAGTCGCTGTTTAAACGAAAATGCACGGTGTCATCGAAGGTCACTTCCTCTTCGCTGACTTTGCCCGGAACCACGTTAATGGGCGGTTCAGAGAACATTTCTGCGGTAATGATGTCTTTTGGCTGGTGGTAAACTTCGGCGGTTGGCCCCATTTGCAATAAGCGGCCTTCGTTCAAAACGGCGGTGTTACCGCCCAACGCCAAGGCTTCGTTAGGTTCGGTTGTGGCGTAAATGGCGATGCAATTACGGGCTTTGAACAAGGCGCGCAGTTCTTGGCGCAGTTCTTCACGCAGTTTGTAATCGAGGTTCACCAGAGGCTCATCAAAGAGGATGATTTGCGAGTCTTTTACCAAGGCTCTTGCCATCGCCGTGCGTTGTTGCTGACCACCAGACAGTTGTAATGGCAAACGATCAAGGAAAGGATCGATGCGTAACATTTCGGCGGTTTCACGCACACGACGGTCGACTTCTTTTTCATCCATTTTGGCCAAACGAAGAGGCGAAGCGATGTTTTCGTAAACCGTGAGGTTGGGGTAATTGATGAACTGTTGATACACCATGGAAATGTTGCGTTCGCGAACAGGCACCCCTGTTACGTCCACCCCATTCATGAGGATTTTACCTTTGGTAGGTCGATCAAGACCGGCCATAAGGCGCATCAGCGTGGTTTTGCCAGACAGCGTGCGGCCAAGCAAAACGTTGAATGAGCCGGGTTCGAGAGACAAATTCACATCGTCGATCCACGTCTCGCCTTCAACAACGCGCGATACATTCTGCAGCGTCAGAGACATTGTACGTACCTTTTTTGTTGTTATTTTTTTCGTGTACGACCGGGTTTGTTTTTAAGTGATTCGCCAACAGGCATGCACAAGATCAAAACCGAACGTACCGTGATGAGTAAATACATTACAAAAGCCATGCCAAAAATATTTTTATACGATTGGTTTTATTTAAACCATTGAAAAATATAGACTTATTTTGGTTTTCTGGTCTTTTTAAGCGATTTTCACTTTCGAACAGGGGCTGTTCACGAGTGTTCAAAGTGTTTACAGTTCGTTAAAACAATGAACATTTCGTGCACAGTATGGGGTTTTGCATGCTGTTGTGGAGTTGGAAATGCAAGACGAAGAAAAACAAAAACAACAAGCCGAGCTGAGCCGCGGCAGTCTAGACCCGCAGTCAATGACAACTCAGTCACACAAAGAGCGAATCCAAGCGTCTTGGTATCGTTGTGAACAATTTGGTCTGGAGCATGGCAGCCGTCCAGACTTTGCAACCTTGCCAAAAGGCACTTTGACGGATCTGATCGATCAGCATCGCAGCCTATTGGAAACCACTGAAAACGAAGTGCTGCCTTACTATGAAAATATTCTCAGCAATTCCGCCTGCATGATTGTTCTGGCGGATCGCCAAGGGCACGTGTTGAACACATGGGGGCAACCACGCTTTGGCAGCGCTGCGGAACACGGCTTGATCGGTGGCAATCAGTGGACTGAAATGGGCGTCGGCACCAACGCCATTGGCACCGCTTTGATCACTGGTGAAGCGATTCAAGTGGGGCGCGACGAACACTTTTTACGCGCCAACCGTTTTATGGTCGGTTCGGCCTCGCCCATCTACAACACAAAAAACGATTTGGTCGGCGTGCTCGACATTTCTTCAGACGCGTACCTTCCACAGGATCACACGTTCGGCATGGTGAAACTCATGTCGCTCAGCGTGGAAAATCGCTTGATATTTTCGGCTTTTCAGCAAGAGCATTTTATTCTCAGCTTTAATACCAACGTGGTCAGTTTGGACAGTCATTGGTCGGGTATTTTGGTATTGGATGAAAACGGCACGATTGTGTCGGCTAACCGTCGTGCCGAAGTGGTTTTGGCTCGCGATTTGGCTTTGCTGAACATCAATCAAGTGTTTGACATTCAAATGCGGGAAATCAAACATCATCCATTCAGTTTGCCCATGAAATTGATCGCCATGGGGCGCTATCAGTTTTACGTCAAAGTGATTCCGCCGGTGCAACAAATTATGCGTGTGCCTGACTTCCGTCGGCGCACAGATTATGTGGCACCAATACAGCCAGAACCCCTTGTTATGAATGAAAAAAAACCAGAGCTTGAAAAAGCAGAAAAGGTCAAAAAGACAGACGATATTGGCGCGCTTGAGATCCCCGATAATGTGATTCCTTTAGCCGAATTGCAGCATGGTGATGAGCGTGTAGAGCGTCTTGTTCGTCAAGCTCATAAGATCATGGAAAAAGACATTCCTATTTTGATTCATGGTGAAACAGGGGCGGGAAAAGAGATATTTGTTCGCAGTTTGCACTATCATAGCTCTCGTTCTAAAGAGATGTTAGTCGCAGTAAACTGCGCAGCGATTCCGGCAGAACTAGTTGAGTCTGAACTTTTTGGTTACGAAAAAGGCGCTTTTACTGGCGCACAAAATCGCGGCTCTATTGGCCTGATTCGTCGTGCCCATCGTGGTACATTATTTCTCGATGAGATCGGTGAAATGCCGATGGCTGTGCAGTCGCGTTTATTGCGTGTTTTACAAGAAAGAGTAGTCACACCGTTGGGTTCTACTGAAGCGTTTCCGGTGGATATTAAACTGATATCCGCCACCAATCGCATCCTAAAAGACGAAGTAAAAGAAGGACGTTTTCGCCAAGATTTGTACTACCGGATTTCTGGTTTGAACATAGAGTTACCCGCTTTGCGTGAACGAACTGACAAAGCGAAATTGATTCAATACCTCCATGAGCGTTTACGAAAAGAAGAGCCTGGTCCTGCTTTGTCACCGGAGATGCTGGCCTTGCTGGCGCGACATCCATGGCCTGGCAACATGCGCCAACTTGCGCATGTACTCAAAGTCGGCATGGCGATGGCGGATGAGAGCGTGCTGGAAGATTGGCATTTGCCAGACGACTTTTTTGATGATCTAGACGCTGCACCATCGTTTGATCTCACAGAATCTAACTCGCAGTCGGATCAAATCGAGGCCGTTAGAACGGCTGATTCCAAGGCTATTGAGCGAGTTTAAAGGCAATGTATCGCAAACCGCGAAAACCGCCGGTGTTAGCCGCAATACCGTTTATAAATACGCGGCGAAAGATGGCGCTGCAGAGTAATATTTAGGCTAAAGTTAAGGTATTAAATTGAGTAAGGATGTAGAAATTCATGTTAATGAAAAGTGTTTTGGCCGTTGTTATTGTGAGTTTACTGTCTGCTTGTAGTGCGGTGCCTAAACAGCCCACCGTAAGTTTGCCATTGTTGCATGGCTGGCATGATGATAAAGAAGTTCTCTACATAACAACCGATGTATCTGATCAAGCCGTTGCCAAGGCCAAAAATGCCAATTACGCGCCGCGGTTGCGTGATGCGGTGCCGATCTACCCGAAACCACCGCAAGTAAAAACCGTTTTGGAGCGTGTGTATGCGTTTCCTAAGGGCGAGCAGTCGAAAAGCGTGTTTGCGTCGGTGCCAGAGCCATTAGGTTATGAAAGCCAAGACACTCATTACTCGCCACTGTGGTTGATGTACGTTGTGGTATGGAAAGACCCAAGCAAGGCAACAGAACTGACGTCTGAAGAAGCTATCTTAACGGCAGAAGATCAGGGCCTGGTCACTGTCGAACGAACCGATATCGTGCTCAATTGCCCTGTTATTCCTTTTGCTGTGGCTGGCTAATGCCAAAAGGTCGTATCAAATATTCGACACCACTTTTAGCATATTCAGAAACGCATCCACCGATTCCACTGCAGCAGATTCGTGCATGGTGTGGTAACCAATGGTTGGGATTTGAATCGTTGTGCCATCTACCAAACCATTCGATGCGGCGATAATGCGGCCAAGCTCTGTACTGCCAAGAGAGCTTGGTGGTAAGCCTTGCTCAGCACGTTTGGCGTTTTCGTTTTCCACATAACGGTTTTTATACAGGTAACTGATGTTATTTTTTTCACACAGCTTTTCCAAAAGCTTGGTGCTGTCTTTGTTGAAGGTCGCGTTGGCGTCTTTTTCCCTAAGAACAAGAAGTTGCTCGTTGGCTGAATTCACATTTGGAAAGGGGCTGGTATCAACAACGAATAGACGGTTGGTTGAACCACCAAAACGACGGAACCATTCTAGTAAGTAGCGCCAGCTTTTCCCCGCTTCTTCTTGGGCGGTAAAAAAGGCGGTGCCTTTAAAACCATGATCAAAAAGATGTACCAAGGCGGCGGCTGAAATGACGTTATCAAGCTGACCTTCTAGGCGATTGTTGACAATGTGCAGTTGATCTTTGAACGCAATTGGCGTTCCAGCAACAACGCCTTCTAATCCTTCGGTTTCAAAAATTAAGTTATTGCGGAATTCGCAAACGTAAGAGCTTTTGATGGTGCCTTTGCCACGGTAAACGCCTGACCAAGGCTCATAAGCGTAGATTTCTTCATGGTTGAAGCGCTCGGTGACCTTTGTCATCAACTCTTCTGAAACCGAGTTATTCAATAAATCCGTGCGGTTTGCCGACACAAACGCTGCGTATTGGAATTCATTTGGGCCCGTACACACTAAACCGTGACGATCTATGTGCGCCGAAAACATGGTGCTAAACGGGTCGCTGCCTTGGGCAACCAACAAACCTTCGTACCAAGTGACTTTTGCCCCTCGCTCTTCCAGTTCGCGCTGTAACACACGGAAAAACGAATGCTCGGCGCCCACCACACTTGGGGCGCGAATAAGAAGTTTCAGTACATCAATAAAGTCATCACTAGGCATGCAAACACGTTCCAAATAGGGGGGACTAAAACATGTTTATAAACGGTAATGTGTGATTTACATAACGTTTTTTTCAATTATTTTGAGGTTGTTTCAGAATGGGGTTGGTTGTCATAAATATGACGGAACAGTAGCTTAAAATTAGCGTAGAAAAGACCGCACTGTGAGTAACCCAAACACGCGATATATTTGTGCTTATGGTCGACTTAGTTATAGCCATCGTTGAAATATATTCGTGTTTTACGATGACATCCGCTACCCTTTAAAAAAGTTCTGATGAGATATCTAAGGAAGAAGCAAATGCTGTTTGGTAACAACAAATTATTGACCCGAATTACAGAGTTAGAAGAAGAGCTTGCTTCATTTCAAGAAACACAAGCCGATCTTAGACAAGAAATGTTGTATTTTTCGACCTCACCCGAAGGGAAAATCGTAGAGGTTAATGAATTATTCTTGGCATCCTGTCGCTATGCTAAAACTGAAATAATAGGCAAACATCTTCAAGATCTGATTCATAAAAAGTCGTTAGAGAAAGAACACTGTAAAAGCATGTTGTTGGCGATTAGCGAAAAGAAGCATTGGCATGGTGCTTTACAGATTGAAGATAAGAATGGAAAAGAGGTTTGGTACCGCGCGACAATTCAACCTAAAAAAATGTCAAAAGGTTCCATCGTACTAGAAATCTATGCGGCTGAATTGACCAAAACCATTACACAATCTAAAGAAATAGAAGACATGTTAGCGGCACTACACCGTTCCTCTGCGGTGATCGAGTTTACTTTAGATGGCATTATTTTAAATGCGAATGACAACTTTCTAAAAGGCATGGGCTATTCGAAAAGCCAGATCGTTGGACAGCACCATAGAATGTTCTGTGACCCTAAAGAAGCGGAGTCACAGTCCTATAAGGATTTTTGGCAACAGCTAAAATCTGGGAAGTTCGTGTCCCAACGATTTAAACGTTTTGATAGTCGTGGCAATGTGGTGTGGCTAGAAGCGTCATACAATCCGGTGCATGATGACAGTGGCAAACTGTACAAGGTCATTAAATTGGCGACTGTGATTACTGAGCAAATGAACCGTGAGTTTGCAATTTCAGAAACCTCTGAAATTGCCTTCGAAATTTCAGAAGAAGACCGATGCTAGTGCGGTCTCTGGGAAACAGGTTATTGAGTCGACCATTAAAACAATGAATGAGTTGTCTCATCAAATGGGCACTGCTGGTCAGGGTATTTTTGAGTTAAATACGCAGTCCATGAAGGTGTCTGAACTGGTGGAAAGCATCCGCGGTATAGCGGATCAAACCAACTTGCTTGCGCTTAACGCAGCAATTGAAGCCGCACGAGCGGGTGAACAAGGTCGCGGCTTTGCTGTTGTTGCGGATGAAGTCAGACAGCTCGCGTCCAGAACCAGTTCCGCTACGGAAGAAATTATTAAAGTGGTAAGTGACAATAAAAAACTCACCGAACAGGCCGTATCCATGATCGAAGAAAGCATGGAAAAAGCGAAAACAGCACTAAAGCTGTCTAACGACGCTGGTGATGTCATGAACGATATCCAAGTCGGCGCAAAGCAAGTTGTTGATGCGGTAAGCCAATTTAACAACAAGCTCTAATCTGAATGTGTTGTTTCAATCATCCCCTAGGCGTTTTCGTCTAGGGGATTTTTTTGCCCTGCGATTAACTAAATTAAAACAACGCCATCTGATCGCCTTCTTTTGGCGGAACCGCAAAATGACGACAATCCAGATAGCTTAATCTGTTGTCATCTAATCCATATTTGCGTCGTGCTACGTGAAAAATCGTTATCTAGCGTCGTCACATTGATCGCAACATGGATTAGCTTTTTTGCTGCCATTTGTGTGAGTAAATCTAGATCTTTGACTATCAAGGTGCTTTTGGTTATTAGCGAGATGGGCTGATGATGCGCCAGTTCTTCTTCAAACAAAAATGCCCCAATAAAACTATTTTGTTCTGTTGGGGCTTATTAGTCTTTGTACGCCAAGCAATCTTCCAAGAAGTCGCTATGCCTGTACTTACTTTTTATAAGCAGAAAGATACTTATCTAGGGTTTCTTGGCTAGCTGCTTTCACTGTCATGCCTTCTGGGCCTGCACCTATGTTAGTAAACTGCTTTGCTGGCTCGCCGTGTTTTTTGAAGAAGGCCAATTCTTCAGAGCCGTCCTCAAACACCCAAAGGCGACCGTCTTCAATTTGTGTTTTAAATCCGTCGATATCGTATTTGGCGGCCATAGACGTTTCTGTCGCTGTAGAAGCACAGGCAGCTAAAGAGGCGCCTAAAAGCATGGCAATAAGAAGTTTGCTTTTATTCATAAGTAGTACCCTCACAAGTGGATTGTTTAAAATTAAATAAGTCCATAATGAAAGATGTACATGACAGAAAGATGACAAAAACACTATCTTATCTTTTTTTCATATATATTTATTTTCATATATTTTAAAAAACATATATGTTAGCATTGCCAATATCATAAAGCTTAAATTGTCTTATGGTCCCATAGCATAAAGGAGCATCCTTTGAACCCTATAACATTTTACAAGTGCCTCGCTGACGAAACACGTTTGCGATGCATCCTACTGATTCACCAAGAAAAAGAGTTATGTGTCTGTGAACTTATGCAGGCTCTCAATGAAAGTCAGCCCAAAATTTCTCGCCACTTGGCTCAGTTACGAAATTGCGAACTACTTACAGACAGACGACAAGGTCAATGGGTTTTTTATAGCATCAATCAAGCGCTCTTTCAGTGGATACACACTGTTTTGTCTGAGACACTCCAAAACAATCCAGACTTCTTGGCGGATAACATTATCGCACTTGAGGAAATGGGGAATCGTCCACAACGAGCCCAATCATGCTGTGCCTAATCATGGGAAATACATTATGAAAGTACTCTTTCTTTGTACGCATAATGCCTGTCGCAGCATTCTAGCCCAAAGCATCACAGCTTCTATCGGCAATGACGGTTTGGAAGCATTTAGTGCAGGCAGTCATCCGAGCGGACAGGTTCATCCTGATACACTTAAACAATTAACAAACCGTGGTTATTCCATTAATGGCCTAAATAGTAAAAGCTGGGATGAACTGTATGACTTAAATCCAGACATCGTT
>NZ_JAODTL010000058.1 GCF_026191375.1 Marinomonas pontica | reverse complement strand
AACACAATACTGGATGAGTTGCTTGAACAAGGACAACAAAGCTACGCCCAAAGCCAAGCAAATTACGAAAAAAGCCGAAACAACATGATGGTGTTAATCGTCATCGCTTTGGCAGCGTCCATTCTTTTGGCATGGCTAATGTTACGACGTCTTAACCAACGAGTATCCTCGCTACAACAACACATTTCCAGCGCCAGTGACAAATTAGACCTTGGCTCAGTCATGTCCATGTCAGGCAAAGACGAGCTGAGCGACATTGCCCAACACTTCAACCAGTTTACTACCAAGATTCGTACGGCCATCGAAAACGTCGCAGAGAATTCGCGCCAACTGGCTCACACGGCCAACGATGTCGCTGCAAAAGCCAAAGCCACACACACGAATTGTCTAAATGAACGCGACAGAACCACACACATCGCCACCGCCATTCATGAAATGGGCGCGACGGTAGAAAACATCGCCGAGAACGCTTCCCAAGCGGCAAAAGCCGCACAAGAAGCTGACAAACAAGCCCATCAAGGCGCGGGATTAGTGGCAAAAGCACGTCAAGGCGTGACATCATTGTCGACAGAAATTCAGCACATCAGCTCGGACATTGGCTCATTAGCGACTCAAACCGATTCGATTGGCAGCATATTGGACACCATTCGCAGCATCTCAGAACAAACCAACCTACTCGCCCTAAACGCAGCGATTGAAGCGGCTCGTGCAGGTGAACAAGGGCGAGGATTCGCCGTCGTGGCCGATGAAGTACGAAATCTTGCTAGCCGCTCAGCGGCCTCCACGGATGAAATCCAGAAGATGATTGATCAGTTGCAAGAACAGTCCGCCAAGACGGTTGCTACCATTCAGTCAGGACAAGACCAAAGCAACACAGTAGTGGGACAAGCCAACGAAGCAAACAGCGCGTTGGAACAAATCACCGCGCATATTGGTCAAATCAGCGACATGAACATTCAAGTTGCCACCGCCACAGAAGAACAATCCCTTGTGGTGAACGACATGAGTAAAAACGTCGAAGAAATCAACCAACTCACAACAGAAACCTCAGAAATTGCCGATGAACTGACCGCATCCAGCACCAATTTGCAAAAATTGTCTGCCCAGCTGGATCAACTGGTGACACAGTTTAAGCTTTAACGTCTTTGGTCTGTCTGCCGCAGAATCGACGATTCTAGCCACAAAAAAGGGAAGCCAGTGCTTCCCTTTTTTGCGTTTTAGCCAAATACCGACTTATGGGTTTTTGGTATTTTCCAAACACGCCGCGGCTGTAAACAAGACATCGGTTGAACTGTTCAACGCGGTTTCGGCTGAATCTTGCAACACACCAATGATAAAGCCCACCGCCACCACTTGCATCGCGATGTCATTCGGAATGTTAAATAAACTACACGCCAATGGAATCAACAATAACGAGCCACCCGCCACACCAGACGCACCGCACGCCGACACTGCAGCGATAATACTGAGCAACAGTGCAGTTCCAAAATCTAACGAAATGCCCAGCGTATTCACCGCCGCAAGCGTCAATACCGTGATGGTGATCGCAGCGCCAGCCATGTTAATGGTCGCACCCAATGGAATAGACACAGAATAAGTGTCTTCGTCTAACTCCAAACGCTTACAAAGGTCTAAGTTAACCGGAATATTGGCCGCCGAACTGCGAGTGAAAAAAGCCGTAACGCCACTTTCTCTTAAACACTTAAATACCAATGGATACGGATTGCGACGAATTTTCCAGAAAACCAATAAAGGATTCGTGACAAACGCAATAAACAGCATGGCACCAACCAACACCGCCAATAGATGCGAATAACCCAATAAGGCATCAAAGCCTGTGGCTGCGATCGTACTCGCCACCAAGCCAAAAATACCAAACGGGGCCAAACGAATAATGACCGATACAATACTGGTCACACTGGTCGCCAGATGTTGCAATGATGCTTTTGTGGATTCAGACGCATGACGCAATCCCAAACCAAAACCAATCGCCCACGTCAAAATGCCCACATAATTGCCTTGAACCAAAGCATTCACTGGGTTATCCACCATTTTAAAGACCAATGTACGCAGGACTTCACCCACACCCTGAGGAGCGCTTTGGCTTAAATCTGGCGACACCAAATGCAATTGCGTAGGGAACACAAAACTGAACACCACAGCGATTAACGCCGCGATAAAGGTACCAAACAAATACAACACCAAAACAGGACGAATATGCGTTTGTTGAGCCTGTTTATGGTTAGCGATAGACGCCATTACCAATAAGAAGACCAAAATTGGCGCAATGGCTTTTAACGCTTTTACAAAGAAATCGCCCAACAATGTGGTCGACAGCGCAATACTTGGCGAGAGATACGCCAAGGCGATACCGCAGACAATACCGATGGCAATTTGCAGCACCAAACTACCACGCAAATAGCGCTGTAACAGCGATGGTTTAGGGGTTAACGTCATTAGAAAGGGGTCCATTGAAGTTTTCGGAACCGCACCTTACTGCATCCGACTAAAAAAATGAACCATTTTAGGGCGTTATCTCGGATATTAATGCCATATCTCAACCAAGTTCCACATTTAACCGATCATTCAACTTCCTTACTTTATGCTCAAAGCAACGCTTGAAGTTCCCTCTTTTAAGTCCAATATTGATGCCATACACACACCGATTTAAGGAATAAAAATGTCAAACCTGTTAGAAAAATTGAACTGGCGTTATGCCACAAAAAAAATGGACTCAAGCAAAGCGGTTGAGCAAGACAAAGTAGATCGTATTTTAGAAGCCATCCGCCTTACCGCGACATCAAGCGGCCTTCAGCCATACGAAGTCATCGTGGTAAAAAACAAAGCACTTCGCGAAGCCATTGTGCCTCACGCATGGAACCAAGCACAAATCACCGACGGCTCTCACCTTTTAGTGTTTGCGGCATGGGACAACTACACAGAAGAACGAATCAACAAGATGTTCGATCTTGTCAACGACGAACGTGGTTTTAAAAACGAAGGTTGGGAAAACTACCGCCAAATGATCCTTGGCGCTTACCCTCCACGTGATGCCGAAGTGAATTACCAACATGCAGCACGTCAGGCTTATATTGGCCTTGGCACAGCGTTGATTGCAGCGGCCGAAGAAGGCGTTGACAGCACACCAATGGAAGGCTTCGATCCAGCAAAAGTGGATGAAATTCTGGGCCTTACAGAGCGTGGACTTCGCTCTGTCATCCTGCTTCCTTTGGGCTACCGCGCCGACGAAGGTGACTGGTTGAAAGACCTTAAAAAAGTACGTCGTTCTACAGAAGAATTTATTACTGAAATGAACTAATTTGCTGTTTCATTGAAGCAACAACGCCAAAACGCCAGTCTTCTGGCGTTTTTTTTGCCCATTTTTCAAATTTAGCAAAAAATAGGGAACAGTCGCCCAAAGTCACAAATAGTGACCCGAATACACCAAAATTTGCGTATGTTATTAGCAATAAAATCCCCAACAGACCAAGGACAAAGCATGGCAAAATATGTCGGACTGCTCTTTATCTCGCTTTTTTAAGCGCGTGCTCTTCCAATGACAGTTGGCGTACCGCCAGTCGCGAGCCTGCTGGCATCGCACCATCGCCTGAAACAGAGAAAGACGCGGTTATCGAATTTTATGCCGCCGACGCTTACAGCTGGCGCGGCTGGTTTGCGGTTCACACTTGGGTCGCAACCAAGGAAAAAAATGCCGCGCAATACACGGTACATGAAGTGGTTGGTTGGCGAGTAAATCGAGGCCTTCCTGCCCTTTCGGAATACCAAACGCCGACGCCGGATCGTTACTGGTTTGGCGCCAAGCCAGAAAAAGTACTGTCTCTTGTTGGCCCAAAAGCCGAAGCATTGATTCCAAAAATAAACGCCGCTGTAAAACGTTACCCTTGGGCAAACGAATACACCGTATTCCCCGGCCCAAACAGCAACACGTTTCCCACTTGGATCGGTTTACAAGTACCCGAGCTCAATCTTGATATGCCTTTCAGCGCCATCGGCAGTGGCTACGCAGACAACGAATAAAAAAAGCGGACTCACCTCTCGATCAGTCCGCTTTTTCTTCACTCTCTGTACGTCATCAGTGCTTGGTCATTCCCGGATTCGGTATGAAGTTAATCACTACCTCTTCCGTTTCTGGCGCGCTGCTATGAGGCTGATTCACTCGAGTTGGAATCTCCGTTGGCTGCGCCTGAACAATGGTCGATTGCTCATCCGTATAACCACAAGAAATGCATTCACGATATTGTTTTTCAGCGTCGTCATCGCGCCATGCACGAATCTTATCCATCTCACTGCAACGAGGGCACACCGCCCCAGCGATAAAGCGTTTTACTGTCATAACCTTATACCTTCTAACCTCTACGCCGCGATGCCGCTGTGTCTCAATAAGGCATCGGTACTTGGCTCACGACCACGGAACTCAGCGAACAAATCCGCTGCCGGACGGGAGCCGCCATTTGCCAATATGGTATCACGGAAGCGTGCACCGGTATCTTTATTGAAGATGCCGTCTTCTTCAAATTTTGAAAAAGCATCGGCGGACAACACTTCGGCCCATTTGTAGCTGTAGTAACCAGCCGCATAACCGCCTGCAAAGATATGCGAGAAGCTATTTTGGAAACGATTAAACTCAGGCGGTGTAGTCACCGCGACTTTACTGCGCACATCGTCGATAACCGATTGAACAGAAATGCCTTTTTGGTATTCCATATGCAAACGGAAGTCGAACAAGGAAAATTCCAACTGACGCATCATCTGCATGCCGGATTGGAAGTTTTTCGCTGCTAGCATTTTGTCTAACAAGTCCTGTGGCAATGCTTCGCCCGTTTCGTAATGACCGGCAATATGAGCCAATGCTTCTGGTTCGTAACACCAGTTTTCCATGAATTGACTTGGCAATTCCACCGCATCCCACGCCACACCGTTAATACCCGATACCGAAGACACGTCCACTTGGGTCAACATGTGGTGCAAGCCATGGCCAAACTCGTGGAACAAGGTGGTGACTTCGTCGTGCGTCAACAAAGCCGGTTTGTCACCGATAGGTGGCGTAAAGTTACATACCAAGTACGCGATCGGCAATTGCAAACGGTTGTCGCTCAAACGACGACGAGTACGGCAAGAATCCATCCATGCACCGCCGCGTTTTGCTTCGCGTGCATACGGATCTAGGTAGAAGCGAGAAACGTCTTCCCCATCTTTGCTGATAGTGAAAAGCTGCAAGTCCTTGTTATAGCTATCGAAATCTTTTTCTTCACGAATATCCACACCAAATAATGTTTGTGCCACGTGAAACAATCCAGACAAAACCTTGTTCATTGGGAAATAAGGACGCAGTTCTTCTTGAGAAATACTGTACTTATGCTGACGCAATTTTTCCGCGTAGTACGTCATGTCCCAAGCGTTCAATTTTTCCACGCCGTTTTCGTCTTTCGCGAACGTTGTTAGCTGCGCAAGATCTTGTTCTGCCGAGTTTTTTGATTTTTTCGCTAAATCGTCTAAGAAATCAATCACCTGCTGTCCGTTGTCGGCCATTTTGGTCGCAACGGACAATTCCGCGTAATTATCGAACCCTAAAATCTGCGCCATCTCATGACGTAATTGCAGAATTTCATCGATCAAAGGCGCGTTATTAAACTTGATGTCGCCGCCTTGATCAGACGCGCGCGTTGCAAAAGCGCGGTACATTTCTTCGCGAAGTTCGGCATTGTCGGCGTAACTCATTACCGGCATGTAAGAAGGGAAATCTAAAGTGAATAACCAACCGTCTTTTTCTTTGGCTTCGGCCATTTGTTTGGCTTGTGCCAACGCCGATTCTGGCAAACCAGACAGTTCGCTTTCGTCAGTGATTAACTTGCTCCAAGCTTGTGTCGCATCCAACACGTTTTCACCAAACTGACTGCCCAACTCAGATAAACGCTGGCTGATCTCGCCATAGCGTTTTTTGGCGTCGCCTTCTAGACCCACACCAGACAATTCGAAATCACGGATCGTTTGAGTCAAGGCTTCAGTTTGTGCTTGATTCAGCTCTTTTGCTGCTTCACTTTCAGCAAGATTTTTATACGCTTGATACAAGGCTTTGTTCTGGCCAAGATCCGTATAAAACTGTGTCAATTTTGGCAAGCAGGCGTTATAAGCTGCACGCAATTCTGGGGTGTTCTTTACAGAATTCAGATGGCCAATCGGCGACCAAAAATTGTTTAGGTCGTCATGCAATTGATCCAAAGGCAAAACAAGGCTTTCCCATGTTGGATGCGTATTTTCGCTCACACAGGCGTCTATTGCCGATTGATTGTGCTTCAGTAGTTTCTCTAGATCCGCTTCAATGTTCGCAACATCGACGTCGGTAAAATTCGGTAAACTGGTCGCGTCCCATACAGACTGTGACATATCGTGATATCCTTTTATATTAATTGAACGCTGTATTGCATTGGTCAATACTATGCTTACTAAGATAGGTTGTCTTAACTCTTTTTCAATGCATAAACGCCTATTGTGTTAATAGTTCCTTCATTTATTAACGCAATGAATTGGCGATAACACCCTTTAAGCGAGTATTTATGGTGATGAAATCTTTCCGTGGCAAAACACCACAACTAGGCGACCGCGTTTGGGTCGATGACAGCGCAGTGATTATTGGCGATGTGAACATTGGTGAAGACAGCTCCGTCTGGCCTTTGGTGGCCATTCGTGGCGACATGCATCGTATTCGTATTGGTGCTCGAACCAGCATACAAGACAATTCCTGCTTGCACATTACTCATGCCAGTACCTACAAGCCAGAAGGTCACCCTTTGGAAATTGGCGACGACGTGACTGTCGGTCATATGGCGATGTTGCATGGTTGCACCATTGGCAGCCGAGTTTTAGTTGGCATGGGAACCACCATTCTTGATGGCGCGGTGATTGAAGACGAAGTCATCATCGGCGCTGGCTCCTTGGTGCCACCGGGCAAGCGCTTAGAAACGGGCTTTATGTACATGGGCTCTCCGGTAAAACAAATCCGCCCATTGAACGACAAAGAAATCGAATACTTCCAGTACGCAGGACTGAACTACGTCAAACTCAAAGACGAATACCTTGCGGAAGCACACGCTCAAGACACCCAAAAATAACATCACCAAAGTGTAAGATAGCCAACGGGAACGCCGTCTAACTATCTGATACCCTGCGAGGTATAAATGACGAACATGAACCTCGCTGTTGAGATGGAACCTTCAGCAGCAAGCCACGTCTTTCATGACACGGCTTTTATCGATGAGTTGCGCCTGCAAATGTTGAAATTTGCCACCCTGCAGGTGCGAGACAGCCAATTAGCGGAAGACGCCGTACAAGAAGCCATGCTATCGGCGTATCAGAACATTGATCGTTTTGCTCGCCAAGCCGCGTTTAAGACTTGGGTATTTTCTATCTTAAAGAACAAAATTATTGATTTATTGCGTAAAGAAAAACGCCACACGTCAGCCAGCCAACTAGAAGAGGGTCCGAACCTAAGCGGCGATGCGCTCATTGAACATTTGTTCGAGGAAAACGGCCATTGGCAAAAAGATGAGCGTCCCAAAAAATGGGACCAACCGGATCACGGTGTGGAAAACGCGCATTTTTGGAAAGTTTTTGATGCTTGTTTGAATGCGCTGCCCGCCAAATACGGTCGATTATTTATGATGCGCGAGTTTCTCGAAATGGACACCAGCGAAATTTGCCATAATGAAGACGTATCCGTCAGTAGTCTGAATGTCACCTTGTACCGCGCGCGTTTGCGTTTACGAGAGTGCTTAGAAGATCACTGGTTTCAGAAGGAGACCGCCACATGATGAAGTGCAAACAAGCGACCCAGATGCTATCGGAAAAACTGGATCGCCCATTAAGCGCAAAAGAGAAAATTGCCCTAACAATGCACACGGCGATTTGCACACCGTGTCGTCAATTTGGCAAGCAAATGGAAGACATTCGCGCTATGTCAAAGTCATACGCAAAGAAAAAAGAGTCCGACAGGGACTAACGCAGGCGTTTAAACGGCAGAGTGTAAGCTACCAAAAACAACATCGCCGCGCACACTACGACACTTGGGCCTGTTGGCGTATCCCAACGATAGGACGCCCATAGGCCACCGCACACAGACAAGCAGCCGATCACACTCGCGATTGACGCCATCTGTACCGGTGTTTGCGATAACTTACGTGCCGTGGCGGCTGGAATAATCATCAAAGACGTGATCAACAATACACCGACGATTTTCATCGCCACCGCAATCACCAAAGCCACCAGCAACATCAACAACAGACGAATCGCTTCAACAGGATACCCTTCCACTTTTGCCAGTTCTTCGTTCACCGTCACAGCCAACAACGGCTTCCAAAAGATCACCAACAGCGTAATGACCGCCAAGCCGCCACTGTAAATCCAATACACATCGGTTTGGCTAATCGCTAACAAATCGCCAAATAAATACGCCATTAAATCAATGCGGATATTATCGAGAAAGCTCACCGCCACCAACCCTAGCGACAGCGCGGAATGCGCCAAAATCCCCAGTAAGGTATCGGTCGCAATAATGTGTTTCTTCTGCAAAGTGACTAACACTAACGCCAAACCAACGCACAACACGATAATGGCAAGGTTCAAATTGATGTCGAATAAAAAACCCAAGGCCACACCCAACAGCGCCGAATGTGCCAACGTATCGCCAAAATACGCCATGCGTCGCCACACCACAAACGCCCCTAACGGCCCTGCGACAGACGCCACTCCCAATCCGCCTAACAAGGCTCTGAGCAAAAGATCTAACATGGTATTACCAACTCCAAAACAGGGCTAAATCAAGACACATTTAATGATGATGACAATGGGAATGATCGTGGGCATGTGCATCGCCCTCGTCCGCTAAAATGCTGCCGTGTTCGTCATGAACATGATCGTGCTGATGGGCATAAATCGCGATGGATTCGTCAGCACCTGGCACACCAAACAAAGCCTGATACGCAGGGTGCCCAGTAACATGTTGTGGGCTACCCGAACAGCACACATGCTGATTGATACACACCACGGTGTCTGTCTTCGCCATCACCAAATGCAAATCGTGAGACACCATCAACACGCCGCAATTTAGCTCGTTACGAATGCTTTCGATCAGGTTGTACAGCTCCACTTGGCCATTCACATCCACGCCTTGCACAGGCTCATCCAATACCAATAAATTCGGCTTATTCAACAAGGCCCGCGCCAACAATACTCGCTGAGTTTCGCCGCCAGACAACACATGCACTTGCGACTGCAACAAATGCCCAATGCCCACTTTTTCGAGGGTTGGCAGAATTTGACGTTTATCCACACCGCGTACCAACGCCAAGAAATGCTTCACCGTTAATGGCAAGGTTGGATCGATGTGCAGCTTTTGCGGCATATAGCCAATGCGCAGCGTTTTATGACGAACTACCTTGCCGGACGTTGCTTCTTGCAAACCGAGCAAGGTACGAATCAGCGTGCTTTTGCCGCTGCCGTTCGGGCCAATCAGCGTCACAATTTCACCTTCGCTGATGGTCATATCAATGCTTTCCAACAAAACGCGTCCATCAAACGCGATGCCTATTTTTTCAAAGGCAACCAAGCGCTTATTCATGCGTTTTCTCCCACCGCTTGGGCCTTACATTTCGCGCACAGCCCCGTTAGCTCAATGGTTTCCGCACGCAGTTCAAAGCCCTGTTGAGCGGCCTTTTCGATCAGCGCCGCGTGAATGTCTTGGTAATCAAATTCCATGACATTGCGGCATTCATCGCAAATTAAAAAATAGCCTTTGTGAACCTTATCCGCGTGAGCGCAGCCAAGGTACGCATTCATCGATTCCACCTTGTGAACTAAGCCCGCCGCCAACAAAAAATCCAACGCACGATACACAGTCGGAGGCGCAGAATTAAACCCCTCTTCGGCCAACTTCGCCAACAGCTGATAAGCACCAAGCGGACGATGGCTTTCCCAAATTAGTTCCAAGGCGCGTCGACGTACTTTGGTTAATCGCTGCCCTTGCTCCGCGCACAAGGCTTCCGCCGTCGCTAAAGCCGTTTCAATACAGTGATTGTGGTTATGATGCTGATGTGAATTATCATGATTCATTAAAAAGCCCTTCCTGCATTGTCTAAGTAACTCCAAATCATCGAAGTACTGATGATGATCAAAGCAAAAGCCGCGACAAAACCAAATACACGCGACACACGCTGTCGAATCACTTGGTGCTCACGACTTAACGCAAAACCGGTGTCACGAACAAACACGCTCACGCCTGCCAATGCCGCCACCGTGATCGCCGTACCCAACGCCATCGCAAACGTTGCCACCAACCCCCAGACAAAAATGCCCGCGCTTAACGAAAACAACAACACCAAAATCGCCCCAGTACAAGGACGAATACCCACCGCGGCCACCATCGCCCAGATACTTCGACGGGCGGTTTTCGCCTCGTCGGCATGATGTGCACAGCAAGCATGGTCATCAGAATGGGAATGGGAATGACCGTGAGCATGGTCTTCAGCAGAATGATCGTGACCACAGCCAGACTGGCCACGTAATAAACGCACCAGAATCCACACACCAATCAAACCAACGGCAGCAAAACTCGCCACTTCAAAGAAACGACTGATTTGCATGGCTTTTCCCGCCAAAGAAAACACTTGGCTCAGCACCACAATCACCAACACCGCCATCACCGCCTGAACGCCCGCACACAGAAAAGCCAAGCTAATGCCACGTCGTAACGGCGCTTTGCTCGCTAACATATACGCAGAAATCACCGCTTTACCGTGACCAGGCCCAGCCGCGTGAAACACACCATAAAAGAAGCTAGTAGAGACTAATCCCCACAACAAAACCGGACTGCCGCCCTTACTGATGGAGCGCACCAACGACACCAATTCACGATGAAACGTGGCCTGTTGAGCGATAATCCACTGAATAAAATCTTGATACGCCGCAACGTCCATCGCGGCATAAAGAGGTGAGCTGAAACCGATAAAAGTCAGCAATAAAAAAACGACGTTCTTGGCCATGATTGGCTATCACCGAGATTGACTATAATTTTGTTATGATATAACAAGTCATACCCAAGGAGAAGCCAAAGCCTAGAAACGTCGTTTTTAATGCACTAAAGTGAAACGGTTAGTGCGTTACGGGCTGTAAAAACCCCATCACACCGCTCATGAAGATCTGCGCCGCCATGGCCGCCAAAATCAAACCTGTGATTTTCGACAATACGTTCAACCCCGTGCGCCCCAGCATCTTCTCAATCAAAGAGCCGGAATACAAAATGATCGCCAAGGTTCCCAACGCCAACAACAAACCGCACAGACCAATGAATAATTCCAAGCCTTGCAACTCAGCACCATACACCAAAATGGTACCTATGGTCGCAGGCCCAATAATGGTCGGCACCGCTAATGGCACCACAGAAATATCATCGCGCTCTTCGCTTGGCATGCCCACCGCGTGGTTTCTTGTACCGTCACGCACCAAACTCAGCGCCGACATAAACAGCAAAATACCAGAACCAATACGGAAAGAATCCAGCGTAATGCCCAACACAGCGAACAAACTGCCGCCAAAGAAAAGCAACACAATAGAGATTGCCACCGAGGCAATAATGGCTTTGTTCGCAACCTGTTTGCGTGAAGACGATGACTCACCGCGCGTTAACGCCAGAAACATCGACAGCACAAAGAAAGGCGCGAAAAGGAAAAAGAACTTAATCCAAGTCGAAATCAATAAACTCATTTTAGCGAATTACCAAAGAAGCACCCAGCCACGCGATCAGCGCTGACTTAATGCGAGTTTTACACCAAAGCCCAACAGCAATACGCCCGTTAGACTATCCAAGACTTGCGCCACTTTTGGTCGCGCCAGCCAGACTCGCGCTCTATGAACCATAAGCGCCAGAAACGTTTGCCACACCATCGCAATGATAAAGTGAAGTGAGGCCATAAAAAGAGATTGAGCCAAGGCAGAATGGCTTGGATCGATAAACTGTGGCAAAAACGCCATGTAAAAAATAATCGGCTTTGGATTCAATACGTTTGATAAAACCCCTTGGCGAAAACTTCCCCATGCTGTGAATGCCTTAGGATTCTTGGCGTCTTTGAACGTCATGCCCATCGGTTTCATCGCGCTACGAATGGCCTGCACCCCCAAATACACAAGGTAAGCCGCGCCCACCAATTTAAAGGCTGTGAACAAGCCTGCCGAACCCAGCAAAATAACCGATAACCCCAGCGCCGACACGGTCGCGTGAGCAAACAGCCCCATGCAAATGCCCAAACTGGTCAAAAAACCCAACCGCCAACCGCCTGACGCGGCGTTGCGCATCACAATGATTGTGTCCACACCCGGGCTCATCGTCAGCACCGTAATCGCAGCTAAAAGGGCAACCATTGAAAATGTTCTAACATGTGCTTGTACCTTTAAATAAGACGGCTCAATAGGGGTAACACTAAGATCGGCAGGTCAAATCCACCCACACCGCAACGGATGTTTCCGTGGCTTCACGTTCTACAGGCGTACACGCTTCAGACAATACGCCAGACAGACGCACCAAACCTTCTTCCAAAGGTTCCATGGCGAAATACAATTCATCATCGCCAAACGCAAGGCTTAACGTCGATGCTTCCAAATTCACTGGCGCAGGTAATGCAATGCCAAGGCGAATCCACAACATTTGGTCACGAATACGAACATCCACAACATGCACTTGTTCTGGCACCAAGTCCGCGCCATCTTGCTTCATCTTGATAAAAAAACCGTAATTCTCAAAGCTCTTCAACACTTCGATCATGTCGAGCTTTTCTTGACCGGTAAATTCACCATCGCCATCGACATCGTATTCCGCAATCAAACTGGTCGACGTAAACAGGTCTAATTCCCATGTCGCTTCTAGGCGGTTAATATTGGCTTGATCGACATCGACGCGATATTGCGAATCCACCCAAACATGCGGATGTGCCAAGGCCACACCAGACATCATCATTAAGCAACAAGATAACCAAAAGCGCATCACAGATTTCCTTTTATAACGACGGCACCAAATTCGGTGTATAACGCACTCGTGCTTCTAAAACACGCTGAAATTCAAGCGGATCATGCTGCTGCGCACAAACGCTCAGGATCGTGTTTTGCGCCGTGCCACGCTTCTAAACGGGACAGCCAAAAGCGCAACGCCGCGATCTTCAACATATGAGGCCACGCCAGCATTTCTTCTGAGGTGGCTTCTCGTTCGTGCAAATAGGCTTTCACCAAGGCTTTGTATTTGGTGTTGTCTAGCTCGCCCGTTGTCATGTCCGAACACCAGTCGTTTACCACAATCGCCAAATCGTACATCACCCAAGAATGACAAGCGTTGTAAAAATCGATAATGGCAGACAGTTTATTGCCTTCAAACAAGGTGTTGTTGTAGAACAAATCCCCATGAATGGTGGTTTTTGGCAAATCTGGGTGTTGCGCAATAAAATCATCAAACTCAGCGATTTGCGACAACAATAATTGCGCTTGTTCTGGCTCTAATTCACCAGCAATGGCTTGACTGGTTTTGTGCCACCACGCCACTCCACGATGGCTGTCGCGATGTTCAGGGAAATCTTCACCGGCAATGTGCAGCTTCGCCAAGGCTTCCCCCATCAATCGACAAGACACTTCGTCCGTGCCTTTTAGTTCACCGCCGGGAAAGCAATCCACAATAATGGTCGGACGCCCATTCACTTCACGCAGACGCTCACCATGAATATCAATCAAAGCCGCAGGCACGTTAAACCCTTTGTGTTTCAAATGCGCGACAACATCCAAAAAGTACGGCACTTCTTCTAAATCAAATTCTTCAAAACAAGGTCACCACGTACTTGCCTGTGGTGGTGGTCAAAAAGTAATTGGTGTTCTCAACGCCACCAGAAATACCTTGGAATGAAACCAGCTCGCCTAAGTAATAATCCGCCACTAAGGCCCGCATGTCTGAGTCAGAAAGGGATGTGTAAACAGCCAAGTTTTGCTACCTAATTTGTGATCAAAAAGATGATGCGATTAAGAAAACGCCTATGCTCCACAATAAGCCGCAAAAGGTCAATTCGAAGTCGAGCAAATCGCCCTATTCTGTGCACATTTTATCGACCTCAACACCCACTATTAACACCCAAGACACCTTACGAAACATAAACTCACCAAGATAAAACAGAGTAATACCGCGAAACTGACTATTATTTAACCAGACACATAACCTTGAATTGCGTAATGAACACAACCAGCCACCAAAAAAACATCGTCAAATCCGCCGTCTATCGGCTGCTTATCGTATCTATTTTCAGCTACGGGTTTTGTGCTGTGTTTTTTAATATTTACCCAACCCAATTTGCTATCGACTCTCTACAGCCTGCGATCACCAGCCTGTTGTGTTTGCTGCTGTTGTTATATTTCCATCAGAAACCGCTGACCAGAATTCGCAAAACCACCAATATATATACGGCCATCACGATGTTGACCTTCACTCCAGCCACCTTTTATTTCACGCACGGGGCATGGCAAGGTGATATTCGCTTTATCGAAAGCTATCCACCAATTTCAGGCATGATTGTTTTAACATCGACATTGGTGATGTTAATGCTGCCCAAAAAATACGCCAAATTGGCGGCGTTAATTTGGGCACTAAACGCCCTGCCTGTTCTGCATTATCTGTTTACGCATCCGGAGGAATTACATACTACGCGCGGCTATGACTTGTTGTTTATTTTCGGCCCAGCCAGCTTATTGATTTTTGTCATCATTCCGTATCAGCAAAGCATGCGTGAGCAAATGGAAAAGATTTCTTATGATCTAACACGTTATAAGCTTCACGCCGATCGAGACTTTTTAACTGACACGTTAAATCGACGTGGATTAGACAGTTGGTTGACCCGAAACCATCAACTGGAATCGATGGGGCTGTTGCTGATCGATGTGGATTACTTCAAAAATATCAACGACCGTTTCGGCCATTCTACTGGCGACCATGTTTTGGTTGAAATCGCCTCGCGTCTGCGCACCGTGTATCACGACAATCATTGTTTGGCGCGCTGGGGCGGTGAAGAATTTATTTTGGTGGTCGCCAATCCAACACCCGCCACGCTGAACAAATTGGCCGCAGATTGCCACATGGTGTTTCGTCATATTCCCTTTCGTACTGTGGGCAAAGTCACCACCAGCATCGGCGTGTCTCGCATTGCCGGCGCCCAAGATTTCGACCAGCTCATTGAAGAAGCCGACCAAGCCTTATATCACGCAAAAGAAAATGGCCGCGATCAAGTGGTCATGTTCAGTGAGATGCAACCGCAACTGTCCGAAAAGATGAAACGCCTCATGAAGTTGGATTAAACCAATACGCTAGTTTCGTTTATGCCGAGTTTTGGCTGTAAAAATCCTCGTAAGTGCTTAGAATAGACCTCATATTTGCCGATTCACAAAGAGGTTCTATTTTGGCTACGGATTCTACAACACAAACACCGATGATCTTGGTAGACGGCTCGTCTTACCTTTACCGAGCATTCCACGCGATTCCACCGATGCACACCAGCGACGGCCACCCAACCAACGCCACGCGTGGGGTGATCAGCATGATCCGCAGCCTCATCAAAACCTACCCAAATTCCCCCATGGTCATCATCTTCGATGCCAAGGGCAAAACCTTCCGCGACGACATTTACAGCGAATACAAAGCGCACCGTCCACCCATGCCAGACGACCTACGCCCACAAATCGAACCGATTCACCGCGTGGTGGAAGCCATGGGCTTGCCACTGGTCATCATCGATGGCGTAGAAGCCGACGACGTGATCGGCACCATCGCCAAACAAGTGGGCGAACAAGGCCGTGAAGTGGTGGTTTCCACGGGCGATAAAGACATGGCTCAGTTGGTTACCGACAAAGTCACCCTTGTGAACACCATGAACAACACGGTTATGGACATCCAAGGCGTGAAAGACAAGTTCGGCATTCCGCCTGAACTTATTATTGATTACCTCGCACTGATGGGCGACAAAGTCGATAACATTCCAGGCGTACCGGGCGTAGGCGAAAAAACCGCCCTTGCCTTGTTGCAAGGATTGGGCAGCATCAAAGACATCTACACCCGCTTAGACGAAATCGCTGATTTGGGTTTCCGTGGTTCTAAAACCATGAAGCAAAAAATGGAAGACAACAAAGAAATGGCGGAGTTGTCTTACACCTTAGCCACCATCAAATGCGACGTAGAACTGCCCTTCGATCCTCAAGAATTGAAAAACGGCGAAGCCGACTTAAAGAAACCCTACGTGAATGGTTCACCAAGCTGGAGTTCAAAACCTGGTTGTCTGACCTAGATAAAGCGCCAAGCGTCGAAACCGCCAGCGACACCGTTCGTCTTCCTCAGAGCAAAATGGCCAAGTGGAAACACCGGTAAAATCCAACATCGAAGCCAACTACGACACCGTCTTAGACAAGACAGCTTCAACACATGGCTGGAAAAATCCAAGCCGCTGAGCTGGTTGCCTTCGATACCGAAACCACCTCGCTGAACTACATGGCCGCCGAACTGGTTGGCTTGTCCTTCTCGGTAAAAGCTGGCGAAGCGGCTTACGTTCCTGTCGCCCATGACTACGAAGGTGCGCCAGAACAACTGGACCGCGACTGGGTGCTAGAACAACTGAAACCTTGGTTAGAAGACGACAGCCAAGCCAAAGTCGGCCAACACCTAAAATACGACGCCAACGTGCTAAACAACTACGGCATCACCTTGCGCGGCATCGCTTACGACACCATGTTAGAATCGTACGTCTACAACTCGGTCAGCTCTCGTCACGACATGGACACCTTGGCGAGCAAATTCCTTGGTCACACCAACGTGAGCTTTGAAGACATCGCTGGCAAAGGCGCAAAACAAAAAACCTTCAACCAAATCGATCTAGAAGTCGCCGCTTTCTACGCCGCGGAAGACGCCGACATCACCGTGCGTTTGCACCAAGCGATTTGGCCGAAAATCGAAACCACGCCAGAACTCGTCAGCATTTTCAAAGACATCGAATGTCCGCTAATTCCGGTCTTGGCGAAAATGGAACAAACCGGCGCCTTGATTGATCCGAGCTGCTTCATGCCCAAAGCGCTGAAATCGCAGGCAAGCTACAAGAGCTGGAGATCAAAGCCCACGAAGAAGCGGGCGAAAGCTTCAACCTAAGTTCGCCAAAACAGCTGCAAGTCATCTTGTTCGAAAAGCAAGGCTTGCCTGTGATCAAGAAAACACCAAAAGGCCAACCATCCACCGCTGAACCTATCTTGCAAGAACTGGCGCAAGAACACGAACTGCCTCGCTTGATCATGGAACACCGCACTCTGTCTAAGTTGAAATCCACTTACACCGACAAACTGCCAGAAATGATCCAAAAAACCGGCCGCATTCATACCTCTTACCACCAAGCCATTACCGCGACGGGACGTTTGTCTTCGACCGATCCAAACTTGCAGAACATTCCGATTCGTTCTACTGAAGGTCGTCGTATTCGCCAAGCCTTTGTCGCGCCTAAAGGCTACAAGCTGGTCGCGGCCGACTATTCGCAAGTCGAATTGCGCATCATGGCTCACTTATCGCAAGATCCGGGCTTATTAGACGCCTTCACCAAAGACGCTGACGTGCACAAAGCCACCGCCGCGGAAGTCTTCGACGTCAGCCTAGAAGACGTCACCACAGAGCAACGCCGCCGCGCCAAAGCCATCAACTTCGGCTTGATCTACGGCATGTCCGCCTTTGGCCTCGCGAAACAGCTCGGCATTGGTCGCCCAGAAGCCGGCAAATACATCAAACGCTACTTCGAGCGTTACCCAGGCGTACAGCAATACATGGAAAACACCCGCGAAAGCGCGAAAGAAAAAGGCTATGTAGAAACCATCTACGGCCGCCGCTTGTACTTGCCAGACATCAAAGCGAAAAACGCCATGATGCGCCAAGCCGCCGAACGCACCGCGATCAACGCCCCGATGCAAGGCTCCGCCGCCGACATCATCAAACGCGCCATGATCAACATGCACGACTGGCTAGCAGAAACCGACCTAGACGTGAAAATGATCATGCAAGTACACGATGAACTCATCTTCGAAGTCGCCGAAAAAGACCTTGATGCGGCACAGAAGAAAATCGTCGACATCATGCAGAATAGCAGCCAAATTGACGTGCCTTTGCTTGTAGAGGCTGGGGTTGGGGGTAACTGGGACGAGGCGCATTAAAAATAACATTTAAAAGCAAGGATGCTTTATGAAATACCAAAAACCTTGGAAATCCTTTGAAGAGCAACTGAGATTGCTCAAAGTTCGTGGAATGAACATTGGTGAACCTAATCAGGCTCGCTCATACCTAGAGCGAATTGGCTATTATCGGTTAAGCGCATATTGGTACCCATTTCGTACCTTCCAATTAGAGATGAATAAACAGAACAATAAACTCGTTCTGAAAGCGCAAGATGATTTTTATAAAAACACCCACTTTTTAGATGCCGTTAACCTATATCTATTTGATAAATCTTTGCGCCTGAGTCTCACCGATGCACTAGAAAGAATCGAAATCGCGCTTAGAGTCGATATGGCCTACTTACTTGGTACTAAAGATGCTTTTGCATACCGAGACAAAACTCTCTTCCACCCCACATTTGCCAATAAAAAGTTTCGTGGTAAACCTGCCTTCGAGGCATGGCAAGAAAAGTACTCGGGATTACTAAAGCGCTCTAAAGAAGACTTCGTAAAACACTTCCATACGCGATACCCAGGCGAAGACCTACCAATATGGATAGCGATCGAAATTTGGGATTTTGGCTCCATGTCTCAGCTTTTTTCGATGATGCAAACCAAAGATCAGGCACAAATTGCTCAGAAATATGGAGTACAAGATTTCTCTGTATTCGCCAGTTGGCTAAGGTCACTAAACTACTTAAGGAATATTGTTGCTCATCACAGCAGACTTTGGAACCGCAACATCATTGATCAGCCTAAACTACCAAACCTTGGTCAGATCGAATGGTGCGATAACTTTATCGGAAAGCAAGACTTGATCGCTAAGCCATTTCTACTTATCGCGATTGTAAGACACCTTATTTTAGGGATTTGTCCAAATACTCATTGGCATATCAGGATAGAGCAGATGCTAGAGAGCTTTCCTGAACTAAAATCAGATAAAACCTGCTCGATTAAAGACATGGGTGCACCAGAAAACTGGCAAGAATGGTGGACACAAAAAACCCCCGCGTAAACTCCGAAGAGCCAAGAGGCAGGGGCCGTGTTAAATGCAATACTAAAACACTCGCTAGCTTTGCGCAATGTTATAAACACATTGAAACATGTTCTCAGAACCTTTTACGGCATTGTAAGCGCCTATGACAGCCCCCCTCTGAACAATCATTGCGACTTTTTAACAAACATAAAAAAAGAGCAAGACAAATGCTCTTTTTTAAAATGAAAAATGATAGTTCGTGGCAGCCCTTTAGCTCTTTGGGGTCAGGGTGACTAAACAATGTTTAGTCTAACCATCAACAATGATGTCACCGGCGAATCATTGGTAGCGTGAGAACATATGGACAATCCAGTAATGAGTCATATGTTAAGCCCTTCTAAATGATCAATTTTAGTACTGACACCAACGTATTGCAACCGACAATAAACAGTCTGTGATAAAGAGCCTTGGGGTAGACTGTAAGATAACCAAGATAGTTTGATCGTAAGCGTGCGGCAAACCACACATTTTAATCTTTCCCAAACCCCTTAAAGTCTGTTGTCTTTTAAATAGGAGCAACAGACTCATGTTTACTGCATCTTCCCAGCTTAACGTTACACTGATTTGTGGGCCTACCGACATGCGTAAAGCCATTGATGGGCTTTGCAATATCGTCGCCTACGATCTTGAAAAAGAACCTTGTAGTGAGAACATTTTTGTCTTCTGTGGTCGAGCCGTGACAAGATCAAAATATTGCAGTGGTCTAATAATGGTTTTTGGTTGCATTACAAACGATTGGAAAAAGGCTCTTTCCAATGGCCTGGCATTGAGGATGAACATTTATCGCGGCACATATCCCATCGACAACTTAATTGGTTGTTGGATGGTTTGCCTCTTCACTCTAAAGAGGCTCATCCGCATTTAACCTATCGATATCATGACGAATAACCCATTAGGTTGGTATAATCCAACCCATGAAAATGCTTCCAGAAAACTTACCCAATGACGTTGAGTCACTCAAGGCTATCTTGCTTGAGCAAGCTCGGCTATTGGGTGAAAAAGACTCGCAGCTTGCACAGTGGCAATCGAAATACACGTTCATTTTAGAGCAGTGGCGTTTGGCGCAGCAAAAGCAGTTTGGCAAAAGCTCGGAAACCTCACCTGGGCAAGGTGAGTTGTTTGATGAAATGGCGGCCGAATCTGATGTCATCGACACGGAGACTGAAACGCAGACCGTCTCTTACACTCGCTCGAAACCTAAGCCCCTGCCAAAGGATTTACCTCGCGAAACGGTTGTACTGGATATCGCTGAGTCAGACAAAGTCTGCTCATGTTGCCAAGGTGCACTTCATCGCATAGGTGAAGACCGTTCTGAAAAGCTTGATTTTATCCCGGCTCAACTCAAGGTCATCGAAACGGTTCGCCCTAAATACGCGTGCCGTGAGTGTGAGAAAACAGGCACTCAGAATGCGATTAAACAAGCGGCTGTGCCACCGAGCATTATCCCCAAAGGCATCGCGACGCCAAGTCTGCTGAGTCAGATTATCACGGGTAAATTCCAATACAGCTTACCACTCTATCGACAAGAAACCTTATTTAAGCAATCCGGTATCGAGTTGAGCCGACGAACCATGTCAGATTGGATGAAAAAATGTGCCGATGCCTTAGAGAAGCTTTATGAACGGCTGCATCAAGAATTACTGAAACAGTCCGTCATCCAAGCGGATGAAACCACCCTCAATGTGATCAAAGAAGCTCGTTCGAAATGTTACATGTGGGTGTATTGCACAGGCAAAGATGCCCCAGACAAACGCAATCCGATCCCGAATATCGTCCTATACGATTACCAACCGACACGAAGTGGGCAATGCGCCGTCGACTTTTTACAAGGCTTCGATGGCTATCTTAATGTCGATGGCTACCAAGCGTACGAATCGACCCAAGCCAAGCTGGCTGGTTGCTGGGCACATGCACGTCGTAAGTTTATTGAAGCGGAAAAAGGCATGCCGAAAGGCAAGTCAGGAAAAGCAACGATGGCGATCAATCACATCAAAAAGCTGTACGCTATCGAGACGTTGGCCCAACAGGCTGACAATGCAGAAGCCGCCTTTAAAATCCGTCAGGAGCAAGCGCCCGAAGTACTAGCGAACTACAAAGCTTGGCTTGAAAAGTCAGCTCAACAAGTCCCACCTAAATCTTTATTGGGTAAAGCCATCCAATACAATCTCAATCAATGGGACAAACTTACCGTTTACTTGAGTGATTATCGCATCAACATCGATAACAACCGAGCGGAACGCGCCATCAAGCCCTTCGTGATTGGACGCAAAAACTGGCTGTTCTCCAATACGGGGAATGGTGCAAAATCCAGTGCAACGCTTTACAGCATAATAGAAACAGCCAAAGCCAATGGGCTTATCCCGTATGATTACTTAGGAAGATTGTTTGAAGAGCTGCCGAGAAGAAAAGAAAACGATGACATGGAAGAATTATTGCCGTGGAATATCAAGCTGACTTAAGATTGAGAATAAAGATAAAAATCTTCCCGCTGCATCCATGCAGCCTTGAATCTTCCTGAAAAGAGACAGAGCCTCCGTCCTGGAGGCATAGGTAAATCCATTTACCCTCTGTCAAATCTTAAATTATTACAATCACGTGTCAGATACAAGTTTTATGGCAATAAAAAATTGACGCTGCCTATGTGTGGTTTACCGCACGCTTACCGTTTCCCAGTGCCATATCTGAATGCGTAGCGGATTAAACAATTGGGGTCAGATGAAAATTCAACCCATCTGGCTCGGTTTGCTACCGCGCTTTCGTGGCATCACTCGCCTACCTGTTAGCCTCTCGATCTGCTCTTTGAAACGTTCGTTTCCCAGTGCCATATCTGAATGCGTCGCGGATCGAATCCATACGAGCTCTTCTTCTGGGATGTGGTATTTAAATAAGGCTTGGTAACGCTTCGCTCGCGTTTCTTGCTGACGGCTAAGCTTCACTGGCAAAACTATAAATCTTCTATTTTCATCTGCCCAATTTCACCAATTTTATAAAAAGACTTGCCCTTTTCTGATAATGTGCTTTAGATAACATAAGCTGTGCTAATAATGAAAAAATAGGGCAAATTATGTTGATAACATCAAACTCTTCCACCAATAACATTGACGTTATCCAGCGTAACAACGTCAAAATTTCTGGACAAGGAAACCAAGCGATTGTTCTGGCCCACGGTTTCGGGTGCGATCAATCCATGTGGAGTTATCTACTCCCTCACCTAGAATCCAACTATACGGTGGTCTGCTTCGACTATGTGGGCAGCGGCCAATCTCAATTAAGTCTTTACGACCCTGAACGCTACACTAAGCTCGAAGGCTATGCCCTTGACGTAATCGAATTGCTTGAGGGTTTGTCGATGTCCTCTGTCATCTTCGTGGGCCATTCGGTTAGCAGTATGATCGGCTTATTGGCATCGTTAAAACGCCCAGAATTGTTCGCATCGTTAATTATGGTTTGCCCTTCACCCTGCTTTTTGAATATTGGCGAAGAATACCAAGGGGGATTCGAACGCGAGGATTTAGAAGAGCTGATCAACCTAATGGATAAAAATTACATTGGGTGGGCTAATTATCTGGCTCCATTTGTCATGGGCACAGGTCACAGCGAAGAATTAACAACACATCTTACTAACAGCTTTTGCTCAACGGATCCCACATATTCTAAGCCATTCGCTAAGGCAACCTTCTTTTCCGACTACCGCCACTTGCTTAGCGAATCAAAGCACCCTTGTTTAATTTTGCAGAGTGAAAACGACTCCCTAGCATCCTTAGACATCGGGCAGTATGTTCACCAACATTTACCTCACTCGTCGCTGGAAGTAATCCACGCAACCGGACACTGCTTACACATGACGCATCCAGAAACTGTCTCAGTCTATATCGAACGCTTTATTACTCAGCAGGCCAAGAAGTGAAGCCACCGTCTTTTCCCTGTGGATTGTTAATCAGTGATTTGAGAACGAGAAAAATCGAGTACGCTAATGACTTCTTTGCGGAACGCTTTGGTTTCGCCCCTTTAGAATTATCGGGGAACGACGTGGCAAATTTATTCACTAAAGCTAGTGAAATCCTATTTGAAAGCTACCTTTACCCCTCTTTAATCAAAGAGGGGTTTCTTGATGAAACGCAGGCAGTTATCCTGACGGCAAACAAAACACGAACGCCAGTCACGCTTAACACTCGCCTCTCTCATGACGATAAAGTCTATTGGTCTCTGTTCATATCAGAGAAACGGGATAAGTTGTATCAAGAGCTGATCACCACGCGGGACGAATTAGAACAACAAACCAAAAATCTAACCAAACTCTCTAGCGTAGACGATCTCACCGGTCTGCTGAATCGGCGTGAAGCTACGCGTCGAATACACGATTTAATGGGCGAAGCGAGTTATCTGCACCCACTGACCATATTGTTGATCGACATTGATCACTTTAAGAAAGTCAACGACACCTATGGACATCAAACAGGCGATCTAATATTAAAGCAGGTTGCTCAACGTCTTGAGGCAAACTTTCCGGAGAATCACGTTATTTGTCGATGGGGTGGTGAAGAGTTTCTCATCGCTTTAGCAAATACCGATATGCAAACCGTCATCATGTTTGACAAAACATTCCACCAAGACCTGCATCGCGTGACGCTAAATGACTATCATCTCAAGGTCAGCATCGGTGTCGCAGAATATACAGGGCAGCATTTAGAAATCACCTTAGAACGGCTCATTCATCAAGCCGATATCGCCTTATACGAAGCAAAAAACAGCGGTCGCAACAAAACCTGCTTCTTCAGACAGTTAGGGATAGATGAAAATCACGCCTTCTAATCCTGTTATCTTACGCGCTTTCTTGGCGTCACTCGCCTACCCGTTAGCTTCTCGATCTGCTCTTTGAAACGTTCGTTTCCCAGTGCCATATCTGAATGCGTCGCGGATCGAATCCGTCCGAGTTCTTCTTCTGGGATGTGGCATTTGAATAAAGCTTGGTAACGCTTCGCTCGCGTTTTTTGCTGGCGGCTAAGCTTGAGCTAAAGTTCATGTGGTTGCCAAAGTTTTCTATTTTCATCTGCCCCAATTTAGCAACTCGCAATAGCGGGCGCGGTTTGTATCAGTTCGTCTTTCTCAATAGCAGCGACCATGAATTTGGCGAAGTCGATGCGACGCACTAGGTTGTGTGCAATGCGTTCATCCCCTACGTGTTCCGCCCAAATAGGCATTCCTTGGCTTTCACCTTCTTCTAGATCACAGCCGCGTACGACGGTCCAAGGTTGTTTTGAGGCAAATATGGCATTAGTCGCGCGAACTTGATCAGCAATGTCGGCGATGCGTAACCAGCGTGCTAATTTTTCAAAGACGGCGACGAAACATTTTAGTTTGAAGGAGTACTGGTCTTTGCCATCACGGCTGATGTGCCAACCGCATGAGAAGATCAAACGTGCATTGACTGGGGCGAAATCCAGCACGGCCTTGGCGGTATTCGTGGCATAGCCATTGACACCCCAAGGCGCTAATACGGTTAACACCGCATCGACCTTGGGCAACAAAAGTCCCAATGCCTCACGGTCGTCGGTATAAGCGGGCACGATTTGGATTCGGTCTTTCCATTGTTCCAATTTTCCCACACTCTGAGGTCGACACACTGCGGTTACTTGGTAACCCAGCAAGAGAGCTTCTTCGATCATGTATCTTCCCAGCTTGCCCGAGCCGCCTATAATGGCAATGTGTTTGGTTACCGTCATTTTATCTACCTGTTCGTTTTTGTATGGATAAAGTCTAACGGGGTCGATATGCTATTAAAATCACCCAAAATCAAAGAGCGGATATGCGTATTTGTATGGCGAATCAATACGAGCAATTAGATTGGAATGCGTTAAAAGCGTTTCTTACCGCCGCACGAGAAGGTTCTTTTTCAAAAGCGGCCAAGCACATAGGCGTGACTCAACCCACCCTGAGCCGTCAGATTTACAACCTTGAAAGCGCGCTTAACGTCACGCTGTTTGAACGCCTTAGCACAGGCTTAGTCTTGACCGACGCTGGGCAGCATTTGCTAGAATTCACCGCGCCAATGGGCATGGCCGCGCAACAAGTGAGCTTGGCAGTGTCGGGGTTGTCGTCCGACTTGGAGGGCGAAGTCAGCCTGTCTGTCAGCGAAATAGACGCGCTGTTTCGGCTGCCCGCGATCACGGCTTTTCTAAGAGAACACGCGCCCACGATCCGGCTGACCATTCATGTCAATAACAGCATCAGTGACCTCAAACGCCGTGATGCTGATATCGCCATACGAAGCTTTCAGCCAACCGAGCTGGATTTGATTGCTCGTCGTTTGGTCGACGAGCCCATTTGGTTTTATGGTTTACCTGACACGGTGGCTCGTTATGGCTCACCCGCACAGCCAAAAGACCTTGGGGCGGTGGAAATCATTGGTTTTGAGCGAGAAGGCGATCTCCTCCGTCGCTTACATGCCTTGGGCTGGCCATTAACGGAGCAGCACTTTCCCATCGTCACGCCGTTTCAAGGACTGCAATGGGAATTGGTCAAAAAGGGCTTGGGCTTGGGGCTGTTTCCCCAAACCATTGGAGACAAAGAACCCAGCTTCGTGCGTGCGTTTGAGCATTTTGGCGCTCCTATTACGGTACCTTTGTGGCTTGTCACGCACCGCGAGTTACACACCAACCCACGAATTCGCAAAGTGTTTGATCTGATCACTCAATGGTTTCAGGAATACGATTAGCACGATTGAATGTAACCATGTCGGCCTAAAAGAGGCGCTTATGGCTCACAAGAAAAACCATTTACCCGAAAAAATATGCCCCGTTTGCCAGCGGCCATTTGTGTGGCGCAAAAAGTGGGAGCGCGATTGGGCACAAGTAAAATACTGCTCCGAGCGTTGCAAACGCCAAGGTAAAAAGCAGGCCATTTAGCAGGATGGTTTATACTGTGGTAAATCACAGGCCAGAGCGCCTGACTCATCCTATTACGAGATCCTAGATGGCAAAACGTAGACACGGTATTTACAAAAAAATATGGCGGCTCATTTGGCGGTATTATTACCCAGCCCACGCACTCGGAACCCCAATGATTTGACCTATTATCTTCGCCAACGAGTCGACTGGGTTGAAGTTCAAATGCAGCAACTCGGAAGCGGTTATCTCACTGCGATTTTGGATTAAAACGAGAACATAGCCAGATCATTTTTTGAGGGTGGTGGCCTCTTTTAAATGCTAGAATCCGCCCTATTCCGATTAGGTATTACTTTAAAGGCACGCTATGACCGTTCTTCTGATGACCCCTCCCATGACGCAACTGAATACGCCCTATCCTGCGACGGCGTATCTGACAGGCTTTTTGCGCTCTCGGGGCTATGAGGCGGTGCAGCGCGATCCGGCCATTGAATTGTTTCTTGAAATGATGACCGCGCCCGCGTTGAACATTATTCGCCAGCATGTGGAAGACAATTTCGAGTCTTTCGAAGACGATGAATTACCCGATGTGATATACACATTTTTGGCGGAGTTCGACCGATATCGCCTCGCGGTAGAACCTGCCATTCGCTTTTTGCAAGGCAAAGACCCCAGTCTTGCATTGCGTATTATTTCTCGCCGCTTTTTACCAGAAGGCCCTGCGTTTGACGCCATTGCACAAATGGAAGCCGTGTCTGGCGATGTGCTAAAAAGCGCGTTCGGCAATTTAGGTGTTCAAGACAAAGCCAAGTATTTGGCGACCTTGTTTATCAACGATTTGTCCGCGGTCATTACCCAAGGCGTCGATCCGTATTTTGAAGTCAGCCGTTACGGTGAACGTCTGGCAGCGGCAAACCCTAGCTTCGACAACTTGTACGACACCCTAATGGGCGAGCCCAGTTTTAGTTCTGAAATTCTCGAACAATTGGTCGAACAATATCTGGAAGAAGCCCAACCCAGTGTGGTCGCTTTAACCGTGCCCTTCCCAGGCAACATGCTCGGCGCGTTGCGTATCGCGCAAACCTGCAAAGCCATTAACCCCGATCTTCCTGTGGTGATGGGCGGCGGTTTTGTAAATACCGAACTGCGTGCGCTGAAAGATCCTCGCGTGTTTGAATTTGTCGACTTTATCTGTCTCGATGATGGCGAACGCCCGTTTATGACCTTGCTGGAATTTTTTGACGGCAAGCGTGAAATCGACGAGTTAGTGCGTACTTACTTCCTTGCAGAAGACGACAAGGGTGAGCCCTACGTTCACTACAATGAAAACGCCGACTTGCACGATATTCCGCAAACCGATGTGGGCACGCCAATTTACGATGGTTTGCCATTAACGGAATATTTGTCCTTGTGCGAAATGCTTAACCCCATGCACCGTATTTGGAGCGATGGCCGCTGGAACAAGCTGACCATTGCCCACGGTTGTTACTGGCGCAAGTGCAGTTTTTGCGATGTCACATTGGATTACATCGACCGTTACGACGCTGCGGGTGCCGACATTTTGGTGGATCGGATTGAAGAGTTGATCGAAGAAACCGGACAAACCGGCTTCCATTTTGTCGATGAAGCCGCACCGCCCAAAGCCCTGTTCGCCTTAGCAAGACGTTTGATCGAGCGGGGCGTGGTCATCAGTTGGTGGGGCAATATCCGTTTCGAAAAAACCTTCACGCCCGAGCGCTGTCAATTATTGGCGGATTCAGGGTGTATCGCGGTGAGCGGTGGTCTGGAAGTCGCGTCCGATCGATTGCTAAAACTGATGAAAAAAGGTGTCAGCGTCGAGCAAGTCGCTCGCGTAACCAAAGGCTTTAGCGACGCCGGCATTTTAGTACACGCTTATTTGATGTACGGTTTTCCAACGCAAACGGAACAAGAATCCATCGACGCTTTAGACATGGTGCGTCAAATGATGGAGCATGGCTGTTTCCAATCGGCTTATTGGCACCGCTTTGCCGCCACGGCTCACAGTCCGATTGGCATTCACCCTGAAGAATACGGCATTACGCTGGCCGAGCGCCCAGAGATATTGTTCGCAGAAAACGATGTGGATTTCACCGACCCAACCGGAACCGACCACGACATGATCGGCGAAGGTCTGCGCAAAGCACTCTACAACTACATGCACGGCATTGGTTTTGATCAACCTATGCACTTTTGGTTCGATAAACCCGTGACGCGCACCTTAGTGAAAAAAGACCTGATTTCCAGAGCGATAAACGACCTGATTACAAGCGACTAACAAAACTCAAACAGATTAATCCAGATAAAACCGTCTATTTTTTGTGCAATACTAATACAGTTAAAGAAACATGACGGCCTTGAGGTGCGGTTTGCTATTCCGAAACACGCACGCCATTTACCTGATCATAATCACGATCTTTATCACTTTAAATGGTTCTGCATTTGCCTCGGAAAATCATTTTCCAAGAGTAAGTGTTACGAACCAATCCGACGTGGATCTCTATATTCGTGTAAACGGAGTTGAAAAGGTCATCTAGGGCAGTCGTTACTCCTAACCTTACAGGCTTCTCACTTTTCCCTGTCTTTATTTTATAAGGCGGTGTGTTACTCTGATTACTCGATAGCTGGATGCTAGGAGAGTTGAATTGTTTAAACCAAGCTATTTTTTATTGGTCGCAGCGGTTTTTGTTTTGTTGGTGATTAAGACCAGCAATGTGTATTTTCAGTTCGCGTGGGCATGGTTCGCCCTGTCTTTTTTCACCGTCAGTCTTGCCTACCTTCTTAATAAACCGACTATTTTTCGCAAACGTTCCGACGGTACCGTGCCCGTTTATATTCGTTGGGTATTTATGCCGTTTTTGTGGAGCACCCAGCTTTATAACAGCTGGGCAAGAAGCACGGATTCGGTACCGGCATTGCAAAAAATAGACGATGGTCTGTTCTTGGCACGACGCTTATTTCCTTCTGATATGCATGAAATAAAAAGCGAGAACATCGGCGCCGTTTTAGACGTGACCGCTGAATTTAGCTCTTTAAATTGGGTGTCATACCAAGCCGATGTGGACTACTTGAACATTCCGATTCTGGATCATTCGGTGCCTTCGGATACGCAAATTCAGCGCGCTCTAAACTGGATCCACACTCACCGCAAAACCCGGACGCTCCGTGGTTATTCATTGTGCTTTGGGTCGTGGCCGATCCGCCTTTATGATGGCGGCGTATTTATTAAT
>NZ_JAODTL010000057.1 GCF_026191375.1 Marinomonas pontica | reverse complement strand
GCGCTAAAAAGGCGCTTTTCTGAGAAAGTTAAATAGACTTTAACGTTCCTTTAGGCAATACAGCAGCAACAGAAGACTTTTGGAATTTCATTTCAACGCCTTCAGCAACTTCAAGCACTACGTAGTTATCATCTACTTTAGATACTTTACCTAGAACACCACCGCCAGTTACGACCTCAGTGCCTTTCGCTAATGATGCAATCAAGTTTTTATGCTCTTTTGCACGTTTCGCTTGTGGGCGCCACATAAGGAAGTAAAAATAACAACGAAGCCAGCAAGAAGCACTAGGTTAAAAATACCTGCATCTGCTGGTGCGCCGCCTTCAGCGTAAGCTGGTGAGATCAATGCGATCATGAGTTAACTCTCCAATGGTTTATGAAACTCTCGCCGTTCTTACCGTTAAGAACATGCATATTTTGTTTATTATTCACTCAAAGGCGGCGTTTCTAAGCCGCGCTTTGCATAAAACTCGTCAACAAAGGCGTCAAATCTACCTTCATCGAGCGCCTTACGCAATCCCGCCATGAGCGTTTGGTAATATCGTAGATTATGAATGGTGTTTAATTGAGCACCGACCATTTCTTGACACTTATCCAAATGATGTAAATAAGACCGAGAAAAGTTTTTACAAGTGTAACAATCACATTCTTTGTCTAATGGCCCCACATCATGACGATATTGCGCATTACGAATACGCACCACACCATCCGATGTAAACAAATGTCCGTTACGAGCATTACGCGTAGGCATAACACAATCGAACATATCCACACCACGACGAACACCCTCAACCAAATCTTCTGGCTTGCCAACGCCCATCAAATAACGAGGCTTATCGGCCGGCATTTTTGGTGTAGTGTGGTCTAACACCTTCATCATTTCGTCTTTCGGCTCGCCCACGGACAATCCGCCGATCGCATAGCCATCAAACCCAATATCAACCAAACCCTCTAAGGATTCATCACGAAGGTTCTCGTACATGCTGCCTTGAATGATCCCAAACAAAGCAGACGGGCTATCTCCGTGTTCGTCTTTCGAGCGCTTCGCCCAACGCAAACTCATGCGCATGGACTTAGCTGCCACTTCCGGTGTTGCCGGATAAGGCGTACATTCGTCGAAGATCATTACAATATCAGAGCCAAGGTCACGCTGAACTTGCATGGATATTTCAGGGCTTAAAAATACTTTAGAGCCATTTATTGGCGAACGAAAGCTAACACCCTCTTCCGTAATTTTACGCATTTCGCCAAGTGAAAAGACTTGAAATCCACCGGAATCCGTCAGAATTGGCTTTTTCCATTGGGTAAAATCATGCAAATCTCCATGGGCTTTCACCACATCTGTCCCCGGACGCAACCAAAGATGAAACGTGTTACCCAAAATAATATCGGCACCAATTTCTTCAATGTCTTTGGTCAACATGCCTTTCACCGTACCGTAAGTACCAACAGGCATAAAAGCGGGCGTTTCAACCTTCCCACGTGGAAACGTCAAAGTCGCTCTGCGCGCCTTCCCTGACGTAGTGTGAAGTTCAAAATCCATAAAACATTCTGGACGCTTATCAGACATACGTCTTATTCCTCACTTTGCGGGCCTTTGGCCTGCGCATTTCGTGTAATAAACATGGCATCACCATAACTAAAAAATCGATATTTCTGCTCTACTGCCGCTTTATAAGCCGCCATTACATGATCGTAGCCTGCAAACGCACTGATCAGCATAATCAACGTGGATTCTGGCAAATGAAAATTTGTCACCAACGCATCCACGGTTTTAAATTCATAACCTGGGTAAATAAAGATACTGGTGTCGTCCTTCATCGGCGCTATTTCACCACTTTGACTCGCCGATTCAAGGCTGCGTACACTGGTCGTCCCAACCGCAATCACTCGACCACCACGCGCCTTTGTGGCTTTTACCTGTTCAACCACACTGGGCTCAACTTCCACATACTCTGCATGCATTATATGGTCTTGCACATTTTCCACCTTCATCGGTTGAAATGTCCCAGCACCGACATGTAAGGTAACAAATGCCGTTTCAACCCCTTTTGCCTTCAGTTTTTCAAGTAACGCCTCATCAAAATGCAGCCCCGCTGTAGGTGCTGCCACCGCTCCGGGTTTTTGATTGTAAACCGTTTGATAACGCTCTTGGTCGCTGTCTTCATCCGGTCGCTCAATGTATGGAGGCAACGGCATGTGCCCCACTCGAGTCAACACATCCAAAACCGGCTCATTAAAAACAAGATGAAACAACACGCCAGACCGAGCCAGCATAGTGGCTTCAATTTGCTCGCCTTTATCTTGCCCCAAAATCAGCTTGCTGTTTTCTTTCGGCGATTTACTCGCACGAACATGCGCCAACGCCTCGTTGGTGTTAATCACACGCTCAATCAAGATCTCCACTTTTCCGCCGGATTCCTTTTGCCCAAAAACACGCGCCGCAATAACACGCGTGTTATTAAACACCATCAAATCACCAGGCTGCACCAAGTTCAGCACATCCGGAAACTGACGATGCGCAAGCTCACCACTAGGACCATCGAGATGCAATAATCGACTCGCGGTTCTATCTGGCGTGGGATAGTTGGCAATTAGAGAATCGGGTAAATCAAAGTGATAATCTGAAACGAGCATGAAAAGAAAACTACCTAGAAAAAATGACCCAGTATTCTAGCGAAAATCCGTTGAAAAAGGTACTTCCAAGCAACACCTTCGTAAAAAGATAAAATTATTTATAAAGATGTGTTGACTAATATTAAAAAACATCTATTATACGCCTCACCTTTTTCAAGGCCAGTGTGGTGGAATTGGTAGACACGACGGATTCAAAATCCGTTGCCTTCGGGTGTGGCGGTTCGAGTCCGCCTACTGGTACCAACATAAAAAAGCCCTGATCGTTGATCAGGGCTTTTTTTTCGTTCCTTGAATGTCATTCTTGGACCATTAACAAGACAAGCCCCATGTGCTATTACTGTTGCGCATCGGTCTACAGCATCATTTTAGGAATACACATGAATCGCCGCAAAAAAATCAAAGACATTTACGACAAGCGTATGAAGCAGGCCAACCTAAAGGCGAACCCAAAAAAGCCAAGCCTAAATACATTTCTAAAGCTGAACGCGCAAAAATGGAAGCCGAAGCCGCTGCCAATCAAACCGACGCAGCAGATATCCAAGCTATTGAAACAAGCGAAGCGTCAGAAACAATCGACACTAAAGACGCTTAAAACCGCGCCCTAAAATGCCAGTCTCCTTCGTTCATATCATTAGTGATAGACTGGCAAATATCTTCATCCAACTCGTCATCGTTAATGTCATACAACCCGCATTGAGCCACCGCACGCTGTTTGTTGATATTTTTACCTAAATATTCATACACCACGCGCACGCAACAAGGCGCTCTCTCGCCACTGCCCGACACCCCCAAACGCAAACCGGTCAAGCGCTCAACACGATTTCGAAACGATGGGTACAGAATCGTTTGCGTCATCTCAACGTGAGTCTGCACCTCATAATCGATTAAAAAAAGCCGGTCTGACAACAGCTGAACCACACCTCGGTAAATACCATGAAACGACTTTTTTGCATTTCTGGGATTCAAACGCTCAGTACGCTGGTAATAGGTTTTGTCACCTTGTGACTCTATATGCACCAAAGTCCTTAGAATTTTCCCAGGGCAAGCCATGGAAAAATAATACTCAAAATAATAGCCACAATACTTTGATAGCCCGTGCTGACCAGACTCATTAAGCACATTAAATTGCTGCTGCTCAGGCGACACGGTTGTTATGTCGTCGTTCAGGCGGATTGGACGAGACTGTACCAATTGCGCGAACTCTACACTTGACAGCATCATTTCAGCAGGTTCCACCCCGAAAAACTCACCAATACGTCGCAGCGTACTGTTACTGGGTACTGTGGTGCTATTTAAGTAACGATTGAATTGAGCACGATTAATATTCAAGCGCCGACATACATCTGCTACCGATTTGTAATAACTGCACAACAACTGCAAATTCGACGCTAGATTTTCAACCATGTTTTAATCCACCCCATTTCCACCACTAGAAAGCGTCAGTGTAATCAATAACCCTCTCAAAAACACGCCAAAAATGATGCTACTTGATACTCGAAAAGCATCAAATAGCATCACAAAGTACCTTTTTACGAACTCCCTTTCTGACTGTTTTTTCGTTCCAATGAGCACTCTAACAAACTCAGTTTTTCTCAATAATAAATCTAAAAATAGGAGCTCAACCTATCATGCTATCCCTTCTCACCGACTTGCTTTGGAGCAAGGTTCTTATCGCCGTATTAATCGGCATTGGTATCTGGTTCACCGTTGCGACCCGTTTTGTGCAATTTCGCTATTTTGGCAACATGTTTGGCATTCTGACGGCCAAACACCATGAAGACGATGGCAAACACTTAAGCTCATTTCAAGCCTTAATCTTATCCGTGGCCGGCCGCGTTGGCGGTGGCAATATTGCTGGTGTGGCCGTCGCCATTACGATTGGTGGCCCAGGCGCGATTTTCTGGATGTGGGTGGTTGGCCTAATGGGCATGGCAACCAGCTTCGTGGAATGTATGCTGGCGCAAACATATAAAAAGGCAGAGAACGATGGTACGTATCGTGGCGGCCCTGCTTACTATATTGAGCGCGGTCTAGGCAAAAACTGGAAATGGCTTTCTGTCTTATATTCCATCTTGCTGTTGGCAACGTTTGGTATCGCCTTCACCACATTACAGTCGTATTCTGTCGCAACGTCATTAGAAGACGCTTTCGGCATCCAACCTTACTACAGCGGCATTGGTATGGCCCTCATTGTTGGCCTAATTATTTTTGGCGGCGTAAAGCGCATCGCGCAAGTTGCTGAAGTGTTGGTTCCTATTATGGCAGGCGGTTACTTACTGATTGCCCTGATTGTTCTAGCCATGAACCTAGAAGCCATTCCAGATACGTTACTTATGATAGTAAAAAGCGCCTTTGGACTAGAGCCTGCCTTTGGCGGCGGCATTGGTGCAGCGATTTTGATGGGCGTAAAACGTGGGCTTTTTTCTAACGAAGCAGGCCTTGGTAGCGCGCCAAACGTAGCCGCTGTGGCGTATATTCCGCACCCAGCTAACCAAGGTATTGTTCAAGCCTTCTCTGTTTTTATCGACACTATCGTACTGTGCACTTGTACCGCTTTGATCATTCTTCTTGGCAGTGCTTATGACCCAAGCAGTACAGACACCGTTCAAGGCGTTGCACTAACGCAAGCCTCATTAGCGACGCACATGGGCGATTATGGGCGCATGTTTGTTAGTATCGCTCTGCTGCTATTTGGCTTTAGTACGATTTTATACAACTACTACTTGGGCGAGAACAGCGTAAGTTACCTAACCAAATCAGACAATCATGGCTTCTACATGAACGCCTTCCGCGTCATCATCATTTGCCTTTGCTGCACCGGCGCCATTCTTGACCTGGGCACAGTGTTCGCGTTTGCAGATTTAAGCATGGGCTTATTGGCACTGGTTAACTTATTCGCGCTCGCCTTGCTGTTTAAAGTCGCCAAACGCGTCATGAAAGATTTTGACGATCAACGTAAGCAAGGCAATAACACCCCCACATTTGAAGCAAACCGTTTTGCCGATTTGGATCTAGACCAAGAATCTTGGCCAAATAACGACAACACAAAAAACCAACCATAACCCAACCTAGCAGACGTCTCACCGTACTTCGGTGAGACATCGAGGAAAATCATCATGAATACTCGCTCTGAATACGATTTACTTGGCAATATGGACGTTCCCGTTGACGCCCTGTACGGCATACAAACATTGCGCGCTGCTCAGAATTTTTCGATCACTGGCGTCCCTATCTCGCATTTCCCTGAACTGATTAAAGCGCTGGCCATGGTAAAAGCGGTGGCGGCTCGAACCAACCAAGAAATGAAATTGTTGTCGGCCGAAAAAGCCGATGCGATTGTCTATGCCTGCCAAGATTTAATCCAAGGTCAATATCACGAACAATTCATTGTCGACGTTATTCAAGGCGGCGCCGGCACATCAACTAACATGAACGCCAATGAAGTCATTGCCAACATTGCCTTAATGAAATTGGGTCATGAAAAGGGCGAATACAAATACCTACACCCAAATGACGACGTAAACCGCTCACAATCCACAAATGATGCGTACCCAACGGCGGCATGCCTAGGCATTCAATTTGCGGCAGACAACTTTGTCCCCAGTCTTGCCTCACTAAAGGAAGCGCTAGAAGCCAAAGCGCGCGAGTTCGCGCACATAGTGAAAATGGGGCGCACGCAGCTGCAAGATGCCGTACCAATGACATTAGGCCAAGAATTTGATGCCTTTGCCGTTACCCTTGGCGAGGACATTGATCGCATCAGCGAAGCTTGCACCCTACTTTGCGAAGTGAACCTTGGTGGCACCGCCATCGGCACCGGCATCAACACACCGGAAGGTTACGCTAAAATGGTCGTTGAGAAATTAGCCACCATTTCAACAAAACCCCTTGTCCCTGCCAGCAACCTAGTCGAAGCCACCTCCGACATGGGCGCATTCGTATTCTTTTCTGGGATTTTAAAACGCCTTGCGATCAAACTAAGCAAGATGAGCAATGACTTACGCTTGCTATCCAGCGGACCAAGAACCGGTTTAGGCGAAATCAATTTACCTCCTATGCAACCGGGCTCTTCTATTATGCCTGGCAAAGTAAACCCAGTGATTCCCGAGGCAATGAACCAAACCGCCTATCAAGTCATTGCCTCAGATCTTGCGGTGACACTGGCCGCTGAAGCTGGCCAGTTACAGCTAAACGCCATGGAGCCCATGATCATTTATAACGTACTCAATTCGTTAAAAATGCTCAAAGAAGCCTGCCAAATGCTGGAAACACGCTGCATACGCGGCATCACGGCCAACGAAGCAGTATGTGCAGGTCACGTTGAAAACAGCATTGGCATCATTACGGCGTTGGTTCCGCACATTGGTTACGCCAACGCCTCCCGCATTGCCAATACGGCACTGCATACGGGCAATACCGTGAAAGCCTTGGTCATCGAAGAAAACCTACTTACCGAGGAGCAAGTGAACATTTTACTCAGCCCACAGTCCATGCTGTCGCCTAGCAAGGTGGTCATATGAGCGCTCAAGTTCTAATTTTATACACAGGCGGCACCATAGGCATGGTGCAAACAGAGCAGGGCTTGGCCCCTGCTTCTGGCTTGCAAGAGCGCATCGAAATGGCATTAGGGTTAAGCATAAACACACTACCCTCTTTTGAAGTGCTGGAAATTTCACCACTAATAGACAGCGCCAACATCACGCCTCAGCACTGGACAAAATTAGCGTCTATTCTGGCGACACATTGGCAGGATTACGATGGCTTTGTCATTTTACATGGCACGGACACCATGGCTTACACTGCTTCGACGTTGTCCTTCATGCTAGGAGCTTGTGCGAAAAATATCATCCTAACAGGCTCACAAATTCCACTGGGGATGAACCGCAGCGATGCCACCTCCAATCTGCAAGCGGCGTTATCGCTGGCGGTTTCCCATAGAATTGCGGACGTGAGCCTAGTATTTGATGGCAAACTCATGCGCGGTAATCGGATCCAAAAAATCAGCAGCGGCCGTTTTGAAGCGTTCCATACGCCAAATGACGATCTGCTTGGAGAACTTGCGATTGACGTTCAGCTATACCCAAATCGCATGACCCAGAGCGACACCACGAACCCACACTCATCGCTGGACAACAACATTGTCAGTTTCAAAGACGGCGCCGTTGGAGTAATCACATTGCACCCTAGCCAGCCAGCGTCAATCTACCAAAGCGTATTAGACGATGACCATTGCAAAGCCATCGTGCTGATGACCTACGGCGCCGGCAATGTGCCCGATCAAAATCCGGCGTTTTTGTCGTTCTTAACAGAAGCCATGTTGCGCAAGAAAAACATCGTCAACCTAACGCAATGCTTGCATGGCGGCGTATCCCAAGGTGCGTACGCTGCAGGATCGATTTTATCGTCGATGAATGTCTTAAGTGGCAGAGACATGACCTTAGAGGCCGCGTTCAGTAAGCTTCACTGGTTGATCGCAACAGGCGAACACTATTACAGCATATTGGAAAAGTGGAATATCAATTATTGCGGCGAATTCACACCGCAATAACGATTCAACATAATCATGTATGGCCTTTTCACTTGCGCGCAAAGGCCATTCTTTTTACTCGCTTGGCTCACTCCACACCGCCCATTCATTGCCACACGGATCAAGAAAGTGAAACCGACGTCCGCCCGGAAAATCAAAGATCACCTGCTCTATCGTCCCACCTGCTGCCTGTACTTTTTCAAAGACAACCTCTAACTCATTGCTGTACAAAATCACCAGCGCCGCGCCGTTTTGTGGCCTTGAGCAAAAATTTGCCTGAAAAAATCCGCCATCCAAACCCGCATTTTCAAAGGCAGAGTATTCCGCACCGTAATCTGTAAACCCCCAACCAAACACTTGACTGAAAAACGCTTTATTTAACGCCAAATCTCGTGCTGGCAGTTCTACGTAATTGATCTTATTAGGTTCCATGCATTCCTCACTTCACTGTCGATGTTACGACTAAAACAACGCTCATTAAAATCATAGCGCCGCCAACCCACTGTTGCTTTGTCATTTTTTCGGCAAAGCGTACTTTCGAATAGTAGAGAGTGCCAATTATTTCAATCTGCCCTAACGTTTTCACCAAAGCCGGATTCACTAACGCAAAGCCTGTAAACCAACCAATAGAACCCAAAGAACTCAACACTCCTACTTTGCAACTTAGCGCAAATTCATGCTTAAAAGGAGCCAGCAAATCTTTGCTTTTATACATCTGAATACCGCACAGAATAATAGACTGCAACGCCAACACATACCAAAGCGTCACGCCAGCACTGGTTACTAACGCCCCCGATAAAGCATGACTGGCCATCGACGCCGTAACAGACGTAATCGCAAAACAAAGCCCGCTTGCTAACCCAAGCAACAAAGAGATGTCTTTATGCGCTTGTCTAATATTCTTCCACTTCACACTCATGACAACCGCGCCCAATACACCTAAAAATATACCAGCCCATGACCCTATCGTCAGAGTGTAATGCAATAAAGGCAAGCCAATCAGGGCGGCGAGCACCGCTTCGGTCTTCGCCAATAAAGTTCCCATGGCAAAACTGCCGGACTGAAACGCTCTTAACATAAAATACGTCGCCATAATCTGTGCAACAGCGCACACACTGGCAGCAATGAAAAAGCGCAGATTATTAGCCATTGATACCCAACCAAATAGCGACCAACAAATAACCAGGTACACACTGACCAATGGCAAACCATATAAAGACCGCGCCATCGTGGCATGTAAGAAGCCAGCTTCACGAGCCAGAGTGTTTTGATACGCCGTTCGAACCGACTGACAACCCGCCGCAAACAGAGTAATAAAGATCCACATACCAACGCCTTATAGAGTCATTTGAAAGCGCTAGCATGCGGTTAAGAAAAGTATTTGTAAAAGGAATTAAACTTATATTTTGGATTCCTATTAGGAATCCATTTTGCTATTTTTTTCTCAATTCGGTGACCTGCTCGCCAGCAATCCCCCAGTTATCTGTGCTCACTTCATCAATCACCACCACCGTCGTCGCGGGATTTTTGCCAAGCACATCCACCAGCAAATCCGTCGTGCCTTTTATCAGTGCTTGCTTTTGTTCTTTGGTCACACCTTCATCAGTAATTCGTATATTGACATAGGGCATAATGGCTTCCTTGTTATTTTCAGCTCGTTAAATTTCATATTTTTTTAATATGCAGGCCTTTAGAATGGCATTATGAAGCGACTTTTTAAACACACTTTTATACGTTTTGCCCTTGTTGGCGGCATCGGCTTTTTGGTCGATCTTGCCAGTATGCTGCTGCTTTCCATTTGGCTGCCTCACATTGCCGCCCGTGCTCTGGCTTTTTGGGTTGCCGCTACCTCGAATTGGTGGTGGAACCGAACAATGACGTTTCGTCACACGACATCGCCCAACAACAAAAAAGCCGCCGCACTGCAATGGATGCAATTTATCGGCGGCTCTTTGATTGCCTTCATTCCTAACTGGGGGTGTTACCTTGCACTCATGGCGCAACCCCTGCTTTTCGGATTCCACATTGGAGCAATTGTGGCCATATATGGCGATGGTACCCGGCGTGTTAATCGGCATGATACTGAACTATCTTTTGTCGCGCTTTTGGGTCTTTTCCCCAGCCAAACTAGACACGTAAACGCATCCGTTTACACAAAGAAAAACACCCAAGGCCATTATTTAAGACGCCTCGCCATGCTCAGCAAAACGGCCTTTTGACTTATCGTGCACTTGGTCGTGACGAGGCCAAGGCCAACCACCAAACTGCGTTCGTTGGTAGTCGTTAAAAGCTTGCTGAAGCTCCGCTCTGGTGTTCATCACGAAAGGACCATGCTGCTCGACATGTTCGCCAATAGGACGACCCTGCAATAATAAGAAGCGGGCTTTTTTGCCCTTGTTTTTCAGTACTAAAGGCGCATCGCTTTTTAGGACAAAAGCTTCATTGATAGAGGCGTTCGTTTCATCCAATGCCACCTTTTCACCTTCGAAAAAGTACAGCGTACGACTCAGGTTCGCGGCTGCCGCTGGCAAAGTCCACTCGCCTTGTTCAGGTAAATCAATCAACCAAATAGCGACATCATTCTGACTATCCGCTGCCCATGAATTTGGTGGACATGGCGAAGGATCAACATTCTGAAACGCCCCAGCCACGACTTTAACTTGAGTTTCTAGACCGTGACTGTCAGCCACACTCACCACTGGCGTGTCTTCATTCCACAGCATGGTAAAATGCGGCGGTACCATTTTGTTCTTACTTGGCAGGTTTAACCAAATCTGAAAAAGCTCCAGCGGATTAGGGCCTTCCTCATTCAACAAAGGGAACATTTCAGAATGCTGCACACCTTCGCCCGCAGTCATCCACTGAGTGTCACCTTCGCCATAGCGCCCAGCGGCACCGATTGAATCCGCGTGATCCACAAAACCTTTGTTTACGATCGTGACCGTTTCAAACCCGCGATGCGGATGCGCTGGAAAACCTGGAATACTTTTTCCGTGATACATGCGCCAGCCATCAATACCACCAAAATCTTGCCCCAAAGGACGGTTACTCAGTGGTGCATCTGGCCCCATAGACCCATTTGCTTTAGGGTAAGTATCGTTATGAAATGCACAAAATAGGAAAGGATCAAACGTTGGCCAAAACATTTGCAACGGAATACGTTTTAAAATTGGTGAACTCACAGAATCTTCTCCATCAACATCTTTATCAATATAAGAGAAATAATAACATCAAAAAACTCGATTGTTTTATGCTGATATTGGATCTAATCTATCTGTTATTTCAATATATTTACCAGCAAACAAGCGTTTTCCAGCGCCGTAAATCCACTTATGGGTACACAGGAAACACCACACTTGCAGTGCAACCGGCCAACTCATTATCTTGCAAACTAAACGTACATTTATATTTTTCGCAAATATCCCGAACAATCATCAGCCCCAGCCCATAGCTCTCGCCGCCCGGTTTGCCACTTAGGCCGCAACCCGTATCAACAACAGACAAGACATTGTCTGAAACAACCAGATCAACCCGCCCCTCTTCGGTACACGCCAACGCATTTTTCACCAGATTTCCCACCAAAATATGAAAAGTCGGAATGGGGAGTTTCGTGATGATTTGCCCTTCCAGCACCACGTTCACCGACACATCAGGCGCCATCACGTAGCCCAAATGCATTTGCCGGATATTTTTCTAGTTCACTCGGCTGTACCGTGCGTGTTGCGATGGTGTCCAAATCTTCATCACGCGTCAGAGACAACAAGGTCGTTATGTAATCTTCCATTTCTTGGCAGGCTTGAATCATTCGTGCGCGTTGACGCTCCAAAAAGGCTTTTGAATCGGATTTGCCAAGTAACGTCGTCGCACCTTTCATAACCATCAGAGGCGTTCGTAATTCATGGCTAGCGTAGCGATTAAACGCCCGCTCTCGCTCTATCAAATCACGAATCTGTATTTGATAGCTGTTCAAGCGATCCACCAATTGACGAATTTCCCGCGTCGCTGCTCCTTCAGGCAATTCGATCGCACTTAGGTTAGCAGGACTGCGCTCACCAAGACGCTGAGACAACAGGGACAGCGGCTTGGTTAAGCGGTCAGAAATTCGCATAACCACCCACAAACTGACAATCAGTAAAAGCAAAGACAGCATCAGCTGAGTACTTTGCGTTTCAAACATTTGCTCTTCGGATATTTCATAAATTTCGTCATAATGAATGACGTAGATTTCTTTCATCTCACCGTTCAACATCACTTGCGAGCGCATGGAAAACATTTCTTCCGTGGTGTCAGAGTCTTCGTCTAGCTCAAACGGCTGGTCATCAATGATATTGGCGGCCAACACAATGCCGGGAGGCAAGTTTTCTTTCCCTACATACACTTCCGAAAATGGCGGAACGGACACATGCGTTTTTTGTGTTCCATTCAACAATGACACCGCCGTGTTTTTGTCTTTCAACATTCGATTTTCAGCGTAAATCATCTCTATGTTTTCTATCATCGACGTAAACATAGAAAAGTGAAACGCGATAATGGCAAACGCCACGATAGAAAAATACGTAAACGTCAGCTGTTTTGCGGTTTTAATTTGTTTCATTCATCACCTTCGGCGACCAAACGATAGCCTACTTTAGACACAGTGCGTAAATACGCATGGTCGAATGGGCGATCAATTAAGCTGCGTAATTGATAAATATGACTGCGCAGGACTTTACTATCCGGCTCCTCGTCCCCCCATAACGCATCACAAATTTCATCTTTTGACACCACATCAGGGGCTTTTTGAATCAGGCATTTTAGAATCGTGTACTGAGACGGGTTCAATGAATATCGGCCACCTTCACGCTGCAACACACGAGTATTCATATCCAACGAAAGCTGACCAAAGCTCAATATACGATTGGCAACACTGCCTTTACGACGTCTGACCAAGGCTTGCAATCGAGAGTCCAATATTTCCAAATCAAACGGCTTTACCAAGTAATCGTCGGCTAAATGGTCGAAGCCCGCCACAATGTCGTCTTTAGTATCCCGCGCGGTGAGCATCAAAATGGGCGTGTCGATCCCCGCTTCTCTTAATGATTTACAGACTGTGAGACCGTCCATTTTGGGCAACATAACATCCAGAATGATCGCATCATAATGGGCGGATTTTGCCAACTCGTACCCTTGTAGGCCATTACTCGCATAATCCAAAACATAATTTTTGATCTCAAAATAATCAAAAATCACGCCCGCAATGTCTTTATGGTCTTCTACTAACAGTAATTTCATTTTTGTCTTAGCCCTGCATCATTTATCACTCAAATAGAAATGAGCTTATGGAATCAGATTGTCACATAAAGACATGAAAATAAAGTGAACGACCTTTTTGCGACACAGGCCACTTTACGATGCTCAAATGAATTTTCATCGTATCTGGAGGTCAATAAATGAGCGCCATTCCGTATAGACAATATGCACACAGTGAACCTGTAAAAAAGCCAGTCACAAAAGCGCAACCTTTGGTTACGGTGATTATTCCTTTTTTAAACGAAGCCGATGTACTCACCATTTGTCACCAACGCGTTTGTGACGCGCTTGATCAACTTCACCAACACTGTGAAGTTCTGTATATCGATGACGGCAGTCAAGACAACAGCTGGGCATTGGTCAGCCAACTAAAACACCCATTACACCAGATTCGATGCCTTCGCCTCAGCCGAAACTTCGGCAAAGAAGCCGCCATGAGCGCCGGCATGAAATCGGCCTCTGGACGCTGTGTTATTTTATTGGATGCCGATTTGCAAGATCCACCGGAATACATTCCTGCCATGGTTGAAGCGTGGCAAGCAGGCGCCCAAGTGGTTGAAATGCAACGTCGCGAGCGACACGGAGAAAGCTGGATCAAACGCACCACGGCCCATTGTTTCTATCGTTTTATGTCAAAAATAAGCGATCACCCCATCACGGAAAACGTGGGTGACTTTCGTCTTATGGATCAAAAAGTCGTCAACGTCATCAACACCTTGCCAGAACGCACTCGTTTTATGAAAGGGCTACTTGCTTGGCCAGGCTTCACCCGCAAAATATTGACTTTCGATCGTGACCCACGATTAGCGGGCGACACCAAATGGAATTATCCGAAACTCATCCATTTGGCACTGGAAGGCATCACCTCGTTCAGCACAAAGCCATTACGCTGGGCGACCATGGCTGGCCTAACAACATCCGCCATTGCGTTTGTCATGGCATTGGTCATTTTCACGAAAACCATTGTGTGGGGCGATCCAGTAGCAGGTTACCCTTCGACCATGCTAATCATTTTATTTTTGGGTGGCATTCAGCTGCTGTCCATTGGTGTTTTGGGAGAATACATCGGCCGTTTGTTTATCGAATCCAAACAACGTCCTTTGTACGTCCTAATGGAAGACGCCACAACTAAACCAACTTTTCATACTGTGGACTCTGAGTAATGCCAAAAATGACGACACTAATGCCTTCAGTTAAATGGGCGCTAACCTTATTGATTAGCTGCCTAGTGCTACGATTTATTTCTTTATCACTGTATCCGCTTATGGACACAACGGAAGCGCGCTATGGGGAAATGGCTCGCATCATGTTCGAAACTGGCAACTGGATCACGCCCATGTTCGACTATGACATCCCATTCTGGGGAAAACCGCCCATTTTCACTTGGCTAAGCAGCGTGGGATTCAGCCTATTTGGCATAAACGAATTCGCCGCACGTGTTCCGCATCTTATTGTCGGTGTCGGTGTGATTTGGCTAACCTATCAACTGGCAAAAGACTACTTTCAGTCCACTCTCAGCGGCCTGTTTACCGCAGCGGTATTGGCGTCTACCGTGTCTTTTATCGTGCTCAGTGGCGCAGTAATGACAGACACCGCACTCACCTTTTCGATCGCGCTCAGCATGATCAGCTTTTGGCAGGCTTGGCGTAACAAAGGCAAACATTGGGGCTACCTGTTTTTCGTCGGCTTAGCACTGGGCATGTTATCCAAAGGCCCCTTGGCGATCGTATTAATCGGCATCAGCTTGACCATATGGCTGATCCCAAATGGTCGCTGGAAGCGACTCTGGCAGTTATTGCCTTGGGGGTATGGGACACTGGTGTTTCTGGTTATTTCAGTGCCATGGTACGCCATTGCAGAATACAGAACACCGGGTTTTTTAGACTACTTCATTGTCGGCGAACACATCAAACGCTTCATTGTCAGCGGCTGGCAAGGCGACCTGTATGGCACCGCTCACGAACGTACGCGCGGCACCATTTGGGTCTATGCCTTGATTTCAATGCTACCTTGGAGCCCATTACTCATTTGGCAATGGATCCGCTCTATAAAAGAAGACAAGGACATAGAAGAAAGCGCCGATGGATTCGGTAGTTACCTACTGTTTTGGATGCTGTCCCCAATGCTGTTATTCAGCTTTTCAGGCAACATATTGGCCAGCTACGTGATGCCTGCCTTACCAGCGATGGCGCTTTTGGTCGTGCATTTACACACTCAACGTCCGCTCGCGACTTGGCTTTATAAAGCAGGATTTATCACGCCGATCTTACTCATTGCTCTGATCAGTGCCATGCAGTTTGATTGGGTAACCAAACGCTCGGAAGACAAGATACTTGCCGTTTGGAAACAACAGCCAGAAGCCACACAAAGCGACTTGTTTTACCTACACAAACGCCCATTCTCTGGTCAATATTATTCGTCCGGCAAAGCAAAACAGCGCGTTGCGGATGTGAGCACTTGGCTGCCGTTGCAGGAAAAACCCTTTTTTATGGTTCAGTCGGCACAAGACACGACCCAATACGATCAATGGGACTGTGAACAACGAGGAAAAATTGGAAAAGAAGTATTAATCTACTGCCAGTAAGGTTTGCTTAGCAGCCGCTTACATCACACAAAAAAGCCTGACTCTTAACAAAGGGTCAGGCTTTTTTACGTCATAACACGCGGGACACCCTACACGACAACCGACCCATAGCTCGGTTCAGTGTGAGAATGACTGAGTGCATCATGAGCATGAGGAATATACACAATGGCGTCACCAGACTCAGCGTTCACAGCAAGATCAGGCACCTCACCCTTCCACGCGGTTTTGCGCTCATCGCGAGGAGATACGCCAATGTGCTTACGATAACAGCGACTAAAATGCGGCGTCGAAATGAAACCACACGCCATCGAAATCTCCACAATAGACATGTTCGATTGCTTCAACAGTTTACGCGCTCGCTCAAGTCGCAAACGCAAATAAAAACGCGACGGAGAACAATCCAAATGACGATGAAACATCCGTTCAATCTGACGACGAGACACGTCCACAAAGGTCGCCAATTCGTCCAACTCTATCGGCTCTTCCAAATTGTTTTCCATTAACTCAATCACATCCACCAACTTAGGCGTACACACTCCTACGTTGCTAAACTGGCGCATTGGCATGCGCTGCTGATCCGATTCATTACGAATGCGGTCACAGATAAACATATCAGAAATAGCGTTCGATAACTTAGGGCCATGCTGTTTCGTCATCATATTCAAAAACATGTCCATGGGCGCACTGCCGCCAGACGATGTCATACGGTCTTTATCGATGGAAAACAGTTTGTTGTTGCAGTTCACTTTCGGAAAGGTTTCTTGCAGTGCCGTCAAACACTCCCAATGCACGCTGCATTGATAGCCGTTCAACAACCCCGCATAGGCCAGCACATAAGCACCGGTGCAAATACCACCAAGCTGAACCCCTTTACGAGATTGCTTTGTCAGCCAAGACACTTGCTTCGCAGTAAAGGTTCGAGTGATATCAATACCGCCCGCCACGATAATAAGATCAAACTCGGCGCTGTTTTCAATGGACATATCTGGTGCCAAACTCAAGCCATCGCTAGCGGTTACTGATTTTCCATCCTCAGAAATCAGACTCCAACTGTACAATTCCTCTGCCGATAACTGATTCGCCATACGCAGCGGTTCAATGGAAGAAGCAAGCGCAATCATCGTAAAATGATCGAGCAATAAAAAACCTACTTTTGTTGTGCTTCTTGCATCGAAAGCAAGACCAGAGCCATTCGCCATTACCATATTAGTGTCCTCATATGTGTACTCCCTTAAGCTAGGCAAAATCCAGACCACATTCGCTTATGCTACCGAGAAATACTTTTATTATTTTTAAGGAGATACAAAATCCAAGGCATCATATCGTCTATTTACGCATTCAAAGCGGATGAAAAACGACACCGCGTTTTCCCCCATTCGTAAAACTTAACACCATGCACTAATATAGAACAAGATTGCTCTTTTATTGAACGCTTATTTAATAAAAAATACATCATAGTGCCGATTAATATTCCACCACCACGTTCGACTTCGGCACAGTACAACATGACAGCACATACCCCGCTTCGACGTCGTCGTCTGTAATCCCACCATTATGATCCATCTGAGTCTCCCCTTCCTTCACCAAGACTTTGCACGTTCCGCAAATACCCATACCGCAGGCCTTAGGAATCATCAGATCCAGTTTAGCCGCCGCCGTATGAAGCGTTTCGCCCGCGGCAATCTGAATGCTCTTACCACTTCCAGTGAACTCAACACGGACTAAATCTTCCTGATTTACGGCATCGGCTTCAGCTTGAGCCACTTCCGCCTGCTCAATAGCGTCTTCCACCACACTTGCCGGTGTCGCACCAAAAGACTCCTCATGGTAGTGGCTCATGTCGAAGCCTCTGGACTCAAGCAGATTCCTCACTGCCCGCATGTACGGTGCAGGGCCACAGCAAAAGATCTCACGCTCCATAAAATCAGGCGAAATCATATCCAGCTTCGCCGCATCCAAGTAGCCACGATACCCCTGCCAAGGCAAGCCATTCTCCATGCGCTCGACAATCAAATACAACCCAAAGTTGTCCAAACGCGCCGCCATGTGGTCTAACTCACGGGTGTAAATCACATCTCGTGGGGAACGCGCACTGTGGATGAACGTCATATCCACATCCGCATTCGTATCAAACCACCAACGCGCCATCGACATCACCGGCGTAATGCCCACGCCACCCGACAACAACAACACTTTTTCAGCAGGGAAATCGATACAGTTAAACTGTCCAACAGGCCCATGAACCGCCAACTCTGAACCCACGGTCATGTTTTCATGCAACCAATTCGACACCTCGCCGCCAGGCACACGCTTCACCGTAATGGAAAAACTGTACGGCACAGAAGGCGAACTCGAAATCGTGTAAGAACGCATCACCTGCTTATTCTCAATCTCCAACTCTAAGGTAACAAACTGCCCCGGCTTGAAGAAAAACATCACTGGCTGCTGAGCCATAAAACAAAACGTTTTGACGTCCCATGTTTCATGAATGACTTTCACACAACGGACATTGTGTCGTCCGTTTACCCAAGTTTGAGTATTTACCGGCGCTAAATAATCAGCATTTACCATAGCAGTCGAAGAGTTGGTCATATTGAAATCTCTTAATTGAAGTAGAGTACCTAAAATGGCATAACACCTTTTCGAGCCATTTTGGGTGCAGTCGGATTAAGCAAATTAACTCTAAACGACAATTAGTTGCTCATAGCGACCAAACCTAGACCAGCCAAGCCATTGCGAGTCGATTTATGTATCACCGTATGTCGTGAATGGTCATTTTCTGAGGAAGCGATTAAGCGACTATAGCTTCGTCGTTCACACACAACGCAAATGCAGCCCATCAATCTTTTTGTCATGAAGGTCCAGAAAGATGAATCAACACGATTTACTGAATGTTCGTCACGCTTCCCTAAACGAAGCAAAAATCACCATGGCCGAGATCCTAGAAAAACGTCCTAGCAATTATTCACTAGACGCTCAGCTTTATAATGACCCACATATGTTCAGAATAGACATGGAAGAAGTCTTCCAAAAAGAATGGCTATTTGTTGGTATGACCAGCGAAATCCCAAAAAAAGGCGACTACTTCACCGTAGAAGTTGGGCAAAACCCAATATTAATCGTGAGAGATGGCGAAGGTAACGTTCGCGCCTTTCACAACACCTGCCGTCATCGTGGCTCCGTTATTTGCACAGAACACCGAGGCAAAGTCGCCAACCTAGTCTGCCCGTATCATCAATGGACTTACGACTTAAAAGGCAACCTACTGTTTGCGGGCACCGAAATGAACAAAGATTTCGACATGAAGCAACACGGGCTCAAATCCGCATTCTGCAAAACCGGCGGCGGCTTCATCTACATCTGCCTAGGCAAAACCGAACCAGAAGACGGCTTTGACGACTACCTCGCCACGCTGGACGCTTACATGGAACCTTATGACGTTGAGAACACCAAACTCGCCGTAGAATCCACCATGTACGAACGCGCAAACTGGAAGCTGGTACTAGAAAATAACCGTGAATGCTACCACTGCGCCGGCAATCACCCAGAACTGCTGAACACACTATTAGAGTGGGACGACACCGAAGACCCGCGCGCACCACAAGACTTTCACGACCATTACAACGCTCAAGCAGCAAAATGGGACGCAGAAGGCATTCCTCACAAACACCAAAGCTTCGGCGCCGTACAGCGTAACCGCATCGTGCGCATGCCACTGAAAAAAGGCACCGAAGTGATGACTATGGACGGCACTAAAGCCTGCACCAAAACACTGGGAAGAATACAAAACCGCGAGCTAGGCTCCATGCGTATCCTGCACCTACCAAACTCATGGAACCACATGCAATCTGACCACTTTATCGTGTTTCGCGTATTGCCTATTTCAGCCCAAGAATCCATCGTCACCACCAAATGGTTCGTCCACAAAGACGCCGTAGAAGGCGTTGACTACGACACCGACAACCTACGCAAAGTATGGGACGCCACCAACGAACAAGACAAAGTGCTGGGTGAGCGTAACCAACTTGGCATCAACTCCATTGGCTACCAGCCGGGGCCGTATTCAGAAACCTACGAATTTGGTGTCATCAACTTCCTAGACTGGTACTCCGCTACCGTACAGAAAAACCTAAAGGAGAAATAACACAATCGGCCAACTTTCACGATCTTGAACCACCAAAAAACACAAACCAAAAAACAAAAAAAGCGAATCCTAGAATTCGCTTTTTTTGTTTTGCTGCCGAGCCGTTACAACGGCAATCACAACTACAGAATACGTTTTAACAATCGATCCGCCCGAGTACGAATGATCTTTTTCAGCAAACGCTGTGTCTTCAATGGATAATCCTGCATCGCCTCGAAATCAGCATAAGACGCCACACGCTGAGTGTGCTGATAAATATTGTCATATTCCGCCGTGAATTTACCCAACAAATGGCCATGAGGATCGTCCACCAACAGACCAT
>NZ_JAODTL010000056.1 GCF_026191375.1 Marinomonas pontica | reverse complement strand
AGGCGCACGAAAGGCGAAGAGGTAAAGAGTAAAAAGACAAAAAGCCAACCGTCACGGCGCCCAATACAGAAAGAACAATAGGACCAATATCCTCTGGTAACGTACGTATTTTCAATGCGACGGCAGAGCACCATCCCGATAAGATCAGCACCCATAACAACAAAAGAGCCTTCATGACCGCCCCATAACGCACTAAATTTATACCAAACAGGCAATTGGCTATTGGAGTTCTGGCTAACGTACAGCACGGAAAAATCATCGCGTAAGAATGCCAAACTCAATGAAAGAAAACTGATGGCAATCAATGCCGACATAACAAACGTCAGCGGACGAGCCGTTGCGAGCAACAGACGATTTCCCTTCCAATAACCAAGCAATGGCATAACAGCCAAAGACAAAGCAAAGAACAATGACAATATCAGTGAAAACTGACCAATTTCAGGAAACATATAAATGCCAAATTAATAATTAGACGGGGCTGTATTTGCCTTTACAGCAGGCAGCGGACGCGCATTTTTTAGTGCATCAGAGATCTCTGGTGGCATGTATTTCTCATCATGCTTAGCCAGTACTTGAGAAGCTATAAATACACCTTGATTATTCAATTTTCCTTGCGCGACAACCCCCTGCCCTTCGCGAAACAAATCGGGCAAAATACCGCGGTATTCTATCGTGACCTCGTGTTGAAAATCTGTGACATCAAACGACACCGCCAATGTCTTTGCATCACGGACAAGGCTTCCTTTCACTACCATGCCTCCTGCGCGAATATTCGCATGACGCGGCGCTTCTCCCAAGGCAATCTGCGATGGCGAATAAAACAAGTTAATATTTTGCTGAAGGGCGTACAAAACCAACCCCACCACCGCGCTTAAAATCAACACAATGGCAGCGATCATCACAACACGCTTCTTTCTAACTGGATGCATTAGCGAGTGTCTTTCCTCATAAAACGTTGATGTAATGTTTTGCGAATGTCCCGGCGCTGAAACATAGTATGAGAGACCAATCCGACGAGTATGCCTATGCTCACGCCATAAGCCGTCCACACATAAAAGCCGTGCTTACCCATCGCCATAAAATCCATTAGATTATCAAAGGCCATCGCCCAATACCTCTTGCCTTACCCATGCCGAACGCTTCTCTCGCCACAAGATCTCAGACTGCATCCGCCATAACAATAACCCGGCCACGACACCATAAAACCCGATAACCGACACCAACAATGGCAACCACATTTCGACAGGCATCGAAGGTTTTTCGGTGACCGTAAAAGTTGGGCCTTGATGCAACGTGTTCCACCAAATAACGGAATATTTGATAATGGGTAAATTAATTAACCCCACCACTCCCATCACTGCGGCGGCCTTGTTCGCCAACGTCACATCATCTAACGCATTCTGTAATGCGATGATGCCCATATACAGTAAAAACAACACCAATACCGATGTTAGCCTCGCGTCCCAAACCCACCATGTCCCCCATGTTGTCTTTCCCCAAATAGACCCAGACAATAATGCAATCAAAGACATCGCCGCCCCCAAAGGAGCCAGTGATTTAATAAAAATAGGGGCTATTTTCATTTGCCAGACAAGAAAAACAAAACCAGCGATACCCAGCCCTAGATAACAAGATTGCGCCAACATCGCCGCAGGAACATGGATATAAATGATTCGAAAACTGTTGCCTTGTTGGTAGTCTTCTGGCGCAAAAGCCAAGCCCCATACCAACCCAACAAGAAGGCAAAAAACGCCAAAAACAAAAGACGGGCAGCGCCCAAGATTTAGACCAATGAAAAAACCACTTTGGCGCCCCTAATTTATGAAACCATGTCCAATTCATTAATTCACACTCGCTTTCACGGCAACGGCCGTCATAAAGGGCGATATCACCAAAGACAATAAAGACATGGCCAACAACATCGCCAAAAAACCAAAATACGGTGCCCCTTCTTGTGAGGCCCTTATCGCCGACACGGCAAAAATAATCACCGGAAGATAGAAAGGCAATATCAATAGCATCACCAGCATTGCGCCTTGCCTCAACGATACCGTTAAGGCTGCTCCAATGGCGCCTATCAAAAATAAGCTTGGGGTTCCAAGCACGACCGTCATGATCAACACCCAAAAGCTGCCACTAGGCAAATACAACATCTGCGACAACAGCGGCATCACCATCAACAGAGGCATCACCACGCCAGCCCATTGAACGATCAGTTTAAGTAACACCAACAGTGGTAAATACAACCCACTAACCAGCCATTGTTCTAGCGAACCATCGCGATAATCTTCTTTAAAAATACCTTCTATGACCATCAAGATCGACAGGACAGCAGCACACCAGAGAATACCGCCTGACGCTGGAGCCAAAAACTCAGGCGCAGGGTCAATACCTAGCGGAAACAAAGACACAACGATAATGAAAAATAACACAGCATTAAAAACATCGTGTTTACGGCGCCATAAGACACAAAATTCCGTCATCAAAAAAGAAAAATACGTCATACTAACCACGAAACTTCACGAGCATTTAGAGACAGCACTTCTTGATGAGTGGTGAACAACACCAAACCGTCAGCGGAAACGTGCTGTTTGATACGTAACTCCAATAGCGCAACCGCATTGACATCCAAAGTAGCAAAAGGCTCATCCAACAACCAAAGTGCTTTGTTTTCTACCCACAAACGAGAAAGAGCAACTCGCTGTTTCTGCCCCGCTGATAATGCCTTAACTTGGGTATCTGCGTAGTCTATGAGCCCCAATTGAGTCAACACTGTTTGCAGGGTTTCTGGCAAGACAGATGGACAATAATGGCGAATATGTTCACTCACCGTAAGCAAATTCTTTATCCCTAACGAATGCCCAAGATACAGCAGATCTTGTTGAAGCGGCCGTCGATCATGTGTGACATCTTGACCTAAGTAATGTATCTCACCTTTTAATGGAGACATGACGCCAGCGATCACTTTGAGCAAAGAGCTTTTACCGGCGCCATTTACACCCAAAATACGAATCGCCTCACCCGCCACAAGTTGAACGGATAATCCCGCACACAAATCCCTCTCGTCCCGCTCGATCCAAAGGTCTGATATTGTCAAAGTAGCAACAGCTTGCAAAAGATTTACCCAAGTCGGTCGATATAAAGATCACAGTGTGTTTATTTAGCTACACTGAAGCCCGAACATTATATGAGAATATTTCCAAAATAACGAACCAGCAGGCAAACGGCATGATCTCTGACATTCAGTCTACGCTCAACAAAACATCAGGCAATCAGAGTGCCAATACCACCAGCAGCCGCATCCCAAACTACACTGGGGCGATCGCCAAGCTCAGCAGCGAAATAAAGCTAATAGAGAGCCTAAGCGTCATTAAGTTCCAAGGCAGCGAGGCAATTCGCTTTCAGGGCAAGCCTGCGCAAATTTTGCATGCAACCAGTGCACAGCAGCCCTTTACCATAATCAATACAGGACAAGCGCTTGATATCAGCACAATCAAGACCGCTCAACTTAATAAAACTGACCCTCTTCAACCCAGCTTAACGATTCCAGTTGAGAGCCAAACCAATAAAGTGGGTAATACGCCACAAACAAGGATCAATCAAAACACTGATTTAACGCTCGCATCACGTGTTGTTCATTTAACCGTAACGTCAACGCCTGCTAGTATGACATCTACCACAATACCTGCAACGGCCATGCCTTCTAATCCATTAGCCGGCCTTCCACCACCCCCCTCTATTGCGCCATCTCCCCCTTCTCATCCCCTCTCCTCGTCACAAGCTCCCCAATCTTCTGGGTCTTTGACAACGAGCTTACCCGCTCAGCCGAGCAACGCCACAGCCAGCGTAGCGACACCACAACAAGTGACCGTTACAGATGGCACATCAGAGTTCCCCATTCTGAGCCAAACGCCACTCAAAAAAGGCGATACACTTCGTGTGCTGGTAGACGCAAGCAATAACATGCAAGTGCTGCCGACCAAGATTACCTCAACATCCGTATCGCCGCATGTTGAAGCGCTTAAACAAAGCTTACCAAAGCAACTCTCGCTTGGAGATATGACCCAACTCGTCAAACAACTTCAAACGCTGAGCGAATCGTCACCATCGACCTTGCCACCTCAAACCCAACAAGCGCTGAAGCAATTAATGCAAAATATCCCTAACTTGGCAGCATTAACCACATCGCCAGACGCCATGAAACAAGCAATGCAAACCAGCGGCGTGTTTACTGAAACTCTGCTGGTCAATGACAGCAAAACTCTTATTCCTGCCGACCTGAAACTTAACCTAACTAGACTAAAAGAAACTCAAGACAACGTCAGTACGGGACGGTTCGCAAGCATACCAACCGAGCAAATAGCCAATGCCATAGAGCGCATTACGACCAACCAGCTGCGTCATTTTTCAGACCCAAACCAGATATCAACAATAACGTACCCGCTGCACATTGAACTCCCAATAAAACAGGGGCAGTCGCTCAATTTTGTGCAAATAGCCATTGATAAAGACGCCAGTACACAAGAACAAACAAAACAAGACCGCCGCTGGCTGGTAAAGCTAAAATTTGACTTTGAAGAAACGGGTCGATTTGATGCGCGAGTCAGCATACAAGCAAACAAAGTCGGCATTCTATTTGCGGCTGAAGACCCAGAAACAGTTCAGAAACTACAGAAAAATATGTCTGCATTAAAGCAGCAGTTAAAAGACAAAGATATTGAGGTAGAAAGGTTAGACGCCTTTCAAACCAAACTGGAAAAAGACACTATAAATGTGACGAAAAGCCAATCTTTGATTGACGTGAGGACCTAATGCAAAAAGCAGTGGCGCTAAAATACGACTACACCGCAGCACCAACAGTGACAGCAAAAGGCAGCGGTTTGCTCGCAGAGAAAATAATGGCCGTAGCAAAAGACAACGATGTCCTGCTTCACCAAAGCCCAGAACTAGTAGAGATGCTCAGCACCTTAGAATTGGGGGAAGAAATACCCGAGTCGTTATATTTAGCCGTTGCAGAAATTATCGCCTTCGCTCACCAAATAAAAGACCATCAGTGGTAATCGGAGTTTCTTCGTGATTCCTGTTTCAACAAGCTAATTAATTCTGCTTCGGCGCGAATCAAGCCGCATTTAGAGACTAAATCATCAATGGTTGCGCCCATTTCAAGCAACTCCATCGCACGATTATAAGAGACCCCACCTTCTTTAGATAAGATCTCAGATTGTTTTTCAACGGCAAGATTCAATTTTTTCTCAATCGCCACCAAACGACGCCCCATTCCAATAGAACCGGAAGCAAGCACTTGCACCTGCTTCTTTTGGCTTGACTCTGCCTCAGCGTGTTCACGCTTCAGTAAAGCCAATCGTTTCGATAATCTAAAGGCCCACACTACCACCGCGATCAAAATCACGAACTGCAGCATTAATAGGAGGTTAAATAACCATTGAGATTCCATCTAGTACAGCTACCTTAAATTACATCGATCCTACTTCAGACCATTCATCTTCGGATAACAACTTATCCAAATCCACAAGAATCAATAAGATATCATTTTTATGGCAAACACCTTGAATAAATTTTGAAGATTCATCGTTACCAACATTTGGGGACGGCTCAATTTCTGACTGACGCAGATACACCACTTCAGACACCGCATCGACCAAAATCCCAATCACATGACCTTCTACTTCCAAAATCATGATACGGGTGGCATCCGTAATATCACCTGAAGGCAAACCAAAGCGCTGACAAGTGTCGATCACAGTAACGACCGTACCACGTAAATGAATAATACCTAATACAAAATTAGGCGCACCAGGCACAGGGGCAATTTCAGAGTAACGCAGTACTTCTTTAACTTGCATAACATTAACACCATAGATTTCATTCTCTAGACGGAACGTTACCCACTGCAACATTGGATCTTCTGACTGATTTGCGCTTTTTAACGCGATGCTAGTTGCCATTATTCATCTCCAAAGATCAAAAATGATCATTTCAATTATTTGAGCGCGTTTTTAAACCCATTCTTTGGGTCATCCAACAATTCTATAAAACCCTGTACATCCAGTATGGCACACATATGATCAATTACTGTACCCGCTAACCAAGGACGTTTGCTGCGATCACTTCGCCATTTTACTTGCGAAGGCTCTAAAGTAATCGCTTCTGCTACACGCTCACACGCTACGCCCCAATCAGAGCGATCCAACTGAATGACAAACTTAAAGTTCTCTTTCAAAACGCCTTTATAGTGATTCGGCATAACCCACAACGCCGTGTCCACAGTTCGAAGGTTAAACTCACCGACATTTGCCACCCCCATAAACCACTCAGGCTGACCAAATATAGAGGTTAGTTTGTCACTTCCACTCTGGAAAATACCACCTAATTCAACCAGCGGCACAGCCATTTTCAAACCACCGACATAAAACAGCAGACATTCAAAGCGTCCTGTAGCCCAAGGCAAAGGGTCCGTCTTCGCCACTCGACTCGTTTTTTCTGGCTCTGGCTCTGGCTCTGGCTCTGGCTCTGGCTCTGGCTCTGGCTCTGGCTCTGGCTCTGGCTCTGGCTCTGGCTCTGGCTCTGGCTCAATAGTATTTAACACTTCATTTTCTACCGGCCACTCTATTTCTTCACTTGAAATGGCCTCTTCAAAATCTTTAAAAGACGCATCTAACGAAGTGAGATCATCTTCACTCAACTCAGAATCCGTATCAGGCGTTACGTCAGCCGCCTCTGAGTCGACATCATTTACATCTGCCGTTTCTGAAATGGGGTTCTCACTTTCAGAAAGCGGTATCGTTGTTGCTTCTTGCAGCAGATCATCAAGGTAGCGCTGTAAAGCCACCTGAGGTCCGATCAAATCCTGCTCTTTGCTTTTTGTTTCTTTCATAAACTATTACTATCCCGCTGGGTTCAGCAAAGAATCCATCAGACTTGCATATGCCTTAATTCCTCGGGCATTTGGATCCAATGCGGAAGGAGCAATGCCTGCGGTACTGGCATCTCGTAATTTGGTATCGACTGGAATGACCGAATGCCAAACCAATTCCTCGTAAGTATCTTTTAAATTGCGCAAGCTTTTATTCGAGGCTTGCGTTCGTCTGTCGAAGAGCGTTGGTACAATCACGAAAGGAACAGGACGCTTTCTGGCACGATTGATCATCGTCAGAGTCCTCACCATGCGCTCTAACCCTTTGATCGCCAAAAATTCTGTTTGTACCGGTATCACAAGTTGCTGACAAGCCGCTAACGCATTAATCATCAATACACCCAGCACAGGTGGGCTGTCTATTAAGACGTAGTCGTAATCATCCCAAAGAATCGCCAATGTTTTTGAAACAACCAATCCCATGCCACCTTGCGATTGAGCATGACGTTCTAATGTTGCTAATGCGGTAGAAGCAGGCAATAAAGACAAATTGGGATGTCCTGTTTCTAAAATCAAGGACGCGGGTAGGTCTTCAGGAATTTTCCCTGTTGTCTGGAAAAGGCTATAGGCACTTTTTTCAATAGAGTCAGGATCAAAACGAAAGTAGCTCGTCAATGAACCATGCGGATCAAGGTCGATCATTAACACTCGATTTCCAGCATCAGCTAATAAGCCTGCTAAAGAAACTACTGTCGTCGTTTTGCCAACGCCGCCTTTTTGATTCGCCACTGCCCAAATGTGCACTCTGACTCCCCTGATACCCTATGCTGTTATTTTGCTTACGAATTCCTTGCAATCATATACAGTAATACGCTATTGAAACAAGTAATCATGTAGATTATCAGCACCACGCTTACTAATTCGCAAAATTACCCGACGATTTTGCTGGCGGGCATAGTCATTCGTATTTCTAACTTTGGGGTGCTCTCCAGAAAAGCCCATAGGAGCAATCATCTTTGGATCCACGCCTCGGTACACCAACTCATCCACAACAGACGAAGATCGCAGGCTAGACAAATGCCAATTAGATACCAAACGTCTCGAATTAACAGGCGTATCGTCCGTATTGCCTTCCACCAAAATAACCGAAGGGTGTGCTTTTAAAATATTTGCCACCAAAATGAGCAAAGCAACCGCTTCATTGGTTAACTCATATTCGCCCTGACCAAACAACAGTCCAGATTTAAGTTCTAAGCTGACCCAGTCAGCCGACTCAGTTACCGATATTTGACCTGTTGCGTGCAAACCGGAAAACTGGTTTTCAACCACTTGGCTTAACAAGGAATAAACGGCAGAAGATTTTTCTTCTTCGATTGTTGGCGGAGCAGCAGGAATTGGTTTTGCTTCAACGACTTCTGTGTCTTTTGGTTCACCAACAATTGGCTCCCCAATATTAATCGGTTTGATGGATTTTTGAACCGCTTCAAATACACCATGAAGGGTTTCTTTTAGTCGTTGCTCGTCACCGGAGTTTTTAAGCGAGAGGGAATAAAGGGCAACAAAAAAAGCAAATAGAAGAGTAATAAAATCGGCGTAGGAAAGAATCCATCGATCTCGACCTTGCACACCCGAAGAAGATGGCTTAGCTGCCATCCTTCGACGCTTGGAGGTCTTGGGAGCATCACTCATAGGTATTGAGCTCAAGCTCTAATCGATACGGGTGTTTGCCAGTTGCTATGCCACAAATCCCATCCGTAAGTAACTGATGGTAAAGTAGCTCTTTATCAACATAGCCTGTCAGTTTCTTAGTAATGGGGAAGATAACAAGGTTCGCAAAGCCCTGACCGTACAATGTAGAAACAAATGCAACCGCGATTCCATGCCCTAATGCTTCTGGGCTATCTAAGTTAGCCATCGCCTGAATCAACCCCAGAACAGAGCCCATTATCCCTAAAGTGGGTGCATAACCACCGATTGACTCTATAAATGTAACACTTTTCATGCGTTTATCATGTATTCTTACTGCATCATCATGCAGTCGGTCCGCTAATAATTCAGGATCCGTTCCGTCAATTGCCATTTGTAAGGCTCGACTGGAAAAATGACTTGCCCAGCACTTCGACGTCCGATTCCAATGCCAGTAAAGAAAGGCGTCTTGCTTTGTGTGCAAGATTATTCAATGACGCTCTTGTTGAATGAAAGTCGTAAACAGGCGGGAAGAGACTCCACTTGATTAACACCAAAGCACGAATTGCTTCCTGAATGCTGCTTTGAATTAAAGTCGCTCCAATGCTTCCAACTATGACGATGATAGCTGAAGGCAAATTAAGGAGGAGGATGACCTCTCCACCTCCTAACCAATTAGCAAGTAATACTGAACTAAAAGCAATGATTAAGCCCGCTAACGTCACAAAATCCACTAACTAACCTCACGCGCAATACGCTCACCAATATGGTCGAGGTCAATAATTTCATCCGCCAAGTTGGCTTTTCGACGGCCATCGGCATGCCATAGATTACGCATGACTCTTCGCTCTGAATCCAAACTTTAGAGCCCGAGTTCTTCAACATGCGAGCTCCTTCTCGTCCATCCACACCCATACCAGTCATAACAACAGAAAGCACCTTGCCTGGATAACACTTAGACGCAGACCCAAAGTCACATCCACAGGGGACTTATAATTTAAACGCTCATCGCCATCAAGAATACGAACACAGCCCCCATTACGCGGATCAATCATCATCTGCTTACCACCTGGTGCTGGCAAAGCAACACCCGCTTGCAAACGATCACCATCTTGAGCTTCTTTGACTGTAATCTGACAAATATTGTTTAAACGTTCTGCGAAAGCCCCCGTAAATGCCGCTGGCATATGCTGAACCAGCACCAACGGAGCAGAGAAATCTTTAGGCAATTTGCTTAATACAGCCTGTAGTGCCATCAGCCCCCCGTAGAAGTACCAATAGCCACAAGACTGACGCGTTTTTCTCATACGGGGAATAATGACCCCACGCTCGGTAACAATAGGCTTTGGTGCTTCTCGAGGTGCAAGAGCTGGAACGGGGCGTCTGTCTCCAGCAAACCGAGTTCTTGCTACCGCCAACACTCGATCAACAAGCGCGCGTTTAACAACCGCCGAATCTCGAGAAATATCCTCGAAGTTTTTCGGCATAAAATCAACAGCACCTGCTTCAAGAGCATCCAGTGTTACTTTAGCTCCCTCATGAGTTAATGAGGAAAACATAAGCACAGGCGTCGGCTTTAGCTTCATTATATTGGATACAGCAGCAATGCCATCTAAGACTGGCATCTCATAATCCATGGTCACAACATCGGGTGATAAAGACTGAACTTTATCTATTGCTTCTCGTCCGTCATTTGCAGTACCAACAACGGTTAGTCTAGGATCTGCTTCAAATATTTCGACTAAACGACGTCGAAAAAAACCAGAATCATCAACAACCAGCACCTTAACAGGCATATCACATCCCCTAAATGAAAAGCGTCCTACCTAGATGCGTAACGTTTCAGCATACTAGGCACATCCAGAATCAATGCAATACGACCATCACCAGTTATTGTTGCACCAGCCATACCGGCAGTACCTTGCAACATTTTACCTAATGGTTTTATAACCACTTCTTCTTGACCAACCAATTGATCGACAACAAACCCAACTTCACTCATGCCCACCTGAACGACCACAACATGTGCTTCTGTTGGCAAATCACCTTTCGCATTACCTTTGACCAACCAGCTCTTAAGATGGAAAATCGGTAGAGTTTTACCTCTAATCACAACAACTTGCTGGCCATCAACCACGTTGGTCTTTTTCAAATTAAGGTGAAAAATTTCATTTACGCTGACCAATGGAAAAGCAAATGCCTGATCAGACAAAGTCACCATAAGAGTCGGCATAATCGCCAACGTTAACGGCACTTTAATAATAAAGCGTGATCCTTGGCCTAACACTGACTTGATCTGCAAAGTGCCGTTTAGTTGTGAAATTTTCGTTTTAACAACGTCCATCCCCACACCACGACCAGACACATCAGTAATCTCAACTTTGGTTGAGAAACCAGAGCGCAAAGATTAAATTAAATGCTTCTTCGTCGGACAAACGCTCAGCAGCATCCGTATCCATCAAGCCTTTTTCGACCGCTTTTCTGCGCAAAACATCGGGATCCATACCTGCACCATCGTCTTCGATGGACAACAAAATATGATCGCCTTCTTGTTCAGCAGAAAGGACGACATGCCCTACTCTTGGTTTGCCTTTTGCCTCACGAACATCTGGAGCTTCAACACCGTGATCGACGGAATTTCTCACCAAGTGAACGAGTGGGTCAGCAAGCGCCTCAACCAAGTTTTTATCTAGATCCGTTTCTTCCCCACGAAGCTCAAGGTTCACTTCTTTTTTCAAGTTACGAGCCAAATCTCGGACAACCCGTGGGAACTTACCAAATACTTTCTTAATTGGCTGCATACGGGTTTTCATGACAGCGTTTTGCAAGTCACCCGTAACGACATCTAGGTTTGATACCGCTTTGCCCATTGACTCATCTTCACTTTGAAGGCCAAGACGAACCAACCGATTTCGCACCAATACCAATTCGCCAACCATGTTCATGATGTCGTCTAATCGCTTAGTATCAACACGAACTGTTGCTTCTTGAGTAACAGGCGCATTCGCTGTTTTTTCTTTTGCATGCTCAGGCTCTGGAGCCGGAGCTGCTGGTTTCGAAGCAGGCTTTGGAGATTCTTTAGGTTTCGGTGCTGCCGCTTTTGGCTTAGACGCAGGTGCAGGCTCTTCGACTTTTTTGGCTTTTTCCTTACTTTGCAAACTGTCTAATAAGGATTCAAATTCATCTTCTGTAATAAGATCAGACTCAGCACCGGCCGTAGATGCTTCTGGCTGCGATGTTTTTTCATCCGTCTTATCTTCTGATGAAGCCTTTTTGCTTGGGTCAACTTCACCGTGAAGCTGATCCAGTAGAGCTTCAAATTCATCTTCTGTAATTTCATCAGAAGCCACATCGGATGCTGAACTCTCTTCCTGCTTGTCATTTACTCCAGGGGCACTGTTCCCATGCAATTGATCTAGCAGTGCGTCGAACTCATCTTCTGTTATTTCATCGTCTGATTTAGGTGCATCGTGAGCCTCTGATGCGTTGTTGCTTTTTGCATCGACTGCGTCTGCAGGCGCATCGCCAAGGGCATCAAGCAACGACTCAAATTCATCATCTGAAATATCTACAGAATCATCAGCATTGTCAGTTGTTGAAGCATCAACATCTTCTTCGGCCTCTACTTCTGCTTCATCCTCATCAGCCGTGTCTTCTGCATCGTCATTTTGCTCTGCCAGTTCTTCTGCTGTTGGCGCTTTAGCATACGCACTCAAGGCGGCAATCAACTCTGGCGAAGCACGTTCTGGTTCACCCCCAGCTCGTACTGTATCGAACATCTCGTTCACCGCATCCAGTGCTTGCAACACGATGTCCATTAGATCTGAGTCTATTTTACGCTGTCCGTTTCTTAAAATATCAAAAACGTTCTCTGCGTAATGGCAGCAATCAACCAATGCAGTTAATTGCAAAAACCCAGCCCCACCTTTTACAGTGTGAAAACCACGAAAGATGGCGTTAAGCAAAGGCTTATCATCTGGGTTTTGTTCTAAATCTACTAACTGTTCGGAAAGCTGTTCAAGAATTTCACCAGCTTCTACCAAAAAATCTTGTAGAATCTCTTCATCGACCTCGAAACTCATCCTCAGCTCCTTCTAGAAACCAAGACTTGATAGCAAGTCGTCTACTTCGTCTTGACTATTCAGTACTTCAGGGTTGTTTTGTTTATTAATAGCTGGGCCATGTCCACGAGTGTCATCGTGTTCAGACTCGTTCTCTTTATGTTCAATTCCGGAGATACTATCAACGCGTCCAGCAACAGCAACGAGATGCACAAGTTTTTCTTCCACATCTCGAATTAAATCATTCACTCTAGCGATAACTTGACCTGTTAGGTCTTGATAACCTTGCTCTAGAAGAATTGTGTTGAGGTTTGAATGCAAGGTGGTGGCACTGTCATCAGCATACGATAAGAAAACATCAATACGCTTGTATAAATCTCTAAATTCTTGTGGCGTTAAATCCCGTTGAATTAGGCGACTCCAGTCTTTACGAAGCTCTCTTGCCTGACTTTGTAATTCACTGGCAACAGGAACACTACTATCAACCATGTCCATGGTTTTATTAGCAGCTGCACTAGTTGTCTCAATAACATAATTCAACCGATCAGATGCATCAGTAATTTTTGTGGTAGATTCGTTACCACCTTCACCGACAACCAAATCCATTGAATCAATTTGAAAATCACGAATAGCATCATGCAAACTTCGGGTTAAAAAACCCACCTCGTTATAGAAGCTATTATGACGCGCTTCGCTCAGTTCTTGAATCTTCTTAATCGCACCACTAAAGTCACCGACTTCAATGTAATTTAAAAGCTCTACAGCGCCATCTTTAACTAGATTTTCAAAATCTACTAGTCCAGATCCCAATATTTTTGACATCTATATTCCCTATTTTGCAGCATCTATTCGTTCGAATATTTTCTCAATCTTTTCTTTGAGAGCCACCGCAGTAAACGGTTTTACCACGTAACCATTAACCCCAGCCTGAGCCGCAGCAATAATTTGGTCACGCTTCGCTTCTGCCGTTACCATTAGAACAGGAATACTTTTCAATTTTTCGTCTGCACGAACAGCACGAAGTAATTCGATACCGGTCATTCCAGGCATGTTCCAATCGGTAACAAGAAAGTCAATCGTTCCTGCCTGAAGTATAGGCAATGCAGTCGTTCCGTCATCCGCTTCGACTGTATTGGTAAACCCTAAATCCCGTAATAAATTTTTAATGATTCGTCTCATTGTCGAGAAATCATCAACAATTAGGATCTTCATGTTTTTATCCAATGCAACCTCCACACCCCAAAGGTAATATTACACAACTCATAATTAATCTCGCCAATCACTTAATCTAGCTCTCAATCTCATAGCCGCTTGACTATGTATTTGACTGACTCTTGATTCACTAACACCTAATACAGCGCCGATTTCTTTTAGGTTCAGCTCTTCATTATAATAAAGGGACAAAACCAACTTTTCTCTTTCCGGTAAATTATCAATCTCTGTTGCTAATTGATTTTGAAACCCACCTTCTTCCACTAAAGAGTAAGGTGTATTTTCGATTTCAGATTCAACGCTGTCTAAATTACTTGTATCAGAGTCTAGCATTTCTTCATAGCTAAACAACTGAGTCGACATGGATGAATGTATCATTTCATGATATTCATCCATGCTTATGTTCATATGCGCTGCTACTTCCATATCAGACACATCACGACCTAATGTCGCTTCTAATTCTTTTATGGCATTTGCAACCGCTCTGCCATTTCGCCGAACCGATCTAGGCGCCCAATCTGTTTTGCGAACCTCGTCCATAATAGAGCCGCGAATACGGATACCCGCATAGGTCTCAAAACTTGCACCTTTCGTTGACTCAAAACGTTTGTATGCTTCAATCAAGCCCATCATGCCTGCTTGAATTAAATCGTCAACATCTACGCTATCTGGTAACCGCGCCAAAAGATGGTAGGCAATCTTTTTTACTAAATACCCATATTGCTCAACAATCGCATCAATCGAAAGCGTCGCTTTTTTGAGTATGTGTCATATCCATTTTTGGTCTGCATAAAATAGTCTAAGCAACCTTTACCATTTAAGTTAGTTGCGCTAACTAACTGTACTACATAGTTTGGCGCAACGCTTTCAGTAATAACATAATTTTACTAACTACCATACTTTAGTGACCCATATAACTGACTGTAATGTTCTGCTGTGTATACAGCACGACTAATCAAGTTATGGGCACGAGCTGGCTCGATATCATCTGGTATTCTTTGGCCATCAGCGATATATACAACTGGCAGCCCTTCTTCAATAACTACACTAATCGCCTCACCAAGTGAAGCAGATTCATCAAGCTTACTCAATACGCAGCCATCTAACTGAACCTGAGAATAGACCTCTGTCACTGTTTTTAAAACTTGTCGTTGACTAGTACAAGGTAAAACAAGCAATTTCTTCAAGCTGGCTCTGGCGCGCTTCATCATAAGAAGCTGTCGTTCTAAATTTGAGTCTCTTGGGTTCATCCCTGCCGTATCAACAAGCACCAATGAGTAGTGAGCATATTTAGCCAACACTTCATTTAAATCAGAATACTCATTCACCACTTCAACAGGGACATTTAAAATTCGACCAAACGTGCGCAATTGTTCATGTGCAGCTATGCGGTAAGTATCCGTTGTTATTAACACAACGCCCTCTGAGCCATGCTTTAAAACATGCTGAGCGGCAATTTTACCAATGGTCGTTGTTTTACCAACTCCCGTTGGCCCCATAAAAGCTATGCATCCACGAAACTCAGAAGCGCTAGAGCGTACCGGAATATAATCCGCCAAATGCGCTAATAAACGATTCCAATCGTCTTCACGCCCCTTTAGATCAATATCATCAATCAATCTAGAAATAACGAATTCAGATAGACCTAACCCTTTCAACTTTTCACGGGCGCGAGTCTCGACTGAAGACTCTCTGGCTGCTGAGCGACTTTCGTTCTGTTGGTGCTGCTCAAGCATAGCCCGAACACTTTTAAGCTCAAGCTCCATTTCTCGTAATTGCTGACTACTGCCAGTATTTCGAACAGAAAGCGCTTCTTCCAGACTCGGATCGTCTTTATCGTCAGCCAATGAAGGCATTTCAATACGAGTTTCTTGACGAGGCTCTTCATAAAGGGACGTATTCTTAGGCGGGGCTGTTTGTTGTTTGGCTCGCTCGATTCGCTCAAGATAGTCCGCACTGGGGTTTACATTAGAATCTGGACGAGGGGAAGAGATCGACTCATTACGAGTGGATTCAGGACGTTTAGAAGTCATACTGGAAGGCAGGGAACCATCATAATCAAGGGCAGCGACAATCTCTATCTCCCCTGTAGGCAGACGCTGATTTGACAAAATGACCGCATCAGGGCCTACGGCATCGCGAACTTTCCGTATCGCTTGTCGCATGTCAGGTGCTCGAAACCGCCTAATTTGCATGAATAACTTAATCCTTCCAGTTTATTTTTCTTACAAATCCATAGCTTACCCGAAAGATTCCAATAAATATAGATACAATCTTTTACGTAAAACAGCCAAGCGTTACTGCCCAATTACCCCCACCACAGTAATGCGCTTATGATCAGGAACTTCTTGATAAGAAAGCACTGACATATTCACCATACCGTAACGCATAAAGCGCGCTAACATTGGACGTATTGGTGCTGAAACGATCAATATTGGGGTATTACCCATCGCCTCTTGCTGCTCTGCAGACTGACGCAAAGATGCTTGCAATTGTTCTGCCATTTGCGGTTCTAAAATCAAGGCTTCTTCATTCTTAATACCCGACTGCTGACTCTGCTGAACCGTTTGCATCAACATTTTTTCCAACTGTGGCTCTAACGTCAACACAGGTATCTCTTCTACCCCATCCGCCAACGTCTGAATAATCAAACGAGACAAAGAGGTTCGAACCGCGGCGGTTAGCACCATAGGATCTTGAGTTTTTGGCTGAACCCCCATAATAGCCTCAGCAATGGTTCTCATATCTCTGAGTGGCACACCCTCAATCAACAAGTTTTGCAACACTTTCAACAGCACGCTCAATGGAACAGTATTAGGCACCAATTCTTCAGCCAATTTAGGATTGTACTGTTTTAACAAGCTCAATAGTTGCTGAACCTCATCGTGCCCAATTAACTCATACGCGTGCTTATGCATAATCTGATTAATGTGTGTCGCCACTACCGTACTGACGTCCACAACCGTATAGCCATAGGTTTGCGCTTGGTCACGTTTTTTGGGATCAATCCATACTGCATCCAAACCAAACGATGGGTCTTTCCCAGCAATACCGTCAATAGAACCGAACACCTGTCCAGGATCGATCGCCAAGTCTTTATCTGGGTGAACTTCTGCTTCAGCTAAACTCACTCCCATAAGCGTGACCCGATACGCATTTGGCATCAAATCCAAGTTGTCTCGAATGTGAACACTGGGCACCAAAAAGCCCAAATCCTGAGATAGCTTGCGACGCACCCCCTTAATCCGTGCCAACAATTCGCCACCTTGCGTTTTGTCTACTAAGGGAATCAGCCGATACCCAACCTCCAAACCCAGCATATCCACTGGCGCAACGTCATCCCAACTAAGATCTCTTACTTCAGCTGGAACCGGCGCTTCCGACGAGGTCTTGCTCGCCCCTTTTGGCCCTTGTTTTGGTTTCTGTTTTTTACGATATTCGAGGAAATATGCCAGACCACCAATGCAAGCCGCTAAAGACAAAAAGGAAAAATGAGGCATGCCAGGCACAATCCCCATAATCGTCATGACACCGGCTGCGACATAAAGCGCTTTAGAAGAACCAAACATCTGGCGGACAATTTGCGAGCCCATATCACCAGACTCATTAACCCGAGTTACCATGATCGCGGCGGCCGTGGACAACATTAATGAAGGCAACTGCGCGACCAAGCCATCACCAATAGTTAACAAAGAATAGCGCTCAATCGCTTCCGCAAAAGACAAGTCATGCTGCGCCATACCGATGGCCAAACCACCAATGATATTGATACCTAGGATAAGCAACCCGGCAATTGCGTCCCCTTTTACAAATTTCGACGCACCATCCATAGAGCCATAAAATTCGGCTTCGGCAGCGATCTCCGTACGGCGCTGTTTCGCTTGATCGGCATCGATCATGCCAGCGTTCAAATCCGCATCAATAGCCATTTGCTTGCCTGGCATAGCGTCCAAGGTAAAACGCGCACTCACTTCAGAGATTCGCCCAGCACCTTTTGTCACCACAGCAAAGTTTATGATCATTAAAATGGCAAACACCACAAAACCAACAACGTAGTTACCACCAATAACGACCTCACCAAACGCCTGAATAACCTTACCAGCCGCATCACCACCCTCATGCCCATTCAGCAACACCACTCGCGTCGAGGCCACATTAAGCGCCAATCGCATGAGTGTCGAGACAAGCAACACAGTAGGGAAAACAGCGAAATCCAAAGGACGCATGGAATAAATCGCCACCAACAACACAACAATGGCCAAGGCGATATTGAACGTAAAAAGCACATCCAGTAAAAACGCAGGAATAGGCAATATCATCATCGCCAACAGCGACAATAACAAAATAGGAATACCTAGATTCCCACTAAAAATCCCTTGAACCTGCCCTGCAATACGGCTGCGGTCAAAATCCACACACTTTCCCTAATAAAAAAACGTAAAACATGGTTAATTTCCGTCCCATTGAAACTCGTCTGGAACATCCAAATTAGGCATCGCTTCTGGCCTTGGAGCACCCATACGAGCATTTCGCAATTGATAAACATACGCCAACAATTGGGCAACGACCTTAAATAAGCCTTGGGGTATCTCATCACCGATCTCGGTATGGTGATAAACTGCCCTTGCTAAAGCTGGCGATTGTATCACAGGGATATCATAGTGATTGCCAACTTCGCGAATTTTCAAAGCGATAAAATCTCCGCCTTTCGCCAATAAAACTGGGGCAGAGCCGCTTGCTTGATCGTATTTTAACGCCACCGAAAAATGTGTCGGGTTAGTAATGATTACATCCGCATTAGGCACGTCTGCCATCATTCTATTCATCGCGGCTTGGCGCTGCATTTGGCGAATCCGCCCCCTTACTAACGGGTCACCTTCCTGCTGTTTAAATTCGTCTTTCACTTCTTGCTTGGTCATTTTTAACTTTTCTTTATGAGACCAAACTTGAAACGGCACATCTATCGCCGCAATTAACGCCAACGCCAAGGTAACAAATACGAAGGACCAAATAACAATATCTATACCATGTGCGATGGCCAACTGAATGGATTGAAAAGTCAGCCCCAATGTTTCCGGCAAGAAATAGTTCAACACCACAACCGCCACAAACCCAACCAGCGTCACTTTTGCGATCGCTTTCAACAACTCCACCAGTGACTGAACAGAAAACATGCGCTTAAGCCCAGCGATTGGGCTCATTTTGCTTAACTTTGGCGTCAGCGGCTCCCAAGAAAAATTCAATCCACCCAACGCAATACTTCCGACAATGCCCGCCACAGCAAGCACTGACATAAGCACTACCATAGAATCTATCATCGCCACAACAGACTCATACAAATGAAAAATCATTCGACTGAGGTCGAACAAATCGGCTCGCTCTATCAAAAAATTAAAATCGAACAAGACGGCCAAATCGCGAACCAAAAGCGTGCCTGTACCGTAAATTGTGGCCGCCGCCACAATCAATAACAAAGCAGAACTCAGGTCTTTTGACCTTGGCAAATTACCTTTATTTCGCGCATCCTGAAGCTTTTTACTACTGGCACTTTCGGTTTTTTCGCTACCGTCTTCATTTTCAGCCATTCAAATGAATCCCCCAAGTGACTTTCAGCCAGTCAATTATCTCGCCAAAAAAGAGTAAATAAATATTCAGAAAGTCATCCAACATAACCCAAAAGAAGAACAACGAAAACAACATAATAATGGGAAAACCGAGCGCAAAAATGTTCAGTTGCGGTGACGCCTTTGCAACAACACCAAAAGACAAGTTAATCACCAAGACAGCAATCGCTAAAGGCAAAACGATCAGCAATGCCTTTTCAAACATCCACCCACCCAACAATACTAACTGCCAATAACGTTGACTATCAAAGCCGCTCCCAATAGGCCAATAATTAAAGCTCTCCGCCAAGTACTCTATCATGACCAAATGACCATTCGTCCCTAAAAACGCCAAGGCCACCATAGAAAGATAGTATTGACCGAGCGTAGCAACAGAAATACCGTTCGCGGGATCATTAGACATTGCAAAACCTAAACCAGCCTTCATCGCTGCCAGTTGACCAGCAAGGGAAAACAGCTGGAATAAAATAGTCACTACAAAGCCCAAAGCAAAGCCAATCACCAGCTGCTCGGCAATTAAAACAATATAGGCTGGAGAAATTGGGTCGTAATTAGGCACGTCGATAACGGGCGTAATAATCACAGCAACAAGAAAAGAGAAGGAGATTCGCACACGGGAGTTGACCAAGCGACTACCAAACAAAGGCAGCGCCATAAAAAAAGCACCAATGCGGAAAAAAGGTAACAGAAAGCTAATGGTTAAATTTAATAATTGATCGGGATTAAGCTCTAACATCAGCCTATGATCATAGGAATATTAACAAATAAGTTGGTCGTGAAATCCATCAACTTCGTTAAGATCCACGGCCCCAGTTGCATAATGACCAAAATGGTAACAATAAGCCTAGGCAAAAAAGACAGGGTTTGCTCATTAATTTGAGTCGCCGCCTGAAACACACTGACCACCAAACCGACCAACAAGCTGGGAACCATCACCACCCCCACGATCAGCACAATCAGATAAAAACCTTGGCCATATAGATCTAACACCACTTGAGGGTTCATCGCTAAATCCCAAAACTTGCCGCTAAAGTACCCATAATCATAGACCAACCATCTACCATCACAAAGAGCATTATTTTAAACGGTAGCGAAATAATGATTGGTGAAAGCATCATCATACCCATCGCCATTAACACACTGGCAACGACCATATCGACGATCAAGAAAGGGATAAAAATCATAAAACCGATTTGAAAGGCCGTTTTCAGTTCACTGGTCACAAACGCTGGCATCAAAATGGTAAACGGTAAAGTCTCCATAGACTGAATACTGCCCTCCCGACCGGCCAGCTTAACAAACAGCGCAATGTCATCTTCCCGAGTTTGCGCCAGCATAAAATCACGGACTGGCACAGAGGCCGCTTCAACGGCCTGAACTGAGGTCATTTCTTCTTTTAAATAAGGCTGCAACGCGACTTCATTTATCTTATCCAAGGTTGGCGTCATGATAAATAAGGTTAGAAACAAAGCCATGCCGATCATAATTTGGTTCGACGGCGTTTGTTGCAAACCTATTGCCTGACGCAAAATAGCCAGCACCACAACAATACGAGTAAACGCTGTCATCATCATCAAGGCCGCTGGCAACAACGTCAGCGCGGTCATAATAAAGAGGATTTGCAGCGACACCGAATAATCTTGGCTACCATCGGCATTCGTAACGACTTTTACCGCTGGCAAGCCAACTTCAGCCCAAGAAAGAGCAGGAAACACCAACAGCAAGAGCAGCAATAAGCGCATCAAGAGTCTGTCTCCTGATTCTTACCGACCACAGAGCGCTCCCTATCAGCACTCTCCATCATTGACGCAAAAGAGGTGCCATGAGAAGGAAAGCTTTTTAAGTGGCTGATCGAATGTGCGGTAACACCTATAAGCAAACGCTCACCTTCCACCTCAACCAGCATCAGCTTCTCTTTAGCACCTAAAGATTGGACATTCACAACCTTAATGTCTGACTGCCCCAACTTCATCTGCGTGAGCTGAAAGCGTTTCATCAACCAAAGACAAGCTGGAATAAAGGCGATGACAAACACCAAAGAAAGCACCACTTTCCAAATAGACGTAGCCGCAGACATCTCTTGCACACCAGCGGCGTACAAATGTGGAGAAGCCATGCAAAGCATGGCCATAAAAACGCGAACAGGTGAAATATAATTCAATGTAATCTACTTAAGTCGTCTAATACGCTCACTAGGACTGACAACATCGGTTAAACGAATACCGTACTTATCATTGACGACCACTACCTCGCCATGGGCAATCAGTGTGCCATTAACCAAAACATCAAGCGGCTCACCAGCAAAACGGTCAAGTTCAACAACCGAACCTTGTGTTAATTGCATTAAATTGCGAATTGCAATTTCAGTGTTTCCTAGCTCCATTGAAAGGACAACAGGGATGTCCATAATCAAATCAAGATCAGAGCCTACTCCGCCACTTGGGACAGATGGATTAGACAGCGTTTCCAGCTTAACAGGCTCTACTTTTTGCTCCGACATGGCCGCCGCCCATTCGTCTTCTATGCCTTCGCCCTCTTCAGACTCGCCAGCTTCAGACATTGCTGCCGCCCATTCGTCCGCCAAATCTTCGTCCATTCCTGCTGCGTCTGGATTTTGTTCTTCTGCCATGTTATTTCGTCACCTTCGTTTTAAAACTTTCTTCCATTTGCACAGAGTAGCGTTCATTACTCACACCCAATTTACCTTTAAATGTTGGTACACCATTCGCTCGAACAGTGACAAACTCAGGCATTTCTATTGGAATAATATCTCCCGCTTTGAACTTTAACACTTCTCTTAACGAGATTTTTCGGTTCGCCACATTCACAGACAACTTAACATCGATGTCTTTTACATCTTGCTCCAAAGAGCGTCCCCAACGGTCGTCTTTTTCATCCACATCACTCTGTACACCCGCATCCAGCAATTCGCGAACCGGCTCGATCATTGAATACGGCAGCGTGATATGAAGCTCACCGCCACCACCGTCCAATTCGATATGGAAGGTAGACACAACCACCACTTCACTTGGGCTTACAATGTTGGCCATGGCAGGGTTCACTTCAGAACTGATGTATTCCAGTTCCAATTTCAATACAGGCGCCCAAGCCTCAGTCAGATCCACAAACACTTGCTCTAGCATCAATTGAACAATGCGAATTTCTGTCGGTGTAAACTCTCGACCTTCGATTTTAGCGTGACGCCCATCACCACCAAAAAAGTTATCCACTAACTTAAAAACAAGCTTGGCGTCCAAAATAAACAAAGCCGTACTTCTTAAAGGCCGAAATTTCACTAGGTTCAAACTGGTGGGAACATAAAGCGTATGGACATACTCGCCAAACTTCATCACCTGAAGACCGCCAGACGAAACATCTGCTGTACGACGAAGCATGTTAAACAAACTAATACGAGTATAACGAGCAAAGCGCTCGTTTATCATTTCCAAAGTGGGCATTCGCCCACGAACAATACGCTCTTGGCTAGTGATGTCATAAGACGCCACACCATTCGCGTCTCGGTTATCCTCTTCGGCAGGCTTCTCGTCCGCACCATGTAAGAGTGCATCTATCTCGTCCTGGGATAACAGATCTTGAGCTGACATAATATTATTGCATCACAAAGTTAGTGAATAACACAGCATCAATGCCACCCTGACCCGTTTCTTGCTCAAGAATGCCATTAATCGCATCAAGAGCGGCCTGTTTTAACGCCATTTTTCCATCAGCCGTTTGCAATTCGTCAAATGACTGGCTAGAGAAAAGCAACACCAAACTGTTTCTAATCAAAGGCATATGCATAGTCACGGCATTGATTTGATCTATATTTTTGGACTTCACAGACATATTAAGCTGCACATAACGTTGCTTACCATCCACCATGAAATCCACTGTAAAGGCAGGATCCAGCGCTAAATATGTAGAAGGCTCATTGACTAACGCAGCTTCAGCTGACTCTGCTGTTTCAGCATCATCAGAACCACTGAACAATAAAAAATACGCTGCGGCGCCACCACCCACTAGAACGAGAACAAGGGCAATGATGATAATAAGCTTTTTCTTACCGCCAGACTTTCCCTCTTCAGTACCGATATCCAAACCGTCTTCTTCAGCCATCTCTTCAAACCTTAGCTATCAAATTCTTTCTATGGAACACTCACGACGCTATCAATTCGTAAGCCATCCCCTATTCTACAAAGAATCAAACATAGCACCATCAATTTCTCGTAAGTTTAAGCATAGTAATCAACGCCAGACGCAGAAACATACGACAAATTAGTCGGAATCAAGTCTTCATCCACATCCTCTGTCGCCATGAAATTCCCTTGAGGAGTGCCATTATTTCGATTATTGGCCCTATCTTGCGCACCAGAGGTGTCTTGCTGAGAAACATCCACATCCGCTCGACTAAGATCCATACCTTGCTGAGCCAGCATCTCTCTCAATCGCCCCATCTGCCCTTCCAACAGATCCCTCGCTTGAGGTGTCGCCGCAACAAAGCTAATTTGAGTATTAGAATCACTGTCCACTGACACTTTCACCGTTAAGCTACCCAGCTCAGGTGGATCCAATCGGATATGTGCGGTATGGCCGCCATCACGCGCAATCCAAGCCACTTTTTGGCTCATTTCATTCGCCCATCCAGGGTGCCCTGGCGGCAAACTCATAGTCAAGTTATTCTGAGGTGTCATAGCAGCCGCGCTACCTACCACAGCGGCACGATTAGCATTATTTTGTAGTGAGCTATTTAAACCACCTAGTGCGTTGTCATCACGACCAGCATCACTTACATTGCCATCCACTTGTGCTGCCATTCGTCCTATCATGGCTTCTTGTTCTTTTTTACGTAATTCAATTGGCTCATTCAACACAAAGCCATCATCGAGCAATGTGGTGGCAGAGTCTGCCTTTTCCCTGTCAGTAGAAGTGACAACCCCCGCCCCCATTAATGACAACGGCACCGTCTCATTACGCCCGTCCTTATTAGCCCCAGCAATGACGCCAGCGGCCACACCAACAGTGGCTTTTGCTACCTCCGTCGCAGGATCGACATTAGGTGCAAGAGCTGAAGCCTTAGTCACGGGCGCCTCCATTTGAGATAACACCCATGAAAGTGAACCATCTTCATTCAATGGTGCAGGCGCATCCGCCGAATCAGTAACAGGAATATCTGCCTCTTTAACAAGTTTATCCGTTCCAACAACAGCCTGTTTAATCGCACTCAATCCAAGAATATTAGCGCCTGCTTTTGTGGTTATGCTGGATGTGTTCTCAGCCTCCCCCTCTTTGACAACGGTGGGAGAGTTTGGCGGCATAATGTAAGTTGCAACAACTTGTTTATCATCGACCACTCCGTCAACGCCAACTTCTGGCACACCAACCGGCAAACTATCCGCGGTTACTTCAACTGTTGACGCCGATGCCAATGCCGCCGTCTGATCGACTGAAACTGCGGGTAGCATCTCTTCAGAAGGAGCATTCTCGCCTTCTGGCTGCAAAGTTTTGCCACCATCAGCAGTAACAGTATCATGAGAAGTTGACGCTGGAGATTCATCCGATTTAGCGACACCCCCACCCTTTTCATCATTAGAAGAGATGACGTTTTCCGCTTTTTTTGTGGTATCTGTTGGGGCCGCACTGGCAGATGAAGAGGCCTTATCTACGTCACTTGCCGTGTTTTTTTTCGCGTCTAGAGTGTCTTTGGCTTTATTAAAGTCACTGGAAAAAGCCTCTCCATTTCTAGAAGGACTTTTGGTCGAAATAGGCTTCTTAGGTGGTACACCTGAAGACAATGACAATACCGAATTTGAATCTGTGCGCATAATTTCCTCCGACAATACAAAGGACTATGCAATAGAAAGGCCAACCTAACCCAATCCCCCTACTTGCCACTGATAATGTGCTGTCACTGCACTTCCTCCCTTAGAAAACTCCAGCTTGGAGCACAGCTGATCCAATAAAGCCAAGCCACGATTATAAAGCAACTCCGTATTGGACATGTCGTAATTTACGCTGTGGTAATCAAATCCTGAACCACTGTCTTCCACGTATAAAATGAGTGACCGACTGTTAAGATCCGACGACACTTTCACTGAAATTTTCACGTACCCGTCCACCAAATTAGACAATCTTCGTTCTCGTTCGTCATAATACTGAACAAAACCGTCACTGGAGCTTTTCTTTGCCGAACTAAGCTTTAAAACGCCGTGTTCAAGCGCATTTGAATACAATTCAGAAAGGATCATAAAAATTTGACTGGAGAAGCTACTCAACCCAGGAACCGTGGTCAAAATTTGTAAAACATAAGGCAATGGATCGGTATTGCGAAGCGAATCTGCGTTTAGAACATACTCGAAAGAAAAATCGGCTGGCGCCTCATCATGCCCCTTTCGAATCTCTTGCTCGGAAGAGTCAATACCAATATTACTATCCAAACGAACGCTTAGACATGAAATATCGTCATGAGGGTTTTTCAACACACCTTCTGTTTCCAGTTGATCAACCAACCAATCCAGTGAGTGCTCTGCGTCAATGTCTCCTTGGTAAAGCGGGTGCAAGACTGAATGACAAAACATCTGTCCGGATGAATCCAACGCTTCATAAACACCATCAGAAAATGCCACCAAGCGATCTCCAGGGACAAAAGAAATCGGATCAATTTCACACTCAAACGCATCAGGAGATAAGACACCCAAGGGCAAATTCTTAGAAGAAAAACGAACCGGCTTATCCGCAGCACTGGGAAAAAACAATAAATCTGGCAAGCCACCATTCCAAATTTCTATGCTTTTATTATTCACTTTCACATCAATAAACGCCGCACTGCAAAACATATTAGCCGGTAAAATATTTTTTAAGCGCGCGTTTATTTCAGGAAGAATCTGCCGCATTAGAAAACCTTTTCGCGTCCAATCAAAAAAGATATCAGCCAAAGGCAATGCACCAATCGCAGCAGAAAGACCGTGTCCGGTAAAGTCTCCTAATAAAATATGCATGCCGCCATTTGGTTTATAGGCAGCCAAAATAACATCACCATTAAAGGTATGCGTACCATAATGTATGGTCGAAAGTGCCGGATCTTGAAGGCAATTTGAATGAGTTATATTTTCATAAACAACCTTCGCAACGTCTTGGTCATTTAACAACTGTTCATTATACGCACTCAAAGCGTCACGCTGCTCTTCAAGTGTTTTCTGCATAACAAGCAATCGAACAATAGCGTTCAATTTAGCAGTAATCAAAGCAGGGTTGTATGGCTTGGATATAAAGTCTATGCCACCGATACGCAGACAATTAGACAACGCGATGGGATCAGCAATCCCAGAAAGAAATATAATAGGAACAAACAAATCACCCGCTAAGTGCTGAATCTCAAGCGCGGCCTCCCAACCATCTTTATGCGGCATTTTAATGTCCAAACAGACCAGTTCAATGGTGTCTGGATCGAACTTATCAATGGCATCTTGCCCATCAATCGCCGTGATCACCTTGTGACCAAATTGGCTCAAAATGGCCTTCAACAGAATTCTGTCTGATGGATTGTCGTCCGCAATCAATATGGTTAAAACGTGTTCCATATGATACTACTCAGTAATAACAAAAAGCCGATGAAAATTAGCCATTTTTAAAATCTCAACAACGGCATTATTCGCATGAATCAGGCGAATTTTAGATCTCTCGGCACCAGCATGGTCTCTTAGCAATAACAGCATTCCGAGCGCTGAGCTGTCTAAATAAGTCGCTTCTGACAAATCCACATCGTATGACGACACAACACTGCCTTTAGAAAACGCTTGTTTAAAGGCTTTATGGCAGCTGTAATCAAAACGCCCTTTGATCTGGATCGTTAGACACCCCGTTTTTTTATCAATAAAGCTTTCAACCACAGACGACTCCTCAAGTCTGAGTGGAAAACTTTATTCTATTCCCACTCATCGTTTGTTTTTTTAATTGCGCTCTCGTCCACAATGGAAGGCGCATTGGATGCCGATTTTTCCATTAAGCCATGAACACGTACTAGCATTTCATTAACAGACGCTCTTGCTTTATCTAACCTTGCCACACCCACACTTCGATCTGATTCGAGCAAGGTCAAGGTTGAAGCAGCCATGGATTTCATGCTTTCTATTTGGCTTTGTACGTTGCCAATGTCATGTTGTAAATCAACCGCAAATCGATGACGAATGGTTTCACTTTCCCCCTCCGTCGCGGCTAAGCTGGTTAATACACCTGCTCTTACTTCATTTAAACAACGCTCTACATCGCTCAACAGAAACACATCTGAAGACAAATCTTTCTCAACCAAGGCCAAACGTTGCAACACCAGTTCATAGCCAAGAATGAGCGAATCCCGAATCTGCTCTGACAACCATGCCACATTGCTCAACTCACTTTGCACTAACTCTGCCTGTGTGTTTTCAACAGCAACCAGATCATTTTCCGATGAATTATTGTGATCTGTTTTTTCGTCAATTAGGGATGCTATTTGTTGTAGTTTAGTAACTTTATCAATCGAATTTGTGTGCAATAAGGCGGCGTTCAGTTCATCAAATACAACGGATACTTTCCGTCGTATATTCTCTAACGACTTCGCAAAACCAGCATACGGTGATGACGACCTTAAAGGCCTAATCGGAGCGTCCCAAACATCCTGAACCATGAGCTTCAAGCTATGATGCAACACATCAAACTCAACCAACTCTGATTTAGGTCGAATGGAAATAAAGCGTTGCAAATCGTTTTCCTCCCTCTCCACATCGCTCGCAAACCGTTTAACCGACAGCACATAAATACCGTCTGACAAGTTCAATGTGAGATCGTCATCAGACAGCAAAATCGAGTCCGAGATTCGCTCTCCGACTGGATCATCCAAACCAGAATCAATGCCAAACATGGACTCAAACAAAGAAGTGTTTCTGAACCACAAACGCTCTGCACCCGCGCTCAGCCAATTAACGTCCCCATCATGATTGGTGACCAAAAACGCCTCATCGACTTGGTCAAATGCTCGCTCAACCAAACTCAAGCCGTCTTGATAATGAGCTAAATCAAAATCACGAGACGCCAATTCATTGTCAATTTGGTGACCAAGGTCGGTCAATTCATCGACAACACTACGAGGCGACAAAACAGAAGCATGATTATGTTTATGATGGTCTATAATCGTATGTACCGCCGCCAAGCCAGAGCGCAACTGACGCGCAAAACGCACACTCAATAGCAGAATAATGGCTGACATCGCCAAAAGTACCGCACAAGCGCCCCATAGCAGATGCTCAGAAAAAAGCTGTCGATGGTATTCTAGACTCACACCACTCTGTACCAAGATATCATCCAGCTTATTTAGCGCATCAACAGACGAAAAAGCCACCGCTCGCTCATTCCCCACCAACACAGTTAAGTCTATGGACTCTTGAAATAATTGATTAAGCGATTCAATCGACGCAGAGAAATCCACATCAGAGGTAAATGTAAAACGAGGAAGTCGGCTTTCAATCAGACGGTATTCGCTCAACAAGGCTTGATAAAAAACATCGGCCTCTTCGCTTACATCATTGACGTTAGCACCTTGAGAATGACCTCGTAACAACCACGCCTGCCAATGCGCTTTGGCACTGTATGTTAATGCCTGCAATTCACTGAGTTGTTGTTGCTGAAGGTGTTGCTTTTCCAAACCTTGACTGACCCACAAATACATACCATTGAAGGCGAGTATCAGTAAAAATATCAAAGCAACAACGCCTTTTTGCAGCCTATTAATGAGCTCTTTTCTAGGAGCGCCAACAGATGAATGCGGTGTATTCATAGTCAATAATCACTTTCAAGCTAATGAGAAAGATGGCCAAACGCCAGCCACAAAGGACAAATAATTTTTCTTATTAATCAACATCTCGCTACTCAGCGCAGACGATAAAAAATCCCTTCCGCCTTCTTCTGATGTAGGAAGCAACGACGAAATACCATCGAAAGCGACATCATAGTCAGGCACATTGTCATGCCAGTCACACGAGGAGCAAGACACAAGTATCGATTCATTCTGCCATTCAAGAATCAGAGTAAAAGCAGCCTTTGCAGAAGATACGGCTAACTCTTCTCCAAAAGTTGCTCCCGACAAGATGCGATCAACACAATGTCCATCGTGCACTAAAAAATCGACGCACTCAGCGCCCGCATCCGTAAACTGAATAATTGTTTGAGGCACCTGATAAGGCAAAACAGATAAAACCAAACTTGCCTCTACCCAAAACATCCTGCCACAGACATTAACAAAATAATAACCATTCTTAGCAGACTGAATAAATTTCATACGTTCTTTTTTGCTAGCCGCTTCAAACAACGGATCTCCATCAAACAACCAAGGCTCTACCATTGCTTGATTCAATGGATTCACCCAAATATTTTTAGCCCATGAACGCTGCGAAGGCATCCTCGAACAGACTCCCTCTACATCACGAATTGAGACATAAGGCACAGCGAAAAAACGATGTCCCTGCTGAACCAGCAAGACATGCTCAACGTCAGACATCAGAAAACAAAAAGCATCGCGGTCTGTTTCACTTAAAGGCATGCTCAGCACAATTTCGGCATCAAGATGACTACCACAATGAAACCACCATGTTTGTCCAACGCAATAAACATCCAGATCCGTTACACGATATCGCCCCAAACACTCATCATGTGGAAAAACACACTTTCCATTAGGCGTTTCCACTTCATATAAGCGATAAGAAAGGTAATCGTGACCAAGACACGCCAGATACGTCTCACCCGCTGCGTCTTCGTGTTTAGCAGCACGTCCAATGTAAACCGACCCACCTTGCCGCATCGGGTAATAGTAATAGCCATTTTGCACTTCGAAGGACTCACCCGACACAAGAGACGGTACTAAACGTGTTGAATGATGAATCGACGTATCTTGCGTCAAAAAAAACGCACCAAAAGATTGGTAAAACTGGCGTTTAAATCGACTTTCAAACATCGACAACAGTCGATAACGTGAATCACGGTGCATGGTAAGATTTTGAAATAAAGGCAAAAACTCGCCTCACACAAGGCTTTCAATGGCGTATCGTCATGTCTGGACAACAGTCGCCAATGCAAATGAGGGAACGTCATTTTTAGCCAAGTAAGAGACTGCACCGTCACTAACCAGAACCGGCCTTTAATCCTCCCATTTTGAGCAGAATCCAACTGAAACGACACGTTACCCACATGAGAAAAATCATCAAAATAGGTGTCAATTTTGACTCCACTGGCAGATATTGAGTCAAATTCCGCTTCGTAATTGCCATAAACAGGAGATGTCGATGAAGAATCATTCAGAGACGCTATAAGCACCCAACATGCTCGATCACTTGACAATAACCCCTCAAGCTGACGACTACGCTCAGCACCGAACTGATTTGCAATCATCACTTGAAAAAGAGCGTCTGTCGCCGACAAAAAAGCGCGATGATATTCTTCAAAATACGGAGAGCCTACCGCCAAAAGACCATCAACGGCAGACACAAGCGACACGAATTGACGCTGATAAAGAGGTGATGAAATCGCAGGTAAAGAGACGTTTTTTACGGAAAGGAGCGCTTGCTGAAAATGCATCAACCCTTTCATCGGAGCATTAACGTATTCTTGTAACGCGCTGTTCAACTGAGCAAAAGGCAAAGACACATTGGTTAATCCGTTATCCTGTCCAGCCATATTTCACCCTAAAAAAACACACTCAATGATGGAACAACACTCAATAGAAAGACTATCGCATGCTATCTAAAAAGCGCCGCATCGCAAATTCATCACTTTGACGTTGCTCTTGTTTGGTTTCCAAAAGCACTTCCGCTTTATGATTTTTGTCCTTTAGCCAATCCATGCTTTTCGTTTTTGATCGAGCTTGTAGCCATCGTCGCATACTCATATCAGCTTGCTGCTCTGCACGACCGACCGCCGCTTCTTGCTGAACAATCGCTTGCTGTACCCGAGTCACAAAGTGCTGATAGTTCGTGGTTAGATAGGCACTCAAGCCTAACAGGTTTCGCTCAGATTCGTATTGCTCCGCGTATTCTCGTAGCTCATTCAACTTCTGCTCATCGTGCATGACTTTTGCCTTATCACGAGCCAGTTGCTGAGCCGCGGTATCTTCTTTGCGCTTAGCAAGATCAACCAAAATTTGCATTCGCTGTGACTTTTTCATGCAACCTCCGATGAAAAACTCACTAAATAGTAGACGTTTTTACACACTATCGTCTACTGCCCTTTCGTCATGGCTGTGACAAGCTCTTGCAAGCTTTGATCTATTGTAAAGCTCTCCGAAAGAGACTGCTGTAAAAACCCCCTAATTTCAGGCATTTGCACAATGGCTTGGTCCAAATCGGGGTCACTTCCACGAGCGTATGCGCCCACAGAAATCAGATCTTGGTTCTGCTGGAACTTCGAATACAGCTGCTTAACCCGCATAGCACCATACAAATGATCTTCACTGACAATATGCGGCATAGCACGAGAAATAGACGCCTCAATATCAATCGCAGGATAATGCCCTTCTTCGGCCAAGCGCCGAGACAAAACGATATGACCATCAAGAATCGCACGAGACGCATCTGCAATAGGGTCCTGCTGATCATCACCTTCGGTCAACACGGTATAAAATGCGGTGACGGACCCACTGCCTTCGCAGCCATTTCCTGCACGTTCAACTAGCTGAGGCAGCTTAGAGAAAACCGAAGGTGGGTAGCCTTTTGTTGCCGGAGGCTCGCCTACCGATAGTGCAATCTCCCGTTGAGCTTGCGCATAGCGAGTTAGTGAGTCCATTAATAGCAACACGTTTTTACCTTGATCACGATAGTATTCGGCAATTCGAGTTGCCAGCATCGCTGCTCGTAAACGCATCAAGGCAGAATCATCCGCAGGAGACGCAACAACAACCGAGCGAGAGAGCCCCTCTTCGCCTAGTATTTGATCAATAAACTCTTTTACTTCTCGACCACGCTCACCAATTAACCCCACCACCGTGATGTCGGCTTCAGTATACTTAGTCATCATACCGAGAAGCATACTCTTACCCACGCCACTGCCAGCAAAAAGCCCCAGCCTTTGCCCCTTACCAACGGTTAATAAGCTATTAATCGCTTTTATGCCGACATCCAGAGGTTCACTAATCGGTTTTCTTTGTAATGGGTTGATCACATTACCATGCAAGGTTACGGAGTCTTTGGTTTTGATCGGCCCTTTTCCATCCAACGGCTTGCCTAAGCCATTAACAACACGACCCAATAACTCATCGCCAACAGGCATCTTGCTGTCGCCTAATAAAGGACGAACTCTGGCGCCAGGTGATATACCTTCTATTGCTTCCGTCGGCATGAGATACGTCAAATCACCAGTAAAGCCAACCACTTCAGATTCAACCCAGCGGTCTTTTCTCACTTGGACAGAACAACGATCTCCTAAAGCCACGACACAACCCACGGCTTCCATTGTTAGGCCAACCATGCGGGTCACTTTCCCTTCTATTTGAGGTGGCAATGGCGTAGGAGAAATGTGCAAGAGTTTATTGAGGCGCTCTTCAAGCGTAGTCACAGCAGTTAATCCTGCTCAGACAAAGAAAGGGTACGAAGCTCATTGAAGACAGCATCAAGACGCTGCTCCACACGCCCATCAACATGAAAAGATTTCGAATCCAGAACAAAACCGCCACTCATAAGCGAATCGTCCGTTTCCAGTTGAATCATTAGCCGTTCATTGATGCCAAGTTCTTCAATAACCTGAACATCGTCAGAATGAAGCCTAAGTCGAATACGTCCCTCGTATTCGCCAATTTCATCAAAGATTTTTGTTAACTGTGTTTTTAATACACGATGCCCATCTTGCGACATAGTAGACAAACAAATATTTTCGATCATTCTGGTCATGGATTGATACAAAATATGCTCAACACCGGCTCGACTGTCTTCCAAAGGCTGAGTAATTTCTTTCACCACATTCGCCAACAACTGCTCAATATGCTCTAACTTAACCTGAGCATCCGCTTTTGCTTGCGCCAACCCTTCTTCGAAACCAACTACACGACCTTCTTCATGACCTTTTTCAAAGCCATCCACTTCACCCTTGGAAAATCCATCAGCATGGCCTTTCTTATGGCCTTCTTCTTCGCCCTGTATATACCCTTCATCGTACGCGGCAGAGCGAATTTCTTCTAACTGGGATGCGGTTAACGGCTCATAAACCAAAGAGCTTTCATCCACTTCTTCACTGGTGACTACCGTGTTTTTTTGGATCAGTACCGCTGGCCCAGTGTTGTTATTAGGCTTATTGCTTTCTAGATGAGGAAGCTCCCAACGCTCGTAGGCCGTCAGCTTGCGCTCGTCCTTATCTTGCTTATGATCAGACATGCTCTACTTAAACCATCTGCTCACCGCCGCCGCCGAGAACTATTTCTCCGTTGTCGGCAAGGCGTCTGGCAACAGCCAATATTTCTTTCTGAGCAACTTCCACTTCGCTCACACGAACAGGACCTTTCGCCTCTAGATCGTCTTTAAGCATGTCCGCAGCTCGAGAAGACATGTTCTTAAAGACCTTCTCCTGCATGTCTGGATCTGCGCCTTTCAGGGCAAGGATCAATGTTTCAGACTCCACTTCACGAAGTATGACCTGAATGCCACGATCATCCACTTCCAAAAGGTTATCAAACACGAACATCAGATCTTGAATGGTATTGGCCAAATCTTCATCGACGTCACGAATCGATTCCATCAATTCAGACTCTACGGAACTATCAATAAAGTTCATGATATTGGCCGCCGTACGAATGCCGCCGATAGTAGTAGATTGGGTGGAGTTATTGCCAGAGAACTGTCTTTCTAGAATATTGTTCAACTCTTGAAGTGCCGCTGGTTGAACCGTTTCTAACGCGGCGACACGCAACACTATGTCAAGACGCACTCGCTCATCAAAGTTCGCTAAAATGTCGGCGGCTTGATCTGGGTCCAAATACGAGATGACAATCGCTTGTATCTGAGGATGCTCATAACGGATAACATCCGCCACAGCACGAGACTCCATCCACTTTAGTGTGTCCAACCCTGTGGTATTACCACCCAGTAAAATTCGGTCAATCAGACTGCCGGCTTTTTCTTCACCGAGCGCCTCACGAAGCATATTTCGAATATAGCCATCGGCACCCAAGCCTAGTCCAGTTTGGTCGCCAACTAACACCAAAAAATCATCCAATACTTTTTCGACTTGATGGCGCTGAATATTAGAAAGCTGAGCCATAGTCTGGCCGATACGCTGAACCTCTTTAGGTCCCATATGCTTTAGAATCTGAGCCGCATCCGACTCACCTAATGACATAAGCAGTACGGCCGCTTTTTGAACCGAACTTAACTCTGCACCTTGGCCCATATCACTCATTTGCTTTCCATTACCCACTGTTTAACGACTTGAGCAACACGCTCTGGCTCTTCGGCGATCAAACCACGAATTGCGTTCAATTGTCTGTCAATTTTCTCTGGTGATCCTGGTACCAAAATATCCTCGGCGCTGACTAAAGACACCTGATCGTCAGAAATCTCATCGGTTTCATCAGAGAATATCGCAGCTTCAGTGTCTTCTGTAACCGCAATTTTATTTTGGTCACTAAGGGTTTTCAATATAGGTCGAACGACGACCAGCAATAGAATCAACACAAACAAACCAACCAAGGTTGGCTGAATTAAATTCAGGAACCAAGCTTGCTGATAGAAAGGCAGCTCAACAACAGGCTCTTCAGGATCGGGTAAAGCAAACGGCGAATTAATCACACTGACACTGTCACCGCGAGACGGATCATAACCAACCGCATCGCGCACCAAGAGAGTTAAACGCCCCAGTTCATCATCATTCCACGGCGTACGAATAATGGCAGAAGTGTCTGGATTCAAACTGACCAGGTCATCCACCACCACTGCCACAGACAAACGTCTCACCATGCCTTGCTGACGCTTGGTGTAACTAATGCTTCGATCTAATTCAAAATTACGGGTCGTTTCTTCTCGTGACTGACCATTAGCTGCAGAGGTACTTCCACCAATTGGCGCGCCATTTTGATCAACCGCCTCAGGAATAGTCACCGCTCCGGGGGCTGATTGGTCAAGGCTCCAGGAATACCGCTCGCATTTGCGCCAGCACCACGATTTTCTTTTAAGGTTTGTTCGCTTCGTAACGCCAGCAAATCGGGGTTGTACTGTTCGTCTGTTTTTTCAACCGCCGTAAAGTCGACATCAGCAGACACTTCGGCTTTGAAGCGTCCCTGACCAACCACGGGGCCAAGAATATTGTTTACACGCTGTAGCAATACATCTTCGACTTTGCGAGCATAATCAAACTGCTTGCCAGCCACAGATAACTCCGAGTTGGAATCTTTTTCTGTCAACAATGTGCCACGCTGATCAACCACAGTAACGTCTTTATCGCTTAACTGAGAGATACTAGAAGCTACCAAATTGACAATGGCTTCGACTTGGCTTTTGTCTAAACGTCGACCAGGATAAAGTTCCAGAAAAACAGACGCAGATGGTTTACGAGTGTCACGAACAAACACAGATTCTTTGGGGATAGCTAAGTGCACTCTTGCACTTTTAATACTTTGTAGGCTGGAAATCGTTCGACTTAGCTCGCCTTCAAGCCCACGCCGATAGCGGGTCGTTTCGACAAACTGGGAAGTACCAAGACCTTGCTCTTGGTCCATTATCTCCATGCCAACAATGTTGTCAGAAACAATGCCAGAACCCGCTAATTTAAGCCGAGCCTGATGATAAAAGTCGGACTCTACCAGCAAGGCACCTGTGTTTTGGTCCAATTTAAATGGGATGTTATTGACGCTGAGAATCTCAACGATTTGATCGGCATTATAGTCCGTAATGCTACTAAGCACTGGCTTGTAATCTGGGCCATTGCTCCATAAAACCGCAGCCAAACCTATGGCGATAGAAGCCGCTAAGCCCACCATTAGGGCAAGCTGACGTATTACCGTCAATTTATTAAAGCCGGTAACCAACTCTAGATAGAGCTTTTGCTCCGATTGTTCTGCAGGGATATTATCCATTAAAAAGCGCCAAGCGGTTTATTATGCCTAAATCGGCATATTCATGATTTTTTCATACGCGTCTACAAGTTTATTACGCACCTGCGTCATTGCTTCGAATGACACGCTCGACTTTTGCAAACCAATCATGACTTGGGGTAAATCCACCCCTTCGTCACCGCGCTCATAAGATTGGGCTAATTGAGTCGACTCTTTTTGTAAAGTATTCACGTTATTGACCGCATTTTTCAGCATTTCTGCAAAGTCTGCACGTTCAACAGCCTGACCGCCGTCTCCTTCACCACCGTTTTTGGTGACAGTAGGCACAGCAGAGTTAGGCGCACGAACTTGCGACTGCATTTCTCTCATTTGAGATAACACCTGATTAATGTCTGGTCGACCAGTAATCATGTTTTTTCACCTAAAAAATCACATTTGTACAGCTTAGCATAAAGCTAATTAAAACAAGATACAAAAATCAATCGACATCTATGCCACTTTCACGCATTTTCGCAATTTTGTAACGCAAGGTTCTCGGGCTAATGCCCAGCGTATCAGCAACCACTTTACGTTTGCCATTCGCATCCACCAACGCTTGCGCAATAATACGGAATTCGTGTTGTTGAACACCTTTGCCTAAAATCGACGCGGCGCTGTCTTCTTCCACAACTGCCTCGGTCGCAACCGGCGTGAGGCTCATCATATCAAACGCAATATGATCCTCATTGATTTGTGCATTGGGGCTTAATATTAAAGCGCGCTGAATCACGTTGTCTAATTCACGCACATTACCAGGCCAAGGGTGAGATTCCAGCTTACTCTGAGCAGACGGTTTTAAAACAGCCCCCACGATACGCATTTTAGCGGCGTGCTTTGCCAACAAATGTTGCGCAATGGGAAGAATATCGCCTTTTCTTTCACGAATAGGCTGCCAGCGAAGAGGAAACACATTTAAACGGTAATACAAATCCTCCCTGAAACCACCTTCACGAACATAATCTGCAAGATCTCGGTTGGTGGTCGCAATGATACGCACATCCAAAGGTATCGACTTTTTACCACCAAGGCGCTCTACTTCTTGCTCTTGGAGCACACGAAGCAACTTAGCTTGCAAGCCAACATCCATTTCAGTAATTTCATCCAACAGCAAGGTTCCACCATTGGCTTGCTCGAACTTACCCGCCTGTGAAGAAATCGCGCCTGTATAAGCGCCTTTTTCATAACCGAATAAAATAGCTTCCAGCATATTTTCTGGGATGGCTGCGCAGTTAATCGCCACGAAAGGTGCATTTGGACGACTTGAATTCTGATGAATGTAGTGAGCAAGCACCTCTTTACCCGTTCCACTTTCACCACAAATCAATACTGTCGAATCGGTTACAGCGACACGCTTTGCCAATTCAAGCAAAGCAATACTTGATGGGTCTTTTGCTATCGGCTGAAGACTAACTGCTGGGGCTGCTTTTACCGTGTACTTAGCGATCGCATTAAGCAGTTCCTCTTCCTGAAATGGCTTTAAAAGGTAATCAACCGCACCATCTCGCATCGCTTCCACTGCATGAGCAATATCGCCATACGCCGTCATCAGCATAATAGGCAACTCGGAGTAGGTGTCGATGACATGATGCAACAAACCGTATCCATCCATGCCAGGCAAATTTACATCAGACACCACCATATCAAAGACCGCATGCTTTAACGCAATAATGGCCTCTTCGGCGCTGTAAACCACCTTGCATTGATAACTTGCCAGCATCAGCGTGTCTTCCAGCGCCTCTGCAAGCCCTTTGTCATCTTCAACAATTAATAACTTTACATCAGACATTTCATACCCTTACAAGAGGTAACGTAAAACTGGCTGTCGTTCCAGTTCCCTCTATACTGTCTATTTCAAATTGACCATGATGAGCCCGAGCGATGGCTTTCACAACCATCAAACCCAACCCAGTGCCATGCTGTTTTGTTGTCACAAAACCTTCTTGCACATGTTCTAGCTGCGCTTTAGACATCCCTTCACCACGGTCCTTAAATAACAACGTCAAAAAACCATGACTGTTTCGCCAATGCAACTGAACCAAACCACCCTCAGACTGCGCATCGACCGCATTATTTACAAGGTTTAATAATGCCCCTAATAATGTTTCTTTATTGCACTGAATACAATCCGTTGCCGAAAATGTCGCCCCTGAGGCGTCAAACTGCATGTTTTTTTGGTCGCAAATTTCTTTACTTTGATCTGTCAGCTCCCTAATGAAGGCTGAGACACTGACCGTTTCATCCAGTTTTATTTCACTGCGAGAAAATATCAACATATCACGTATTTGCTTTTCAATATTGGCCAGTCTATCCACTAATTTATTCGCAAACGTTTGTCGCATCACCGGAGCCAAATCCGGCTTTTGCAAATGACCAGCATATAAGGTTGCAGAAGACAAAGGAGTTCGAATCTGATGCGCTAACGCCGCTACCATTTTCCCCATATTCGACAGGCGCTCATGATGGCTCAATTTTTTCTGCAATAAATAGGCTTCCGTTAAATCCACCAAAATAACCAACTGTCCCGGCACATTCCCCAATGAAGCAGTTTCAACACGGACACGACGCCCCGTCACCATACTCACATCGTGTCCATCGTCTTTTTGAGGACGAAAGCTCAACGGAACAATGGTTCCCCAAGATTGACCAACCAAAGGCACATTGAATAAGCGGTCAGCGACAGGGTTAGCCATGACAACCACCCCTTCTTCATTTAATAACAACACTCCGACCGGCATCGACTCGAAAAGCTGCTGAAACTGCAACACCAACACTCGATTTTTATCTTGCTCTTGGCGCTTATCTTGCTCAGATTTTTCCAGCTGATCGTATAATCGAGTGACTTCTTGCTGCAGGTCTAAGTACGATTTGGCTAACGCATCAGACGACTCAGAAAACGTCTTAAATGCGGCTTTCAACTCCGCAATTTCTTCATCTTTTGTCACTAAAACTCCGATTTATCAATATTATAGCGACGCATTTTTTCAATCAGCGTGGTTCGTTGTATCTGTAAGTTTTGCGCGGCTTTTGAAACCACACCCTGAGTAGACACTAAAGCTTGGCGGATGAGAAGTGCTTCTAAATGACGAACGTGTAAATTTAAATTCACCCCAGAAGCCTGAGGAAATGTGTGCAGCTGTTTGATTTCTTTTAATATCGAAGAAAGCGATTGCGATCGCCAAGGAAGGGGGCAAAACCAGACATTAAAATCACCGACAATATCCATGCCCGAACGCAAAGAAATGATGGGAATCATTTCATCCAATTCAAACGACTCTATTGCTTTGCCCAACACAACAAAATCAGGCAAAGAAATCGAAGTCAATGATGCACTATGTTCAATACCAATAAACGTCAAAATGCTGGAAACGCTTGCCGCTTCTTCATCATCCAACCCACATAACCAAGCCTTCACAACGCCACCTCAACCTCAAAAACAACCAATATTCACCATTACGTTATTATAATGCGTTGATATCCTTCACTTTCAAGAGCAGCACGCCATTTATACGTTAATATAAGACTATAACGCTGAAAGCAATTCATCAAATTGAGATTGAGCCTCCTCACCGCTGTCACACCATGACAAGGTGGTTAACAAAGGCGCAGGAAGCATAGCCGACAAGGTTGCCACATTTTCCTCAAAAAAAGGCATTTTTTCTGGTCCGGTATTCGCTACCCAGCCAGCTAAGATCAAACCATCGCGCGCAATCGCCTCCGCCGTTAACACAGCGTGATTCAAACAGCCCAATTTCATGTTTACAACCAGAATGACAGGAAACCCCAAAGACTTAGCCACATCCGACAACATTTCTCTATCATTTAACGGCACTCGCCAGCCACCAGCACCTTCAACCAATGCCAACTCATGAGGCATTAATAACGCCCCTTTAATATAGCCTTCTAAACGAGAAGCCGTGACCAACCTTCCTTCTTGAATCGCTGCAATGTGCGGAGCTACAGCCGCTTCTAACACCACTGGATTTACCTGTTCATAGGGTAAAGAGACGCTGTTCGCAGCTTGAATCAACAAGGCATCATCATTTCGTAATTTCCCTTCAATAGAAACAGCCCCTGCCGCAATAGGCTTAAGCCCTAACGATTTCACCCCTGCGCGTTTCGCCGCATTCAACAACCCAACGGTGACATAAGTTTTACCGGCATCGGTATCTGTGCCAGTAACAAAAAAACGTTTTTTCACTGATTACTCCGGAGTATCCATCATTTTTGAGCAACAACAAAAGCAACCTGATAACTAAGGGGAATACCTAAATCAGTCTTTTGTTTTGAATATTCGTGTAAGAAACACTTCCACACGCTAGGTGACATTGTACTTGGCGAATCTGACGCAATCAGGCTTGCACCGACTTTTTTTAGAGAATCAATTGCCTCTTCTGCAGAAGCGAACCACATAGGCACACGCGACAATTCGGCGCTAGAAATACGCCAACCTGAGGCAGACACGCACTCCAACAACGCTGCAATAGACATATATTGATGAACATGCTCTTTATCGTCCAAGGCACTCCATGCTTGGCGAATTTCAGGCATGGAATCTTGCGATAATGTTGAAAAAATCACATAGCCACCCGGTTTAGTGACACGGTAAAGTTCCTCGAACAGAGCCTCCGGCGCCAAACACCACTGAATGGCAAGACTCGAAAACACCACATCGCACGAGGAGGACTGAAATGGCAACTGCTCAGCATCAGCACACACAAATTGAATATTTTCCAAAGAAGAGGAGCGCGTTCTGGCAACAGACAACATCTGTGCAGAAAGATCTAAAGCGACACAGGATGTTGGCTGAAACACACTAGATAGCGACGCCAATGCTTGCCCAGTTCCCGTACCAAGGTCTACTACCACATCGGCAGGTTGCGTAGGCAACAATGACAGCAAGCGCTCTAAAACAATGCGCTGAAATTCTGCATAGGAGTCGTAAGATTGTGAAGCACGGTCGAAACGTCTAGCCAGCTGTTTTTTATAACCAAACGCAGGCAAATCATGGGGTATTAGCATCAATAAAGCTTTCTATCTGCTGCACACAAGTGTCTTCATCTTCAATGAAAGACTGGTGCGCACAATGGGGTAAAACAACGCATTGTTGTAAAGGGTTTACATCAGTTTGTTGCGTGACAGTTTCAGCAGAAACCAACCTATCCTTACCGCCCAATAGGTGCAAATTGGGCAGATCCAAAAGCGACCATTCACGACGAACATCAAGCGATTTAAGAAGACGCAACCCACCCACTAATGCTGAGCGGTTTAACGTATTGATGGGTAAGAATGACTGCAATTGCTTAATAAGAGCCCTCTCATTTTTCGCGCCTTTCGCCTGAAGCATTACAAAACGCTGAAGCCCTTGCTCTGGTGACGTGTCGACTAAAGATGAAAAAGCCTCGAAGTCATCAACCGACATACCATTTGGCCAGTTTTCTCGCTGAATAAAGCTTGGGGAAGCCGACAAAGTCACTAGACCTAACACCTGACTTGAACGACGCGCCGCAACATAAACCGACACCATGCCACCCAAAGACCAACCAATCCACCATGCGTCTGCAGGTGCAACGTCGATCAATTGCTCAGACAACGCATCAATGTCGTAATTCGGCCCAATGCGAGAACGAGAGATCCACTGTTCATCGAGAGAGACGCCCGGCAAATTTGCTATTACTACATAAAAACGCTGACTCAATCGTAAAGCAAAAGCACGCATCACTTCTTTTGGCATTGCCCAGCCGGATACCAAAAAAATGGCTTGGTCAGACGGATTCCCAAAAGCTTCGGTTTCTATACGTGCTCGCATGCTGTCCCTCTATTACTGTGAATTTAACGTGTTGCGTTTGAAAGTTTCGCAGTCAAAACTTTTTCGAGTGAATCGCATAATAACACTAAATCCGCATCAGAGTGGGCAGCACTTAATGTAATTCTCAAGCGCGCACTACCCGCAGGTACGGTCGGAGGACGAATCGCAGTACACCAGATTCCAAGAGCCTTTAATTGCTCACTCAGACGAATGGCCGATTTGCTATCACCAATAACAATAGGTTGAATGGCGGTATTCGAAGGCATCAACGCCACTGGCAGGGACTTGACTCGTTGCCTGAAATACGCGACGTGCTCAGCCAATCGTGCTCTCCGCTCCTCACCTTCATCCGACTGAATAATCTGCAAGGAAGCCAACGTCGCTCCCGCCATTGCGGGTGACATAGCGGTAGTATAAACATAAGGACGCGCAAATTGCGTAAGGTAATCCGCAAAATCATGAGACGTAGCCACAAAAGCCCCGGCGGTTCCAAACGCCTTGCCAAATGTCCCTACTAAAATGGGCATCGTCTGCGCATTCAAACCGGCTAGCGACATACAGCCTCGACCAGCGTCACCCAAACACCCAAGCCCATGAGCATCATCCACCATCAACATCCAATCATGGCGAGCGGCCAAAGCAGACAAGTCAGCAAGAGGCGCCACATCACCATCCATGCTGAACACACCATCCGTCACCAATAACCCGGAATCACTCGACTTAGAAAGCAGTTTTTCAGCACTTTTTACATCCCCATGCAAATAACGGCGTAACGGTGCTTGCGCCAATAACGCACCATCAATCAACGAAGCGTGATTGAGCTTATCTTGCACAACAGGGCGATGCTTACCAGTCAGCGCTGAAATCACGCCGAGGTTTGCCATATAACCAGTACTAAACAGCATGACTCGCTCATAACCAAGCCAGTCAGCTAGCGCCTCTTCCAGCATTTGGTGGGGCGTTAAATGCCCACACACCAAATGCGAAGAACCGCCACCCACACCATAAACTTGCGCGGTATCATTCATCGCAGCAATCAGTTTAGGGTGATTGGCCAACCCAAGGTAATCGTTCGAACAAAAAGCCGTAAAATTTTGGGAGTGGATCTGGGTATGAGGTACTTGAGCGCTATTAAGCGTCATTGTTTGACGCATTAAATCGTGCTGGCGACGCTCATCCAGCGCCGCCAATACCCAATCAGGCGTATTAAACGCTGGCTTCATAAAACAACTTAGACTCTTCTTGTTTTATCGCTTGCGCAGCAATGGCTTCCGCCACGGCTTCATCCGAGTGCTCTTCTCGCTTTTCAGGATTAATACCCAAATTCGCAAATAAAGCCATGTCTTTGTCCGCTTCTGGGTTACCTGTTGTTAGCAGCTTTTCCCCATAGAATATTGAGTTCGCGCCCGCCATGAAGCACAAAGCTTGCGTTTGCTCATTCATACCCTGACGGCCTGCCGATAATCGCACATGAGATTTAGGCATCAATATACGCGCCACCGCAATCGTTCGAATGAACTCAAACGTATCAAGATCCTCCACATTCTCCAGCGGAGTTCCCTCTACTTTGACCAACATATTGATTGGCACACTTTCCGGATGTGGTGTCATTTGAGAAAGTTGACGCAGCAGACCCACTCGGTCTTTTTGCTCTTCGCCCATTCCCATAATACCGCCGCAACAAAGCTTGATCCCAGAATCACGAACACGGGAAAGCGTATCTAAACGGTCTTGATAAGAACGTGTGGTAATGATGCTGTCGTAGAACTCTGCAGACGTATCCAAATTGTGATTGTAATAATCCAATCCCACATCCGACAAACGTTTCGCTTGTTCATCATTTAAAGTACCCAGCGTCACACACGACTCCAGACCTAGGGATTTCACCCCTTTAATCATTTCCAATACATATGGAAAGTCTTTTTCAGAAGGATGCTTCCACGCCGCTCCCATACAAAAACGGCTCGCGCCTTTTTCTTTGGCCAAAGCCGCTTCTTCAAGCACCTTTTGCACTTCCATTAACTTTTCTTTTTCAAGTTCCGTATTATAGTGACCACTCTGTGGACAATATTTGCAGTCTTCAGGGCAAGCGCCTGTTTTTATCGACAACAACGTACTAACTTGCACTTCATTTGGTGCAAAATTTTCTCTATGGACGGTCTGAGCACGAAACATTAAATCCATAAAAGGCAAATCAAAAAGCGCTTTTATTTCGGTTTGAGTCCAATCAAAGCGCGGCTGAGCGGCACTGATTGGTGTGTTTTGAGACATACTTAGAGACATGACACCCTCGATCCAATAGATTTGATGGAGCAATACTAATGGACTGGAAAAAACTGTCAACCAGAAAAATACGCTCGGTTTACAAGTGTTTATTTTTAAATCGATGCTACCTTTGCCATGCCAGTAGTCCGCACACGCTCTGTCATTACTGCCAAAAAGGCCTCCCTAACAACAATAGACATTGCTGCCAATGCAAGCGCCCCACACATTCCCCCAATATTTTATGTGGACAATGTCAGACATCAGCGCCTGCGTACCATACCTGCATCGCGCCGTATCGGTTTGAAGGCATCATCAAAACACTCATTCACAGCATCAAATTCAATCAAGGCAACCATTACATTCGACCACTTACTGATTTGCTCGGTGAGCATGTAATAGCGTCATACAACACCGGAAACTGGCCAGACCAAATCATTTACGTACCAAGCCATGCGAGTCGAATCAAAGAACGTGGCTTTTGCCAAACCCAAAAAATGGCGCACCTATTAGTCAAAAAGCTCCAACAGCAAGCCAACATTCAATGCCCAACTCTACCAAAGAACAACCCACTCAAAAAAAGCAAAAACACTCAAGCCCAGCACACATTGAGCCGAAAGGAACGTCTGCGAAACCCACAAAACAGCTATTATATCGATGGCGCTATTGCCAAACATGTCGCACTCTTTGACGACATCATGACAACTGGGAGCACGATTGAAAGCTGCACAAAACAACTGCTTGATGCCGGCGCTGAACGCGTTGATATTTGGCTAATAGCCCGAACGCCCGACAAAGAGCAGCAAGGATAAAAATCCAGCGGTCTAGCCATCTTCTTAACCATTGTTTAGTATGCTGCCAACAAAACAATGGTTAAGATCATGAAAACACAACAAGAGTACCTAGACTTAGACAAGCAATTACTGTGGCACCCTTACACATCCATGAGTCACCCAAGCCCTCACTTTCTGGTCGAAAAAGCCGCTCAGTGTGAAATAACACTAAGCAACGGAAAAACACTGGTAGATGGCATGTCCTCATGGTGGAGCGTGATTCATGGCTACAACCACCCAACCATAAACGCCGCTATTCAAGAGCAACTGTCGCAATTTTCTCATGTCATGTTTGGTGGATTGACACACAAACCTGCGATCGAACTTGCCGAAAAACTCATCGCAATGACACCCCGCGATTTGCAGCGCGTTTTCTTTTCCGACTCTGGCTCAGTATCCGTAGAAGTTGCCCTAAAAATGGCAATCCAGTACTGGAATACCCAAGGCAAACCTAATAAACAATTTTTTGTCACCCCCAAAAGCGGCTACCACGGAGACACCTTTGCAGCCATGTCCGTGTGCGATCCAGAAAACGGAATGCATAATTTATTTACCGGAGCGCTGACCCGACAGCACTTCGTTTCGCCGCCGCCAACAGGGATTCATGATCCCGTTAAGCGTGAATATTTAGAAGAAATTCGCCACACATTTCAAACACACCATCAACACATAGCGGGGTTTATCATAGAGCCCGTTGTGCAAAACGCTGGCGGCATGCGTTTCTACAATCCAGCTTATCTTGATCACATTAGAACGCTGTGTGATGAATTCGATATCTTGCTAATTTTTGATGAAATTGCCACAGGCTTTGGCCGCACAGGCAAACCTTTCGCAACCGACCACACCAACATTTGCCCCGACATTATGTGTGTTGGCAAAGCATTGACCGGCGGTTATATGACTCTTGCCGCCACATTAACCAACAACAAAGTCGCACTGGGCATCAGCCAAGAAGGCGGCGTGTTTATGCATGGCCCAACATTTATGGGTAATCCACTCGCTTGTGCTGCCGCTAATGCCAGCTTGTCCTTATTGAATCAATACGACATTGTCGAACACATTTCCCAACTCGAAACATGGATGAAAGAAGCGCTGTCGCCTTGCGAACAATTAAAGCAAGTTAAGGAAGTTCGATGTCTTGGTGCCATCGGAGTTGTTGAACTCAATAACTCCGTAAGTTTGCATGAAATACAGCCCAAATTCGTTGAACTTGGCGTTTGGATTCGCCCATTTGGAAAACTTATTTACCTCATGCCACCTTACATCATTACTCAAAAGCAAATTAACAAGCTGGCCGAGGCCATTTACAAAGTAGCCAGTGAAGAAGCCATTTAACACCATCCAGACAAAAAAGCGCCTTGAGTGCGTGTCACTCAAGGCGCTTTTTTGTTTAACAATCACTTAACCAGCGAACATTCACTTAACCAGTGAGCATTCCACCTCAAAAAGACTACTGTTTCATGCGCTCTGCAAGGTTACCTTGCTCATAAGCCTCTTCTTCAATGTGGCTAATATTGATTACGATATTTTCCGCCCTTTCGATGCTATTAATGCTCAACGCATCGACTTCTTGCATCTTATCATTCAGGTCACGAGCCACACTGGCCTGCTCTTCTGAAGAGACATTAATTTGCGCTGTCATGGCCACTACTTGCTTGATCGCCATTTCAATATCGCTCATTTTTTGAGCCACTTTATTCACACTATCCACACCTTCTTGAGCAACTGCCGTGCCTTTGTCGATGGTGTTGGTAACATCCAGTGTGTTTTTCTTCAATTCTTCCGTCATGCTATGGATACTTTGCGTCGCGTTTTGGGTACGAATCGCCAACGCACGCACTTCATCCGCCACGACAGCAAAGCCTCGTCCGGCCTCTCCTGCACGAGCAGATTCAATGGCTGCATTCAATGCCAGCAAATTGGTTTGCTCTGCAATACCACTAATGGAACTTACCACTTCATTAATGCTGTCACTGCGCTCCGCCAATATCGCAACCACTTTTTTTGCATCAGATATGTCTTGATACACTTGGCGCATTGTCTCACCCGTTTGCTGAGCCAACAGACGACTCTCGCGAGACACACCTCCTACCGACTCCGTTGCCTCCACGGCCACATGAACGTGTTCCGCCACATGAGTCACGCTGGACAATAACTGAGAACTTGCTGCGACCACTTCCTGAAAAGTATTTCGCTGCTTATTAAAGTTAGCCAAATTAGTGGTCACACTGGCTTTGGCCTCTGATGCACGCTGACGCAATTGCCCAGCGCCCTCTTTCAAACGATATCGAAACGTATTTCCAGCGGCTTCTTGGTGAATCTTAGCAAATTTAATCGCTGCTTTTGTCCCGACCGTTTTACAGTACAAGTATTGACCGATAGGATTCTGAGATTCGGCGGATAAACCAGACACCACAGAGGCCAAAGATTGTCGTTGATGATTAGAAAGCAACACACCCAGTAACGCCAAGATAGGACCAATCACTTGCAATGCCAACACATTCGACAACAAACACGCCACAGCAAGCAGTACAAAACATGCCATTAAAGGCCAAGAAGCGTTCGCCAAATGCGCCGTTGTTTTTGTGACTGCAGGCACCAAACCTTTACCCGCATTAATGCGGTCATAGACAGACTGAGCGTGTTGAATTTCATCGCGTGTCGCTTTACGACGAACCGATTCATACCCAATAACGTTACTGCCATCCAATAATGGACTTACATGAGCACTCACCCAATAATGATCGCCATTCGCACAACGGTTTTTCACCAAGCCCATCCAGCTTTTACCCTGCTTGAGATTAGCCCACATATCCGCAAACACGGCTGGCGGCACATCAGGGTGACGGATCACGTTATGAGGCGCGCCAATCAAAGCGTCACGCTCATAACCTGCTACCTCACAGAAAACATCATTAACAAACGTAATACGTCCTTTAACATCCGTACTGGAAACCAAAACATAGCTTTCAGGAAAGTCATTCTCTTTATTTGTTACTGGCATTTTTCGCATAAAATAGCTCTCGATCCATTCGTTTATTTCGCCACCTATGATCTGCGTGGCTTCTTATTATGTATAAAGACAATCAAAATACACCAGTATTGGCCTATTCGTCATCAAAATCTCGGTAGGCATCCGGCGCTAAATCCTCAAAACGCGTGTATTTGCCCACAAACGCTAAGCGACAAGTACCAATGGGGCCGTTACGCTGCTTACCGATGATGATCTCGGCAATCCCCTTATGCGGCGTATCTTCATGATAAACTTCATCACGATAGACAAACGAAATCACATCCGCATCCTGCTCGATCGCTCCAGATTCACGCAAGTCAGAGTTTACAGGGCGCTTATTTGGTCGATTCTCCAAACTCCGGTTCAACTGTGACAATGCCACCATAGGGCACTCCATTTCTTTGGCGATGGCTTTTAGCGATCGAGATATTTCAGAAATTTCGTTGGTTCGCCCCTCGGTGAAACCAGGAATCTGCATCAATTGAAGGTAATCGACCATGATTAATGCCACCCCACCGTGTTCACGAGCAATACGACGAACACGCGAACGCATTTCTGTCGGGCTGATACCGCCAGTATCATCGATAAACAGCTTGCGATCTTTGAGCATTTTGACGGCTGACATTAACTTGTCCCAATCCTCTTGAATCAACTGACCTGAGCGCATACGCGTTTGATCGATACGGCCAAGAGAAGACAGCATACGCATCATAAGCGACTCCGCTGGCATCTCCAGACTGAATACAATCACAGGCTTTTCACTGATCATGGCGGCATTTTCCACCAAGTTCATCGCAAACGTTGTTTTACCCATAGAAGGACGACCGGCCACGATAACCAAATCCGAAGGCTGTAAACCCGCCGTCATGGCATCAAGATCGGTAAAGCCAGTACTCAGCCCCGTTATCGCACCTTCTTGATGATACAGTTCATCGATTTTATCTACGGTAGCACTTAGAATATCAGCGGCAATGCGTGGCCCGCCTTTTTTGTCTCCACCCTCTGCAATCTGAAATATTTTTCGTTCGGCTTCATCCAACACTTCGGCAGCCGTCATTCCTTCAGGGTGAAACGCTCTAGCCGAAATATCGTTTGTGGTTGAAATCAAACGACGCAGAATAGATCGCTCACGAACAATGTCTGCGTATGCGGCAATATTTGATGCGCTTGGAGTCGCTTCTGCCACTTCAATCAAATAAGCCATTCCACCAATGGACTCTAAATCGCCTCGTTTATCTAATCGCTCCCCTATAGTCACCACGTCAATAGGTTCTGACTCATCAGCCAAACGAGCAATTACAGTAAAAATTGCCTTATGCTCTGGTCGATAAAAGTCATCGGCAATCACAAGCTCAGAGACTTTCTCCCAAGCTTGCGGATCCAGCATTAAGCCGCCAACAACAGAACGTTCAGCCTCAATGGAATACGGTGGTAATTTAATAGAAGCGACTTCAGAATCATTTAGTTGCACGCAAAATACCCATACAAAAACAGAAAAAATAGTGGAGGATTAGCTTAGCACGCCCGAAAAAAAGGGCATCTTGCAATAGCAAGATACCCTTCTCTTATTTGAGAAAGACTTACGACTTTCTCAAGCAATTTGTCGAAACAAATTACTCAGCGATTACAGCCAAAGTAACAGTTACAACCACTTCAGAATGAAGTTGGATGTCTACTTCGAAAGAACCAGTGTGACGAATTGCGCCTTCAGGAAGACGAATTTCCGCTTTCTCTACCGCTACTTCAGCAGAAATAGCCTCAGCGATGTCACGAGTGCCGATAGAACCGAAAAGCTTACCTTCATCACCAGCGTTTGCCGCGATAGTGAAAGTTTTGCCTTCTAGTGTCAAAGCACGAGCTTCAGCAGCAACTTTACGTTCAGCCGCTTTCGCTTCAAGTTCAACACGACGCTCTTCAAAGCTAGCCAAGTTAGCTTTAGTCGCCATTACCGCTTTTTTGTTCGGAATCAAAAAGTTACGAGCATAGCCTGGTTTAACAACTGCAACGTCACCAATACCGCCTAGCTTGTTTACTTTGTCGAGTAGAATAACTTCCATCTCGATCACCTCTAATTAATCATTAGCTATCACTTGAGTTGGACGCCTTACCTTGGATTCTGGAACGGATATCTACAAAACTGTCGATCACACAAAGTGCCACCAAAATATTTGCAAAATACACATTCAAAACAAAAAATCCCACAAGATAAAATGCGATCAGTCCAACAACCCCAATTTCTTTCTTTGCTAAAACACCATGTACTAGAGCAAGCCCCGGCAACACTAAAGCAGGTATAGCGGCTTGAGAAAGAACAATAAAGGATCCGCCTAAGCTCTCTCCTATAAGAATCATTCCACCCAATACCAGACTAAATGCGATTGGCAATCTTAGCTGATGAAACTCCGCACGTAAGCCGCCCGGATTGTAGAGCCCTGCCTGCCACTTCCTCGCCAAAAACAAAGAAATAACCGCAATTACCACTTGGAAAATGGATATAGCCATTACCGCCTGGTTAAAAATCACGCTTTGATCAGGAACATCAACCCCTTCCGAAGACAAGACCCTCTGAACCAGCGAAACCGCCAAATTCAAAACATCCGCCATCAAAACGGGTTGGAGCAATGTACTGACTACCGCCAAAAAGCTGCCAGCCAATAACACCCAACTCCACGACATCGTTGACCTAAGCAAATAGCTCAACAACATCACATCAACCAACACCATGAGTGCCGTTGCATCTCCTTGAATTACCCACAAAACTAATGCTGGTAGGCAACCCCAGGCCAATACAGGTATTCCTTCTTTTACACCTTTACGAAGCACCACCAATCCAAGGATTGCGGCCGCTAGCCAAAACATCATGGGAATGAGGCCAAACACCATTACACCAATAATGGCATTAAGGCGTTTATTCATTACCCATTTAGCTAAACCACCCATAAAAAGCGCTTCTTCAGCCTATTAATTAAAGTGGCTGTCAGTGTAAGGAAGAATAGCAATGTAGCGAGCGCGTTTGATTGCAGTCGCTAGCTGACGCTGGTAACGAGCCTTAGTGCCAGTAATACGGCTAGGTACGATTTTACCAGTTTCAGTGATGTAACCTTTCAGTGTGTCTAGATCTTTGTAATCGATCTCTTTAACGCCTTCTGCTGTAAAACGGCAGAACTTACGACGACGGAAAAAACGAGCCATGAGTGTCTCCTAATAAAAATAAATTAATCTTCAGATTCTTCAGATACTTCGTCAGCATCGTTGTTACGCTCTTCACGCTGAGGAGCAGAACGACGATCTTCACGACCTTCAGAAGCTTTAATAGGAGATACGTCAGTTACCGCATCTTTACGACGAATCACCAAGTTACGGATGATCGCATCGTTGTAGCGGAACGTGTCGTTTAATTCAGACAAAACACTGTCAGAACACTCAATGTTCATAAGAACATAGTGTGCTTTGTGAATTTTGTTAATTGGGTAAGCAAGTTGACGACGGCCCCAATCTTCTAGACGGTGAACTTTACCACCATCTTCAGTGATTAGGTTAGTGTAACGCTCAACCATTGCTGGTACTTGCTCGCTTTGATCTGGGTGAACCAGAAAGACGATTTCATAATGACGCATTTAAGCTCCTTATGGGTTCTTAGTCTCCACGCTTCCCCTGTTAAAAAGCTGTGAGACAAGGAGTATTGATTTACAGGGACGCGCATTATATAGCACGACTGGATAATAAGTAAACGAAATCAACCAAAGTAATGCCTTGCCCGCCAAATTAGAGACAAATCATGCCAAAAAAGGCGATCCCCGATTTAAGTTGTTTTACAGCCTCGAATGAAGGCAATAGAATCGCTTACTTTATTGGCGGTGCGCTATTTACCACCAGCATAGCTTCTATTTAAATATTTCTGTTTAAAGCAAAGAAGACAATCAAAGCATAGAAATGCTCCCTTACCCTCTGGACATATGGAATCCAATCAATGAATGCACAGTCTGATAACACCAAAGCTATTTTTTATGGGCTAGGGGCCGTCTTACTCTGGTCTACGGTTGCCACCGCGTTTTCACTGTCACTAAAGCACTTTTCACCAACCCAATTGCTTTTGGTCGCGAACCTCGTGTCACTGGTGTTTTTAATCTGTCTTATTGTTTTAAAGGGTGAAACCAAACAACTCATTCAGCTTGCCAAACAATCATGGAAATCGTCCCTGTTTTTTGGTGCTATCAACCCTTTTTTATACTATTTAATTTTGCTCCAAGCGTACGACACACTTCCAGCCCAAGAAGCTCAAGTGATTAACTATACATGGGCTATTACTTTGAGTTTTATGGCTGTCCCCATCCTTAAGCAACGCCTTAAAACCGCTGACTACATTGCCGCAGCCGCCTGCTACTTTGGCGTGCTTTACATAGCAACACGCGGACAAATAGGTGCGTTAGAATTTTCAAATGCGTCGGGCGTCGCCTTTGCATTGTTGAGCACCATCATTTGGGCAATGTATTGGCTTTTAAACACCAAAGACACACGCCCAAGCTTAATTGGCCTCACGCTGAATTTTCTCTTTGCTTTGCCTATTATCCTTGTTTACGCCGCCGCCACGGGAGAATTAACACATTGGGACAATGCTGGACTGTGGGGCGCCGTCTATATTGGCTTTTTTGAAATGGGATTGAGTTTTGTTCTATGGAATAAAGCATTGAAACTTACGTCCAACGCCAGCCAGGTGGCCAATTTAATTTTCTTATCGCCATTGCTTTCTATTATTTGGCTCTCGCAGTTCGCTGGCGAACCGATTCTATCGTCTACACTGGTTGGCTTAGCTTGCATACTTATTGGTTTGTTTGTGCAAAACTGGTCTAAAAGAAAAATAAAATAAGACAACAAGGACATTTCATGCCAGCGTTTATCTATTTATTACTGCCTATCCTCTTCTGGTCAGGCAACTACATTCTAGGACGTTTAACCGTCTCCCATGGAATAGACCCTTTCTCCATTTCTTTTCTGCGTTGGAGCCTTGCCTGCCTCATCATTTTACCTTTTTCCTACAAAAAGCTCTGGTTAGAACGCAATATCATTGCAAAAAATTGGCCGTTACTCGTTTTGTTCGGCTGGCTTGGTATTTGCAACTACAATTTATTTTTATACATAGGTCTTACATCCACCACAGTCACAAACGCAGTTTTGCTTAACTCCATTATGCCCGTCATGATCCTCATTACGGCACGCCTATTACTAGGAAGCAAAACATCATGGCTGCAAAATACCGGAATCCTAATCTCCACCTTGGGAGCCATAATCATTGTTAGCCGAGGAAGTTTGGACACATTTTTGCATCTCACTATTCTCAAAAGGAGACCTGTGGATCATCACGGCGGCAGTGAGTTGGGCTATTTATTCCGTCCTTATTATCAAACGCCCGAAAGACATGTCGCTGATTGGATTCTTTGCCTGTACCGCGTTAATCGGCACATTATTTCAAGCCCCTCTTTTCTTCCTGTTCGGAAGCAGTTCGCTTGGCGATTTTACGGTAACAGACTGGTTAGCCATTGTGTACATGGGCATATTTGCTTCAATCGGTGCCTTTTTATGCTGGAATATTGGCATTCAAAAACTCGGTGCGGCTACCGCAGGACACTTTATTCACCTACTGCCTGTTTTTAGCATCACTTTGTCCGTAATATTTCTAGGAGAAAGCCTACTGAGTTTTCATTTCGTTGGCATTACCCTGATTTTTTCAGGCATATTTGTAGCGACCATACTTAATAAAAAAACAGCTAAATAAAAAGCGTCCACAAAACACTTAACCTCGATTACGCGCCATTCGGGTACTGATTAGAATACTTGAAAAAATACACAGCATTCCCAGAATGGCGAAGACATCCGGCACATGCCCCCAGACAGCCCACCCCCAAAAACCACTGAACACAACACCCACATAACTTACCGGCGACACCACACTGGCTGGGGCATAGGTGTACGCCAAATTATACAGATACATCCCCACATACAAAGTCGCCGTTACTACACCAACCCATGGCCAGACATCCATAGGCAATCGTAAAGAATCTCCTTGCAAAAACACCAAGGGAAGAGAAAGAAGCGTCGACACAAAAAAATACACAAACAACGTCTCTTGACCAGACACTTGCTGCGATAACATGCGCGTTGTCACCATCGACAACGCCAAACCGACAGCAGAAACAAAACCAACAAGATGCCAAGGATTTAAATGCGCAGGGGTCGGCTGAATCACAAACGCCACTCCTACAAAGCCTACTATTAAAGGCAACCAACGCGCCTTTGGAATCCGTACACGATGCAATATCAGCACCACAAAAGGCACACACAAAGGAGCACAAGTGCGCAACAATGACGCCTCAACTAAAGGAATATGATTCAAGGACCAGTAATAAAACAGAAAACCAACAAAGCCACCGAAGCTGCGTAGAAAATGGATTTTCCAAACAGATAGTGGCCGCTTCTGCCAGCGCCCACGCATTTGAGGAAGCAGAATCAAAGCGCAAAACACGCTCTGCCAAAAAACCAACGTAGAGACCGCAATCATAGTTTGAGCTTGCTTGGCAGCTAGCGCTGTTAATGACATAACAAACGCATAAGCGATTGTCATGACAATCCCTTTTTTACTAACTCATTATCGTCTGACACACAGCGCTCTTTAAATACAAAGTTGGGAAGATAAAGTGACCGTTATATCAACGCCCACCATTCAAGTGATATGTAACGCAATATCAAGGGTTTGTCGAACGATTAGAAGCGCCAAGATAATGCGAAAAAAGCGGATGAGCCACATCCTGAGATAAAACGGACACGGACTCATGGGCCGCGACTCGACCATGCTCTATGAGCAAAACTCGCCCGCCAACCAAACTCGCTTCTTGCGGCAAATGCGACACCAATAAGGTAGTCAATCCCAACTCTAACGTTACATCATTCACCAGATACAACATCTCTTCACGTAAAGCGGGATCCAACGCACTAAATGGCTCATCCAATAGCAAAATAGGCTTCCTACGAACCAACACTCGAGCAATCGCCACACGCTGAGCTTGTCCTCCAGACAGTGCCTGTGGAAATCGATCAGCCTTATCAGCAAGCTGCGTTTTCTCTAATGCCCAAAGCACCTTGTCTTTTTGATCGGCCGTCAACGCCAAAGAAGGCGATAAGCCAATGGCGACATTGTCAAAGACGGTCAACTGAGGAAACAAATTATCGCTCTGAAACAAGGTTGAAATAGGTCTCTCATAAGCTGGCAACGACAACAATGATTCTTCATGAAACCGCAATTCCCCACGGCCATCTAAAAAACCACCCAGTAAATGCAACAGCGTACTTTTTCCTTCGCCACTGCCACCAAGCAACGTGGTGACGCCTTTCGAAATCCCCACACAATAGTGTGCGTGAAAGTTTTCCCAGTCATACTGCAGGTTAATTTCTAGCATGCAACGCTCCTATTGCTTTTCGGCCACCAATAAAAAAGGATGAACAAAAAAACAGGGCCAAACAAAGCAAGATCAACACAACAGCCACACAGGCTCCCTCTTCGAGTTGATACGAGCCGATTAGTTGAAACAAATACAAGGGCAACGACACCAAGCCCTGACTACCAAACAAGGCAATCACCCCCATGTCCCCAAGGGAAAGCAATAATGCATAACCAAACGCCTGTGCAATACTTGGGCGCAGCAAAGGCCATTCCAGACGCCATCGAGACCCCGCACGGACACCTAGACTTAAATACAAATTTCTAAAACGGCGCTCTTGTTGGTACATCATTGGCATAAGAGCACGCAATACAAACGGCAACGCCATCACCGCATTGACCCAAACCACCACCCAGTAACTGGATCCTAACCCCCAACCAAGATCGCGTAAAAACAAAAACAAACCAGTGGCGATCACTAAACCTGGCACCATTAAAATCATGTTTCCTAGATGTTCGAGTTTGCTAGGCAAGATATGCAGGTATTGTCTCGCCATACAGAACCGTGCCAGCACGCCAAAGCTCACACCAAGAAAAAGACTCACCATAGCGGCCGGAATGGCTATTTGTAATGACACAAAAACGGCATTCCACAATGCTTTTGATTGCAGCGCTTGAAGAAAAATAGGCGAAAACATCGGATCAAAAATGGCCAAAAAAGGAGGAATCACCAAAACAAACGCACACAGCAATGCAATAGCATCCCCGATTTTTGACAAAAATGAGTCTTTTAACGCATAACTTTTTATCGACAATAAGCTCATATCTTGTCGATTAACCGGCGCAAGTCGATACACAATAACCGCAAATAAAGTACATATCAGCACCTGCAACAGCGCCAAAAAGCTGGCTTTATTTAAATCAAATTCAAACCTCAGCGCCTGATAAATAGCCACTTCCAGCGTACTAAATTTGGGTCCACCCCCAGGCTCAATACCACCGCAAAACTCGAAAAACACAACATAAAAATAAGCACAAACGCGCCTGGCAAAACCTTCTTAAGATAATGCCACTCAATCAAACGAAACGCATTCCAACGGGAAAAACCCAACTGTGAAGCTTGGCGCCACTGGCCTGCAGGTATCAAATCATAACCCTGCATCAACAGTCGTACCGCCAATGGCATATTAAAAAACACATGCGCCAACAGTATACCCAGCAAGCCATACAGAGGGATTTGGACACCAAATAGACTGCTTAGCCAACCGCTTCGGCCGTATACCACCACCAAGCCCAAAATCGCCACAATGGTTGGCACTACCATAGAGACGGAAAATAGCTGCAATAACAAAGATCGCCCATAGAACTGGCGGTGTATTAGGCAAGACGCAACTGGAATAGCAATAAGCAGGCTAATTCCGCTGCTTAGTAATGCTTGACACAGAGAGAAACGTACAACTCGCCACAGATAGGGTTGCTGCATGTAGCCAAGCCAAGAATGTAATTCACTATAACGCAAAAGAGCCGCCAAGCTGGCAGCTCCCATTATCAGGAAAAAGCCAACACCCAATAGCGCTGGCCACAACCCTTTTACTGCTCGAAAAGAAAGCAACTTAACGACTATTATCGAGTTGTAGCATTTAGCCACTCGTCGACCCAAGCTTTACGATGTGTTGCTACGTCTTTTGCTGGCAAGACAAGGTTCTTTGTTGGCTTTAAAGCACCATCAAATGCGGCCGGTAATTTTTCATCTAGCTTCACGACGGGCAACATCCAATTGCCCGTTGCCACCGTTGATTGGAAACCTGGCTGTAAAATAAACTGCATAAACTGTTTCGCTAAAGCTGGATGGGGTGCATCTTTCATCATTGCCGCCACTTCAATTTGCGGGTAAAGGCCTTCACTGGCCATTACAGCCTTATACTTGTTATCCCCTTCCGCCACAATGTGATACGCAGGTGACGTCGTGTAACTCAATACCACATCCGCCTCGCCTTTCAAAAACAAGCCGTAGGCATCAGACCAACCTTTAGTAACGGTTACCGTATGTGAAGCGAGTCGCTCCCAAGCATCGGCCGCGTTATCCCCATAAACAGATTTCATCCATAACAACAAACCCAGCCCAGGTGTACTGGTACGAGGATCCTGATAAATAACACGTAAATTTTGATTGTCCACCACCTCTTTCAAGCTAGTTGGCGGATTTTTCAGTGTCTCAGAGTTGTAAATAAAGGCAAAGTGGCCTTGGTCGAATGGCACAAAGACTTTATCCGTCCACCCACCCGAAATCGTCACGGCAGACGTATCAACAGCATGATCCACTAATAAGCCCGTTTGCTTTGCTGCTTCCATCAGGTTGAGATCTAACCCTAGAAGCACATCCGCTTGTGACGATTTGCCTTCTAATTGCGCGCGAGACAAAATACCAACAGAAGAATCCAGTGCGACAAAATTCAATTCGCACTCACACTCTTGTTCAAAGTTTGCTTTAATCTTAGGGCCCGGCCCCCAGTCGGAAGCAAAGGAATCATAGGTATACACATTAAGGGTGTTAGTCGCTAAAACAGCAGGCGAAAAAATAACGCCAAGCGCCATAACAGCCGCAGGCAAGGAAGAGGGTAACGAAAGTAGTTTCAAAGTGTCGCTCCTAAAATAAGTGAGCGGCGTACAGGGGAAATGGCAAGCAGTGTATTTTGAGCTAGATTTTTTTAGCCGTTCAACTTGCTATCTCGATTCCTACGCCAGCATGATCTGGATCAGGTTCGGTGGGTTAGCAGAAAATCCGCTTCTCAGCCCTAGCATTGAGTCAATGCCAAAACACCCCATGAGATAATGAGCGTCTATTGTAAGGAGTCGTTTAACGGAAGTCTATTTCGGCAAGCACCCTTGTGACAGCACCTTGGTTTTTTTCTGCAAAACGCAGTGCCGTCTGACCTAGCCTAAAGCGTTGAGAAGACTGTCCCGCCAAATCCACTACCACTTTTTCAAGCTGTACCTCATCTTGACACCGAATGGCACCATTGACTTGCAATAACTGATCGGTAATATCCGTAAAATTAAACGTGTACGGCCCCACTAGAATGGCTTTACCTAGCAAGGCCGGTTCAATCGGATTATGCCCACCTCGCTTTATCAAACTTCCTCCCACGAAAGCGAGATCAGATGCTTGATAATAATTCATTAACTCCCCCATTGAGTCACCTATGATGACATCAGACTCAGACCACTGATCCAGCGGCACCTGACTTCGAAGCGCAACCCTATCGAATGATTGCATAGCCAAGGTTTTTACGGCATCAAAACGCTCTGGATGACGAGGCACCAGTATCAATAGCGCCTCAGGGTACTTTTTCATGAGTTCAGCATGAGTACGTAAGAGCATTTCATCTTCGCCTTGATGAGTACTTGCACCCACCCAAACAAAACGAGATCCAAGCTGACGACGCCAATTCGACTCAAGAACACCTGGTGGCACGACAAGATCAAACTTAATACTGCCTATCACCATAACTTTTTTTGCACCCAACGCTTCAAAGCGAACAGCGTCTGCTTGTGCATGGGCTAAGAAACAATCGGGTAATGCGAACAGCGAACGAGAAATAGTCGAAAACTTTTGATACCGTAGAAAAGATCGCTCACTCAAACGCGCATTCACCACATCCACTCGTAAACCTCGACGCTTTGCTTGCTGTAACAAATTAGGCCAAAGTTCAGTCTCGACAACCAGAAGATGCTTACAGGACATTGCGTTTAGCGCTCTTTTAACACTGAAACGCCAGTCCATTGGCAAATAGCGGTGTTGGGCAAATGGAAAGGTTTTCGCCACTTGCTCAGCGCCCGTTGGAGTCATAGTCGTTATCAACAACCGATGAGAGGGATATTTCTCTTGCCATTGCGACACCAATGGCCGCACAGCCAATACCTCACCAACAGACGCACAATGAATCCACAAATCCGCGTCAACGGTGGGCCATAAACCAAATGCTTCTTTCGCCCGATAATTCGCATAATCTTTTTTAAAACGCCGGACTTTTAACAAAATCAACGGCGTTAATAGCGCGATTAGAATACGATAAAGCCACATAACTACGCGGACGTCTCACTAAACTGCTGATTATGAAGTTGTGCATAGGCCCCATTCATCGCCAACAATTCACTGTGAGAGCCTTGCTCAATGATCTCACCATGATCCACAACGGCGATAATATCTGCGTTTTCAATGGTTGATAGTCGATGCGCAATAGCAATGGTCGTTCGATTAACCATTAAATTTTCCAGTGCTGTTTGAATAGCGCGCTCTGACTCGGTGTCCAACGCGGATGTCGCTTCATCCAAAATCAAAATGGGTGAGTTTTTCAGTATTGCTCGAGCAATAGCGATACGCTGACGCTGACCGCCAGAAAGCAATACGCCGTTTTCACCAACCATGGTATCTAAGCCATGATCAAGTTCCTGAATGAATCCCCAGGCATTGGCGGCTTGTGCCGCGGCTACAACATCATCATCACTCACACCATTTAGGCCGCCATAAGCGATATTGTCGCGAATCGTTCCGTTAAACAGCACCACTTGCTGATTCACCAAAGCGATGTTGGAGCGTAGTTCCGTCAATTTATAATCGGCAAGTGAAACGCCATCAATCTTAATGTCGCCTTCACCAAAGTCATAGAATCGAGGAATCAAATTCGCCATCGTGGACTTCCCACTGCCAGAACGACCAACCAAAGCCAGCGTTTTCCCAGCGGGCAAATTCAATGTTATGTTCTTCAAAGCTGGCTTATCAGCACCTGGATATTGAAAAGACATGGATTGCCATTCTATATCGCCTTTTAAACGGTCAATAGAAATCCCGCCTTTATCGACCTCTTCCTGCATATCTAGAAACTCAAAGATACTATAAGAAGCCGCTATCCCTTTTTGCAAAATACTGTTCACATCCGTCAACTGGCGAATGGGCTTACCCAGCATGCCAGCCGCTGTAATAAAGGCAATAAAGTCCCCAGACGTCATGTTCGAGCTAATTGAAGGACTTAAGGCAAACCAAATCAAAATGGCCATTGCCGATGCGAGAATAAATTGCACAATGGGCACGTTTAGCGCTTTGGTTTTTTCCATTTTCAACTGTGAGCGTCTATTTTCAGCGGCCGCTTTGTGAAAACGCTCTATTTCATATTGACTTCCACCAAATATTTTAACGACCTCATGGCCTTTAATCGCTTCAGAAGCCACGTCAGTCACACCGCCCATCGCATTCTGAATGCGAGCGCTTAGTCGACGAAAACGCTTAGAGGCATAAGAAACCACCAAACCAATTAGGGGAACCACTAATAAAAATAATAGCGTTAATCGCCAATTCATGTAGATCATATAACCTAACAAACCAACAACAGTCATTCCTTCACGCAACAAAATTCGGATAGCTTGCGTGATAGACCCAATAACCTGCTCTGTGTTGTAAGTTAGCTTAGCTAATAAGCGGCCTGTGGGAGTAGAATGGTAGTAACTAGAAGGCAATAACACTAATTTATTGAACATGCTGGTTCGTAAATCAAACACAACATTGTTCGCAACTTTTGCCATAAAATAGCTGCCCAAAAAAGTCCCAACTCCTCGCAAAATAAAAATACCTAAAATAGCAGAAGGTATCACTAATCGACTTTCGGTGATTTTCCCTTCGGATACCACATCCACCATGTGTTTCAATAATGCGGCTAATGCTGGCTCCATTGCTGCGTAAATAACATAGCCAATAATACTTAACAGCAAATATCCCCAGGAAGAGCGAACATACGTCAACAAACGAAAATAGGTTTGCATCCCAGTAGCAGGCTCTTTAATAGAAGACGTTTCTTTTTCAACACTGTCGTTTTCTTGCATTTACAAATTCGCTTTTTTAATAATAGCTGTAGTCGAATAGCCATCAACAAAAGTTAAGACCTTCACTTCCCCGCCATGGGCTAGGACATGATCAGCACCAACTATGGTATTAATCGTGTAATCCCCACCCTTCACCAATACATCAGGCGTTAAATATTCAATTATTTCTTTCGGCGTGTCTTCATCAAACCATGTCACCCAATCAATAGCGCCAACACCTTCAAGAACGGACATGCGATGAACCAAATCATTAATGGGACGCTTTTCACCCTTTAAGCGCTTTACCGATGCGTCTGTGTTTACAGCGACGATTAGTCGATCACCAAGCCCCTTTGCCTGCTTCATATAAGCAATATGACCTGGATGAATAATATCAAAGCAACCGTTGGTAAAAACTACCCGCTCTCCATTCATTTGGGCCAGCTTCACCTGCTCTAACAATTCGGAAGGCGGCAATACACCGAAATTTGTTGAATGAGAACGCTGATACATAATCGCCGCTAACTGATCGGCCGTTATAAAAGCCGTTCCGAGTTTTCCTACCACAAAGCCAGCCGCCTGATTAGCGTATTCAACCGCATCCGTGAACCGCTTACTCGTCACAAACACCGCAGTTAACACGGCAATAACCGTATCTCCTGCGCCTGTCACGTCATAAACTTCTTTAGCGGATGTGGCAAGTGAAAAGGGAGATTTACTGCTCTCAAATAATACAAGCCCATCTTCACCGCGAGTAACTAATAAAGCCTCCCAACCAAATTGCTGCCTAAGGAGCTCGCCCTTTTGCTGCACATCGGCATCTGACGCACACTGACCAACAATGGTTTCGAATTCAACAAAATTAGGCTTTACCAGTGTTGCACCCTGATAAATTGAAAAGTCCTCTCCTTTTGGGTCAACAAAGCTTGGAATATTGGCCTCATTCGCATACTTAATTAACGTCTGAACATCATTCAGACAACCTTTATTGTAATCAGAAAAGATGACGGCATCAGCATCAGGGAGAACGCTCTCAACCATATTAGCCACAGCTTCATTCTGAGTTAAACTGTACTCATGCTCTTCAAAATCTAAACGAATCAATTGCTGATGGCGACTCATTACACGCAATTTGGTAATTGTTGGTAAAGAGGCAGAACGAACAAAATGACAAGTAACGCCGCTTGCCTCAAGGCTGTGTTCTAGTACTTTGGCATTATCATCTTCACCAACCACACCAATCAAAGTTACTTTCACGCCAAGCTTAGCCAACCCTAATGCGACGTTAGCGGCACCGCCAGGGCGATCTTCTATGTTCGATACTTTCACTACTTGAACAGGCGCCTCAGGAGAGATACGGGAGGTACCACCATGCCAGTAACGATCCAACATCACATCCCCAACGACGAGAATATGTTTATCATTAAAATTCAAATATGAAGAGTTCATAGCCACATAATAATCGATTTTTGAAAGCCGCCATCTTATCATACTCCTCAGTCAAGTTGGACATACTCAATATCACATGAAATAAGGCTATTTACCGTATGCTGGAATCAACCATTCCTATTTGCCACTCGTTTGTTTTTCAAAAGCTGCTTAAAAACTGGGCTGCGTATGGCATTAACAAAGATTTTGGTTTCAGCTACGAAAGCATGACCCATGAGTGGTCGAATAACCCTGCAGGACGAATTCGCCTACTCACACAGTGCAGACAGCTATACACATTCAGTCATGCCTGCCAAATTCAGCCATCTGACGAACTGCATGAAAGACTCGAGCCTCTTTTTCGTTTCATAATCACCCGCTACTTTGTGAACGAACGCTGGATCTTTTCTTTAAACGATGACCTCTCGACAAAAGACACGCAATCTGACGCTTACGCCATTGCCTTTGTCTTGTTGTCTTTTAGCCATTATTACAAGGTAACACAGGACGATAGAGCCTTATCTTACATGAAGAAAACCCACCGCTTTCTGCACGAAAAAATGCAATCTGAAGCAGGTGGATTTTACGAAACCTACCCGGTTGACGACACACAAATTCGCCGCCAAAACCCGCACATGCATTTATTAGAAGGCTATATTGCTGCTTACGAAGTCACGCAGGATGATGAATACAAAAAGACCATCCACTCTCTACTGTCGTTAGCGCTAGAACACTTTTACGACAAAAAAACAAACACTCTACGTGAATTTTTTACTGTCGATTGGAAGCTTGACCCACAAATAGGAAATCAAGTTGAACCCGGCCATCACTTTGAATGGGTATGGTTACTCTATGAAGCAAATAAAATCATACCAAACACGGATCATACGGACTTAGCGCAACAGCTATGGTTAACCGCCACCAGATACGGACTCGCCAAGAATGGCGGCATTTACAATCAAATAGACGCAGAGACTTATCTTCCAATTGACACCGAAAAGCGTATTTGGCCGATCACCGAATATTTAAAAGCCATCACGGTAATGCCCATTGGCAAAGAGGAAAAGGTCGATCGCTTAGAAAAAGCAATCGATTTCATTCAACAGCACTATCTATTACCAGATGGCCGCTGGAATGAATACCTTGATGAAGACAATACACCTAAGACATTCCCTCTTCCTGGAACCAGCAGCTATCATATTTTTCTCGGGCTAACGGAGGTGTTAAGATGGTCAGAACACAATAACTCTCATACAATTTAATATCATTGCCACGGCAAATACTCGAACACTACTCTGTTCAGTAACGGTATCCAGCAAGACTTAAAACGTCAATTAGGCCCAAAAATGAAAACCAGTATCGTCTTTACAACTTACAACTCTCCTGCTTGGCTAGAAAAAGTCCTTTGGGGATTTTTTGAGCAAACAGCCAAAGACTTTGAAATCGTCATTGCTGATGATGGATCACGTGAAGACACACGAGAGCTCATTGATCGAATGAAAAATGAAACCACTATCCCAATAAAACACGTCTGGCAAGAAGACGATGGGTTTCAAAAATGTCGAATCCTAAACAAAGCCATTCTTGCATCCGAAGGGGAATACCTGATTTTCACCGACGGCGACTGCATCCCTAGAAAAGACTTTATTGAACAACATCTAAGACTGTCAGAGCGAAATACCTATTTGTCCGGAGGCTATTTCAAGCTCCCTATGGACATAAGCAAAGCCATAACAAGGGAAGATATTGTTAGCCAAAAAGCCTTTGATGTAAGTTGGTTAGTTAGTATGGGACTTAAGAAAACGCACAAAACAATGAAGCTGACAGCCCGCGGAGCTTGGGCCGATTTTCTGAACAAGATAAGCCCTGCTCGACCAACTTGGAATGGGCACAGCGCTTCCTGCTACAAAGAGCACATTTTAGCCGTAAACGGTTTTGAAGAAACAATGCAATATGGTGGTCAAGATTGTGAGTTTGGTGATCGACTCGTTAATTACGGCCTAAAAGCAAAGCGTATTAGATACTCTGCTGTGTGTATTCACTTAGACCATAAGCGTGGATACATCACCCCTGAGATGCTAGCAAATAGCAGATCGATCAGAGAAGACACCAAAAAGAACAAAGTAATCAAAGCAAGGGTAGGTATAGATAAACATTTGAGAAACCACTCCTAAACACAATTCAATATTAACAACAAAGAAAAGTTTAAAATGGATCATTTATTTATTACCCGAAAAAATGTACATGCTCGGTACTACAAAAGGCTAATTGGAAAATTAGACCTTAAGTGTTACCTTTATGTCATGGGAAAACCAAAAATAAATTCTTTGTGGCACTTAAAAACCGCCTTTAAAAAAATCTTGATAGCGTCATTGAAAAGCAAGTAATAAGAAAAAAAGCTCAAAGTACAATCTGGCACTTCAAGCTAATAGAAAAAGCCTATTCGTTTATTGTAAAAGTTCAAGAAAAGCTAAGGTTTGCAAAGTACATAGCTGTTTTAAAAGAATACAAACCTAACAGTGTTATCGTATGGAACGGCAAAAAGCTACCTAACATAACCGTTGTACTAGCCGCCAAACACTTAAACATAGACGTTTTTTATTTTGAAAATGGCTTACTTCCACACACTACAACTTTAGACCCTACAGGCGTAAATGCATCTTCTTCGCTGAATAAAACACCCGAGTTTTACCTCAAATTTGACCCAGAAAACAAGTTGTCATTTTCACCTCCAGAACTATCTCAAAGAGGAAACCATAAAAAGCGACAAACCTTTAAAAATACAGAACTACCTAAGAATTATATTTTTGTCGCATTCCAGGTACCCCACGATACTCAAATAGCAAGCCATTCACCTTGGATTAGCTCAATGGAAATGCTATATGACGAAGTAATAAAATCGACTAAACCGCTTAATGATCCATCTTTAAAAATAGTTTTTAAAGAACATCCCACTTGGCACAAACACTATAATCATTTGTATGATAAAAATGATAATGCGGTATTTGCAAATGGAAATCTAACTTCAGAACTAATAGAGCATTCTAAGGCTGTAATAACGATTAACTCCACAGTAGGTTTAGAAGCCTTATTACTAAACAAAAAGGTGATAACGCTTGGGGAGGCTTGCTATAACATTGAAGACCTTGTGCTTCATGCGAGTAACTCGAATGAGCTGACATCTTGTTTGAAGAAAATAAATGAAGGCTGGACATTCAACCAAACTCTCAGAGATAAATTTTTCACTTATCTGAAGTATATTTATTGTATACCTGGAAATAGAAGCAAAGCTGAGGAAGAACACGTTCTTGCTATCAAAAACAGGCTTAATGGCAGCGATACATTTTCTTTAACACGTAATAAAGAGAGCTAAAATAAGATCAAACCAATTAAAATATATCGCCAAAACTAGTGTTTTGGCGTCTTAATCCCTAGTATCAGCTTCTACTTTTTCTTAAACCGACTTAAATGTTCTAAAACATCTTTTAAATAATGAAAGTTTGGCTCTTCATCAATTGCGCGATTCGTTAAATCTAAATGCTGGTACTGGCCACTGGCCCCAACTTCCAGAATACTATCTTTAGTAATCATGGAATAAGCAGAATAGCTCGAACTGATCAGCCAATCTCTACTTCGTGCATTCGACTCAAACAAATCCTGACCAGTGGAATAATCACCAACAGGAATATTCCTCCCCCTAGATAATGTTTAATCAGTGTTGGGGCAACATCTTCATGAGTAGATACATTTTCAGTCGCCATAACGTGTTCAGTCGTCGTTTTAGGCGCAATTATCACGAAAGGTACGTGAGTCTGGGCAGGGGTGAAGTTGCTATTATGCCCCCAATAATTCAGCTTATTATCATTAAACTCTTGTCCGTGATCTCCTGTGATGACAACCACTGTATTATCGAGTCCCCCCGACATTTCAATAGCATCAAGTACTTTTTTCGATAAGCTATCAACAAAGTGCACACTCGTTTTGTAGCGATTTAGGAAAGGAACAGGATCCGTATCATTATTAAGTGCAAGGTAATTTACATCACTAAGCATTGGTTCATATCGCTCTTTGTAGTCGACAGGAAAGTCATAACCATGAGGAGCATCATAAAAAAGAAAAGAGAAAGTGGGCCTTGATGCGTCTCTACTCTCATACCACTTCAACCAATCTTCAGTCAGATCACTGTCTCTTTCTGATGGAGAGCTACCTTCAGACCTCAGCCTCAAGTCTTGAATTTTAGAAAAAACAGTACGATTAAACTCCGGGTCCATCAAAGAAGCCGATGCAAATGCACCAATTTGATAATTCAACTCCTGCAGCCTGTCCATAAATATAGGTGATCGACCATTACTAAGCATATTCTGCCAATACGTACCAGGCATACCATAAAACAGCCCAAATATTCCGGTTCTAGTAGAGTTGCCAGTAGACATATGATGGTCATAAACAACGCCATTTTGCGCAAACAACCACAAATTTGGCGTATTATCAGCATTAAATGTGTCGTACCGCCATGAATCTATCACTAAGAAAACAATATTAACTGGCTTATCAATATCGGTATATTTAAGCTCAGACAGCGGATAATGCAAATCACTGCTGACTTTAATTGACATAGCTCTTTGTTTCGCAATTGCCTCTTCATCTACCCAACCATATTTTTGCATTAAACTATTAGACGTAGCGGGGTGAAATACAGGTAAATAATTTTTAACAATCATTATTGGCTGGTACGCATTTGCAGCAGCCCAGATATGAATAAAATTAGAGGTTAAGAAAGAAAGAACAAAAATAGTAACCAAGCCTTTTTTTCTATATTTTTTCCCCTTTTCTATTCGACCACTCAAATACAATACAAGCAAAATTTCTATTAAAAACACACCAACAAAAGACAAAACGCTGACAAGCCAAGTCATCATTGAAAAATCAACAACATCTCCAGATAAAACCAGCTTTAAAACCACTTCATTGATATGAAATCGATACTGTGAGAATACAAAAGTATCAACAACCAGAGTAGATAGAGCCAACGTTGCTAAAAGGCTAAGGCCTATAAAGTAAACAGGCCTAGGCAAAAATGTAATAACAAACCCGATCAATCCAATCAATCCACCTAAAAGAGCGAGATGACTAATCAGGCTAGAAATGATAAAGACTGGACCTAAAACCCCACTTGGGAATTCAGGCATAAAATAAAAATATCGGGTAGAAATACCAATAGAAAGAAAAATATTTACAATCAAAAAATCTGAGTAGACAGATAGCTTATTTTTATAATTCATTTGCTAACCTTAAAAACTTGAAAGGATTAAGAATCCACACCAAACAAATCACGTGTGTACACCTTCGACTCAACATCTAAAACATCGTCCGTCATTCTGTTCGCGACAATGACGTCTGATATTTTTTTAAATTCATCAAGATTCTTAATCACTTTCGAGTTGAAGAAAAGATCCTCGGAGAGAGCTGGTTCATACACAACCACTTCGACACCCTTGGCTTTGATGCGCTTCATCACCCCCTGAATAGCGGAGGCTCTAAAGTTATCCGACCCGACTTTCATCACAAGGCGGAAAATACCCACAACTTTGGGATTGTTTTTCAAAATCGATTCTGCAACAAAGTCTTTACGGGTAGCATTAGCGTCAACAATGGCACGTACTAAGTTATTTGGAACCTTATCGTAGTTTGCTAGCAGCTGTTTGGTATCTTTAGGTAAGCAGTAGCCACCATAGCCAAAAGAGGGGTTGTTATAATGATTACCAATGCGTGGGTCTAGTCCCACTCCTTCGATAATTTGACGACTGTTCAGGTGATGGGATTCAGCATAACTGTCCAACTCATTAAAAAACGCAACTCGCATCGCGAGATAGGTATTCGCAAACAGTTTGATTGCTTCCGCCTCAGTAGAGCCTGTTAATAGCACATCAATATTCGTTTTCTCCGCCCCCTGCACCAATAAATCAGCAAACACTTGAGCACGATCAGAAACCTCGCCCACAATAATGCGAGACGGGTATAAATTGTCGTGCAGGGCTTTGCCTTCACGTAAAAATTCAGGTGAAAATAAAAGATTATTCGTTGAAAAGCGCTCGCTTGCTGACTGAGTAAAGCCAACCGGAACGGTCGATTTCACGATCATCACCGCATTAGGGTTGATGCGAATAACATCTTGAATAACGGATTCTACATGGCTGGTATTGAAATAATTGGTCTGCGGATCGTAATCGGTAGGCGTTGCAATGATAACAAAATCCGCACCAACGTAGGCCTCTTCCTTGTCCAAGGTAGCAACAAAATCAAGCTCTTCTTCGGCGAGATAACGCTCGATATCATGATCTTCAATAGGCGACTGCTTGTTATTTAGCATCGTCACTTTGGCAGCAACAATATCCAGCGCAACAACGTGATTGTGCTTAGCCAATAACAAAGCGTTTGAAATACCAACGTACCCGGTTCCAGCTACTGCGATTTTCATTCAGTCTTGTCCTTTATTTTAAAGATAGATATCGAATTCAAAAGACGCTATTTTACAGCTTGCATCATAATTAAAAATGCCTAATCGTGCTTTTTTTATGAATTGCATTAAGAAAGACAGCAAACAGTGAACACCTCAGCTAATCTTAATAAAAAACAAGGAGTTCCATATGAAATTTGAATTGGTCGATCGTCAAGGCTACATCCCTGATCTGAACTATGGCACCTCAGGCCAAGAACTTTCCTGCTTTATTCCCAGCGACTACCCTTTCCAACAAGTCAGCTATAACAATGGCGAAGGCCAGGCAATCATCGACAAACACACGTGGCATTTTTTCTTCACACAAGAAGGAATAGGCATTCAACTCATTGATGGCATTGTGTCTTCAAAAGAGGCAGAACACTTACTCCTCGCCATTAAATCGCATATATGGGGAGACTCTCATCAACAAGTACAAATATTCATAGCAGGCTCAACCCCCAAATAGCAGCTTGGCAACCGTTACAATTAGCCCCTAATATTATCAACAGGGGCTAATTTAACGACACTAAGACTCGGCCATCGCACGCATCATTCGCTTCGACCACTGACTCCATGATCCTACATAGACTCGTTTCGCTTCAATCCCCGCATAATTTAGCGCCAATACATTATGGCAAGCGGTTATACCAGAGCCGCAGTAATACACATACGCATCACCTTCCTCTGTCAGCCAGTCTTGCCACTCAACATGCAATTGCTCAGCCGGTTTAAAGCTTCCATCCGCATCAAGGTTGTCTAAAAATGGGCGATTAATCGCTCCTGGTATATGGCCGGCGATCGGGTCTATGTTCTCGTTTTCACCGTTAAAACGATCTGACGCTCGAGCGTCCACCAATTGAAATTGATTGGTCTCAAAATTTTCAACAACAACTTGCTCATTGATCGCCCAAGGAAACGAAACCTCTATTTTATCTTGCGTTGCCACTCCCACATTCGGCTCAGTCGACACATCCTTGCCTTCGCGCACCCAAGCAGGAAAACCACCATCCAACACGCGTACGTTGATCGACTGCTGGCACAGCATCCACCATGCGCGCGCTGCAATCGCGCCACCCATATCATCATACACAATCACTTGAGTGTCAGAATTGATTCCCCAAGTCTGTAACTGGCGAGCAAAAATCGCTTCATCAGGCAATGGATGACGCCCTGTCACCTCCGTTTCCACTGCAGCCAGTTCATGGTGAACATCCACAAAAATGGCCCCAAGAATGTGGCCAATATTGTATTCAGACTTACCTTTAGCGTGATCTGTTAAATAAAATCGACAATCTAAAACAACCACATTCGAAAGCCCAAGCAATGCGGCCAGTTCGTTTGTATTTATTAGCGTTTTTAATAGCACAGGCTTTCCTCAGACAATCATTAAGAATAATAAAATAGGCGCACTCTGTTTCGTTAAAATCTACTTTGATTATTCAATTTTTGCTAACATCCGCGACAATTACTTCATTGCCGAGTTTCTTATGTTACGTATTGACCTAATCCTCACAGAGCAAGGCCTAGCCAAATCACGCTCTCAAGCTCAAACCTTTATCAGTGAAGGGCGCGTCAGCTACAAACAAGATCAGCAATGGATAACCGTCACCAAACCGAGCCTGAAACTGTCACCAGACACAGAACTTCACGTTGAGATCAGTGACACAGACAAATATGTCTCTCGTGGCGCGCTTAAACTTGAAGGCGCTTTAGACTACACCAAGCTCGACATTCATGGTTTTCATGTACTAGATATCGGCCAATCCACCGGAGGCTTTAGCGATTGTGTCCTTCAACATGGTGCTGCTCACGTGGTAGGCGTAGAAGTCGGACATGGCCAACTGGATCCTCGCTTACGAAACAACCCAAACATCACCTGTTTAGAAGGTATAAATGCTCGCCACCTTTGCGCCGAAGACCTGCATCAATACCTACCAAAAAGCGGCTTTGACCTCGCGGTTATGGATGTGTCGTTTATTTCACAGACTAAAATATTGCCCCAACTCCCCAATTTACTCAGCGATACTGGGCATTTAATCACACTCGTTAAACCGCAGTTTGAAGTGGGAAAAGAGTTTATTGGCAAGGGAGGCATAGTCAAAGACAAGCAACGCATCGAAACGCTGTCCAAAGACATGCAAGCGTTTGTAAAAACGTTAGGATTCGAAGTGAAGTGTTATATAGACAGCCCAATAAAGGGCGGTGATGGCAATCAAGAATTTTTGCTTTGGGCAATCAAACAACAAGCCTAAGTGATCACAACCTAAATAATTTCATCATATTGATGGAGGCTATTTGGCAAAATGTCGCGTGCCTCCTTCTCTTCCAGTTCATGGATGTAATTTCGTGCCATATAAAAGCCGAGACTACCGAAAATAACCGAGCCCACAGCCTGACCAAACAAGATCCCTTCCGCCCCCATAAATAGGGAGAAAAAAGTAATCAATGGCCAGGTTCCCAGCGTCGCACGTCCAAAGTTCAACAACGTGCTATTTAATGGCTTACCTAAATTGTTAAACACCGCAATCGCAATGAACAAAAGACTCTGAAAGAAAAAGCTGAACGACACAAAAGTTGCGAAAAAACGAATCAAATCCGCACTGCCTTGCGTTGCATGAAAGACACCCACCAACCAGTCTTGAATTTGATACAGAAAAAAACACAATATCAAACAATAACCCAGAGCATAGACCACAGCACTGCTGATCGCGCTGTGCATCCTATCAAAGCGCCCGGCGCCATAATTTTGCCCTAATATTGGTCCAACAGCCCCAGACAACGCAAAAATACCACCAAACACAACCGGTATCACGCGACCGATCACGGCCACCGCCGCAACGGCATCATCACCAAAGGACGAGGTGTGCTCCATCACAATAGCATTCGCTAAAGGAGACGACATATTCGTTAGCATTGCCGGAACCGCAATAACAGAAATCGATTTAGCGTCTTCAAAAAACTCCATCAGGTCAAACTCACCCAACATTTTATGAATATGCACAACGCCATAATAAGACACTGCGACCATCGAAAACCTCGCCAACAACGAAGCAATGGCAGCACCTTGAACACCCAAACCAAAGGCAAAAATGAAAATTGGATCCAAAACCGCATTAACCAAACCACCCACCATGGTGGCGTACATTGCACGGCGGGCATCTCCCAACGCGCGCATGATCCCAGAGCCGATCATGCCAATCATCACCGCAGGCATGCCCACTACCAAGATCTGTAAATACCCAGTCGCCAAATCCAGCGTTCTACCCGTTGCTCCTATGTACAAGAGGATATGAGGAATATTTGGCCACAAAAACCACACCACCGCCGTGGAAAAAAACACACCAAACGCCAAGACATTGACGGCTCGGCGCTTCGCTAATTCAATTTGCCCTTCACCCACCGCCCGCGACACTAACGCAGTGGCCGCAATCGATACCGCAATACTTAGCGATATCGTAAAAAACATTATTGTACTTGCAAACCCAACAGCAGCAACCGCTTCTTTCTCGCCCAACATAGACAGAAAAAGCATATCGACCAGATCAACCAAAAACATACACATTAGGCCAAACGCCCCGGTAGCAGACATGCTAACGACATGTTTGAACGTGGAACCTTGTGTCAGTTTTGCCGGAGCAGGCATTCTTATCCCCTAAAAGTGTCGCACTTGCGCAAAAAACATAAAAAAACCAGACACATTGCTGTGGTCTGGTTTTTCATTTTCTCATGTATGGCGTTGCGAGAAAACGCTTACTTTACGCCTGGGTCATAGACGCCTCAGTGAAGATGATTATTTCCTCGATTAAAGACGATTTTTTCCACATCTGTGAAGCGTTCTGCGAAATGCACGGTCATGCCCTCTTTCACTGATTCTGGCAATTCTTCAAAGTCACGACGGTTAGGCTCCGGCAAAATAACTTCACTAATTTTACTGCGCTTCGCGGCAATGATTTTCTCACGAATACCACCAACAGCAAGCACTTGCCCTGTCAAAGTCAGCTCACCGGTCATCGCCAAACCTCGACGAACCGGTTCGCCTTTGGCCAAAGACAGCAATGCCGTCGCCATAGAAATACCCGCACTTGGTCCGTCTTTAGGTGTTGCCCCTTCTGGCACATGCAAATGCACCAAGCTTTTATCGAAAAACTCTGGAGCCTTTTGATAACTCTTCGTATGTGAAAAAACATAAGAATACGCGATCTCTGCAGACTCTTTCATCACATCACCCAACTTACCCGTCAGCTTCAAGCCGCGAGTCAACTCATGCACTTTATTGGCTTCAATTGGCAAGGTCGCCCCACCCATTGATGTCCATGCCAAACCTGTCACCACACCAACGCCCTGCAATGTTTTCTCAGGACGGAAATACGGCATTCCCAATAAAGCTTCTACGTCTTTGACGCCCACACTGATGTGATCTTTTTCGCCTGTCATCAACTCAACCACACTTTTACGCAGAATCTTTTGCAGTAATTTATCCAATCCACGGACGCCCGCTTCCCGAGCATAATGTTCGATGATATGTCGCAACGCCGCATCAGTAATATTCAGCTGCTTCTTCAACAGCTTATTTTTCTTGAGTAATTTAGGCCATAAATGCTGCTTAGCAATCGCTAATTTTTCATCGCCGATGTAACCGGATAGGCGAATCACATCCATACGATCCAATAAAGGTGATGGTATTGTGTCCAGCTGATTGGCCGTACAAATAAACAGCGCCTTAGACAAATCGATACGCATGTCTAAATAATGGTCTAAAAACTCAACATTTTGTTCTGGGTCAAGCGCTTCCAGTAACGACGACGCTGGATCGCCTTGGAAAGATGAGCCAATTTTATCGATTTCATCCAGCATGATAACTGGATTTTCAACTTCCACGTCTTTTAAAGCCTGCACAAATTTACCCGGTAAAGCTCCGATATAAGTGCGACGATGACCTTTTATTTCCGCTTCGTCACGCATACCACCCAGGCTAAAACGGTAGAATTTACGGTTTAGAGATTCAGCAATGGATTTACCAATCGACGTTTTACCCACACCAGGCGGCCCGACCAAAAGCAAAATGCTGCCTCCCATTTCGCCACGGTGCGCCCCCAATGCCAAAAACTCAACAATCCGATCTTTAATATCACCAAGACCGGCATGGTGTGATTCCAAAACATCACGTGCCAGTTTTATGTCTAGATTGTCTTTTGAATGCACGCCCCAAGGTAAAGCCGTCGCCCAATCCAAATAATTACGAGTAACGCCGTATTCAGGAGAACCGGTTTCTAAAATACTCAGTTTATGCAGCTCTTCATGGATCTTATTTTCCACCGCTTTTGGCAAGGTTTTCCCTGACAGCCTTGCTTCGAATGTCTCCACATCGGAAGTGCGATCATCTTTGGAAATCCCCAACTCTTTTTGGATGATTTTTAACTGTTCTTTAAGAAAGAAATCACGTTGATGCTTGCTAATTTTGTCGTTAACTTCTGCACTGATTTCATTTTGTAATCGCGCAATTTCCAACTCTTTTCTAAGAAGCGTCAATGCCAAGTTCATCCGAGCATGAATAGGAATTGTCGCTAATACATCGTAAAGCTCCTCGGCATCGGCAGAGGTGATAGACGCTGCGAAATCCGCCAACAGCCCAGACTCATTAAACGAAAAACGCCCCAGATACTGTTTTAAATCTTCACTAAATAACGGGTTTAAACGAATCAACTGTTTGATGGCATCCAATATTGCGATCGAATAAGCCTTTGACTCATCGTCGTTGGATTTCACATCATTGATATAGCGAACTCGTGCCAAATAAGGCGCGTCTTCGCTCAACCACTCAACCACTTCAAAACGCTTTACGCCCTGAGCCAAAAACGTCAATTTATCGTTCTGTTTTTCAGCTTTATGTACTCTCGCAACACAACCAATAGAACGAAACTCATCAACAGAAGGGGCTTTTTTCGCTTTTTTATCCGCGTAAACCAATCCAACAGCCGCCTGTGGGTGCTCTGCAATTCTTTCTAAGGTGTCTTCCCACTGATCCGCATCCACCATGACTGGCTGCACTTGTGCAGGGAAAAAGGGCGACTCGAAATCGGTAAAATAAACAAAGTGTCAGGCAACACATCATCAGGCAATGCCAAGCCTTTAGGGTCACTGATCACAACCTCGTCATCTTCTTCCATGATTTCATGCTCAGTTTGCTCATCTAAGTATTGTTCGTCATTACTCATAATCAACATCTCAAAAATCGGTATATTTATTAAAACAGCACAAGCTAAAAAATGAATGCTGTTAATGGAACGGAATACTCTCTATGTAATGACGATCTGAACGAAAACAACACTCTGTTTTGTTTTCCCAAATACTTACTCACTTTAAAGGCAAAACTTAACCTAGCAGACAGGATTAGTTATTTGGCCAATTCCGACTTAGTGCTATTATAAGAAACATCATTAAGACACAAACGCTTAGTTCATATCCCCGTAGAGTTAAAAAAAGGAAAGGCCAATGACTCGTGACGAACTCCTAACCGCTTACCAAGACATCCATGTGGTAAAGCACCCTTTCGTAAAACATAAGCTGACCAGCCTTCGAGACAAAAACACCAGCACACGTGAATTTAGAATGTTGGTTGAAGAGCTTGGTACTCTCATTGGTTATGAAGCCACACAAGATCTAGAAACCGTTGACGTTGAAATTGAAACACCTCTAGAAAAAGCCATGTGCCCCGTCCTAAAAGGCAAAAAACTGTGTATCGTTACCATCATGAGAGCAGGTAACGGACTGGCCGAAGGCGTCTTAAAACTGTCTCCTAGCGCCCGAGTTGGTCATGTTGGTCTATACCGCGATCCAGAAACCAAGCAACCGGTTGAATACTATTTGAAAATGCCTCACTCGGTAGAGGAGCGAACCATTATTGTCGTCGATCCAATGCTAGCCACGGGGAACTCCGCCATCATGGCCATAGAAAAGATGAAAGAAATGGGCGCAACAGACATTCGTTTCATTTGCTTATTCGCCGCACCTGAAGGCATCCAAGCGTTTAAAGAAGCGCATCCAGACGTTGCTATGTATATTGGCTCGATTGACCGTGGTCTAGACGACCATGCGTATATTCGTCCAGGCGTAGGCGATGCTGGCGACCGTATTTACGGTACTCGCTGATCCTCCTCTTCAAAAGCTCACAACAAAAAACGCCCTACTGTTTCAGCAGGGCGTTTTTTCGTTTCGTTAACACTGCAAAAATACAAACAGCTCTATTTTCTAGCTTTTTAACGCTAAAAAAGCCCCCGCACTGGCCATAATGCCACCAGCCGTTTTGTTTAACGATTTCATAGAACGTTCTGACTTCATCAACCGTCTTGCTTGAGAGGCCCCTATAGAAATAATGGTCAAACCAAAAAACAACGCAATGAACGCCAGAAAAGACGCCAAAACGATGTCAGCACCACTCAATACGGTCAAATCCATAAAGGTGGGTAAAAAAGCCACATAGAACAAAATGACTTTGGGGTTGGAAGCTGAAATCATAAAGCCCTGAATAAAGCTGGCAATCTCACCTTTCGAGCCACCTTCACTTTCAAGTGACGAGTCTGCAACAGGAGAAAACCACATTTTCCACCCCAAATACATCAGATAAGCAGCACCAGCATATCGAATGACCAAAAACGCGGTTTCCCATGTTGACGCAATCGCCGCCAAGCCATAACACGCCATCACTAAGTAAATGATGTCACTCAACACCATGCCCAAGCTCAGAGACACGCATGCTCGCACACCTTTTGTCATACTTCGTGCCAATATGGCAAACACACCAGGACCAGGTGTAATGCTAAAAATAAAAATGGCGAGAAAAAACGTAATTCCACTTTCTAATGTCATAACCAGCCCTCATGCCTTCTATGAATTACCCAACCACGCCGCAACCTGCGAGAACCATTCGCGTGATGATTTGCTTTGCCTCATCATAATCGCTTTCTTCTAGCTCGTCTTTTTGCAGCATAATTTTTACTTGCGCGTCAAAGTCTGCGTACGTTTGCGTCATCGCCCAAATACTAATAAACAGATGCTCAGTGGAAACTGGCTGAATAAGCCCCTCTTCCACCCACTGTTGTATTGTCGATTTTTCGCGACTCAGCTCCGTCACAAAGTAGCGTCTAAGATACTCGAGAACGAACGCTTCTTCACCAATTAATGCCATAGCAAAAATCTTAGAAGCATTTTTATTTGCTCTAGACTGGTCTACCTTCTCACTAATGTATCGTGTCAGATTCTGTTTTGGCCCTTCTGACACCGTAAACTCACTAACAGAATCCAACCATAACCTTAGAATTCGTTCCAACACCGCTTCAAGAAGGTCTTTCTTAGAGCGATAATAATAATGCACATTCGCCTTCGGCAATCCTGCTTCGTCGGCAATCATCTGAGTCGTGGTCTTTGCCAACCCTTGTCGCGCAAACACGCGTTCTGAGGTTTCAAGAATTAGAGCTTGATTTTGCGCTCTGATGTGCGCTTTTAACTGATCTTTTGGTCGTTTAACGTCGGACAAAGGTTTAGCCTCGCTGATCGAATATTTACTAAAAGAGAAAAACGTCAATGCCGACTTACCATCCTGAACGGCACAACAAAAGAATAACATTCTTTGTAATTGCCACGAAGGTATAAGCAAAATTTGCATAAAAAAAGGGAGCCGAAGCTCCCCATTTCCCCTCGCAGCAGAGACGTTCGTGACTATAGGCATTCGTCACTAGGCTAACTGCTACACCACGTTGGCGCTGTGATTAAGATATCAAATACACATTGGCTATCTCAATGTTCTTAATGGACGGTGTCACCCATCACAAGCCACTGGATTCAGTGACTCAAAACCGCGTCTATCGATCAACCTCATCGAAATGGTCTCCCAATAAACACGGCTTTATAAAAAAGTATGACACTGATTATAGACAGCTGTAATCACAGTGCAATAGATCACAGCAAAAAACTTGACCGATCGATCAATTAATTTGAAATTTTACACATTCTTGGGCTGCGGAGACTTAGAAACGCGATTTCGGCCTTTTTTCTTCGACTGATATAATGCTTCATCGGCTCTTTTAAGGACCGAATCCGGAGACTCCGCGAGCGCCGCAAAAGCAACACCAATACTCACCGTTACATTCACATCCACATCCCGCTTCTTTTTGGGATCAAACACTTCAACCAAGGTTTCCTCAATACTTTCACGAACCAGTTCCAATGCTTTTTCCGACTCAGCAAGATGCTTCCCTCGAAACACCACCGTGAATTCTTCACCGCCATATCGAAAGGCGCGCCCTGGATAAGCAAACAGTTTCAGTTGCGATGCCACCGTTTTCAACACCTTATCCCCCATATCATGGCCGTAGGTATCATTAAATTTCTTAAAATGATCCACATCCACCATGGCAATAGCGTACTGTTTAGGCAAACCAACCAACTGTTCATTTAATGCCCGCCGACCTGGCAATCGAGTCATATCATCCAGATAAGCCATACGATGGCTTTCCATCAATAAAAACCAAATCCACAACAAAAATTGAGCGGACAGCAATGCATCAAATTGGGAATCAGAAGACACAAAATGGCTGATGATTAACAAGCAAATAATGCTGATCAACCCACTCGCCCTGAACGTATCGCCGCTCAGCCACCAAGCCGCACCTATGGCCGTGGTGCTTAGACACAATACACACCAAAGCAAAACAGTAGACCAAGTTAACGAACTGTTAAAAAAGGCATAATCTAAAAACGAGAATGAGACCCAGCGGCGTTCAATGGCATAACACCAACAAACCAACATAACGACGAACAAAATACGATTGACCGCAAAACGATTAAAAAAGCCGCGCTCGGGAATAAAACCCAGTAAAGCAATACAAAAGCATGAGACCACTAAATACGCTGTCAAAGAGGCGTCTTGATCAGAGTCACCATACAATTTAGGGATCAATAACAGCAACACTAGAATCAGCACTCGGCCTTTATTGAAGTGCCAAGCCAGTAAAACAGCAACGCCAGCCAAAATAAGAGGAAGTAACGGTAAAATACTAAACCAAAGCGGTGGCAGCAGCCCCACATACAAACTAGCATAAACACTAACCAGTAAAATGCAGCACGGAACCAACAGTGAACCTAAACGTTCAGACATAAAAAAATAAAACCCATCGAATCATTCGATTAAATACGATCAATATATTGCCCCGAAAACGATTCAATTTCATTAATAATAGTAGGAAATCTAATTTGAGGAAAAACGATGGGATTACTGATAGATGGCCAATGGGCAGACCAGTGGTACGACACAAAAGCCAGCCAAGGCAAGTTCATTCGCAGCGAGTCCGCTTTTCGCAACTGGATCTACCCTGAAGGCGAATACGACGCACACAACCCAACACACTTTCCGGCACAAACAGGTCGTTATCACTTATACGTTTCCCTTGCCTGCCCATGGGCTCACAGGGCACTGATTTTTATCAAGCTCAAACAGCTAGAAGACATTATCAGCATCAGTTGCGTACACCCAGACATGCTTGAAAATGGCTGGGAATTCAAACAAGACCCAGACTTTATTGACCCAAACATTCACATAGAAGACCCACTGCATCAATTTGATTATGCGCATCAACTTTATACAAAAGCCAACCCAGATTACAGCGGCAGAGTCACGGTCCCCATTTTATGGGATAAAGAGCGCAGCACCATTGTTTCTAACGAGTCATCGGAAATTATTCGTATATTTAATCGCGCTTTCAATGACATCACCCATAACACGCTGGACTTTTACCCTGCTGAAAAAGCGGATCAAATAGATCAAATTAATGACCGCATTTACAACACCCTGAACAATGGCGTGTATAAATGTGGTTTTGCTACGACCCAACAAGCCTACGAAGAAGCGCTCGTTCCAGTTTTTGATACGCTCGACTTTTTGGAAGAACAACTTTCCACCAATAGCTATCTAGTTGGTGAAGAACAAACCGAAGCCGATTGGAGGCTATTCACCACACTGATTCGCTTTGATGCCGTTTACTTCGGGCATTTTAAATGCAATATGAAACGCATTTTGGATTACCCCAAACTCAATGCGTATTTAAAACGCTTGTACCATTGGCCGAACATTGCAAGCACAGTCAACTTACAACACATAAAACGCCACTATTATTTTAGCCACAAAAACATCAACCCAACGCAAGTGGTTCCCATTGGACCTGCGAGCCTTTTTGTCTGACGTCTTTACAACAAGAAGAGGAATTAAGGCAAATTAAAGAAGCCTAAGCTAAAGTCTATTAAAGTTGAGCCTTTTTAAGGATAATAGGCTCACTTTCGTATCGACTTCTTTTCCTTGGAAGCATTATCTGAATAGATAATCATAACGAGGATATAAACGTT
>NZ_JAODTL010000055.1 GCF_026191375.1 Marinomonas pontica | reverse complement strand
TTGGCAAGACAACATCCAGTGCTGCTATTGGGACTGGAATTGCGTTAAAAGGACATAAAACCGTTATTATTGATTTTGACGTGGGCTTGCGTAATCTGGATTTGATTATGGGCTGCGAACGTCGTGTCGTGTATGATTTTGTGAACGTTATTAATAAAGAAGCCACGTTGTCTCAAGCGTTAATTAAAGACAAGCGCACGAAAGATTTGTTTATATTGCCAGCGTCTCAGACTCGTGACAAAGATGCACTGACGATTGAAGGGGTTCAGGAGGTTCTCGAAGAGCTTGCTAAAGAATTCGATTACATCATTTGTGACTCTCCAGCAGGCATTGAAAAAGGCGCTCAGATGGCGCTTTATTTTGCCGATGCGGCCATTGTGGTGACTAACCCTGAGGTGTCTTCTGTTCGAGATTCGGATCGTATCCTTGGCATTTTGCAGAGTAAGTCTAAACGTGCGGAAGAAGGAAGATCACCGATAGAAGAGCATTTGTTGCTAACGCGTTACCACCCTGGACGTGTTGCTTTGGGTGAAATGCTGAGTGTTTCTGATGTGGAAGATATTTTGGCGATTCCATTATTAGGTGTGATCCCTGAGTCTGAGGCTGTTTTGAAGGCGTCTAACCAAGGAACGCCTGTGATTTTAGATACAGACTCGGAAGCGGGCTTGGCTTATATGGATGCCGTTGATCGTTTGATGGGTGAAGAGCGTCCTCTGCGTTTCTTAGAGGTGCAGAAAAAAGGCTTTATCAAACGTTTGTTAGGGGGTTAGAGTGGGAATTTTTGATTATTTTAAAAGTAAAAGTGCACCTACCTCAGCGTCTGTTGCGAAGGACCGTTTGCAAATTATTGTTGCCCATGAGCGCAGTAAGCGCCATCAGCCAGACTATTTGCCTCAGATGCAGCAAGAAATTATTGATGTCATTCGGAAGTACGTAAACATTGGCAATGAGGACGTGCAGATCCAGTTGGATAATACGGACGATTGTTCGGTTCTGGAGTTGAATGTTACTTTGCCAGAGCAGAATTAGTTCTAATTCTGCTGGTAAGGATTGATTGGGAAGGCGCCAGATAACACTTTTCATGTGTTATCTGGCGCTTTTTTTGTTGAGTGGCCCGGCTGCTTTTTATCATTTAGGTAAATTGAAAGGTCATGCTTTTGCGAACTATTATCATCGGTGTACAATTCACCTCATTCATTATCGATTTATAGAGTGCATTTGAATGTTGCGTTTTTCATTTGGGGTTGTTGCTGTTGCTCTTCTTCTTTCGGCTTGTAGTGAACCCAAACATTTAGCAGAGAAACCTAAATCAGCGCATTTTTCTGCCGAACTTCCTATTCCGATGACTGACCCAAAGGCGATGCTGGGGGCGCAGTTATTTTTTGATGTGAATTTGTCTAAAGAGCGAAATCAGTCTTGCGCTACTTGTCATGATTTGGCAAATGGATTTGTAGATAAAAGGCAGGATGCGCTGCTGGGTGCTGTCTCGTTAGGCAGTGATAGATTGTCTATGGGGAGTCGAAATACGCCGACAGCGGCGTATGCGGCATTTTCTCCGTCATTTCATCGTATGCCTAACGGCGAATATCGGGGGGGCAATTCCTAGATGGGCGCGCCTCTGGTTTGGCTAAACAAGCGGAGGGGCCATTAGTAAATCCCGTCGAAATGGCAATGCCAGACAGCGCCGCTGTAGTGAGTCGAGTCAAAGAAAACTCGCATTATGACAATGTATTTCGATCCATTTATGGGCAAGATGTTTTAAACGACTCGGATAAGGGGTATGCCGCTATTGCCGATGCAATTGCTACGTTTGAAAAAACATCCATGTTTATGCCGTTTGATTCTCGGTATGATCGGGCGTTGCGGGGCGAAATTAAGCTTACGCCGCAAGAGGAGCTGGGAAAGACCTTGTTCTTCTCTCAGCAATTTACAAATTGTAATGCTTGTCACCAACTGAGTTCGTCACCATTTAACCCGCAAGAGACATTTACAAATTACGAATACCGGAATATTGGTGTGCCAGCCAACCCCGATTTGATGGCGCAAAATGGCAATAAAAAAGACTTCGGATTATTGGATAATCCTGCCATCAATGACCCTAGACAGGCGGGTAAATTTAAAGTGCCGTCTTTGCGGAATGTGGCTGTGACTGGGCCTTATATGCATAACGGGGTGTTTCAAGATCTGCGTACTGTTGTGCTTTTTTATGATAAATACAACAACCCGAAACGTGTAATTAACCCGGAAACAGGTCGGCTATGGGGTGAGCCTGAGGTGCCTGAGAATGTGGATTTGGCAACGTTAGAAAAGGCGCCTGCCTTACCAGATAGGCGAGTGGATGCGATCGTGGCTTTTCTTAAGACCTTAACCGATCAGCGTTACGAGCCATTGCTTAATGGGCAGTAGTTCAGCGAATAGATGAGCTGTTCTGAATGCTCAGATATAACTCCTTATTGTTTTCGTTGATAAAACTGGTCAGAAAGACAAAATTTTATTACATTGACCCTTTGGTTATTTTTCACATCTTGTATGTGCCGTTTGAATTTAAAAGGTTGATCTAATGAAATACGTACCACTTGGCCGTACCGGCTTAGAAGTTTCTCGAGTGTGTTTGGGTACCATGACGTGGGGCACTCAAAACAACCAAGCTGATGCTGATGTTCAAATTGAGTATGCTTTAGCGAATGGCGTGAACTTTATTGACACAGCGGAAATGTATTCCGTACCGCCAACACCTGAATCTTACGGCAAAACTGAGTCGATTATTGGAAATTGGCTTTCGCGTAATCCGTCTCGTCGTAAAGAGTTTATTTTGGCCACCAAGATTGCCGGGCCAGGTTTGCATTATGTGCGTGATGGCAGCAATATTTCTGGCAAAACGGTTATTGAGGCCGTGGATGCTTCTTTAAAGCGTCTTCAAACGGATTACATCGATTTATATCAATTGCATTGGCCTAATCGCACGACACCACATTTTGCCAAACATTTCCCGGGGGCGATTGGTTTTACTCACGTCGATCGTGATGAGCAATCGGCGCAAATGTTGGATATTCTGCAGGGGTTGGATGCGTGTATTAAGGCAGGTAAGATTCGTCATTTCGGATTGTCTGACGATACTACGTGGGGTATTAACGAGTTTATTCGTTTAAGTGAAAAGCATAATTTGCCGCGTGTTGCCTCCATTCAAAATGAATTTAGTTTATTGCATGCGAAAGATTGGCCTTACTTGATTGAAAACTGTGTACATGAAGATGTAGCGTATTTGCCTTGGTCTCCATTGGCGGCGGGCGCATTGACGGGTAAATATCTTGGTGGTGCTCGACCAGAAGGCAGTCGTTGGACTTATGCGCAACGTAACGGCATTTTTCGCGATACGCCATTAGTTGATAAAGCAGTAAGTGCCTACCTAGAGGTAGCAAAGAAGCATGGTTTTACAGCGGCTCAATTGGCTTTGGCTTGGTGTGACCAGGTTGATGGTGTCAGTTCGACAATCATTGGTGCTACTTCTTTAGAGCAGCTTAAAGAGGATATGTCTGCATTTGATATGACTTTGTCAGAGGAAGCGTTAAAAGACATTATGGCAGTCTTTAAAGAGTATCCGGTTCCTTTTTAATCCAGATAAATAGAAGACCTTTCATCTTTAAAAAAAGCGCTTAGGCGCTTTTTTTGTAACGGCTATTTGGCTTCTTATAGGCAATAAAAAACCCGATACTTATGTATCGGGTTTTTTCAGATCAGAAAGAATAGGGAGAAATTAGTTCTTCTCTTTTTCTTTCTTCTCTTTAATTGCAGCGATAACAGTTTCAGCTACGTTAGATGGACATGGTAGGTAGTGAGAGAACTCCATAGAGAACTGACCACGACCAGATGTCATTGTACGTAGAGTACTGATGTAACCAAACATTTCAGATAGAGGAACGTCTGCTTTGATGCGAACACCAGTCAAACCTTTCTCTTGGTCTTTGATCATGCCGCGACGACGGTTAAGGTCACCGATAACATCACCAACATGGTCATCTGGAGTGAACACGTCAACTTTCATGATAGGTTCGATTAGCTGAGGGCCCGCTTTTGGAATTGACTGACGGAATGCGCCTTTAGCAGCGATTTCGAAGGCAATTGCAGAGGAGTCAACCGCGTGGAATCCACCGTCAAACAATTCAACTTCAACGTCTAATACTGGGAAGCCAGCTAGAACGCCTTGCTCCATCATAGACTTAAAGCCTTTTTCTACAGCAGGGAAGAATTCTTTTGGTACGTTACCACCAACAACAGTAGAAGTGAACTTGAAGCCAGAACCCACTTCACCTGGTTTGATGCGGTAGTCGATTTTACCGAACTGACCAGAACCACCAGATTGTTTCTTGTGAGTGTAAGTATCTTCAACTGCTTTAGTGATAGTCTCGCGGTAAGCAACCTGTGGTTGACCAACGATTAGATCTACACCGTAAGTACGTTTCAAGATGTCTACTTTGATGTCTAGGTGAAGCTCACCCATACCTTTAAGGATGGTTTCGCCAGAATCTTGGTCAGTTTCAACACGGAATGTTGGATCTTCTGCCACCATTTTGCCGATCGCAATACCCATTTTCTCGTTACCGCCTTTGTCTTTAGGAGTAACAGAGATAGAGATTACAGGCTCAGGGAATACCATTGCTTCAAGAGTACAAGGGTGCTTAGGATCACAAAGAGTGTGACCAGTCTGAACGTTTTTCATACCAACGATCGCGATGATATCACCAGCTTGCGCTGTGCTGATTTCTTTACGGTCGTCAGCTTGCATTTCTACCATGCGGCCTACACGTTCAGTTTTGCCCGTGAAGCTGTTTAGGATAGTGTCGCCTTTGTTCAATACGCCAGAGTATACGCGAACGAAAGTTAGGGCGCCAAAACGGTCGTCCATGATTTTGAACGCAAGCGCTTTAAGTGGCTCATCAGCAGATACGATAGCTTTATCGCCTGTTGGGTTACCTTCTTCATCAGTAAGATCTTGAGGATCTACTTCTGTAGGGCTTGGTAGGTAATCTACAACGGCATCAAGAAGAAGCTGCATACCTTTGTTTTTGAATGCAGAACCACAGTACGTTGGGAAGAACGCTAGGTCACGAGTACCTTTACGGATACAACGTTTTAGATCGTCAACAGATGGCTCTTCGCCGTCCATGTACGCCATCATTAGGTCGTCATCTTGCTCAACCGCTGTTTCGATTAGCTTCTCGCGGTATTCTTCAACGATCTCTTCCATGTCAGCAGGTACGTCTTCGATGCTGTAGTTTTCTGGCTGGCCAGAATCATCCCAGATGTATGCTTTGCGAGACAATAGGTCAACAACACCGCAGAACTCATCTTCAGTACCGATTGGAAGTACCATGATAAGAGGAGTTGCACCTAGTACTTTTTGTACTTGTTCAGTAACGCGGTAAAAGCTTGCGCCTAGACGGTCAAGTTTGTTTACGAAGATCAAACGAGCAACTTCAGATTCGTTAGCATAACGCCAGTTAGTTTCTGATTGTGGCTCAACACCACCAGAACCACAGAATACACCAACGCCACCATCAAGAACTTTAAGAGAACGGTAAACTTCTACTGTGAAGTCAACGTGTCCAGGTGTGTCGATAACGTTAAAGCGGTGATCTTTCCAGAAACAACTAACAGCCGCAGACTGGATGGTAATACCACGCTCAGCTTCTTGTTCCATGAAGTCAGTAGTAGATTCACCCTCATGTACTTCACCGATTTTGTGGATCATACCGGTAAGTTTAAGAATACGTTCTGTTGTGGTTGTTTTGCCCGCGTCAACGTGAGCAAAAATACCGATGTTTCTGTATTTTGATAAGTCAGCCATTACATTACTCTAAATAAGTGAGGACGAAATTTGCGCGTTAGTATACAAGACTTTTTGCATTTGCAGTCAAGTATTTCGCGCTATTCTATTATAATTTATGTGTTCAAAGGAAGGGGAAAGCGAAAAGCATTTTATAAATGTGTATCAACCTAATAAAGTGAATTTGTGATAAGCCAGTACGGAGGCTAATCACGCCTCAATTTATCTGAAATGGCAATCGGATTGGGGAAGTTTAAAATGACAATATATGTGGATAAGGCAAAGCTCAGAATGGCCGTTGCTTGAATGACATGAGAGGCTTCAGAGCCAATAAGGCCAATGTTTGCTGCTAGGTATGCAATCAGTAATGAGAACTCGCTCACTTGCCCTAAACGGAAGCCAACTTCCCAAGAGGTGCTGGCGTCTTCTTTTATGCCTTTGAGTAAGAAGCGAAAGACCACAGGCTTAATGAGCATTGAGCTAATTGCCAGAACTAAGGCTGGCAGAATCACTAACCCTAGTAGATTTAGGTTGAAGCTGGCACCGATGGAGAAAAAGAACAAGATAAGGAAAAAATCCCTCAGAGGTTTTAAATGCGTGGCGATGTATTGCGATATGGGGCTAGTCGCCAAGGCGACACCCGCAATAAATGCACCCATTTCAGCGGACAGCCCAGTGGTTTCAGCAAGTACGGCCATTGATAAGCACCAGCCTATAGAAACCAAAAATATGTATTCGTGAAAACGGTCGAAGCGAGCGATAAGTTTTAATAAGACGTATTTTACAAATAAGAAAGCGCCAGCGATTACCAAAGGTAGGCCGATAATGGGTTTCAAATACGCTAAGGCGCCATTGTTGTCGTTGTCAGAAATGCTGTATAGAACAAGCAGTACAGCAATGGCGATTATGTCTTGCAAAAGCAATAAGCCTACAACCAGTTCCCCAGTGTGTTTGTGATGCAATACTGTTGTTGGTAATAGTTTGATGCAAACAATGGTGCTTGAAAACATCATGGCAATGCCAATGATGAGGCTTTCTGTATTGCTGTAACCGTAAGATAAGGCAATGATGTAGCCTAGCAGAGCAAAAACAGCTGAGCTGAGTAGGGCGATCCAAGACGCTTTTTTGAGCATATTTATTAGGTGGTTGGGTTGCATGTCCAGCCCTAGTAAAAACAACAGAAAAATGATGCCAATATGGCTCATTTCATCCATCAGCTTAGGTTCATTGATTAGCGATAATGCAGAAGGGCCAAATAAGATGCCTAGGGCTATATAAGCAATGATCATTGGTTGCCTAGTGTATAAAGCAACCGAAGCGACGACAGCGGCTCCAGCAAAGATGAGAAAAAAGGAGTGTACTATCGAAGCTTCCATTCAGTGCTCTCTATATTAAGACCAAGATCCAGTTCCGGTTTTCTTACGTCTAAGCATTGGTGCTAGTATGCCCAATAATAACCCTCCAAATAAGGTTGAAGCACCCAGCATAAACCATTTTTGTTGCGTTGTGTCTTGTAGCTCTTTTGACTTCGCGACTGCAGCCGCTGCTTGTTGTTTAAGGCTTTCTATTTGATATCCGACATCGTCATTTTGCGAAACAATGGCTTGGGCTTTTTCAGAAAGTTCAGCGGCATTCTGAAGTTCTCAGTTTGAGTTGCTGGTTTTCATTTTGAAGGTTGGTGTTGATGTTGTTCAGGCTTTGTATTTTTTGCTGGCTGAGATTGAGAGCATTGGCGATTTCAGTTCGAGTTTCGTTGCTTTTATTCAGCCGAGTCTGCAGTGCGTCTAATTGATCCCTGCTAACCATGTCTTCGCTAAGGAAGTAATCAGCCACCCAGCCTTCGTTTCCTGAGGGAGTTCGAACCTTTGTGTAGCCTTCACTTTGTTCAAGAACTTCCAAAGGGGTGCCGCTTTTTAGACCGCGTTCTACCGCTCTTGTGCTGTTGTCTAGACCTTCTCGAATAGCAACAAATTGAATGTCAGAAATATACACTGTTGCAGAATGCACAGTGGCCGAAAGTAGTGAGCCAACAATTAGGCCAGTAATACGCTTCTTAGACACGTTAAGTTCCTTTAACAATCAATCACTTTATCTTTTTTATACGATAATCATGAGCGGAGTATTACGCAATAGAAAAGGCCATCGTAATGGCCTTTTATCGTGATTATATTGAAAATGTTTTGTCTAGCGACGTAAGAATAACGGTCTAGGGTCTGCAACATCACCTTGATAAGCGACTGAAAAGGGCTTATGCAGTGCCAGTGCCTTTTCAAGATCAACGTCTTCGTTGAATTGGAAACTGTTAAATCCAACACGCAAAAGGTAGCCTAATTGATCTGGGATAAAATTGCCCAGTGCTCTTATGTCACCTTTAAAGTTGAGGCGTTCTCTTAAAAGTCGAGCGTAGCTGAAGCCTCGGCCATCGGTAAATGCCGGAAAGTGGACGCCAATGACTTCGAACTGATTAAGATCTACGTCGTTCAAAAATTCAACGCCATCGCCAGCTTCCAACCAAATGCCAGCAATATGGCCAATGTTGTCTTTCTCAGCAAGCCATTTTTGAGCGGCAACAATGCTACTGGCCGTAACTTCTTGGTCTGCGTCTTGTAACCATTGGTTATTGTTGTCGATGATCTCGCCGTTTTTAATTAGCTTTGGCATAAGCGGCCTCTTTAAATGGTGTGATGCCAACGCGGCGATAAGTGTCGATGAAGCGTTCTTCTTCTGAACGGTTTTCAACATAAACGTTCATAAGTTTTTGAATGACACTGCTAATTTCTTCTTGAGCAAACGATGGGCCAAGGATCTTGCCGATGCTTGCGTCGTGACCAGAAGCGCCACCAATGGAAATTTGGTAGAACTCTTCACCTTTTTTATCGACACCTAAAATACCGATGTTGCCTACATGGTGATGACCGCAGGCATTCATGCAGCCAGAAATATTCAAGTCGATATTCCCTAAGTCGTATAGGTAATCAAGATCGTTGAACGTTTCTTGGATTTGTGCGGCGATAGGGATGGATTTGGCGTTAGCCAGTGCGCAGAAGTCTCCTCCAGGGCAGCAAATCATGTCCGTTAGTAAGCCTAGCGTTGGTGTTGCGAACCCCGCTTCTTTTGCTGCTTCCCAAAGATCGACCAGTTGTTCTTGTCGTACGTCGGCAAGCACAAGGTTCTGTTCGTGACTAACACGCAATTCGCCAAAACTGTATTTGTCGGCAAGGTCTGCGGCTTTGTGCATTTGTTCTGCTGTTGCGTCACCAGGTGCTTGGCCTGCTTTTTTCAGTGTCAATGTGACGATGCGGTAACCTGCTTTTTTGTGCTCAAACGTATTGCGTTCGAACCAGCGAGCAAAGCCTGCGCTGTCTGCTAGTTTGCTTGTTAAGCTGGCAGGGTTGTTGTCTAGCGCTTCGTAGCTTGGCTCACTAAAGAAGCCTTGTAAGCGTTCGAACTCACTCATTGGTACGGTGCTTTCTTTGCCGCGTAGGTGGGCCCATTCAGCGTCAACGCGAGAGCGAAACTCTTCAATACCAAGTGCTTTTACCAATATTTTGATACGTGCTTTGTACTTGTTGTCACGACGACCTTGTTGGTTGTAAACACGAATAATGGCATCTAAATAGGTAAGTAGATCAGCGCGTGGAATAAATTCGCTGATGGTTACACCAACCATTGGAGTACGGCCAAGACCACCACCGACGATAACTTTAAAACCAACTTCACCGGCTTCGTTTTTCTTGATATGAAGGCCGATGTCATGAACTTGTGTTGCAGCGCGATCCGCAGATTCTGTTGCGTTCACTGCAATCTTAAATTTACGAGGCAAAAATGCGAATTCAGGGTGGAAAGTAGACCATTGACGAATCAACTCGCAGTATGGGCGTGGGTCTACGATTTCATCAGAGATAACGCCAGCGTACTGGTCGGTTGTTGTATTACGAATGCAATTTCCGCTTGTCTGAACGGCGTGCATTTGTACTTCAGCAAGTTCCGCCAAGATATCTGGCACGTCTTCAAGTTTAGGCCAGTTAAGCTGTAAGTTTTGACGAGTACTAAAGTGACCGTACGAGCGGTCATAGCGGCAGCTGATGTCTGCTAATTTACGCAGTTGAGTGCTCGATAGCATGCCGTATGGAATGGCAATACGTAGCATAGGTGCATAGCGCTGAACATAAAGGCCGTTTTGTAAGCGTAAAGGCAAGAATTCTTGCTCGCTTAGTTCTTTATTTAGGTAACGGCGTGTTTGATCGCGAAATTGTGCTACACGTTCTTCAACAAGCTGTTGGTCAATGGCGTCGTATTGATACATAGTAGGATGAACCATGGTTAATAAATTTTAGTGAAAGCATATTAGCAAATATCCTTTATTCTAAAAATGAATATTTATCTATATCTTTAGGGGTTTTCCTAATAAGGCTTATTTGAAAATATTTTTCTCCATGAAAAATAGATAAAGGAAAAATACCCTACTTTTTTACTTGGTCTTTGGCTTTGTGGATTATCTGCTGTAATATAGCCCCCATTGATCGTTGTATAGATTTAGAAAGGGTTATTATGAATATTACAATTACGGATGGTGCCCAAGAATATCTTTCTTCTTTACTTGAGAAGCAAGGGGTAGAAGGTATTGCTGTGCGAATTTTTATCCAGCAGCCAGGCACACCATATGCCGAAACATGCCTTGCCTACTGTCGTCCTGATGAAGTAAATGAGACGGACGAGATTTTGAATTTGCCGAAACTGAAAGTCTATATCGAAAAAAATTCGGTGAATTTTCTGGATGAGGCATTTGTTGACTACGCCACTGAGAAAATGGGCGGTCAGCTAACGATTAAAGCACCTAACGCTAAGATGCCAAAAGTGACTGCAGATAGCCCAATTGAAGATCAGATTAACTATGTGCTCTATTCTGATATCAACCCAGGTTTGGCGGCTCATGGTGGTGAAGTCAGCTTGTTGGAAGTTGTTGATGGTACGGTTGCCGTATTGAAATTCGGTGGCGGTTGCCAAGGTTGTAGTGCGGTTGATTTGACTCTAAAAGAAGGGGTTGAGAAAACCTTGATTGAAAAAGTACCGGCGCTGACGGCGGTTAAAGATTCTACAGATCACAGTGTTACGGATAATGCTTTTATGTAAGTGTTGTTTGATGATGAAAAAAAGGGGCGTCAGTACTGGCGCCCCTTTTTTATGTGTGGATGTTCTCTAGAGAGTGTTATCCACGTTGGCGTTTAGGCAATACATCACGTAGAGCGTTGGCCATGTCTGTCAGTGCTTTTTCAGTGGTGTCCCAGTCGATACAGGCGTCTGTAATAGATACGCCGTATTCAAGGTCGTTTAAATTGGCAGGCACTTTTTGATTGCCCCAGCCAATATTACTTTCAATCATCAATCCCATGATGGACTGGTTGCCATTAATGATTTGTTGGGTTGAATCTTCTACTACATTGACTTGACGCTCTGGTTTTTTGTTCGAGTTTTCGTGAGAGCAGTCAACCATGATGTTGTGTTTCAATTTTGCCGCGGTTAATGCTTCTTCGCTTAAAGCGATGTTTTTGGCGTCATAATTTGGTTGGCCATTACCGCCACGAAGGACAAGGTGTCCGTAAGCATTGCCTTTGGTGTTCACAATGCTAACTTCACCACTTTCATTAATACCTAAGAATGAGTGTGAGTGCGATACAGATTGCATGGCATTAACAGCCACGGTTAATCCGCCGTCGGTGCCGTTTTTAAATCCTACTGGACCAGAAAGGCCAGATGCCATTTCACGGTGAGTTTGTGATTCCGTGGTGCGTGCGCCAATGGCAGACCAGCTAATTAGATCTTGAATATACTGCGGAGAAATTGGGTCCAAAGCTTCTGTTGCTAACGGAAGTCCAAGTTCTGCAAGGTCGATCAATAATTTACGACCTATGCGAATGCCTTTGTCTATATCAAAGGTGCCATCTAAATTTGGATCATTGATCAGGCCTTTCCAGCCTACTGTAGTACGAGGCTTCTCAAAATAGGCGCGCATGATGATATACAATGTGTCGTCTAGCTTTTCAGCTAATGTTTTTAAACGTGCAGCATAATCTAAAGCGGCTTTAGGGTCATGAATGGAGCATGGGCCTATGACGATAGCAAGACGGTGATCTTTGCCATCCATGATGTTCTTAATGATGTCGCGAGATTCAGCAACATGGCTGCTGACGTGGTCACTTACGGGCAGCTCTTTTTTTAATTGGCTCGGTGTTACCAAAGAGGTAAAAGAGGCAATATTTAGGTCTTCAAGACGTTTGTTACTCATTGCGGGGTTTCCTGCTTTTTTGCTTTTAGTTATAGCCGCTTACAATATCGTGTTTTCTCATCTGAATGAACCGCTGAGCCGTCATTTTTTCATTTTTTAAAAGAAAAGATATTTCACGCCAAATGAGAGCAGTGCGGTTGCTAGTACGGGTTGTAAAACATGATTAGGGACATGGCTTGCGATTCGCGTCCCAACATAGATTGTGGGGATCGAGCCGATCAATAAGGCGGCAAGTAGTGTGTAATCTACGTTACCTAAAAATAGGTGTCCTATGCCTGCAACCAGTGTTAGAGGGACGGCATGAGCGAGGTCTGTTCCTACGATGTTTTTTGCTCTCATGACAGGAAACAAAATCATCATAATAGCGGTGCCTAATGCGCCAGCGCCAACGGATGTCAGGGTAACAAGCGTGCCTAAAACGAAGCCGCAAACAAATATTATACGAGTGCTTTTGTCTTCAGAGATTGAGAAATTAAGTGCTTTTGTTAACCGTGTTCGAAACAGAATGACAATGGCGGTCAGTACAAGCATGACACCCAAGGTGCTGGTTAGAATTTCTTGGTAATGATCAGGCTTTTCAAATTGTGATAACGCCCAAACAGTAATAAATGATGCGGGTAGGCTTCCCGCAGCCATCGCGAAAACGATGCGCCAATTTACATGCCCACGTTTGGCATGCATGACCACACCGGTACTTTTTGCAATTCCCGCGTACATCAAATCCGTACCAATTGCGATGTGCGGTGGGAAGCCAAATATTAATAGAAGAGGGGTCATTAGGGAGCCACCTCCAACACCTGTTATCCCTACTGCCAAACCCACTGCTGCGCCAGCAAAAATGTACCAAAGAAAATCCATCGAAAAGCCATATAAAAGTGATTTAAGCTGGCAACACTAGAGGTTTTTTACTATTCTATAAAGTAATATTTTCTTATGTTTTTAACTCTTTTTCGAATAAGGCAGACGATGAAGTTACAGCAGCTTAGGTATATATGGGAAGTGGCGCGTCATGACTTAAATGTTTCAGCCACGGCGCAAAGCTTGTATACGTCACAACCAGGCGTGAGTAAACAGATTCGTCTTTTGGAAGATGAGTTGGGTGTTGAGGTGTTTGCCCGAAGTGGAAAGCATCTAACTCACGTCACTCCTGCCGGTGAGAAGATCATCGCATTAGCGGGAGAGGTGCTGAATCAAACGCAAAACATCAAACGTGTAGCCAAAGAATTTAGTGATGAGCGTAAAGGTTCTTTGGATATTGCCACGACGCATACGCAAGCTCGTTATGCGTTGCCTAAGGTGATTAATCAATTCATTGCTGGTTACCCTGAAGTGAGTTTGCACATGCACCAAGGTACACCCATGCAAATTGCTGAAATGGCGAATGATGGCGTGGTTGACTTTGCGATTGCAACGGAAGCGCTGGAATTGTTTGGGAATTTGGTGATGTTGCCATGCTACACATGGAATCGTTCTGTTGTTGTTCCAAAAGATCATCCTCTAGCCAGTATTGGCAAGTTAACTTTGCAGGCGTTGGCTGAATACCCGATTGTCACTTATGTATTTGGTTTTACTGGTCGTTCGCAGCTTGATCAGGCCTTTCAGGAAGCGGAGTTGCAGCCTAATGTTGTGTTTACGGCCGCCGATTCCGATGTGATAAAAACGTATGTAAGGTTGGGGCTTGGGGTTGGGATTGTTGCGTCGATGGCTCATGATGAAATGCAAGATGCAGATTTGGTTGCGTTAGATGCATCCCACCTCTTTGCGGACAGTTGCACAAAAATCGGCATTCGTAGTAATACGTTTATTCGCGGTTACATGTATAAGTTTATTGAATCGTTTGCTCCGCATCTCACAAAAGAGGTTGTGATGGCTGCAATGGAGGCTGGTAATCGACAAGATGTTGAGCTGTTGTTCAAAGATGTTGTGCTTCCTCGCCACTGATTGTGCTTGTTAGGCGGCTATTAAAGCCGCAGCCTGTTTAGATGCTGCGGCTTTTTTGTCTCTAAAACGGATCAAATAAGTGAGTTATTTTTTTAACTTTAACGCGGTTTCTGCAAGGCGTTTACCTTGAGCTTCGCAAAGTACTTTTTCATCGCTGGTTAAGGATGTTTCATAAGTGCTGTTGGCTAAATGACTTGCACCATATGGTGTGCCGCCTGATTGCGTGCTGATGAGTTCTTTGTTTTTATAAGGCAGACCAAGCCAGAGCATTCCATGGTGAAGGAGTGGTGTCATCATACTGTGAATACATTGCTCTTGACCTCCGTGCATAGTGCTGGCACTGGTAAAACCGCAGGCGGGTTTGTCTATCAGTTGCCCCGTCATCCAAAGCGTCGATGTTTGGTCTATAAAGTGTTTTAGTGGTGCTGCCATGCTTCCGAAATACGATGGGGAGCCAATGGCTAAGCCTGAGCATCCGGCCAATTCTTCTAGAGTGCAATAGGGGGAGCCGTTTTCAGGTAGCGCTGGTGAGGCCACTTTGGTTGTGTCGGACACGTCTGGCACTTGTCTTATCATTGCTTCCATGCCGTTCACTTTATTGATTCCACGCGCAATATGCTTCGCCATTTCGGATACTGATCCGTGTCGACTGTAAAATAAAACCAATACATAAGGTGACTGAGTCATTAAGAGGCTCCTATTCAGTAGTGCTTATTTAAATAAAGTCAGAACGGCTTCCGGTGGGCGGCCAACTTTTGCTTTATTGTTGTGTATGACTATGGGGCGCTCTATTAATATTGGGTTTGTGTGCATGGCCTGAAGACGTTCTTCGTCAGTGGAGTCCTTGTTTAATCCAAGCTCTTTATAAATGGCTTCTTTTGTTCTCATGAGCTCAACGGGGGTTATCGCCAGTTGCTCAAGTAACGTTTTTATGTCCTCGATGCTTGGTGTGTTTTGAAGGTATAGGCGAACTTCTGGGTGAATGCCGTTTTCTTCTAGAAGTTGCAGTGTTTGGCGGGATTTTGAGCAGCGAGGGTTGTGGAAGATTGTGGTCATTTGGGTTCCTTTTTTTGCCAGTAAAAAAAGCCTAACGAAAAGGGTGTTTTCGTTAGGCTTAGGCGTGAAAGTGTTACTTCTTATTTAGAATGAAATCAATTGCGTCAGCAATAGCGATATCTTCGTTCTCTCCGGCTTTGCGGTGTTTGTATTCTAAAGTGCCTTTTTCTAGGCCTTTGTCACCTACAACTAAGCGGTGTGGTATGCCAAGTAGTTCACAATCTGCAAATTTAACGCCTGGGCGCTCTTTGCGGTCGTCTAGCAATACATCCAAGCCTTTTGCTTTTAGTTCTGCGTACAGACGATCGCACTCATTGCGCACGGCTTCAGATTTATCGTAGTTCATTGCGACGATTGCGATGTCGAATGGGGCGATGCTTTCCGGCCACAAAATGCCTTTTTCATCAAAGTTTTGTTCAATAGCGGCGGCAACAATGCGTGACACTCCGATTCCGTAGCAGCCCATGTGCATAACTTGTGCCTTACCGTTTTCATCTAGAACAGTGGCTTTAAGTGCTTCGGCGTATTGCTGGCCAAGTTGGAAAATGTGACCGACTTCGATACCGCGTTTGATGACGATGGTGCCTTGTCCGTCTGGAGATGGGTCGCCTTCAACCACGTTGCGGATGTCGGCAATTTCAAAGGCTGCGCAATCACGCTCCCAGTTAAGGCCAGTGTAGTGGTAGTCGTCTTTGTTTGCGCCAGCACAAAAGTCAGACATAACGGCAGCTGAACGGTCGGCAATAACGCGAATGCCTTTTTCTGCTAAGCCTTTAGGGCCGATAGATCCTGGGGCGCAACCAATTTGCGCAACAATGTCGGCTTCATCGGCAAACTCGAATGGCGACACGACACCAGAAAGTTTTTCGACTTTGATTTCGTTGATGTTGTGATCGCCGCGAAGAACAAGCGCTACGATGGTAGGTTGTTCGTTTTCATCCAACGCTTTTACTAGCATGGTTTTTACAGTGCTGGTGACGTCCAGTTTTAAAAACTCGGCGACTTTTGCAATGGTTTTGCAGTCAGGCGTAAAGACTTCTGCGATTTCTTGGGTGGGTGCGTCAGCTTTTTCTTTCAGGCAAACCGCTTCTGCTAGCTCAATGTTGGCAGCAAAATCAGAAGAGTCACTAAAGGCAATATCGTCTTCACCGGAGTCGGCTAGCACATGAAACTCATGTGAATAGGCACCGCCAATGCTTCCTGTGTCTGCGCGTACTGGGCGGTAGTCCAGCCCAATGCGGTCGAAAACATTGCAATAAGCCTGATGCATCACATCGTATGTTTCTTGCAATGATTCGGCGCCAACGTGAAATGAATAAGCGTCTTTCATGCAAAATTCACGTGAACGCATTACGCCAAAGCGAGGGCGGACTTCGTCGCGGAATTTGGTTTGGATTTGGAAGAAGTTCATTGGCAGCTGTTTATAGCTGGTCAATTCGTTGCGTGCTAGATCGGTAATAACTTCTTCGTGGGTTGGGCCGAGGCAGTAGTCGCGTCCGTGGCGGTCTTGGAGGCGTAATAATTCTGGGCCGTATTTCTGCCAGCGTCCTGTTTCTTGCCATAATTCTGCGGGTTGTACGCCGGGCATGATGACTTCAAGGGAGCCGGCTTTTTCCATTTCGTCACGAACAATGTTTTCTACCTTGCGGAAAACTTTGAGTCCTGTTGGTAGCCAGGTGTATAGGCCTTTTGATATCTGACGGATCATGCCTGCCCGAACCATTAATTGATGGCTGGTTACGACGGCATCGGTTGGTGCGTCACGTAGGGTAGAAAATAAATAGTTGCTTGCGCGCATAATAATGTCTGTTTCTTTAAAGTAAGTTAAATTGCGTAAAATACGATTTTAGCCTGCGAAACGGTGTTCGATCTGGCCTTTTACATTTGTTTCAAGGGCGAATATACCGCCAGCTTGAGGGAATTTTTCCAGTTCTTCTGCTGTTTGGGCGCCACGACAAGTGCTGATATAAAGTGTTTTCATCTCAGGTCCGCCGAAGGCAACCATGGTGGGGTAGGTCGCAGGAATTGGGAACTCTTCGAGAATGTCACCTTTAGGGCTGATTTTTACTACTCGCTGCCCTTGATAAAGAGCGGACCAGTAATTTCCTTCGCTGTCTACTGCCGCACCATCAGGTCGGCCATTTCCATGAGGAAACTGAATGAAAACACGTTTGTTGCTTGCTTCGCCATTTTCAATATTGTAGTCAAACTGATACACCACATGGTTTGGTGTGTCAGAGTAGTACATGATTGTGTTGTCGGGAGAGAAGGCTAAACCATTTGATGTCCAAGCAGCTTGATCTAAAAGGGACTCGTGCCCTTTGCTAAATTGATGTAGTGCACCTTTGAACGCGTCTTTTGGAGAGTACATTGTGCCCGCTAAAAAGCGTCCTTTTGCATCGCATCGCCCATCATTAAATCGCGTGGTTTTTTGATCGTATGTTGCCAGCCAATAGGGCTTTAATTCCGCGTTAATGTTGTCAAATGTATAAACGCCTGAGCGGAATGCAGCGATAAAACCGCCGTTTTTATCAAGAGAAAAACAACCAATCTCTTCATCAAATGTTCGGCTTGTTAGGTTTTTTGATTTTGTATCATAAGCATATAGAATGAAGGAATCTATATCGACAAAATAGAGCGTTTGAGTACGTTCGTCCCAACGAGGACATTCGGCTAATTTTGCTTGTGCGTCTAAAGCACATTGCACATCAGTCATGCGAGCTCCAAGTCTCTGAGAGTTTTTAGAAATAGGGTGCTATAGTGCTTATGAAAGCCTTTCTTGTAAATAGGAATATGTAAAGATGTTTGAGTTAAATCCTGTGTTAAGTCGTGATTCTATCTTAGTCGGGCACTTCTCTTTGTGTCAGTTACGCTTAATTAATGATGCCAATTTTCCTTGGTTTATTTTAGTGCCTCAGCGTAATGATATTTCTGAGATCTATCAGCTTGTTGAAGAAGACCGTTTGCAATTACTGGCAGAAAGTTGCCTGCTGGCAGAGGTTCTGCATGACGCATTTTCTGCCACCAAGCTAAATATTGCCGCTTTGGGTAATCAGGTTCCTCAGTTACATCTTCATCATATTGTTCGCTATAAGACCGATCTGTGTTGGCCGGGGCCTATTTGGGGAAAGGTGGATGCGATTTCTTACAAAGACGAAGAGTTGGCTGAAATTTTGCAAAAGGTTCAATCATTACTAAGTGACGACTTGAGACTGCCGGGCGGAGATGCCGATCTTTATTACTAAAGTTGGATGGGGTCGGTGTTTCTATAGATGACGTTTAGCCAACACGGAAAGCATGTTTTATGAGCATACGCAAAAGAAAAAAGGCCATACATAAAGTGGTTAAGTTGTTAAATTTAGCGACTTCTTCTAATGCCAGTGAATCGACGATGGCTCTTCGCCATGCAGAAACGCTGATTAGGCAATATGAGATAGCTCAACGAGAGTTACCAATTTTGCAGTTGTGCGATCGTTCGATGCTTTACCGAGTGAGTTGGGGTGGTGCCGCGCCGCGTTTTCTGAAAGAAACCTTGGTTAAGTCGTCATCTGATACATCTGTTTATCAGCGCCGATTTAGTGAGAAGGGTTACGATGCGGACAGAGCTTATGAGTCTGTACGAACAATTTTGGATGATATGGAGCTTGGCGGCTTTGATGGCCCTGATGAGATAGTCGAGGAAGAGAGTGTTGGTCACTCGGTTGACTGTGGTGTATCTGAATCTGAAGTTGGAACTTTAAACGATGATGGTGTTGATGAGAGTGATATGGCAGCTGAAAATATAACTAATAGTGATAACGTTGAGGTTGGTGTTTCACCTGAGCAGGAGTTTGACAATGTTACAAGTTACTCTTCGAACGATAATGTTATTAATGCTGCTCAAGCATTTCGTCCGGTTGGCCAAGGCTTTGCTGAAACGTTAAAAACTCAGTATGCGACAAGTGATCCAAATGTGCCGTTTTCGGATGATCAGTATTGGTCAGGTGTATATGACAAGTTGGCTGATTTTGATGAAGTGAAAGCGCAAGCTGAAATCGAAGCGCTGGATAAGCAACTTTCTTTGGCTCAAGAGAGTTTGCTTTTGAAAAAACAGAAGCGTCATGAGCAAGAGCAAGCGGAGGTGCTTGAGCGCGCCGAGCGTGCTCGTATCGAGCAAAGCTTTGAAGAGGCCATAGAGAGAGCGTTTCTAGCAAGGGCCAAGTCTTATGAGGCGTGGGAAGATGGATGTACTAAAGTGCGTATTGCTCGACTGCGAGATGAGCAAGAAGCAGTTCAAGGCTACGATGCTGTTAGTCACGCACTAACAAGCAGTAAGGAATCTCTAAAACAACATCTTCAAAGAAAAGAGGATTATAGAGCCGCCAAGATAATGCATGAGTTGCGTCGTCATCTTGTGCTTGCTGTGTCTGTTGGCGTAGAGGCGACAGGCTCTTATGAAAAAGTCATCGAGATCATGGAAGAAAATGGTCTTTCGCTCAAGGATTTGGAGTTCTCAGACATTAAGAATAAAAGTTTGTTTATTCGCTTGCTGGAGCGTGAGTCTGCGCTTATTTCGGATGTTCATGAGCGTGAGACACACACGGAAGAGATGTTGGATAAATTTCTTACGTCCAGTCAGGTCAAAAAAGAAACACGCGCGTCTGAAAATCCTATCCAGCATATTCAGCGACTATTGGTTGCGGCGAGTGAGGGTGGCCAATTTGAAACGCAGAAAAACCTAGAGCAAGTTATTTATTTGATGGAAACCAACGGTGTTGGGGTAAGGGATATAGGCTATGGGTTTATCAAAAAATATTCGGTTTTTATCCGTTTGATTAATTGGGAAGCTGAGCGAATTGCGTCACTGCCAGATCGCGAAAAATTTACAGCGCAAATTCTCGAAGAGTACATTCAGCACTCTGTTCAAAAACCTAAATCAGATCGAGAGCAAAAAGCAAATCGTTAAGGTTTTTCGGTCGCAAATTTTTCCTTTGTATGCCCTTTATTCATTAAATTGATGAAGGGTATATTTCTTTAAAAGTCGCCATAATGCTTTCTTTGCGGGGCAGCATCTTTTACCATTTCATTTTCGACTCAATCGTAATACTCGGCAGGAGAGAAGCATGAGCATTATTAAAGAAGATGATCTGATTGATAGCGTGGCAGACGCACTACAGTTTATCTCTTATTACCACCCTTTAGACTTTGTAAAAGCGGTGCATGAAGCCTACGAACGTGAGGAAAGTAAAGCTGCGAAAGACTCGATGGCTCAAATTCTTATCAACTCACGTATGTGTGCGGAAGGTAAGCGTCCGATTTGTCAAGATACAGGTATCGTTACTGTGTTTGTTAAAATCGGCATGAATGTTCAGTGGCAAGGTACGCAAAGTGTTACTGATATGATTAATGAAGGTGTTCGTCGCGCTTATCTTCACCCTGACAATGTATTGCGTGCTTCTATTCTTGCTGATCCTGCTGGCGCTCGTAAAAATACTAAGGATAACACGCCTGCTGTTATTCATGTGGAAGTAGTGCCTGGCGATACTGTTGAAGTGCATGTCGCGGCTAAGGGTGGTGGCTCAGAAAATAAATCCAAACTGGCCATGCTAAACCCTTCTGATGATATCGTTGAGTGGGTTAAGAAAACGGTTCCTACTATGGGAGCTGGCTGGTGTCCTCCAGGTATGCTGGGTATAGGTATTGGTGGTACGGCAGAGAAAGCCATGGTTATGGCGAAAGAATCTCTGATGGAGCCAATCGATATTCATGAATTAAAAGAGCGTGGCCCTCAAACGCGTGTTGAAGAGCTTCGACTTGCTATTTTTGATGCTGTAAATAACTTGGGTATTGGTGCTCAAGGGCTTGGTGGCTTGACGACCGTGCTTGATGTGAAAATTATGGATTACCCAACGCACGCAGCATCTTTGCCTGTGGCAATGATCCCTAACTGTGCGGCTACACGTCATGCGCATTTTGTGCTTGATGGTTCTGGTCCTGCTGACTTGGTGCCACCATCACTTGAAGATTGGCCAGAAATCACTTGGGAAGTAGGTGAGAGTGTTCGTCGTGTTGATTTGAATACAATTACCCCAGAGCAAGTGAAAGAGTGGAAACCGGGTGAGACTATTTTGCTAAATGGTAAAATGTTAACTGGTCGTGATGCTGCTCATAAAAAAATGGTCGAAATGATGGCGAATGGTGAAGAGCTTCCTGTTGATTTGAAAGGACGCTTTATTTACTACGTAGGGCCTGTTGATCCGGTAAGAGATGAAGCGGTTGGTCCTGCAGGTCCTACAACAGCAACTCGAATGGATAAATTTACCCGAACAATTCTAGATAAAACTGGTCTTCTTGGTATGATCGGTAAGTCTGAGCGTGGTCCTGTTGCTATTGAGGCGATTAAAGAATTCGGTGCTGTTTATTTGATGGCAGTTGGTGGCGCCGCTTACCTCGTTTCGAAAGCGATCAAAAAAGCGGATGTTATTGCTTTTCCAGAGTTGGGTATGGAGGCTATCTATGAATTTGATGTGGTTGATATGCCAGTGACGGTTGCTGTGGATTCTGCTGGTACGTCAGTCCATATTACTGGGCCTGCAGAATGGAAAGCGAAAATTGAGGCGCAAGCATTAGAGATTAAATAATCTTAATTCTAATTGTGCTAATGAAAAGTCACTGCATTTTACGATGTAGTGACTTTTTTATTTGAAAATGGTTGCGTCTATCAAAATAGTCTGTATTATACACGACCTCAGCCGCACAGTGAGTGTGGCA
>NZ_JAODTL010000054.1 GCF_026191375.1 Marinomonas pontica | reverse complement strand
AGTATAATAAGATTTCATGGACAATACGAGACGCTCGGTCGAGTAAGTTCGTTGCGGCTGTTTTGGTTTTTTAGACAGGAAGCGAACGATAATTCGGAGTAGAACCAGAGCAATAATGGCTAAGCCAACGTAGACATGCAGAGAAGCAACCAAATTATAGCCTGCTGTGCTGTCGTCTAGATGTTGACGAAAAGCGCGTCCCATTCCTTCGCTAACGAAGTAGTTGAAAATAATTAAGGCTGCAATGGCCCAGTGCAGTAGTATTTGTGCTGTGTTGTAGGTTCTTTCTTGGTTTTGCATTTTAAATCTCCATCTTTAAGCTGTTGATGCAGTGGCTGCGCTTTTACCAGTGAACTTTAGCGAGGCAAGATTAAGGTTTTCTTAACGACGAATGCATTGAGTATATTTTTTAGATTTCTGCCTATCTCCCTAAAATGCTCATGGCGTTTCCTATATAATGTGCGCCATCTCGTTGTTGACGATTCATTCAGTTTTGGTACTTTCTTGGTTTGAAAGGCTTTCTATTAGGTAAAACAGCACTTTATGTTTAATGCTTCTTCTACTCGTTTAAATAAATACATCAGCGAAAGTGGTATCTGCTCACGAAGGGACGCTGACCGCTTTATTGAGCAAGGTAATGTGTTCATCAATGGCAAGCGCGCTTCTGTGGGTGATCAGGTGGTTGCCGGTGATACGGTGCGAGTGAATGGGCAAATCATCGAGCCGCAAGACGCGGATGATTTTGTGTTTATTGTGTTGAATAAACCCGTTGGAATTGTGAGCACAACGGAAAGCTCTGAGAAAAATAACATCGTGGATTTTGTCAGTCATGGTGTGCGGATTTTTCCTATTGGCCGTTTGGATAAAGACTCTCAAGGTCTTATCTTTCTGACCAATAACGGGGATTTGGTTAACAAGGTGCTGCGTGCCGGTAATAATCACGAAAAAGAATATTTAGTGACCGTGAATAAACCGATCACCGATGACTTTATTGCGGGTTTGGCGGGTGGTGTGCCGATTTTAGGGACGATGACGAAGAAGTGTCCAGTTACTAAGGTGGCGCCTAATGTGTTTAACATCACGTTAGTGCAAGGTTTGAATCGTCAGATTCGTCGTATGTGCGAGCATTTTGGCTATGAAGTCATGAAGCTTGAACGTACTCGTATTATGAATGTGAGTCTAAAAGGCATTCCTGTTGGTGAATGGCGAGATTTGACGCAAAAAGAGCTGTCGGTATTGCTTAAATCGATTGAAGATTCTTCCTCGGAAGCCAGTGCACCAGCGAAAAAGTCACGTAATGCGCCGCGCAAAAACACACGTGTCACAGCAACGCCCAAAAAATCCACACCTTCAAAAAGCAATACTAAATTTCCTAAAGAAGAAGGGCGGAAGCCATCTACTTCTCGGACGAAAGACAGACGCCCTTTTGGTGATGGTAAGAAGCCATCCGGTAAACCAAGCGGCGCGCCAAAAGGTCATGGAAAGCCGGCGAAGAATGGCAAGCGTCCAGCAAGAGGCAAAGCACCGCAACGCTCAAATCGGCCATAGCTGAGAGCGCCGTGTTCACATTTCACGCTGGATTATCTGGTATTTTGCTTGTGTCAGTATTGTGATTGTTTTTCCGTCAGACTGTGAATCTTTGCTGGTAATTACCTCAGGTGGTTTGTTTTAGGCAATAAATTTTTAAGATGGTTTTAGGGTAAAAGAGGGTGTCGCTATGGTTAGAAATCTACATAAATACACGATGCCCGGTGGCCCAATGATGTATCCTTAGGCCCAAAGGCTTTCCAGCAAGAGGAACGTGAAAACGTTCCTCTTTTTTTGTTTTTAAAAATGACAAATTTTGTTCCTAAGACGGCAAAAATAACCGAGCCCTTGGGTCGAATGCTATTCTGTAATGCTTGCGTGTGGTGTTAAATTTCGCTTTCGTTATTCATCATTTTGAGAGTGTGTATGAACCCAATCGCGTTGAGTGTGTCTTTATTGATTTGCAGTAACATTTTTATGACATTCGCTTGGTACGCTCATTTAAAAGAGCTTAATAACAAGCCATGGATCATTGCGGCTTTGGTCAGTTGGGGCATCGCGTTATTTGAATATTTGTTGCAAGTGCCTGCCAATCGCATTGGTTATACGGCGTTAAATGTGGGACAGTTAAAGATCATGCAAGAGGTCATTACGTTGATGATTTTTGTGCCGTTTTCTGTGTATTACTTAAAGGAGCCACTTAAGTTGGATTACCTTTGGGCTGGCTTGTGTCTAGTGGGCGCTGTGTATTTTGCGTTTCGCAGTAAGTTCAATGTTTGAGTCTCCCGTTTTATTGTAAGGATGAATATGTATACCGATGAAGATTTGAATTTGGCCGTTAAGCAGGGCGTTTTTAGCGATTCGTCGGTTGACGAGTTTCGCCGTCTTATGTCGTCGGACGAAGGGGGCGCCCTTGGTCGATGAAGAAAACTTCCGATTGGTCGGTGGCTTTAATGATATTTTTATTGTGATTGCGTGCGGGCTGTTGCTGTTTTCTTCGTTGTGGGTGGTTCAAGCGTTTAACGACAGTTTGGGGTATCTTGTGTTCGCTGCCTTGTCTTGGGGGTTGTCGGATGTGTTCGTGTTGAAGCGAAAAATGGCGCTGCCTGCGATTGTGTTATTGCTTGGATTTGTGGGTGGTGTGTTTGCGTTTTCTGAGTCGTTATTGGGTGGCGATATGCCTTCCTCTGCGATTATTTCAACGTCACTTTCAACCTTGGCCGCTTATCTTCATTGGCGTCGCTTTCAGGTGCCTATCACGGTTGCTGTCGGCACGGGTGCGGCGTTGGCGTTATTGGCGTCGATTGCTATTAGTGTGTTTCCGCAGAGTCCTACCGTGTTGCTTTCATCCTTGTTTGTGTGCGGTTGCTTAGCTTTTTTATTTTGCTATGTATTGGGATGCTGCAGATACGCGTCGTGTGACACGTAAATCGGATGTGGCGTTTTGGCTGCATTTATTGGCCGCGCCTTTGATGATTCATCCGGTTTTTTCCAGTCTGGGTGTGTTGGATGGAAACGACAGTCTGAACATTATGGTGTTGATTGTGGTGTTGTACGTTTTCATGACGGTGTTGTCGATTTCTATTGATCGTCGTGCTTTCATGGTGTCTTCGCTGATGTACGTTATGTATGCCTTGTCTAGCCTGATCGAGAATTACGGCGGTGTGGGGTACAGTTTGGCGGTGACGGGTGTGGTTATGGGGGTGTCTTTGTTGATGCTGTCTATCTATTGGCAAGCCGTGCGCAGAATGTTTTTAGCAAGATTGCCAGCGCGTATACGAGGGTATTTACCCGCGGCTAATCTAGGTTAACGCTGCGTGTTTTGTGTCGGATGGCCTATTATTAGGAAAAGGGAAGTGGATGAACAACCTATTAATAACCGGCGGTTTTTTTCCCTGATTAAGCGTGATTTTTATCTGTGGTGGTAGTTGGCCTGAATATGAGTCTTCCTGTGTTTTATGAAAATATAACGGCTTGTGAAGAGTGCGATTTTGTCAATAGCATTCCACCACTGCGTCGTGGAGAACGTTTTCGTTGTCAGCGCTGTGCTCACGTCTTGGTTAATGTTCATAAACATGTTTCCGTTAGGATTATGGGGGTCAGGTTTGTCGGCGTTGTTGATGCTGGCGATGTCTCTGAGTTTTCCTCTTTTTGGGGTTTTCGAGTAACGGCATTGAACGAACGGTTAGTTTGTTTGATACCTCGAGTGTGTTACTAAGCCAAGGCTACCTTGTGCTGAGTATTCTGCTCAGTTTGGCGTTGTTTGTTTTTCCGGTCGTGTATTTGTTGGCTATCTTATTTCTCGTCTGGTCATTTCAACATCAATACGTTTTAAAGTTTGTGCAGCATTACTGCGTGCGTTGGCTGTTGGTGATTGAGCCTTGGTTGATGGTTGATGTCTTTCTGGTGGGCATTTTGGTCGCTCTGGTGAAAATGAGTAGCTTGGCAGACATTTCTTTGGAACTGTCTTTTTGGGCGTTTTGCGGCTACGTTATTTTGTTATTAAAAACCATGGTTTTGGTCGATAAACGTTGGCTTTGGAATAAAGTCGCGGGGCGTTCTGCTGAGCATTCTGCGTTGGCGATGACGGCGAAGAAGCAAGGGTTGATTGGTTGTCATTTTTGCGGCGCGACTTTATCGGGCCATGCGACCCATTGCAATCGGTGTGGGCATTCGGTTTACAGTCGTCGACCTCGAAGTATCAATACGACGGTTGCCTTGTTGGTCGCTTCTTTGGTGATGTACATTCCTGCCAATGTTTTCCCCATTATGCAAACTACGTTTTTAGGCAGTACTGAGCCGTCCACTATTATGGGAGGCGTTTTATTGCTGTGGTCGTTAGGGTCCTACCCTGTGGCTTTGATTATCTTGTTCGCCAGTGTGGTTATCCCTATCGCGAAAGTATTGTCATTAGGCTGGTTGTGTTGGCAGAGCCGTTATCCTAGCCGCCGTCTTACCAAGCAAAAAATCACCTTGTATCGCTTGACTGAATTGGTGGGGCGTTGGTCAATGATCGATGTTTTTGTGGTGGCGATTTTGACCAGCTTAGTGCAAATGGGCAATTTTATGTCGATTTTACCCGGCCCCGCTGTGTTGTCATTTACGGCGGTTATTGTGCTGACTATGTTAGCCGCTATGGCGTTTGACCCCAGATTGTTATGGGACAAAGACGATGTAACTGGGGCGTCTTTAGAAGGAGTGAAGAGTGAGCGAACAAAATACACAGGTCGAAAATTTACGCAAGGTTCGGTTTAACTCTATTTGGCTGGTGCCTTTAATCGCGCTGATGGTGGCCGGTTGGATGCTGTACCAGAATTGGTCAAGCCAAGGCCCAATTATTACCTTGGTGGCGGCCAACGCTGATGGTCTAGAAATGGGAAAAACGAAACTGAAATCCCGAAATGTTGACGTTGGGCGAGTGATCGATATTCGTTTGAGCGATGACTATGAAAACGCCATTATTAAAATTCGTATGAACCAAGGCACGCAACAAATGTTGCGCAGTGATGCCAAATTTTGGGTGGTGAAACCAAGAGTAGGGAAAGAGGGTGTGAGTGGCCTTGGGACTTTGTTGTCGGGTGCTTATATTGATATGACGCCGGGCGTTAAAGGGCGTTTACAGACCGATTTTACGTTGCTAAACCAACCGCCATTGTCGACAGAGAATGAAGGCGTTCGGTTGGTTTTATCGAGTACAGAAGGCTCAAAATTGGACGTTGGGGCGCTTGTTCATTTTCGTGGCTATGAAGTGGGGTATGTCGAGAAAGTAGGATTTGACACGGACAGAGGCGCGATTACCTATCGCGTGGTTATTCGTTCTCCTTATGATGCCTTGGTGAACAGCGATGTGCAGTTTTGGATGACGCCAGGGTTGTCGTTTAAGAGTTCCGCCAGTGGCTTTGAGGTACGTTTAGACTCATTAGAAACCTTGATTTCTGGTGGTATTTCTTTTGGTTTGCCGCAAGGACGAACAGCGGGTAAACCTGTGGAGGATATGACGTCATTTCGTTTGTACTCTTCCAAAGAGAGCGCCACGAACAACATGTATAATGAATTTATCAACTATGTGTTTCTCTTTGACAGCAATGTAAGTGGATTGACTCCTGGTGCTGCGGTTGAGTTTCGTGGTGTGCGAATAGGAACGGTGTTAGACGTGCCTTTTAGTGGCATTCCTATGGATTCATTAACCTCATTAGACACGCCTTTGATTCCAGTTCGCGCTCGCATTGAACCTCAGCGTTTAAACTCTTTGAATACCACTGGTGCGATGTCGTTATCAAAGTGGAATGCGTTTATTGACGATCGTATTAATAACGGTGTGCGCGCGACACTAAAAATTGGCAATTACCTTAATGCCGCCAAGGTCATTAATATCGACTTTGTGAACAATCCGCCGCCAGTAAGGTGGAAGGAGTTTTCGGGCTATAAAGTGTTTCCAACTGCGCCCGATGCGTTCGCGAATATTGAAAGCAAAGTGGGCGGCATTCTTGATAATTTGTCTCAGCTACCGTTGAACAGTACGTTTGAACAGCTTAATAGGACCATGAATGAGGCCAACGAAACATTACATCAACTCCAAGCCGTCAGTAAAAGTGTGGCGCAGTTGTTGAATAATGCAGACACTCAGCAGATCCCTACAGAGCTAATCGCTACTATTAATGAGTTGAATGTAACTCTGGAGACGTATCAAGCGAATGGTCAGATAGGCCGGCCATTAAGAGAAAATATGGTGTCGTTAGGTCGTGCTTTGAACGAGTTACAACCTTTATTGCGTCAGCTGAGGGAGAATCCAAATACGTTGATTTTTGACACTAAACCGCGCGGCGATGTACAGCCAAAAGCGGCACGATAATCCATGACGGCTTGGTAGAGTATTCACAGAGGGACATGAATGAACAAGATGAGTGTGAAAGTGCTGTGGTTATTGTTAGCCTGTAGTTTTGTGGCTGGGTGTTCAGCACCGGCGGTACAAAGTTATGAGTATTTGCTTATGGACGCAGGGCTGAAAAGTGCGCAACCGCAGTCAACCCGTCGTATTTCGGTGCAATTAATGCCGATTGTGGTTGCGAATTATCTGGCAGGAAATGAAATTGTACTTGTTACGAAGCAAGGTGATGTTCATCGCTCACAAAGTAACCTTTGGGCTGAAACGTTATCGCCTCAGCTGACGCGTTTGACTCAGCAACGGTTGGAAAAAACCTTACCAAATATTACCTGGTTTGGAGGGCAGCGCTTACCGTCTTATGCCATTGCTTTTTTGAATATCGAGGTTGATGATTTTTATGCGGATTTAGAGGGTATTGTGCACATTTCTGGGCGTTGGCAGATGATTTCCGCCAATGGCGAGTTATCGGCATCAAATACCTTTTACGTGCAAAGCGAACTCACGTCTGACGGTTATTCGACCATGGTACAAACTTTGTCGGCCAGCTGGTTTGATAAGGTCATTGATCCTATGGCTAAAGAAATGGCTAAGGTATTTCATCCCTAAAAATACTTTAGCCTTTAGGGACTCTAGTGTTGTGCCAGGAAAGACTGAATGTGATTGAGGACATGAATTGGGTGTGTCATATGCAAACAATGTCCTTTCGCTTCAATGATTTCCAGTGTCGCATTGCTGAGGTGTTGCTGGGTATATTCTCCAACCGATACCTTCACTAAGGCGTCGTTAGAGCTTTGCAATAGCAAGCAAGGGTGTGTGATTTTAGGCAGCAATGTTCGGTAATCGGAAAAGAACGTCGCGATGGCAAATGGTTTTGAATAGGTCACATCTGTAGAACAAAAGCTGGTTAACAAGTGATGTACCAACGCGTCGCTGTCGTTCATGCTTGGTCCTATGGGAGCGAGATCACTTCCCATCACAAGCGGTGCTAAATAGTTTCCCCAGCCAATGTAATCTTTATCCATAAGCTCGACCAATCCTTCTAAATCCTGACGGTCAAAACCACCTTGGTACTGTGGGTCGCAATTCAAAAAGCAGGGTGATGGACAGATCGAGATAAGGTGGGAAAAAGCTCTGGTCGTTGGTCTGCGATAATCCAGCCAATGGTGCTACTGATAGAATGCCCAACAAAGATCACGTTTTGTATGTCTAAGTCATCGCAAATTTCAATAACATCTAACGCGTAACCTTCTAAACGCTGATAGCGATCGGCCTCATACGCGGTAAAGTCTGAGCTACCACAACCCACATAGTCGAATAATATAACGCGATAATTCTTTTCTAATTCAGGTAAAAGGAAGCGCCACATGGTTTGGTTACAGCCAAAACCGTGGGCCAAAATGATGATCTTTTCACCGCTGCCTGTGATGTGTAGGTTATTGCGTTTTGCTGTGTTTACAGAAGCCGTGTGTTCATTATGCAGAGTGGATGTCACAATGTTTATCTCTCGATACAATTCGGATGGAGGCTAATACTCGCCGTCGTGCTACGCGTTGATGGCGTAGTTTGTGTATAGATAATTATTGTTATAACGCTATTTTATAGCAGAGGCGTTTTTGTTTTCGTGATCTATGACAAGGATTGTTGAGGGTATAAGAGATTTGTGACGATGAAGTAAAAAGGGTCAACCTAAGTCGACCCTTTTTACTTTCGATTGTTTTGTTAATGCGGTTCTCAGTTATTTTGCTTTTCTTTCGCTGCTTGAATGCTTTTCTGAATAAGTGGCGAAATAGTCAAACCTTGAACAATGATAGAGAAAATAACCACCACGTAGGTAATGATGACCATGATGTCGTGCGAGATCTAACCCTTCAATGAAAAGTTGATTGGATGGAATCGCTGCCGCCATTGCCAGTGCAAGGCCGCCTCGTAACCCGCCCCATGTTAGGATTTTTACAGAATGCTTATCGTATTCACGGTAACGTTTGAAGACCAGATAAGGGCTTCCTACACTGATGAATCGAGCCAAAAGGACGATGGGCACCATAACTAGGCCAATGCCAACTATTTCCCATGTTAGCGGCATGGTAACGATCAACATACCTATGATTAGGAAAAGTAAGGCGTTTAAGAAGCTGTCTGTCGCATGCCAGAAATCTTTCACATAACGTGTTCCATCTGGGCCACGGCGCTTTGATGCGGTCGCTCGTGTGATGTTACCGAGCAAAATGCCGCTCGTCACCATTGCTAACGCCCCGGAAATTTCCCAAATGTTTGCCAGAGCAAAACCCGCAGACGGTATGGTTAAGGTAACCAGCAAACGGGTGTTGATGTCTTTGCAATTGATGATGACGAAGTGGCCAACCAAAGCAATAACAAGACCGAAGACTATGCCGCCAATGGCATCCACTAAAAACAGTTCCGCGACTTCTTTGAAGCTGGCCTCTGTTCCGTAAAAAGCAACGGCAAAAATAGTGGTGAAAATAACCAAGCCCACGCCGTCGTTAAACAAGGATTCACCTTCTACTTGAATGGATATGCCTTGTGGGGCGCTCATTTGTTTGATAATCGCCAATACTGCAATCGGGTCGGTTGGGCTGATGAGCGCGCCGAACAACAAACAGTAGATAAAAGGAACAGGGAAGTTGAGTAGTTCAAATGTGAAATAGCTCATGTAGCCCACAAGAAAAGTGGACACTAATGTGGAGAATAGCACCAGTACGGTGATCTCCCAGCGTTGCCTTTTCAGTGCTGCGAGGTCGATCTCTAAAGCGCCTGCAAACAGAAGAAACCCTAACATGCCTTTTAATAAAAGCTGATTAAAGTCTATTCCGGAGACAACTTGAGTAATAAACAGAGCGGTCTCATCGCCCAGCATTTTTACCGCTAGAATCAAAAGTAGGGAGATAACAACAGAGCCAGTTGTGATGGCAATGGTTGTTTGCATTTTTAGTATGTATTGGTTGGTAAAAGCAATAAAGACCGCTAATGCCGATAAAAAACAGATGAGATACCAAGCGTTCATTCGAGAACCTTAACATTTTCAATATTATTGTTGGGAGTTTAAGGGGTGCACGGGGATGCTGGGGCAGTATGTTATCCCTAGAATTTCGCTCTGTCACTGTTTCCCTGTATGAAAATTGACCCTGATCGGCAAATTTGATCAAAAACAGGAAATTTAATTTCAAAATCTATCTTTTTTTGCTGGTTTTTGCTTTTTGTGTAGGAAAATTACCACTCAAATGGGGTGGTGCTGTGCTTTTTTGAATACCTCGAGCAGAAATTTTATTCTTCTTTTGGCACTAATTTACCTATTCTGTTGAATGTAGAAACAATTATATTTATCTATAATTTATAACAACAAGAATAAGGATTTCTGTTATGCGTCATCGCTCCTCTAAGCATCATTTACTTACCGCCACAATCAGCGGTCTTGCCCTTTATGGTGGTGTCGCAACCGCCTCGGATATGCCTCAATTGAGTCCTGCACAACCGTCGGTTCTGGCGTCTAGTTGCGAGGGGCTTTCGTCTCTTTTGACGGCGAAAAATACTGTCATAGACTCCATCGAAACGGTGGCAAAAGGGGGGCTGAAATTAGCAAGCAGTGATGTCGAAGAACATTGCTTAGTAAAAGGAAAAATGTATGAACGCGTTGGTGAAGTAGATGGTAAAGCGTATGCCATTGGCTTTGAGATGCGTTTGCCTAAACAATGGAATGGCCGTTTTTTATATCAAGGTAATGGTGGCTTAGACGGCGCGGTAAAAACAGCAGAAGGTGCGTTGGGAGGAGGGCCGATAACAGGGGCTTTATTGCAAGGCTTTGCCGTTATCAGCTCCGATGCTGGCCACAGTCGAGGGATTCCGACGTTTGCTTATGATCCGCAGGCTAGGCTGGATTATGGTTATCAGGCCGTGGCCAAGCTCACACCTATGGCCAAAACAGTGATTCATCAAATGTATGGTCGTGGACCGGATCGAAGTTACTTCGCCGGGTGCTCGAATGGCGGTCGTCATGCCATGGTCGCGGCAACGCGCTACGCAAATGACTACGATGGCATTTTAGTTGGAGCGCCAGGGTATCGATTGCCATTGGCGGCTGTAGCAAGCATTGCGGGGGCACAAGTGTATGCGTCTATACCGGACACAGATAAAGCGGATCTGAAGACGGCGTTTACCTTAGCTGAAAGAACGACAGTGTCTAAGGCTATTTTGGCGAAATGTGATGGGCTAGACGGTGTCAGTGACGGAATGATTCAAGATTTTCGCGCTTGTCAGACGGCGTTTAGTTTACAAAACGATGTGCCAACCTGTAAGGCTGAGCGTGATGGTGCTTGTTTGACCCATCCCCAAAAAGACGCGGTTGACACCATTTTTAAAGGCGTCACAACGAGCGATGGAAAACGTTTTTATTCGTCGTTTCCTTATGATGCAGGGATAAATAACAGCGACCACATGATGTGGGAGTACACTGCCCCAATACAACGTGATTCTGGGGCGGTGGCAATGATTTTTAATACCCCTCCAGTGGCATTGAAAGACCACAGTATTCGTAACTTTAACGGCGAAAATTTTGTCTGGCAGGCCAATATTGACGATCTTGCTAAAAAAGTGAGCACCACAAGTAGTGTCTATAAAGAGTCGGCGATGGATTTTATGACACCGCCGAACCCTGAAGATATGTCTGCGTTGCGCGATAGCGGTGGCAAAATTATGGTGTATCACGGTGTGTCTGATGCGATTTTTTCAGTGCAAGATACCGAAACTTGGTATCAGGCTTTGAACGCGAAGAATAATGGGCATGCTAGTGATTTCGCACAGTTTTATCCTGTTCCAGGAATGGGGCACTGTCGCGGAGGTCAAGCAACAGATCAGTTTGATATGTTGACGCCTTTGGTCGCTTGGGTTGAAAAGGGCGAAAAACCGACACAAGTGATTGCTACTGCGCGTGGAGAGGGCAATCCTGGTGGCGTAAATGAAGAACTGCCAGTATCTTGGAGCGCCACACGCACGCGTCCATTATGTCCGTACCCAAGCGTGGCAACCTATGACGGGAAAGGGAATGTCGAAAGCGCGAAGAGTTTTGCTTGTGAAGTGCCGTTAAAATAGAGCTATTACTATTTATCCCTCCCTCAGCCTGCTTGATTATTTAAGCAGGCTTTTTTATAGGTATCTGTCACATTTACTGTTTAACGGACATGTCTATTTCGTGTGTTGTCTGGACATGGGGGATTGAATGTAAGATCCCTCATTTTTTCTTAGTTGCTGAATCCCTTAATTGTAGTGAGTAGGGATGGCTTTTTTTCCGTAATTTACTTACAAAACCTAACCAAATGGTTTGATTCTAATGAAGGAAAGCCGCAACACGAGTATAATCTCCCGCCATTACACTATATGAAATTTAGTGACATCTTTGAGGAGAATATTTATGGCAACACCTTCCCAACACGATTTGCGTAATGATTTTCGAGCATTATTAGCAAGCGGTAAGTGTTATTACACTGCTTCTACCTTCGACCCTATGTCGGCTCGTATTGCTGCAGATCTTGGTTTTGAAGTGGGGATTTTAGGTGGGTCTGTTGCCTCTTTGCAGGTGCTTGCCGCACCGGATTTTGCTTTGATCACACTGAGTGAGTTTACAGAACAAGCGACTCGAATTGGTCGTGTGGCTCGTTTGCCGATTATTGCCGATGCGGATCATGGCTACGGAAATGCCTTAAATGTGATGCGCACTATTGTTGAGCTTGAGCGTGCTGGTGTGGCCGCACTAACGATAGAAGACACCTTGTTGCCAGCAAAATACGGACATAAATCGACCGATTTGATACCAGTTGAAGAAGCCGTGGGTAAATTAAAAGCGGCTTTAGAAGCGCGTATTGACCCTATTATGAGTATTATTGCGCGTACCAATGCTGGTCAGTTGACGACGGAAGAAACCATAGCCCGTGTGAAAGCTTACCAAGCCGTGGGCGTAGATGGTATTTGTATGGTCGGTATTCGTGATTTTGCGCATCTTGAGGAAATTAGCCAGCATATCTCTATTCCTATTATGTTGGTGGCTTATGACAATCCTGAATTACGTGACCGTGAACGTTTAGCGGCGAACGGTGTGCGTATCGTGGTGAATGGCCACGCTGCGTATTTTGCAGCCATTAAAGCCACCTACGATTGTTTGCGTGAGCAGCGCGGTATTGCAGAAGGCACATTAAATGCGTCTGAGTTATCGACTCGATATTCTACATTGGAAGAAAACCGAGTTTGGGCAAACAAATACATGGATGTGCAGGAATAATAATACACAGCGATGTGATGCTGATAAGGATGAACGGATGATGCTGAGAGAAATGGTCATCAATGATTACGAGCAAGTGATGGCATTGTGGGGCAATACCGAATCAATGAGTTTGCGTGGCGCCGATTCGAAGGCAAACATTGCCATTTATTTGGATAAAAACCCGGCATTGAGCTTTGTGATTGAAGACGGACAAACTGTTATTGGTGCTGTATTGGCCGGAACAGATGGTCGACGAGGCTACCTTCAGCATTTAGCGGTGAATCCTAGTTACCGAGGCCAAGGCTTGGGTAAACAGCTCGTCGAAGCGGTGATCACCGCGTTGGCGAAACAGGGGATTGCCAAAACACATTTATTTGTTCATACCGATAACCAATCTGCTCAGGGCTTTTATGAGTCCATGGGCTGGTTTGCGCGGGATGAAGTGCGTATGTTTTCATTCAATTCCTCAGCGGAACCTAATGTGTAATGCCGTGAATGACAGAGTGTGTTGAACGATATGAATATATAAAAGAGGCCAATTTTTTGGCCTCTTTTGTATTTGAAACGGTGATTATCCGAGTTGAGCTAATTGTTCGTAAGTGTTTCGCAACCAGACCTTCATGCGCTGGCGTTCTGCAATATTCATGATACCTTTGTCGTTTGCAACGGCCCAGAAACTGCTGTTATTAAAGTCAATTTTTTGCGTTAACTTACTTTGAAGCTTTGGCAATTCAAGGATCAAGGCTTCTCGTTCAATGGCTTTTTTATAGGTGGTAGATTTTTGGAAACGAGAGAAATCTGTCCCACGGCCGAGGTTTTGAACAACCACAAAGTCTACAGACGGTTGCTGGTAGCGTTCAAACAGGGCATCCAGTAACGCCACGGAATCCGCGCCATCGTCCATAACGTGCCAAAGGCATACTTGGTATCCCATTTCATCTAAGAGACCAAATACATCGGTTTCTTCTATCCACTTTCCCAGCGGTTGAGCCGCTTGTGCAGCAAGGTCGATAATAAGATCTCTGTCTGGGTATTCTTCAATCGCGGCGAGCATGCCATCTAAACTGTCTTCTTCGCCAATTAGGACAGGTGAAGAGAACTCACTGTAAAAACGTGAAAAAGTACTATGAGAAGCATCGCAATCAAAGCCTAAAAAGGGCTGATTATTATCAATATAATATTGCGCTAAAACCCGTGCCGTCATCGATTTCCCGACACCACCTTTCTCACCGCCTACAAAATGTACCTTACCCATTTAGATTCCCTCACCAAAAATTAACTTGACCCTATTTTAAAGGCTTATTGAAAGCTTTTTTGTATCAAATACATCCTACCAATATTATTTGAAAAAGCTTGGCACTTTCATGACAAAGTAACAGAAAAAAGAATTAATGGGTTAGTAGTATAGGGGGGTGAGAGGCTTTTCTAGTGACTTAAACAAATAACTGCTAGTCTGAATCGCTGTTAATTACATAATATAAGGATCATTTTATGGAGATCTTAGCTTTTTTGTTTATTGGCGCTCTGGCTGGTTGGTTGGCAGGCCAGTTGGTCAAAGGTGGCGGCTTTGGCTTGGTTGGTAATATCGTGATCGGGGTTGTTGGGTCTTTTGTTGGCGGATTTACTTTCCAGCTGCTTGGACTGTATGCCGGTAGTTTTCTTGGGTCTCTTGTTACTGCCACCGTGGGTGCCGTTATTTTGCTTTATGTCGTTCGGCTTGCTAAATCGTAGCAATGAAAATGTTGATAAAGGAGCCCGCTTTTGAATGCGGGCTTTTTTTGTGTTCTTTAACCTAAGGCCTAAATAAGCTCTAGTTCTTCCATAATGCGACGAATCGTGGCTTTTGTGCTGTCTTGTAATGGCACCATAGGCAAACGACATTCTTCGGTGCAAAGGCCGAGCAGAGACATAGCGTACTTAGGGCCTGCAGGGTTGGGCTCTATAAACAAGGCATTGTGCAAAGCAAACAGTTTGTCTTGTAGTTGAGCCGCTTCCACATATTTGCCTTCACGGCATAAACGCTGTAATTCAACAACCTGTTTTGGTGCGACGTTCGAGGTAACCGAAATACAGCCATTTCCGCCACCAACGTTGTAAGCCACCGTGGTAATGTCGTCACCACTAAGGAAATTAAAGGGTTTGTTGATAAGCGCGCGCTCGCGTATCGGACGTGTTAAATCCCCTGTGGCGTCTTTAACGCCAATGATTCTAGGTAGCTCGGCAAGGCGCGCCATGGTGGCGACTTCTAAGCCAACCACAGAGCGAGGTGGGATATTGTAAAGGATGATTGGCAGTTTGCTGTTGTCGTGGACGTATTTGAAATGCTCGAACAGACCCGTTTGGTTTGGGCGGTTGTAGTAACCAGCGACGTGAAGTGTTGCGTCCGCACCAGCTTGGTATGCGTATTCAGAATAATTTACGGCTTCCATTGGGTTGTTTGAACCTGCACCCGCTAGGACTGGCACAGCTTTGTTGGTTTCTTGCACCGTGATTTCAATGACTCGTTTGTGTTCATGTTCGCTCAGTGTTGGGGATTCACCCGTGGTGCCAACCGGTACAAGGCCGTTGATTCCTTGGTCTATCTGCCAACGCACGATATTGCGTAATGCGTCTTCGTCTAATTGACCGTCACGAAATGGAGTGATTAATGCTGTAATTGCGCCGTAAAACATACTTTTGCCTCATTTAGGCCGGTATGCATTCTGCTGAGAAGAGAGATAAACCGTCAGCGAGAATGCTGCCGGGGAGTTGTTTGAATCTTAATTCCACACGTCAGCGCCGCAAAGCTTCTTAGCCTTACGTTTATCGCCGTTGCGTTTATTTAAGATAGAGTTGTTCATAAAGTAATATAGATTCTTGTGTCGCTTGATGTGAAAACGTTTTTGTATGCTGAACTTTTTTATTTCAAAGGTCAATACGTTAGCGCATTTTTTATGCAGATGATGAACGCTACGAATCGCATTCGTTTTTCGGGGCTTTATTCGCTAGTATATGCGGTCAATTTTCTGTTATTTGACTTCTTAATAAATTTAATAAAGAGAGAGTTTATGGATTTAACTACGTGGTTGTCATTGGTTGCTGTTTGCGTAATGGGGGCCATTTCACCTGGACCAAGTTTGGCGGTAATTTTACGCGTATCGATTTCTCAGTCTTCTTTACATGGCGTCCTTGCGGCAATTACACATGGTTTAGGGATCGGTTTTTGGGCATTTCTGACATTGCAAGGCTTGGCTATTTTGATGGCTCAGCATCAAGATATTTTTGCTGTACTTACCGTGTTAGGTGGTTTGTATTTGGCTTGGTTAGGCGTTAAAGCTTGGCGTTATGCAGGTCAGGGAAGTGACGTAAACGTTGAGGGGGTTAAATCTTCTTATTGGGAATCTGCGCGTGATGGGTTGATGATCTCGTTAATGAACCCAAAAGCGGCCTTGTTTTTCCTAGCCTTATTTAGTCAGTTAATCCCGCATAACATGGATGCGTTGATTAAGTTTCAATTGTGGGCAACGGTCTTTGTGATTGATACGGGTTGGTACATTATTGTCGCGCTGCTGTTGGCTGGTGGACCTGTTTTAGCATGGTTGCGCCGCCACATTGTTTGGGTAGACCGAGGCATGGGAACGGTATTAATTTTACTGGGGCTAAAAGTCGCCATTGGCTCGTTTGTTTCATAAGCACGGTATTGCGCAAAGATGCACCCAAGTTTAGAAAAAACCAACGTTGTTTTTCAATGTTGAACAGCAACGTTGGTTTTTATAGCGAGGTTTAACGACGTGTTATTTTTGGAAAATAAAGTCTTCGGTTTCCAGTAATTGTTTTGTCCATAACGCATACGCTTTTTCATTGAGGTGCAGGCGATCACCTTCGAATAAGGTTTCTTTTATCTCAGCGTTTTTATCTAGCAAGGTGGAGAAAAGATCTATGTATTGCGTATTAGGGCGTGTTTTGGCCAAACGCGCTAATAGGGTGTTGGTCTTTTCGATGGTGTTGCGCATTTTTAGGCGTGCTGGACTGCATTTTATGCTAATCAAGGTTACTGGAATGCCAGGCAAATGCCGATCGATCTTCTGTAATAGCTCAATATACAACTCAACCACTTTGTTCGTGTCGCAATGATTGCCGATGTCGTTGTCCCCAGCGTAGATGACCAACGATCGTGGGTTATGCGGTAAAATGATGCGTTCAAAATAGTAGACGCACGCTTCGAGTGTTGCTCCCCCAAAGCCTAAATTGATGCCGTCTTTTTCTCGGAAGTTATGGCTAAAGTCACTCCATAACCGCATGGTTGAGGAACCGTAAAAAGCGACAGGGCGCTCCTTGTAAATCTGATGGGCGAGATGGAACTCAAGCTCTCGTACATCCGACTCAAATTCCACATCGATCTGATTCAGGCTCATAACATTGGATCGGTAACCATTTTTACCACTGAAAATGGGGTACTGACGAATTTCTCGTGACAGCTCGACCGCTTCGTTTACATAACCTTTGTATTCTTCTTGGTAGGAAAGCAAGAATTGATGAAAGGCTTCTTTGTCTTGGTAATCGACTTTGCTGGACAGTTTAAACGCGGGTTTGATGATGACCGTATAGATGTTGTGATCGGCACGTTTATCAAAGTTTGCAACGACGATCGGGACAATCCAAGGCTCTTCACTTCCCATTGAACCCGCTAGCTCAAAGGCGTGTGGCAGTAGTGCCCCTGGAGATTGCTGGGTGCTGAAACTTTGCCCTTCCGGTGAAATCATCAAAGGGAAATTTTGGCGTAAGGTTTCTTGTGACTGTTTGATAAAGGCATCGTATTCAGGGGTGTCTTTGGTGAGGTCTTCCCAACTATTGATGAATATATTGCCAAAGCGACCATAGAAGTCGTCGCGCCAGAATTCACTTTCTTTACTGCGACGAACGACTCGTTGCCCTGAAATACCGTATTCATTGTCGATCAGCATGGCGCTGATGAATTGAGCGTCCATAGAAAAGCGAAAGCCGTTCGGTAGTCTGTTTGTTGGTGAACCCAATAAATGGTTGTAGATAAATAAGGAGCCGGCTTTCTTGGGTAAGTTTTCCAGGCCTTTTATGACGTAAGGCACCTGTTGGAATGCTTGCTTGAACAGCTCTGTTCCAAGGCGTCGTGCATCAAGTGCTGGGGTGTCCTTCGGTAAGTTGTTGATGGTGTCATAGACATTTTGCAGATGTCGATAAAACGCATTTTCCCTCTGCAGGTCTTTTAAAATATCCAGACACATGCCGGATATTGTGCGTTCTAGAACGCAGCCAAAGTGCAAGCATTTGTACAGTACACCGAAGGCTTCGTCGGTGGTGATGGCGCTTTTAAGCAACTCACTGACTTTATAAAGTGGTGAGCTAACCGGTAATAACGCGGCATTCTGTTCAATGACATTGCTGACTGCTAGCACTTCGTCATTGGCTATCTGTGATAAATAGCGCATTCTCGCCGCGAGCAAATGGGCACCGATCAGCCAAATCAGGCGATATAAGTATTTCACCGCAAATTTTGGACTGTCTTGAAACATTTCGAGTAGATCATCTCGTTTAATAAACAAGATGCTGCTGTCTCTGGAGGAGATGATTGAAGTGCGGTTTTTCATCTCGTCATCTTGGGTAGCCCAAGCTAATACGGTGCCTGCACGTGCGATGGTGCGCGTTGTAATGATGTCGCCAGAATCGGTTTGATAGCTCACCACGACCTTACCTTTGATGAGTAAGTATAAGCCGTCGGCAGGTTGATCCTGTTGGCTAAGAATGTCTCCTTGGTGAGCCAATAAAATGGACGATTTTTTAGCAAGCGTATGAATTTCAGCCTGCGTAAAGGTTTCACAAAAAGGGGCGTAATTGAGCAAGCCAATTGCGTCTTTGAGTGCATGTACTTGTGTTTCGGAATCCAGCAAGGGACGCGTTTCTTCAAATGCCAAGGACTCGTTTGAAAAGAAGGGTCGTGTCTGGTTTTGCACGTTAGTTAAGACGGGTAACGATTCCTGATACACAAATTGCAGAAAACGGGAGGCAAACGATAAATTGGCGTCGAGTATTTTTTGCAATTCGACAATCGGCCATAGGATGAGTTTGGACGATTTGGTTGCCGTAAAAGTAGTGGCATAACGAGACGGATGACGAAAGGCTGACCAACCGATAGGGGAAAGGAGGTGGCTGATCATGCCGACATTGTAAGATTTTCCTGTGTCCTGAAGCGGTACAGAAATCGCGACTTCGCCTTCAAGTAAAAAATAGATGTGCTGACCTATTTCAAATTGTTTGGCCAATATTTCTCCCGCTTTTAGTGTTTTTATGCTAGCCAAATCCGTAAGGGATGACATCAGCTCAGCGTCTACATCGGCCATGAAGGGAAAAGTGGTTATGTGGTTTTTTACGTCCATCTTTGTTTACCTCAAATCTGTGATGCCCTAATTAGGACGTTTCATCGTCACTGTCTTGCCAACGAGTGCATAGTCATCGCCACCGAGTCGGGCAAGCGGGTTAAGCTTTTTGTTATCAATATAAATTCGAGAATTTGCTTCTGTGATCAGGTCTTCTTCAACATGCACGTCCAGTATCTCTAAATACACCGCTTGAAAAGAGGCGTTGCCCAGCGAATGTATGTCAAACAACCGACAGTGCATGGCCACGTTGGCTTGTTGAATACGCGGTAGTGTTTTAGTGAAGTCGGCCAGCGAGACATGCGTGTTAGGTAGCTCAGATTCACCATAAGGTAAATTGGCCGCACTTTCGTTCACGGCGTTCATCAGTGCTTCACTGGGAATATGCAAAACACATTCCTTTTCTCGCAGCAAATTGTGTTTTGTGTCTTTTGCTTGATTGGCGGATTTGTTGCCAATGGACACCATGACCAGTGCTGGGTCCGAGGAGACAGGTGCGAAATACGAGAAGGGAGCTAGGTTGAAACTCTCGTTTTCGTTTTTGGTTAGAATCCACGCAATTGGGCGTGGAGTGATAGTTTGAGTGATCAGGTGGTAGCGTTGATTCGCGCTGAGTTGATCAAACTGGAAACGCATAGACTTCCCCATAGTGATGGCCACATTGCATAAAGATCATAGCTTGTTAAATTACTACAAATAACGATCTATTGTGAATGTTTGAATGGAAACTTATGAAATTTCTTGTAAAAACATGAGTGAACAGCGTAATCGAAGCGGTTAGGCTAAGCCAGTAATGTTTTATTGATACTGGCTTGGTAGGAGATGCGTTGCGAGAAGTGCCGCTAATACGTTTCAATAATACTGTTGAACGCGATCACAACTCGGTCTTTTTCTCCAAAATAGGGCAGGGCTGAATGTTTCAAGTAGGATGGGAAAATAATGACCTGTCCGTCCGTAGGGGTAAAGTCCCACACGCCTTGTCCACCAAGATATGCGGTGCCAGGATCCGCGTAGTGTTCGGCGTTGACTCTAGGGTCATAAAAGCGGTTCAGGCCGCCGTTGCCTTCGTGCTGAGCATCACCAGGTTCTAGATAGTAAATGCCGCACCAAGAACAATTGGGGTGCGAATGGGCATCGTGATAGCCACCTTTTTGAGTGACGTGATACCAAGATTCAATGATGTGAGCATCAGCTTGCATGTCTTCGGGCCAAAAAGCGTGATTCACAGTCGCTGCGATCTCAAGGATGAGTTCTTCCAATGCTCTCTTGGCCTCCATCACATTCGCATCAGCAAGATCCAAAAAGTCTAGGGTGCTTTCATGCAGCGCGTGTTTTGCTTTAGGGGCGATTTGGCTTTCAATGGCGGTGGTTTGTTGGTTTTTTTGCTGGTAAACCGCGCTCAATAATGCGTCTTTTAAAAAGTCATGATCTGGCATTTGTGTGATGAACAGCGGCGTGCTCCAAACGGTCAGTTCTTCTAGGATAAGAGATTCATTCTGCATGCTGTTTTTCACCAAGTGTAAGTGGGAGCCGCATGATAGCAGCCTGCCAAAATAAGTGAAGCCTGCTGGGCAGGCTTCACTTTATGGGGCTACAAATTATTAGCTTGTTTAAGACTTTCTATGACGGTGACTTCTTTGTCGATTTCCTCCATCCGGTTGGTCATTTCCCGTATGGCGCGAATGCTTTCATTGACGTCACGACTGGCCATCGTGGAAGCATCACCAAGAGACTGAATTTGCGCGGTCAGCTCACTGGTGTTGCCGGTGAGTCGTGCCATAAACTGTTCCATGCTTTCAATCGAATGGCTGATAGAGCCTGTGGACTTAGTCACAGATGAAATGGTGTCACCTGTTTTGTTCAAGCTGTCTTGAGTGTTTTTAGACAGTTGACGCACTTCATCCGCCACCACGGCAAAACCTCTGCCTGCTTCACCGGCACGCGCGGCTTCAATGGCAGCGTTAAGAGCGAGCAGGTTGGTTTGGTCTGCTATACCTGAAATGACTTTAAGAATGGCCAGTACCTGTTCTGAGTTGTTTTTAAGCTGGGCAACGTTACCACTCAGGGCTTTACGTCCGTCTTCTTGAGCGGTTATGTCATTTTTTAAGTCGTGAAATGTGCCGCTGACATCACTAATAATGGCTTCTGTCTGTTGAGAATATTCAGTGATTTGATTAAAACTGCTCACTACTTTTTCAAGCAAAGGGCGATATTCAGAAAGGTACTTAATAAGATCCGCTTGTAAACGGTTGATTTGCATCAAGCTATTCAGTTTTGACAGTGTGAAGAACTCTTTGAAATAGCTGTAATGGATCGGGAAATTATCAACAATGGGGTCTGAGAAAGGCTCGTCTTTGGTGACTCGGAACAAAAAGAGTGCGGTCAGTGTCTGGTTCATGTGTACGCCTAAGAGCTCGCCAAATGTGGAGAACCCAGCGGCTTTGATGTTTTGAAAAGCGGTGAGGTCTTTCAGTGCGTTGGCGTTGTTCAGGCGGCGTAAAATACAGTCGTTTGCCAACATGGCAACCGGCTTTGGTTTGCCTTTCATAAACTCATCAAACGCTTGCTTGGTGCTGTCTGCAAACCCTTTGGCCTCCACTAGGATAAGCTCGTCACCGAAGTCCAAATCGCAAAAGAAGTGAATCACTTTCTTTTCCAAATCGATGCTGGCGATTGATCGAATAAATAACTCGTTGCCGATTTCAACGGCAAAGGAGTGGCTGTTCAGTTTTGTGTTTAGATCATGAGGTTGGCATTTAAAGTAGTCGCACAAATGATCGACAATGTTCACTATATTTCCCGTGGATTTGGAAATAACGGTGGTAACTGTACGACGTTGTGGATCGGATTCTGCAATGTAGAATGAGCGTTTGGTCTTTTGGAAGTTGTGCGTTTTCAAAATACCATAGCGGATATTGTCAGCTAGCTTAGTGAAGATCACAACGGCGCTGTTGTGCGCTACTTTGCTGCCGTCGTAAACCGACGCTTGTTTAAAGTCTAATTTCCCCCCGGCTGAGCCGCCAATGAAATGGCAGGGAAAACGTTGGCTGTCGTACAATGCCTTCATAAAGAAGTTTTCACTGGACGATAGTCCATCAATGAAGGTGATGGCGATGGTGTCTTGATAATTGACCGCCATTTTTAGGTTTATTTTTTCAATTTCTGACTGAATCGCTAGAATTCGTTCTGGTTTGCTTTTTGATGTTTTGCCTTGTTTTAAATCTTCACAATGTAACGCGACGGTCTTTATCTCGATGGCATCGAATAATTCATCGCTGTAACTTTGTAATACTATGGAATCCCATTTGCCATCCGTTGTTTGGTAAAAGTTGGCTTGTTGACTGTTGAGTTCACCTGAGGTCATAACAGCGACTACTTTGTCACAAAAGGGCGTGTAACGTTGAATGTTTTCAACGGTGCTTTCAAAATCCAGATTGGAAGAAACGAACGCTAAAATAAGTTGTGTTTTGTGTTCGGGGAATTTCAGAGCCGATAGACTAGATTCAGACAGTTCGGACTGCGCTACTTGAAGAATTCTAACGCCGTCACTGTGTGCTGCGGAATCAGATTGCGTTAATGTTTTTCGTTTGAACCAAGACATAGACGTCTCCATAGAGCCAATTTGTTTTCGTTATTATCCCTCTAATAAGGATAGAACAATGTCAGCTTTATGTGTCTATTGGTTTAAAATCGTAACCTATTGATACAAATCAATTTTATGATAATTAAGATTTATGGAATGTCGAGTTCGGTGCAAGTCGGTTTGTATCCGCAGAACATCATCACCAAATTCCGAAAGCCTGTTGCATTGTCTGGGCCCTCTAAACCTTTGATGCTTTTGTCTATTAATGCTAGGTAATTTTGCATGTAAGGTAGGGTGACTTTATTGTGGCGTGACATGGCGCTTTCATAGAAAGGCACGCGTTTGTCCCAGATTTTTTCACTTTGGCAAGCTTGTCTGAAGCTCGAGGATTGCATGCTTTGCAGGAGGTTTGCCAATGTTTGCACTTCGCGATTAAACAGCCACAAGATAATGCTGGGCTCGACACCTTCGCCAAGCAATTGGTTTAAGCAATGCATGGCGTCTTTGGCTTTGCCCATTAACAGCCTGTCACTAAGGTCGTAGATAGAATAGCGACTGCTGTCTGCAACCGATTCAACGACTTTTTCGGCATCTATTTGGGCACCTTGGCCATGAAGTAAGGCGAGCTTTTCTAACTCCTGAGAAAGCGCCAGAAGGTTACCTTCGCCGCGTTCACAGATCACACTGGCGGCATCCCGAGTCAGTGATAGGTCAAGGGATTGCGCTCTTTGCTGTACCCATGCAGGCAATCGGTTGGCTTCGATTGGCCAAATTTGTACAAATACACCTTGAGACTCAAGTTGTGTGAACCATTTTGCTTTTTGCGTTCGAGCATCGATTTTAGGCAACGTTAGTAAAATGGTATTGTCTTCGCTAAGGGATTGACCTAATTGAGCCAAAGCTTTGCTGTGTTTTTCGCCCATTTTATCTATTTGTATATCGAATAAGCGTCGGCTTGAAAATAAAGACAGACTTTGGTTTTCATTAATAACGTCTTGCCAGTCAAACTGCGCATCGGCAACAAAACGAAGTCGTTCATCGATTTGGTGATGTTGTGCGGCTTTTCGAATGCTGTCTGCGGCTTCTTGGCACAACAACACATCGTCACCCGAAATAATATAAATAGGGGCTAAATTTTTCTTCAGCTGCTGTATTAGTTGATCCGCGCGGACTTTCATAGCATGGGCCTAAACGTAATGTCAGTTTATAAAGGCGCGTAGCTTAAATCGCTTACTAACTGGTTTGCGAGGTCATCGTACATGCTTTCAGTGTGCGTCTGGTTGTAGGAAAGCTTGGCGCTTTCTTCCGCGTTTTGATTGGTAAGGGTTTTCGTTGTGCTAATGGTGCGAGGGCCATACAGGGATTTACCGTCAGCCTGGCGGATAAAGTAGTGGCTGCTTAATCGGCGCTGGATTTGAGAGACATCGTTGTCAGCGTCACGAGCCAATTGCGTATCAGCAACAGCAATGGCGTTAATTTTTAGGTTCAATACTCTGTTGTTGGCGCTGTCTTTGTCTATTACTACGACACCCGCTTTGCTTAGCGCAATTCTAAGAGCGCGATCAAAGCTGTCCGATCCGCTGTCAGAGGTTAACGTCAAGACGTGTAATTGAGCAGGGATATTGGCTTCGCCTCGCAAATGGAAGCCACAAGCGACCATACTCATAGTCATCACGAGTAATAAAAATAGACGAGTAGTGTGCGTTAAGGCGGCAGTCATATCCAAGATCTCTGTATTGTTGAAAAGGAAAAGGGATGGCTTAGCCATCCCTTATTACGCCTTGATTAGTTGGCGACAATGTTCACCAATCTACCTGGCACGACGATCACTTTACGGACCGTTTTGCCTTCTAGAAACTTAGCCACACTTGGGTGAGCAAGTGCTTCCGCTTCTATTGTTTTGCTGTCCGCACTAGCGGAAACGGTCAATTCAGCGCGTTTTTTCCCCAGCACTTGGACAACGATCGTCAACTCGTCTTTTACCAAAGCGTCTTCATCAAGCGTTGGCCAAGGAGTATTCACAACGTTGTCATTGTGGCCGAGTTCACTCCAAAGTTGATGAGCAATGTGAGGCACAATAGGAGACAGCAATAACGTTGCGGCTTCTAGTGCTTCCTGCTCGACAGCAAGTCCTAATTCCGACGTATCTTCAAATTTACTGATGTCGTTACACAGTTCCATCACAGCGGCAATGGCTGTATTGAATGTTTGACGACGTTCAATATCGTCTGATACTTTCTGAATGGTTTCATGTGTTTTACGACGCAAGGCTTTTTGAGCGCCATTTAATTCAGCAACCGTCAGTTCACCTACTTTACCAGCATTGTTGTGACGGTAGCATAGCGCCCACAAACGGCGTAGGAAGCGTGATGCACCATCAACGCCAGCATCGTTCCATTCTAGAGACTGTTCTGGTGGCGCGCTGAACATCATGAATAAACGAACGGTATCGGCACCGTATTTCTCAATCATTTCTTGTGGGTCGACTGTGTTGCCTTTGGATTTAGACATCTTGGTGCCATCTTTGTTTACCATACCTTGCGTCAGTAGACGTTTGAATGGTTCATCAGAGTTCACAAGACCCGCATCACGCAGCAATTTATGGAAGAAACGTGAGTACAATAAGTGAAGGATCGCGTGCTCTACACCACCAACATATTGGTCAACAGGAAGCCAGTAGTTTGCCTCTTCTGTTAGCATCGCATCCGTGGCTTCTGGGCAGCAGTAGCGAGCGAAATACCAAGACGATTCCATAAAGGTGTCGAAAGTATCTGTTTCACGTTCTGCTTCTTCGCCATTAAACATAATGGATGAGAAGTCTGGGTTGTTTTTAATCGGGGAGTTCACACCGTCCATGATCACATCTGTTGGTAACTCAACAGGAAGCTGATCTTGTGGCACAGGCACAACCGAACCGTCTTTTAGGTTGATGGTTGGGATAGGCGTACCCCAGTAACGCTGACGGCTAACGCCCCAATCACGTAGACGATAATTTACTTTTACTTCGCCTAGGTTGCGTTCTACCATCCATGAAGCAATCGCATCGAAAGCTTCTTTGAAAGCCAATCCGTCGAATTCACCAGAATTGCACAGTGTGCCTTTCTCAGTGAAGGCGGCTTTTTCCAAATCAATCACGCTGTCATCAGAGGATTGGATGACTTGTTTGATGGCCAAATTGTATTTTTTGGCGAATTCAAAGTCTCGCTGGTCGTGAGCAGGAACAGACATCACCGCCCCAGAACCGTAATCCATTAATACGAAATTGGCAGCGTAAACAGGCACCGCTTCGCCCGTAATTGGGTGAATGGCTTTGAAGCCAGTGTCCATGCCTTTTTTCTCAACCGTAGCCAAGTCTGCTTCTGTCGTCGACATTAGCTTGCTTTCAGCAATAAAAGCGGCCAAATCTGCATTTTGCTCAGACGCTTCCAAAGACAGTGGGTGTTGAGTTGCGACAGCAACGTAAGTCACACCCATGATGGTGTCTGGGCGAGTCGTGTAAACAGATAGGCGTTCGTCTTTGCCTTCTACGGCGAAGCTGAATTCTAGACCTTCAGAGCGGCCGATCCAGTTACGCTGCATGGCTTTTACTTTTTCTGGCCAGCCATCAAGCTGATCTAGGTCGTTTAATAGTTCTTCTGCGTAATCAGTGATGCGGATAAACCACTGAGAAATTTCTTTTTTCTCAACCGTTGTACCACAACGCCAGCAGCAGCCTTCTTCTACTTGTTCGTTTGCTAATACGGTTTGGTCTTCAGGACACCAGTTTACGGCCGCGGTTTTTTTGTACGCTAAGCCTTTTTCGACTAACTGAGTAAAGAACCACTGTTCCCATTTGTAATATTCAGGCGTGCAAGTCGCGATTTCACGATCCCAATCGTAGCCAAAGCCCAGCTCTTTTAACTGGCCTTTCATGTAAGCAATGTTTTCAGTGGTCCATTTGGCTGGTGCTGTTTTGTGTTTGATTGCGGCGTTTTCTGCAGGAAGACCAAATGCATCCCAACCCATCGGCTGAAGGACATTTTTACCTTGCATGCGTTGGTAGCGAGAAATCACATCGCCGATGGTGTAGTTGCGAACGTGACCCATGTGCAGACGGCCACTTGGGTATGGGAACATAGACAGGCAGTAGAATTTTTCTTTGTTGGAATCGGCGACCGCTTTGAAGACTTTGTTCTCGTCCCAAAAAGATTGAGCAGCTTGTTCGATTTGCTGCGGATTATATTGCTCTTGCATGATGTATTCTTATCCCATTATCGACGTAAGGTTGGTAGACCTGTATTCTCTTTTTCATTAAAAGAAAGGCTAAATAGCGACATAGCACAAGATATTGCTGTAATGGCCAACAGAGTCTGAAAATATCCGCTATTTTATAGAGATGGAGCTCTAAATAGAAGGTGCATTGAGGAGGAGTTATGAATTCTATGAAAAAAGATTCGTCAAAACGTGAGAGCGATTCCAATTTAGTGGAAGAAGCGCGTAAAACATTGATTGGCGCGAAAGATTGGTTTTTAGAAGATGTCGCACTTATGACCGCTTATTGGCACGATAAAATGGGCTATACCGAAGCGTGGGTAGACGCCAATTGGCACTATGTCTTGGATGAAGGGCATGAGTTGGTTGAAGAGCTGGACGAAAAAGAAGACGCCGCGCTGTTGTGGCTTATTAATCACGCGAACAACAATCCTGTACCGCTTGAAGATTGTCATGTTGTGGGGGCAGTCGTAGCGCCAGGTCGTTATCGATGTATGTCGTGTGGCCATGACAACGACGTCGAAACAGAACAAACATTAGAGCCATGTGAAATCTGCCATTATGGCTTAATGTCGACGCATGACGAGAAGGGCGATAGCGCTGAATAACATAATGCTCTTTAAAGAAACACCACAACGATTCTGTTGTGGTGTTTTTGATTCAGCTGGATTTTTTTCGGCTTAAAATGAGGGTGTGACAGTAAGGCAGAATCACGCACATTCCCAGCAGCCATAGGGTTGGCCAGTACCCCCAGTTAACGTAGGGCGTGTTCCCCGTGAACGCTTTTGCTTCGGCGGTTAACGTGGTTCTTTCAAACTGCGGCGCTTGAGATTCAATTTCCCCCTTTTCATTGATAAACGCGGTAATGCCCGTGTTTGTGGCGCGAATTACATAACGTCCTGACTCTTTTGCTCTGAACTGTGCAATTTGCAAATGTTGCCAAGGTCCAAAAGACGTGCCAAACCAACCGTCGTTGCTGATGGTGATAAGGAAATCACTGTCTCTTACCATGCGTCTCACCTGTTCGGCATACACAATTTCATAACAGATAAAAGGCGCAACGCCCCATTCACCTACTTGCAGAACAGGTTGGTTGTCATCGCCTTGCTTGAAGTTGGACATTGGCATGCCAAACACATCCAAAATTGGGCCAATATAGTTTGCAAATGGAATGTACTCGCCAAAAGGAACAAGATGCTGCTTGTAGTAAAGGCCAAAGCCGTTGCCTGTTGCCCAGATTGCGTTGTAGTAATTTTTTCTGTCTTCACTGATATCCGGTACGCCAGTAATGAGTGTGGTGTTGCTGTTAGCTAACTCTTCGCTGAAAGAGGTCAGGTAAGGCTTTATTTGCGGGTAAACGTAGGTGATCGCTGTTTCGGGCCAAACCACCAATTCGCTGTCTAGGTGCTCAATGGTGGCTTGTTGGTAATAGGCGAGAGACTTGCCAGCGGTTTGCGTTAACCATTTCTCATCTTGTTTTACATTGCCTTGGACGAGAGTGGTTTTTAGCGTGCCAGTCTGTTGCACCCATGCAATGGGAAAGTAGTGCAAATAGGCGGAACTTGCCCAAATCATCAGTAGCATGCCCAACAGCGGGAATGGATTGTCTCTTCGTAATAATAGGCCGGCAAGTACGCTCGCGGTGAAGACAACGCCGGTGCTTGTCAGCCAGATGCCGCCAATTGGCAAGAGTTCAAATAGCCATGTGTTTTCAATTGCGTAGCCCGGTAATAACCAAGGGAACCCTGTGAATAAGGTGCTGCGTAAAAACTCTCCTAGCAAGAAACACAATGTGATCCACATACTGGCGGAAAGATTGGGGAAGCGTTTAATAAGGCGCCATGAAGCCCAGGCAGACAAAGCCCAAAATGCGCAAAGCACAGCCACAAAGGCAAAAGTAATCAGCCCAGCGATGAAAGCGCCAACTTGCCCATATTCAGCAATGCTGACATAGACCCAAGAAACTCCAGCGCCAAAAAATCCCAACGCGACAAAGAAGCCGCGCCAGCAAGCGGATTTGGCTGTTGTGCTGCTAATCACTAGAACGCCAAAAGCGATCAGACTGATGAAGTAACCAGGCCAGAAATGAAACGGTGCAAAACTGGTCACACCTACCGCACCCGCGAGAATGGCAAGGAAATGAGTTACGAAAGAAGGGAGTTTGTTTATCTTTGCTGACACACGAGGCTCCCACCCCGCTTTTGAATTGGCTAAGTCGGGGTAGGGCATGGTCATCTTATTCAGGTGTGTTTGGTGTAGGTTTTGATACTTGGATCGTTTTGATGCGTCGACCATCGGATTTCACGATACGGAAATGGAAGTTATTAAAGTATAACTCTTCATCACGTAACGGAACGTGACCAAATTGTTGGACTAGGATGCCGCCAATAGTGTCAAATTCTTCTTCATTCAGGTCGGCTTTGAAAAACTCATTAAAATCTTCCACCGTACACAAGGCCGGAACGAGATAAACACCCGGTTCGGTTGTGATCTGAATGCCTTCGTCATCGAGTTTGTCGGTTTCGTCTTCGATCTCACCCACAATTTGCTCAAGCACGTCTTCAATCGTTACCAGACCGGAAACACTGCCGTATTCGTCTAGCACTAACGCCATGTGGTAGCGCTTGGTTCTAAAATCGTTTAACAGAACATTGAGTCGTTTGCTTTCTGGAATAAAGTTGGCGGGGCGTAGGCGAGCCAAAATGTCGTCAATGGTCACGTCGCCATCTTTGAAAAGCAACGGCAATAAGTCTTTTGCCAATAGAACACCGAGGATTTCATCGGAGTCTTCACCAACGACTGGGAATCGCGAGTGAGAGGAATCTATGACCTTACGGAGTGATGTTTTTGGGTCGTCTTCGGACTTAATCACCACCATCTGAGATGGAGGAATCATGATGTCTCGTGCTTGCACTTCAGAAACTTCCAGTGCGCCTTCTACAATGGTAAAGGCGTCGCGATCTATAATATCGGACTTCACGGCGGCTTCTAGTAGTTTAACAATGTCTCCGCGGCTGCGAGGTTCATCATTGAAGGCTTGCGTTAAACGCTCAAACCAGGATTTTTGTTGATCGTTGGATAAACTCGATCGGTCGTCACTCATTGGGGTGTTAGCTCACTCTTTAATCAAATAAGGGTCGGAAATCGATAGGGAAGCCAGTAGCTCTGTTTCTATCGATTCCATTTCATCTGCTTCTTCATCATTTATATGATCATAACCGCATAAATGCAAGATGCCATGAATGGTCATATGAGCCCAATGATGAAGTAACTCTTTATTCTGTTCTTGGGCTTCTTTTTCCACCACGTGGGCGCAGATGACCAAATCGCCTAATAATGGCAACTCTAAACCCGGAGGGGACTCAAACGGGAAAGATAAAACATTGGTTGATTTGTCTTTGCCGCGATACTCATGATTTAGAGCATGACTTTCTTCTTCCTCAACAATGCGGATGGTGACTTCAAATTCTTCATCCGAATTCTCTAAGGCTTTTTCGACCCAAAGTCTAAAATCTGCTTCACTGGGAAGTTGGTTTGTTTCCTGCGTGGCAATTTGTAAATCCAGCTCAACAGTGGCCATTATTTGTCACCCGTTGATGATTCAGATTGCGCGGCAAGGCGAGCTTCAGTACGTGCTTTTTTCTCGGCTTCCACTTCAACGTCAAACTTATCGTACGCTTCTACAATACGCTGCACCAAAGGATGGCGAACAACGTCAGACGAGCTAAAGTGCGTCATGCTGATGCCGTTCACGTCTTTCAGAACGTGCATGGCTTGCGCTAAGCCAGAGCTGGTGCCACGAGGCAAATCGACCTGAGTCGTGTCGCCAGTGATGACCGCAGTGGAACCAAAACCAATGCGCGTCAAAAACATTTTCATTTGTTCTTTCGTCGTGTTTTGGCTCTCATCTAGAATGATGAATGCATTGTTTAATGTACGACCACGCATGAAGGCCAGCGGAGCGATCTCGATAACATTTTTTTCGATTAACTTGTCGACCAATTCAAAGCCCAGCATTTCGTATAAGGCATCGTAAAGAGGGCGTAGGTAAGGGTCGATTTTCTGTGACAAATCACCTGGTAAAAAGCCCAGCTTTTCACCGGCTTCTACCGCCGGGCGAACCAGCATAATGCGCTCAACTCGATCCGCTTCTAGCGCTTCGACCGCACACGCTACGGCAAGGTAGGTTTTGCCTGTACCAGCCGGCCCGATACCAAAGTTGATGTCGTGTTTGCGGATCTGTTTGACGTAGCCTTGTTGGTTTTTGCCCTTGGGTTTGATAAAAGCTTTGCGAGTTTTTATAACAAGCTGATCGCTTTTTCCCTTTTGCTGCTCGATAGAGATTCGATTGCGGATTCTTGCAAATATAAGTGAATGGTTTCGGGTGTGACATTCGTATTGGCAAGCGCTTCGCGGTAAAGGTTCTCTAGTAGCGTTTTGGTGGCGGCCACATGCTCAGAGTCTTCACCAGAAATGTCGAACAGTTCTGCGCGGTATTTAATAGAAACATCAAGTCGCTTTTCTATTAACTTGATGTTTTCGTCGAGTTGACCGCACAGTCCCGCCAAAGCATCTGCTTCGGCTGGGATAAGGCGGATTTGTTGAGTTGTCTGTGTTGTTTCCAAGATTTACCTTTGATTATTGAAGCACGTTGTATGAAACGGTGCTTTTATTGTAAGACAAAGTCGGCGTCGAGCTCGGTGCTGACTAACTCACCCAATAAAGAGTTAGGGTAAGCATCAGTGATAACCACGTCTGCAAATTTACCAATCAACTGAGGGTCGACCGCACGGAAATTAACAATACGGTTGTTTTCTGTTCGGCCTTGAAGTTGTCCAGGATCACGAGGAGAGTAGCCGCTGATTAAAATGCGGTGCACTTCACCCACCATGGATAAGCTGATGTCATAGGCTTGCTGACTAATGCGACGCTGTAATATCGCAAGGCGCTCTTTCTTCAACTCTTCTGGTGTGTCGTCTTCTAAATTTGACGCAGGCGTTCCTGGGCGCTGGCTGTAGACAAAACTGAAAGAGTGATCAAAGCCAATCTCTTGAATCAGATTCATCGTGTCAACAAAGTCATCATCTGTTTCACCTGGGAAGCCAATGATGAAGTCAGAAGACAAACTAATGCCTGGACGGGCTTCTTTAATACGATTGATTTTATCAATGTAATATTGGCGGTCATGACCACGTTTCATCGCACTCAGAATATTATCTGCACCGCTTTGTACTGGTAGATGTAAGTGACTAACCAGTTTGGGTTCTGTGCGGAACGCTTCTACCAAGCTGTCGCTGAATTCCACTGGGTGAGACGTTGTGAAGCGAATGCGCTCAACACCATCGATCAGTGCCACAGCGTGAATAATGTCTGCCAGATCGGCTTCGTCACCTTCGGCTGTTTCACCGCGATAAGCGTTTACGTTTTGTCCCAATAGATGGATTTCACGTACACCTTGCTCGGCCAATTGCGCGACTTCAACTAAAATGCTGTCGAATGGACGGCTCACTTCTTCACCGCGAGTGTAGGGTACTACACAGAATGTGCAGTATTTGCTGCAGCCTTCCATGATGGAAACAAACGCCTCTGCGCCATCAACACGCGGAGCTGGTAGGTGGTCGAATTTTTCAATTTCTGGGAAAGTCACATCCGTAATAGGAATGTGTTTTCCCGCAGCGTTGACCATCTCTGGCAGCTTGTGCAGCGTCTGAGGCCCAAAAATCATGTCTACGTGCTTGGCACGCTTGCGAATTGCGTCGCCTTCTTGGCTCGCCACGCAACCGCCAACACCGATGACTAGGTTAGGATTTTTTTGTTTAAGCTTTTTCCAGCGGCCTAATTGGTGATAGACCTTGTCTTGTGCTTTTTCGCGGATAGAGCAGGTGTTAAGCAATAAAACATCGGCCTCATCTGCGTTGTCTGTGAGTTCCATTTCATGGCTTTCGCCAAGTAAATCTGCCATACGAGAGGAATCGTATTCGTTCATTTGACAGCCATGAGTTTGGATAAAAAGTTTTTTTGCCATGTAACGTATAAACCTAAAATGTGTTCGTCTAATCGACTTTGCGACTATTATATTGGGCTTTGCTTCCGAATCCCAGAGGTGTTCTGAATTCCCTTCATTTTATGCAAAAATAGTCGTCGTTTTTGTGGCTGGAGCTTTTGCCAAAGACAAGTCACAATAGCATTACGATGTAAATTTTAGCGTGGACATGTTTTGACCGTATTTTCTCGAGTTCTTGTATTGGCAGTGGCGGTAAGTGGCAACGCTTATGCCGACAGTGACTTGCCTAATTTTGCTTTTGGGCTGGGTTATGGGCTTTTAAGTGAGAAGTCTTTGATGAATATTGACTTTAAAGTGAATATTCCCATTAATGATTATTTGTCTACACAGGTGTTACTAAACAGCAATTATTTGGTGACAGGGTCGACAAAAGACAGCTTTGCACAATCTGAATTGTCGTCAAATTGGTTCCTGAGAAATGAATATGGCCGCTTAGGCATTGGTCTTGGGGTTACTGAGTTGGAGCCCATGAACACGTCGCAAGATTCTGAGCGAGACATTATTGGTCAGTTCCTTGGAGAGGTGTTTCTAGGATCATTTTCTTTAACGACGAATTATATTTCAGCAGATACCACATTGAGCAATGTAACCAGTTCGCGCATTGGGATCAGTTACTACTTTGATGACGACTTGCGAACTTCACTTTATCGAGAAAAATACAATATTGATGATATAGGTTGGCGTCTTGAAACCTACTACCAGCCCAAAAAATACCATCAAATGGGCAGTGTTGGGATTATTGCCAGAACCGGTGATGACTACGATTATTTTGGTGCTGTCGTTCAATACTATTTTGATTATGCGGTTTCTTTAAAGCAGCGAGAGCGTGAATTTCACTAATAGCGTTCTTTATCGCTGGGCTATTTTTCCAGCCGATCCACGCTCCATATTGTCCACTTCGGCAGAATCACTTCTTGTGATGTTTTAAACGTCTGTACAATGCTGGTGTTGACTCGGCGGTTTTTGATTCTACCCTCTAATGTCAGGTTTGAAGCGATAGGGAAGTCTTGTCCGTAGCCAATCACTTTGAATCGATCCGCTGAGATGGCGTATTCAGATTGAATGATGTCAGCCACTTTATTGGCACGTTCGATCGACAGAGCCAGATTGTAATCTCGGCTACCGGAGTTGTCCGTGTAACCCTCAATGATCACCAACGTGTTCGGATTGTCTCGCAATATTTGCCCAATGCTCTGTATAGAAGGGCGATAATTGTTTTTTACACGGTATTGATTGCGACTAAACGGAATGGTTAGCTCGTGCAGGTCTACAAAAGGTTGTTTCTGTTTAGCGTCTTTGGTTAACGCTGAGTTGGTATTTTGGGGTTGTCGAAAAGGAACAACCACTTCGCCACTCACTCGGCGATTTCGCATCCTACCTTGTTCTGTATCATTCGATGCAATAGGGCGCTCTTGTCCATAACCAAAGGTTTTCAATCGGTCGGTTTCAATATCAAAATTGGTAACGAGCTTTTCCGCAATGGCGTCTGCCCGCTTTTTAGACAGCATTAAATTGAAACGAGCTTGCCCTGTATTGTCTGTGTGGCCTTCAATTAGAACCCGCGTTTTGGGTGTTTGTTTTAAAAAAGACGCTAGGCTTTGTAGTTGAGGGTAAAAATCGGAGGAGAGTTGGTAGCGAGCGGTATCGAACTGAACATCAAAGTCAAAATTGTGGTATTCCAATTCCGTGATTGGGCAGCCTTGGTTATCAACTTTGCTGCCTAGCGGTGTATTAGCGCATGAATCCCTAGCGTCTATAACACCGTCTTTATCCGAATCTTTTAATGAGCTAATGAGGCTACTTGGGTATAACGCCTGACAGAGTGTTAATCCACTGTATAAGCCAGACAATATAATAGCCATCCTTGCTATCTTGCGAACCATTTTCAAATACTCTATGTGTTGCTTACTTCTTGTAGGGCGCCATGTTAGGGCGAATGTCCTATTTTTCTTAGAATTAAAAGAGATAAGCGAAATTTATTTTTTTAATATGGCAGTGATATAGTCCCATTCATCACTGGAAATGGGCATCACCGACAATCGGCTTCCTTTTTGTGTTAATACCATATCGGCCAGTGCAGGGCTTTGCTTTAATTCTGCTAATGTTAGAATACTTGACCACTTTTCGACAAATGCCACGTCGACCATAAACCATCTTGGTTTTTCTGGCGTCGATTTGGCATCGAAATAAGGACTATTTGGGTCCCAGCTGGTGTGATCTGGGTAAGCTTCTTTGCAGACTTTGGCGACACCAACAATGCCGGCGGGCGAGCAGCTAGAATGATAGAAAAAGATCAAATCATCGACTTTCATTTCTTTCATAAAGTTTCTGGCTTGGTAATTTCTTACGCCGTCCCAAGGAGATTGCGTTAGCCGTTTTAGATCATCGATGGAGAAAGCATCCGGCTCGGATTTCATGAGCCAATAATTTGGCATGAGGACCTCGTTTTCACAATGAAACATACTATATGTTCACGCTTACAAATATTCTATCTACAATAATAAGAGTGAGGATACGAGACTACCGAATGACTTGAATAGCCTCAATGCTTTTTTGAGTTACTTAGCTCCTTGTAATGGAAGAAAAAAATGAGCCACTTTGCTTGTAAAGCGTTTTCAGCGTTGGAAAAAGAGCTCAAGGACGATTTGCTAGAATGCTACGTGGAAGCTCAGCAAGAAATAGAAGACATTATCAACAGCATCGAAAGTGAAGGTTTCTCTTTCGATAAGTTGGACAACCTATTTCGTTCGCTCCACAGCATGAAAGGCAACTGCTCCGTTTGCTTTCTAGACCCTTTGGTTGGTGTGCTGCACAAACTTGAGGAAATTGTCGATGGCATGCGTGGCGGATACATTCAATATCACCACTACCTGGGTGAATTGATCATTGTTGTCATTGAGAAAGTGTACGACCTGCTGAAACAGATTTATCAGTCCCATGTCGCTGAAAGTGCCGTGAGAGACGAACTTCAGCAAAGTTTAGACGCCATATACGCGGAAGAAGACGACTCGAAACGCCCTGATATGGCGGCGGCTTTATTGCGTAAGTGCAATCAAACAGAGGATGTCCCAGAAGAGGCATTGCCAGCATCTGTCATTATTAAAGTAGAATTTACGGAATCGCAACAAGCCGATATTGATTTGTTTATTGGGTTTAGTCAAAAGCTGAATCGTTTGCTTGGGTATTCTTCTGAGCGAAGTGAACGTATTTTGAAGCTTTGCCAATTAATCAATGCCGAATGCGTGACACCGGTTGACCCAGCACAACTCAGTGCAGCGGCGTATATGCACAATATGGGCATGGCGCCGATTTTAAGTTGTAAAGACGATGAAGAATTAAAACGACAAGCTGAACACAATCATCCTATGGTCGGTGCCAAGTTGTTGGCCAAACACGAAGGGTGGGAAGACGCTGTCGCTATGGTGAAATCACATAAAGAGCGATTTGATGGTACTGGTTTTCCTGAAAGTTTAGTGGGGTCACTAATACCGCAGGGGGCATTTATTCTTTCCATGGCGGTGATGTTTATTGATATCGTGTGGGGTAAATCTGGCAGCGAATACCGCAAAAGTGCCATGAGAGCAGTGCAAATGGTGAACTTTGAAAGCGGTAAAGGTTTTCCTCCACATCTAATTGAATCATTTAACGCAGCAATAAGAAAAGTTTTGGTCGCAAAAAACCAGTAAGCCTTGTTAGCATTGTGTTCGTATAAATTGATCACGCTAGATTATCGATGGATGTCACTTTGCTACCCCTTGTGTTTCACCCCCACTACAGTATTCCTTTTCCGGCCGGGCATCGCTTTCCTATGCGCAAATTTGGTTTGCTGGCCGAATGTTTACGGGAGCAAGGGATTCTAACGGACGAAAACGAATACACGCCTGCGCCTTTGTCCCTTTCCGTATTAATGGCCGCTCATCAAAAAGAATACGTACAGCGCTTTATTCGTGGTGAACTCACAATAAAAGAAGAAAAAGACATTGGTTTGCCGTGGTCTGAATGGCTCGTCGAGCGAACCCTAAGGGCGGTTTCCGGTACAATATTAACCAGCGAATTAGCGCTTGAGCATGGGCTGGCTTGCCACCTTGCGGGTGGAACGCATCATGCTCACCCTTCTTATGGCTCTGGCTTTTGCATCTTTAATGATTTGGCAGTCGCGGCATTGGCCTTAATTCAGTCACACAAAGCTAAGAAAGTTCTCATTATTGACTGTGACGTCCACCAAGGCGACGGCACAATTGCCTTCTTTAAAGACAGAAGTGACATCATTCCTGCTTCTTGGCATTGCGAAGAAAACTACCCGCAGACCAAGCAAACTGATGGCATTAACATCGCCATCCCCAAAGGCGCGAATGACCAAGAATACTTATCCATTCTAAAAGATACCCTGCCTAAAATACTCGCTGAACATCGACCTGACTTTGTCTTTTATGACGCTGGCGTCGACGTCCACCAAGACGATCGGCTTGGCTACGTTAACCTAACTGACCAAGGCATTCTAGAAAGGGATACATACGTCATCGAAACCTGCGTTAGCCTAAAACTGCCTACCGCCTGTGTCATTGGCGGCGGTTACGACAGACAAGAAGAAAAAGTCGCATGGCGACACAGTTTACTTCATCAAGCCGCGAGTCAGATTTGGCAGAAATATTTTTTGAACGACACCCCTATATTAAGGTAGCTGCAAATGCGTAAAACAAAACGCCGTCGATCTTTGGGATACAAGAAACCGCTATCAAGAGGAGGCGAAGCTGGTAAAGCCTTTGGTGGTGGGAAAAGAAGAAGTGTTGCGTGTATAACCAGTTTGAAGAGTGCAAGCTTATATCAGACTAGCCAGCTATCTCGATATTTTATATGACAGGCTTCCAAAATTGGGAGGCTTATTAATTTTGCTATTCTACAAATGTTTCCTGGTGAAATCCTCTAGCCCTGAAAACTCATCCAGGTCGATCTCCAGGTTATGGAATGCAGTCCTATATTTTTCCCAGTTTTTAATTGATGAGTTAACGCCATTAACCATTCTTGACCTTCTTCATAATCACCATCATCTGATAGGTTAGTAATGAGAACTGATTTAGACGGAATACTGTCACATTCATGTATATTTTTCATTTATTCCATAGTGTTAATTGATCGACGCTGCAAAGACGTCGGTAGAACAAAGAAAGACGTCGTTAACCCAAAAGCCTTTGTGATGCATCCATATCTTCATGGAGTACTCGAATAATACAGATCTCTTGCTTTAACACTTTATAGAAAATAGCATGGTGCTCTACTAGTAATCTACGATATTCAGGCAAAACATGAGCATAGTTCGTGCCCAATGAAGGATGATTGATTAACTGATGGGCTCCTGCCTCAAGTTGATCTAAATAGCGATCTGCTTGATCAACTCCCCATTTTTCACAGGTGTATAGCCATATTTTGGTGAGATCAGATTCTGCCTTTGGTGTGACGAGCAGCTTAAACATTCACTACTCCGCTTTTATTTGTTTACGGCCAGCCGCTTTAATGGCTGCGATATGGAGAGGCTTACTTTCTCCACTTGATTCTCCTTCGATAAGAGCTTGCCTTAACGTTGCGAGATGTTCTTTGGCTTGTTGATCTTTTCTGATTAAATCGCGGATATATTCACTATCATTGCCAAAATTACCACTCTCAATTTGGCTTTTTATCCAGTCATCCTGCTGTTTAGTTAGTGTGACAGTTTTTCGATGCATGCTCATAATAGGGCTCCGAGTAAAGTCAAAGTATGACAATATCATACTGTTTGATTGGATTGAACATAGATGGACGCCAGTTATCTATTTATTTTTTGTCCTACAAAGTGAAAGCTTCGCTTTCAGCGTCAGATTACGCCTCGTGTCCCGTCTCATCTGATCTACGCCCTTCACTTCTAGGGTGGTGGGCGTGAGTTAAAAGGACAGGCCGCGACAAAAGCAATCCATGCTTTGGTAAACGGATGCCTGAACTCGAGCCGATAGGCGTGAAGTAGCAGGCGAGGGTTGTTCTGGAATTCTGGGTCGTAGAATTCATCGCCAATGATTGAGTGTCCTAGGCTTTGCATGTGGACGCGAAGTTGGTGAGAGCGTCCCGTAAACGGCACGAGTCGAACACGGGTGGTGTTGCCTTCGTAGGCCATTTTTTCCCAGTAGGTGATGGAGTCTTTGCTCCATTCGTCGGTGCAGATGATTTGTCTTGGTCGGTTAGGCCAGTCGCAGCGCAGTGGTTTTCGGACTTCACCTTTGTCGCCCAAAAGATGACCGCGCAGTTGAGCGCGGTATTCTTTTTTGACTTCTCGTTCGCGAAAATGCGCGTACATGCGCTTTTGACATTCGTGGGTCTTCGCCACGAGGATCAAGCCTGAGGTGGCTTCATCCAAGCGGTGAATCGCAAAGGCTTCGCCAAATAAACATTCTGCTCGATGCAAGATAGAGTCAAGCTTATCTGGGCCACGTCCGGGCACAGATAAGCAGTTTGCAGGTTTGTTTATCACAGCAAACCATTCGTCTTCGTATATTATCTCTAAGCGAGATAGCTCTAAACTCGGCACGACATCCTGCACAGGACGTTATTCCGGTTTCGTTGTTAAGATGATACGAATGGCATCCAAGCGGATTTGGTGCTCGTCGATGCGAGTCAAACCTTCTTGCATGTTGGTTTCAAGACGCTCTATGTCTTCATCACGAATGGTGTCGTTGAAGGCTTTCAATTCCACTAAACGTTCGATTTCATTTTGGCAACGATGTTGGTAAGACGTTTTCGCCGCTTGAACGATCGGGCGTGCTTGGTCTTGGGCATTGAGCTGGTGAGCTTGTAGCACTTCGATGAGGTTTTTGCGCAAAGCCGCAACCCATTGTTCCGCGACTCTGTTTGGTACGCCTTTCAGCTTTTCTGCCCATTTGTCAGCTGTAAATTGCTGATGGAGAAATTTGCCGTTTGAGTCAGACAATTGCCACATGGGGGTCATGGGCAGAGATTGTGCCAATTTTAAGCGTGGGTGAGCGGTTGCTTCGATGACGAACATACTTTCCACCAACACAGTGCCTTCAGGCAGTGCTGATATGGGTAAGATAGCCGATGTAAGCTTGCCTGAGTCAAAACCTTGGACTTCATCCATAAGCATGGTGATCAGTGGATGTTCCCACGTTGCGAACGCCACGTCTTCACGCTGGCTCGCTTGGCGGCGATCAAGCATGAGCATTTTGCCTTCTTCTTCGATACCTGGCAGAGCTTCAAGCATCATGTCGGTAGAAGGGCGCAAGAACCAAGCGGCGCGATCTGGATCGTCATTGATGCAGTCAGCGTAGATGTTAAACGCATGAGTCACTTGTTCTATGTAGTTGTGTAGCCCTTTGGTGGCTTGGTGGTTGATTTGCGCAATCAACGCTTGGGCTTGTTCCGGGCGGCACGAACTCATTTCTAATAGGCGGTTACGGCCTTCTTCCATTTGCTTTAGCAATGCTTCGTGATAAACGTGCGCCTCTTTTAGTAAGTCTGTGTCGTCGTCTTGGCCATGCAAGTAGGCGTGCAAGCTGTCGCCAAATGCTTCTTCGACTTTATCACCCGATCCCGTGGTGCGGCAAAATGCATTTAGGGCGTGGTGATACCAGTTGAATAGGCGTTCTTGAACACTGTTTTTAATGAACGGCACATGGATTTGAACATCGTTTAGTTGTCCTAAACGGTCTAGACGACCAATACGCTGTTCGAGTAAATCAGGGTGTTCCGGCAGATCGTACATGACGATGTGATGGCTGAACTGGAAGTTACGGCCTTCGCTGCCTATTTCAGAACACACTAGAATTTGTGCGCCGTCTTCGTCAGCGAAATAGGCGGCAGCACGGTCGCGATGGATTAGTGGCATCTGCTCGTGGAAATCGGCACTTTGGAAGCCCGCAAATGTTAGTTGATCGTTTAGCCATTGTGCCATGTCAGCCGTGTGACAAATCACCAAAACTTTATCGGCTTGGCATTCTAGAAATTCTTTCAGCCAGCTCCAACGAGGGTCTTTTTCCCATAAGCCATCCGCGACTTCGGTTTCTGGTTGCACGTGGCGATTGGCCGATTCGAAGAATTCGTTGTTATCCAGTGGATAAGAGTGAATGTAACGATCAGGGAATCCACCCACCGCCGCACGGGTGTTACGGAACATCTCGCGACCTGTACCGTGACGGTCGATCAGCCAACTAATGGCTTCTTTCGCGGCTTCAGTTCGTGTAGCGCCTGTTTGTGTTGTCAGTGTCTGGAACCAGTCTTTGGCGCTCACTTCGTTTAGGTAAGCCCCAAAAGCTGAATTCCAATCCAAGGCTTCTGGTGTGCTGTCTTCTTGGCTGAAGGGTAATAGCGCTTCGGCTAACTCTGCGGCTTGTTTGAATGCTTTTTGCTGCGCTTGGTAGTGATCAAAATCGTGATAATGGTCGGCATCCAAGAGTTGTAAACGAGAGAAGTGTTCGCGCTCGCCCGTTTGCTCTGGTGTGGCGCTGAGTAGCAATAGGGATTCGGTTTTTGCCGCTAAACGAGCGACGACTTGATAACCGATACTGGGTGTTTCTGGGTGCCAAGCAAGGTGGTGTGCTTCGTCGACAATCACCATGTCCCACTCTGCATCCAGCATGTGCTGTGTGGCTTTCGGGTGCTGACTCGCCCAATCGATTGGCGAGATAACAAACGGTTGCTGTTCAAATGGGTTGTCGTCACCATCCATGAAGTCTTCGTACACGGATTCATTGATCAATGAGAAGGGCTGATGGAAGCGGCGGAGCATTTCTACTAACCATTGATGTTGTAAGTTGGTTGGCGTCAAAATTAAGACGCGCTTGCACAGGCCATTCAGTAAACGTTGATGCAGGATCAAGCCGGCTTCTAGGGTTTTACCCATACCCACTTCATCACATAAAAGGGCGCGCGCTTTCGGGCGGTTTGCGATGTCATGCGCCAGATAAATCTGGTGTGGTAGCAGTTCGGCTTTCAGACCCATTAAACCACGTACTGGTGATGCGGCATTGGCCGCTTGGTGTTCGAGTGTATGACGACGTAAGTCGAACCACATGCGACGAGCTGGCGACAGCGCCAATAAAGAATCTAACTCGTTTTTGTCGTTACGTGGAAATTGGATGATGGATTCTTCTAGCCAATCGTCGTCTTCGCTGATGCGGTACTCGATCAGGTCGTTGATTTCTTCTACTTCCAATACGGTAAAGGTGTCATCTTGGAAGTGCAATTGATCGCCGACGGTGAGAGTACGTCGAACAAGACTGGTCTGGTCATTTGAGTATTGACGATCTGCTTCCGCATCTGGGAAATGCAAGGTAAAAGACTTATTTTGTGTGTCTACTATCATGCCTACGCCGAGATCAGGCTCGTTGCGGCTACTCCATCTTTGTCCAGTTTGGTACATAGTTATGCGTTGTCCGGTTCAATTAAAGTTAAGCTGCCTTGGCATAAATCCGTCAATGCGAGTTTATGTTCGGGCCAAGTACGTTCAATAACAGCAAGATCAATCACTATACTGTCACTGTAGGTTTTGTTGGTTATTTCTATGTCGCTCTGTTCTAGCCAATATTCGACTTTACCCAGTAAAGGGTAGGCGATTTTTAGCTGAACAGGGCAACGCGGGTACACATTTTCATATTCTGTTTGCGAAAGCGCTTCTTGCACCGCTTGGCTATAGGCTCTGACTAAGCCGCCTGCCCCCAGTTTTACGCCACCAAAAAAGCGGGTTACCACAACGGTGGTTTCGCCAAAGTCTGAATGCTGCAACACATTGAGCATGGGTTTCCCAGCGGTGCCTTTTGGCTCGCCGTCATCACTCTGATCCCATAAATGCGCATTGTTCGGTACCCCAGCAATAAATGCCCAGCAGTGATGGTTGGCATCGGGGTAACGTTGACGCATTTCTTCAATAAAAGCCTTAGCTGCATCACGTCCATTTGTACGACAAACGTGTGTGATGAACTGACTGTTTTTTATTTCTAGATCAAAGCGTTGCGTGTGTGTTGGGCTTAGGTAGTAATCCATGTAAACTTATCGAGACCTTAGCATGACTGCTGCGCGCCAATACAGTGTTAAAAACAGACTCAAAATGCTCATTTATAACCTATAAACTCCGCTTTTCGTCTATTTTTGCTTCGTCTTGGCTTTGCTCGTGACGTCATGCAAATGCCTCACTTTGTTAAAAACAGACATTTAAAATAGCGGGTTTAAATTTATATGACAGATTGGCTTTCGCAATCAGTTTGGGTGTTATCGGGCTTTTGTATCGGCGCGATTCTTCTGTCTGGCATTGCTGGTGGTATTGTACAGGCTATGCGCCGTCAGTGGCAGATCACACAGGAAAAAATGCAGCAACAAAATGAGGAATTACAGCGTCTTTTACAGCAATCGAAAGAGCAGATACATTATTTGGAAAAAGAGTCCCTGACTCTGGAGCAGCAATTCGCTGCGGCGCAAAGTGTCTGGCAGGAAAAAGAGGCCTTTTATCGAGAACAAAAAAAGCAAAACGAAACCGAATTTAAACAAATGGCTCATGAAATTATGAGTCATCAAGGCCAGCAATTAGCAAAAGAAAACGAGCGCCAGTTAGGGTCCTTGCTCACGCCACTGGGTTCGCAAATTCAGAAGTTTCAAGAAAGCGTGGAAAAGAGTTATCAAGAAGAAGCCCGCGAGCGTTTTTCTTTGGTAAAAGAGATCAAAGGTCTTCAGCAATTGAACCAAAAGATCAGTGACGATGCAGTGAGTTTGACACACGCTTTGAAAGGTCAAAACAAGCTTCAAGGTGGGTGGGGTGAAGTGATTCTAGAACGAATTTTAGAACGTTCTGGACTGGAAAAAGGTCGCGAATATGAAACGCAGGCCTCCTACCAAACGGCGGAAGGGCGTCGCTTGCAACCGGACGTGGTGATTCACTTGCCTGAAGGCAAACAAATCATTGTCGATTCCAAAATGGTGCTGATCAGTTATCTGGCTTATATGGAAGCCGAAACCGATGAAGACAGAAATCGAGCGCTAAAACAGCACTTGGATGCGGTTCGTCGTCATATGAAGGAACTAAGCGCCAAGTCTTATCACGATTTGCCAGGCGTTACATCGCTGGATTTTGTGTTGTTGTTTATCCCCATTGAAGCAGCGTTTGGTTTGGCGTTGCAAGGTGATAATGGTCTGTTTAGTGAGGCGTTTGAACACAATATTATTATCGTCGGTCCGTCTAATTTATTGGCCACTTTACGAACAATTCAAAATATTTGGCGCAACGAAAAACAGAGCCAGAACGCTATCGAAATCGCTCGTCAAGCTGGCGCTATGTACGATAAATTTTCTGGTTTTGTGCAGGATATGGACGACATTGGTAGCAAGCTAGAGGCAGTGAGTCGCACGCACGATGCGGCCTTGAAAAAACTCACGGCAGGTCGTGGTAATTTGGTCGCCAGAGCGGAGAAGCTAAAAATGATGGGAGCGAAGACCAGTAAGGTGCTGCCAGTGGAGTATCTTAACGACGATACCCTCACTGACGAGTCTAGTGACTAGCGTTCTTATTATTCTGGGAAAACCCAAAGAACGCTGGCTTTGTTGATGTAATTGGTTGTTTTTAGCTCTTGTAATATTCGAGCCGTGAGTTGATTTAGATCGCTGCCTTCGGGTGTTTTCAAAGAGTTGGCGATAATCTCTAAGTCGAGACAGTTGTTTAAATAATGCAAACGGGTATTTGGGATGTCCACGTAGTTTGTATGCTGTCGCAATAAAAAGCCCAAATCCGCCATGATTTGGTGACGTGCGGGCAGTTTTAAATGGGCTGGTTTGCCCGTTTTCTGAACAAAACTGTCAGTTTGAATTTTTTCATCGGTGTCGACGTGTACCATCACATCTTCCACTTGAGAGTGGGCTTGTTTAATTGTGTAAGCAACCAAATCACCAAGATAATGACCTTCACTCACACTGGCATGACTTGGCACGTGAATGTGCATGTCTAAGTAGATTTTGCCTGCCATGGATCTGGCTCTTACATCGTGAGGTGCCATCACGTGCTTTAAGCTGTTGGCGGTTTCTTTTATTTGGGCAATCAGTTTTGGGTCAGGAGCAGTATCTACAAGCTCGGCTAGGTTTTCCCACACCATGCTGATGGCCATTTTTCCGATCAGCAGCGCGACCACAATAGACGCCACCATGTCTGCCCACCCGTAGCCGAAATACACACAGATTAATCCAATAAGCACTGCCACTGACGATAGGGCATCACTGCGGCTGTGCCATGCATTCGCAATCAGCATTTTGCTGCCAATCTTGTCTCCCGCTTTTTTTGTGTAATGAAAGATGGCTTCCTTTATGACGATGGTCGCAATCAGCGCCGCCAAACCGTACCAGGTAAATTCGGCTTGTGATGAATCAGCCATCACCGATTCGTAAGCGATGCCAAGCGCAACAAGGATGAGCACCATACCAAGAAACACCGTCGTTAATGTCTCAAAACGCAAATGACCATATGGATGGTTTTCGTCTGGGCCTTGGCGGGAATTGGCAGAGGCAAAGTACACAAACACGTCGGTCACTAAATCAGACAATGAGTGAATTCCGTCCGCCATAAGCGCTTGCGATTGGGATAAGTAGCCTGCGGCTATTTTTGCTACCCCTAATAAGGCATCCCAGACGGCGCCAACGAGAGTCACTCTTTTGGCGATATCTTGCTCTTGGATCAGTTGTGTCATCTTGTGTGTCGCTCTTTTTGGGTTCGAGAATACGTGGGTGTATTCGGTTGGTTATTTTACTTGCGTTGTATTAAGTGTTTATTAAGGTATTGATTTTCTGTGTATTTATTGAAAAGTGATGGTGTCTATGTTGTCAAAGAGAGACGGTTTATTATTCAGCGTATTGTGTAGATTTTGAATTATTCCGCTAGATTGCCTTGTTGTCTAGCTTCCCGAATGTTCTCCCCAAGCTTATCCACGAAAACTGTGGAAAAGCTTAGGAAGGTCTTGGACTAATTAATCTCGAACCACAGGCAATATGAAGCGAAAAACTCTCTCATTGTAAGAGACATGAGCGAGAAATTCGCGTCCATATCAGACAAACCACCGCCTTGAGAATCGTTAAAAGCCGCTTCTTTTAGTGCATCATCAAATTTTATTTTGCGTAGAGTTAGATCGTCATGAAGTACAAAACTCAACTTGTCTGTCCAGCGTAAGCCAAGGTTTTTCACAGCCATGCCTTGTTGCAGGTGGCGTGTAACGTCTTCCGACAAAGGCTCTAGGGATTTAAATCGAATGGTTGCTTTGTCTTCTGAACCGTCTTGGATTTCGCATTCGTCGCCGGTTTCTAGGCTGGCGGGAACGTCGTTTTTCACTAGCCAATCTGTCATCAAAGAAGAAGGGGCGACCTGTGCCTGCAATGGTGTCATTGGGAAGCTGCCCAATGTGGTTTGTAGGTGTTTAAACAGCAATTCTGTCATGCTGGCATTGGTGCTGTTGAGAACCAAGATTTTTGCTTGTAAATCAATGTAGGCCCAAATGTCTGTACGCTTGGAAAAGGCTTTTGGACGCAGTGTAAACACAAGCTCGTCTTTCATATCTGACTTTTCTTTACGGCCCACTTTGCGGCCTTCGATCAGCTCAATTTCAGCGACTTTGGCTTCAAGTTCTTCGCGGACAACAGCAGAAGGCAGTACTTTCTCTTCTTTGCCAGCACGGAACAGTAGGCAGCGATCACTGGCAAGGCTCCATTGTTCACTATTGCGGATAAGTGGTAACCAGCCGAAAGAGAACTCTTCCTGAGAACCGCATTCTTTGAGCGGAAATTCAGGGATTTTGTCGATCAATTCATTCGTGTCTAGTGATTCTGTGTCTTTTAACTGGAATATTTGGGCGTTCTTGAACCACATATTTACTCTCTCACGGCTTCTTTAAAGTGTTTTCGACAAACGGACAAGTAGCGGTCATTGCCGCCGATTTCTACTTGCGCGCCTTCTTTAACGGGAATTCCTTTGGCATTAAGTCGGATGACCATGGTGGCTTTACTGCCACAATGACACACGGTTTTTAGCTCGATCAGTTTGTCTGCCCAGGCGAGCAGCGCTTGACTGCCTTCGAACAATTCGCCTTGAAAGTCGGTGCGAATACCAAATGCAAGAACAGGGATACGCAGTTTATCAACAATTTCTGATAGGTCGTACACCTGCTCTTTGGTCAAAAATTGGGCTTCATCGATTAGGATGCAGCTTAATTTTTTTGCGTCGGCGTCATTTTTGATTAGAGCCAATAGGTCAGTACTGTTATCAAACACGCTCGCTTCAGCGGATATGCCAATTCGAGAGGCGATTTGTCCGGTTTCATAGCGGTCGTCTATCGATGCTGTAAGGAGTAGCACTCGCATGCCCCGCTCTTGGTAATTGTGAGCGGATTGCAGCAGAACGGTTGATTTTCCTGCGTTCATTGCGGAGTAATAAAAGTACAGTTTGGCCATATTGAGTCTGTTTGCTAGCTTGCTGTTTGAAATGGCTGGCTAGTATAGCAAATCACCATAATGTGTGGTTCTTTTTCATGGTGATATTGTGTCCACATGATTGAGTGGTGTTGTTACGGCTTTTTTGCTTTTTGCGGTTTTACTTTTGGTGATGGTTTTATGAATTTGCAAGGTTAACCATTCAGCACGTTTTAAGCCGCTTTGTTCACACAATAAATCCAGCTTATCGAGTGTGTTTTGTTCAATCAGCAGCTCCAGTCGTTTTAAACCTTGGGCTTTTTCTTTCTCTCGTTGTGCACGTTTGTTTATTTTTAGTTGATCTTTTCGTGTTAGTGGCTGCGTTCTGGGGCGGCCTGGGGATTTTCCAAATAGATCGATTGTATTGCGGTCGGATGACGCTTTTGCCATGGTCTTAGTTACGTTTGTGTTGTTGTGAAAAAAAGGGCAAGTCGCACCCAGTGATGCGACTTGCCCTTGACGTTTTTTAGTTTTGTGCGGTTTTCTTTTCGGCTTGTTCTTGCGCCATTTGATTGGTTGCAATGAAGTCTAAAAGAATTTCTGACGCTTCTTTGGCGTAGGTATCTTCTTCAACCGGTTCGATATCGTCAACGGACGTTAGTAGCTCTAAATCGAGGGCTTTACGGCGGGTATTTTCACGCTCAAGCTCTCGCTTTTTACTGTCTTCGCGCTGTTGTACTCTTGTGCTTTCTTTCAAAGATATGGTTTTGTAGGTTTCTACTTGGTCTTTAAACTCTTCTATTTGCTCGTTAATGGCAATGAAGTTGGGGTCTTTTGCCATTCTGGCTTCGTGACGCGGCTCTAGAATAGGTAAGTAGGCTGGCATATTCCAATACACTGGGTAACGGGTTTCATGGATTTTATCCCACGCAAGCGGATTGTCCAAAGCGCTTTCGCCAATGGTTTCTTTGTCAATCAAAGACGGAAAAGCGATGTCAGGCATGACGCCTTTGTGTTGAGTGCTTTCGCCAGACACTCGATAGAATTTTGCTTGTGTGACTTTCAGTTGTCCTTTGTCCATGTCCTGTAATACTTGGACGGTGCCTTTGCCAAACGTCTGATCGCCCAATATCAATGCGCGACCATAGTCTTGAAGTGCCCCTGCTACGATTTCAGAGGCTGACGCACTCATGCGATTGACCAAAACAGCCATGGGGCCACTGTACGTAATGGCGGTGTCGGAATCCCCTAATGGGGTAACGCGTCCACTTTGATCACGGATTTGTACTGTTGGTCCTGATGGAATGAACAGTCCTGCTAATGCGTTGGCTTCTTGCAATGAGCCGCCACCGTTATTGCGTAAGTCTAGAATTAAGGCTGAAATGTCTTCTTTGCGCAGTTCTTCTATCAGCTGTTTGGTGTCTCTGGTAGAACTTTTGTAATTTTTGTCACCGGCTTGAATGGCTGCAAAGTCAGAGTAAAACGTTGGTAGGGTAATGACGCCCACTTTGTACTTTTCGCCATCTCGTTCGACCTCCACGATTTCTTTTTTCGCAGATTGGTCTTCTAATTTTACTTTTTTGCGCACGATGCTGATTTTTTTACTGGTTTGGGTATCGCCCTTGCTTGGGGTGATTTCAAGTGTGACGGTTGTGTCTCGTTCACCTCGAATCATATCGACCACATCATCAAGGCGCATTCCGACCACATCAACCATTGGCTTGCCTTCTTGACCAACGGCAATGATTCTGTCGTTAGGAGATAGATCGCTTTGCGTCGCCGCTGGACCACCAGGAACCAAACGTACCACTTTGGTGTAATCGTCTTCCATTTGCAGTACGGCGCCAATACCTTCTAAAGAAAGGCTCATGTTGATGTTAAACGTTTCTGATGCGCGTGGTGCGAAATAACTGGTATGTGGATCTAACGCGGCAGTAATAGAGTTTGCAAACGTCTGATACACGTCGACAGCGTTGGTTTGGTCAACCTGTTTTAGTTGGTTTTTATAGCGACGTTCAAGTGCAGAGATGATTTTTTCTTCACTTTCGTCATTCAGTTTAAGGGTGAGTGCACGATTTTTAAGGCGTTTGCGCCAGTAATCATCAAGTTCGGCCTCTGTTTTCGCCCATTGTTGTTTTTCGGGATCCGCATTAAGGGTTTCGTCGATGGTGTAGTCAAAGCCTTTGACCATTTCTGGCAACTGGCTTTGTAAGTTAAGCAGGCGTTTTTCCAGGCGTTCTAGATACAGGTTGTAAATAGTGTAGGCGATTTGGGCATCGCCATTTCTTAGGGCGTCGTCAAAGCTATTTCTGTATTGTGATAATCTGTCTATGTCGCTTTTTAGAAAGAAGCTTTTGCTTGGATCAAGCGCGTTGATGTAATTGTCAAAGGCTTTTTCTGAAATGGTATCATCAATATGAGGTCTGTTATAATGGATGCCTTCAAGCATTTCGACAAGCTCTTTGGATACCTTGTCATATTCATGAGGAGGCTGAAGCTCCTGATAAGCAGACACAGAGGTAGAAGCAAAGGTGTAGCCGGTTAAAAGGCAAAGCAAAAGGCGTTTATAGTTCATCCGGAATGGGCTCTCTCGGTCTATTTAATACATCATTGGTAAAATCATATTAGACACTGGGCTGTAAGGCTAGCCAAAGTGTTAAAAAGTCACTTTTTTAAAGCATTGTGCTGATAGGATATTATGGATTTTTCAAATTTTAATGACACGTTGCTGTCATTCTTGCAGTCGTCTCCCACCCCGTTTCACGCCACGGCTAGTATGCGTAGCGCTTTACTTTCTCACGGTTTTGTTGAGCTACTAGAAGAAGATACTTGGGTAATCGAGGAAGGCGGTAAGTATTTTGTTACGCGCAATGAATCTTCCTTAATTGCGTTTACAACGCCACAGTTGACCATGAATCAGAGTGGTTGGCGGATGATTGGGGCTCATACAGATAGCCCTTGTTTAAAGCTAAAGCCCAATGCGCAAGTAGATCGTTTTGGTTACCACCAATTGGGTGTCGAGGTGTATGGCGGTGTTTTGCTACACACATGGTTAGATCGTGACCTATCGATTGCTGGGCGAATCACTCTGAAAACAAAAGCGGGTGACATAGTAAGTCGTTTGGTGGACTTTAAAGAGCCAATCGCTGTGGTTCCTAATTTGGCGATTCACTTAAACCGTCAGGCTAATGAAGGCTTTTCGGTGAATCCGCAAGAAGAAATTTTACCTATTTTGTGCGGAGCGGAAAATGAGTTTGATCTTCACGAATTATTAACGTCGCAACTTAAAAAACAGTACAGCGAGTTGCAAGTCGATAGCATTTTGGACTTCGAATTAAGCTTGTACGACACGCAACCGGCGGCTTTGGTTGGTTTGCACAAAGAGTATATTTGCTCAGCACGATTGGATAATTTGTTGAGTTGCTTTGTTGGTCTGCAGGCGTTATTGGAGTCAGATCAGCAACGACCCAGTTTGCTTGTTTGTACGGATCATGAAGAAATCGGCAGTCTGTCTGCGTGTGGTGCAAATGGTCCATTTTTAGACGATGTGCTGCGCCGTTTAACTCCTAATCCAGAGCAATATGTGCAGGCCATGCAGCGTTCTATGTTGGTTTCAGCAGATAATGCCCATGCATTACATCCAAATTACGCTCATAAACACGATAAGAATCATGCACCTGCAATTAATAAAGGGGCGGTTATTAAGGTGAACGCGAATCAGCGATATGCCACGAACAGTGAGACGGCAAGTGTGTATCGCGATATTGCGGCCGAAGAAAACTATGAGGTGCAATGCTTTGTTGTGCGCAGTGATATGGCGTGTGGCAGCACCATTGGGCCGATCACCTCAGGTGAAATTGGCGTGCCTACCATTGATATTGGTTTGCCGACGTTTGGGATGCATTCAATCCGTGAATTGGCGGGTAGTCGCGATGCGTATGGTTTATATAAGGTGTTGGCGCGCTTTACTAAGCGAGAAAAGTTGATTACTCGTTAAATGTGTTTGTGTCAGTACAAGCAAAAAACCCGTAAAAACAGTGTTTTTACGGGTTTTTTATGGTCTTTATTAATGGCTATTGATTATTTTTTAGCAACTAACCATTTGTCTAGCTCTTTGATCTTGTCTTCTGTTAGATCGCCTGTGACTTCTAATAGATTGAGTTTTTTCAACACAAAGTTGTATCGATATTGCTCATAGGTGTTTTGCGCATCGTACAGATTAGATTGGGCGTCCAGTAATTCAACTAGGTTACGAGTTCCAACATCGTATCCGGCTTTTGTTGCCTCTAATGCACTGGTTCGAGAGCGGATAAGCTGTTGCTGAGCTTCAATTTGCGCTACGGCCGTTTGAAGGTCAAGGTACAAACTACGAATGCTAAGTTCAATGGTTTGTAATGAGCTTGCTCGTGTCTCGGTAGCTGACTCAGCTTGAGAAACCGCTTGGCGAACAGATGCATTAATAGCGCCACCGCTGTATAACGGAATGCTTACGCCTAAAGCGATAGAAGACGTATTGGTTACGCCATCCGTATTGGAGGTATTGCCGCTGTAGTTGTTGTCCGCTCGTGATAAAGACCCTGTGATAGAGACGGTTGGAGAGCGTCCGCTGGATTTTTGAATGCTGATATTGTTTTCTGCGCTTTTCACAGACAGATCCAATATACGCAACTCTTTGTTGTCGCGGTGCGCTTTAGCGATCAAGGAATCAACCGTATCATTGGAATCCAGTCGAATTGGGTAGTCTTTCGCTAACTGCGGAATACTTTTTATTTCTTGTCCTGTTCGTTGGAAAAGCGCTTTTTGAGCATAGGAGACGCTTGAACGGGCACTCAATGCAGTGACTCGAACAGAGTCATATTCTGCTTGAGCATCTTGTAAGTCAGTGATGGACGCTAGACCCACTTCATATTGTTTTTTAGCACGGTCAAGCTGGCTTTCTGTGCTTTTTACGAGGGCTTCAGTTGTTTGTAATGTGGACTGAGCAATCAACAAATTGAAGTATTCGGTCAATGTGGTTAACGCTAGGTCTTCTTCTTCGTTGTTGAAGCTAATACCTGCACTTTCAGAGCTGATTTCAACGGCATCAACGGCGTAATTAAGCGCAGGAGAATAAATAGGATAATCCAGTGACAATGCCAATGAGTTCGACGTGTTGTCGTAGCTTGTAGAAGGTGCATCGATGTCGCTGTAACCTAGACTACCGCTAAAGCTGATGCTTGGGTATAGATTACCTTTGGTAACGGTTACGCCTTCTTTTTGTGCTTGGTAAGTTGCCGCCGCCGCTCTTAAGCCTGGATCGTGCTGCTTAGCCAATTTGTAGACTTCGTAGATACTTTCTGAATGGGCAGTCGTACTACTTAGGACGGCTGCAGCGATAAGTGATGGTATAATATGCTTTTTCATAGATCTCTGTGGGCTCGTAGTATGAAATATAGTTATAATAGTACCTCAAGTTTTTAGCTTGCGGCAGTGCCATTCTTGCTATATCTATTATGACTATTGACCATATCATAACGAAATATTTTAAATAGGCCTTTATTGTGGAAAGTTAATGCAAGAGAGATGAGATTTTTGCCTCATTTCTCTCTTTTTGGCTTCATTAATTTTTTAAAGTCACTTTATAGGTCACTGTGTTTGTTGAGCCTGCTTTGATCTTTCCTTCTATTAATAGGCTTTTTGCATTCGGTTGCGTTACTTGCTCGCCTTCTAATAATTCCACAATACCATTCATGCTGTGCTCAATAGAATACGCGTGCGTCTGATCAGAGTGGTTTTCAATGATGGCTTTCCATACCTGAGTATTAGGTAACTTTTCAGACGATGCACTGACCAGCGTTAAATACCCTGTAATGTCATGGCTTTTATTGGTTGCAATGGTTAAAGGTGACTTGGCTCGAACGCTATTAAGTACGACAGAGTTACTTGGAATGAGTAGGTCTCCTTTTTTCCAAAAGGTGTTGTACTCACCAGGAAAACCATCACTTGGTAATGAAAACCTGACATTGTTGTAGAAGCGTAGATCGATTTCCCCTGAGGTATTGCTATAGGTATGCAAACTGGCTTTTTGAGTTTGCTGTTCAATTTTGCTTTGATGGCTTGGTAGCGCAATCAATGTTGTGGAATAGGCCGGAATAGAAATCGTGTTGTCTTCTAATGGGTAGGTGATTTCATTGTCTTGGTAGTGGATGTCTGGTTTAGCATCGCTCATAGCAAGACTACTGCGTTCGGCTTTGAACAGCGTGGGCGTAGCGCGTCTTGAGTAGTGAAGTAAGCCGTTTTGAATGTCGATTTGTGTGTTGGCGTTGTTGCTGATTAAGGCTTGCTGAGACAACGTAACCTGATCATTTTCGAAGATCAGGCTTTGTTGCGGTGACCAAGTTAATTGGTTTGTCTTATAGCTGACCTGATAAGGAATTGTATTGTGTTCGTTTTTTGGTGTGTTTTTTTCTAACGGGATTAGGTAAAAATCGTCTAAAGGAAACTGAGTAGGGCGATCATTAATGGACAGCCAAACCGTGCGACTGTTTTGATCTACTTTCGTTAAAGTGCCGGTAAAATTTAAATCCCTTTGTTTGTGTTCAAGTCTAATCTTTAGTCCGACTTCTTCTAACCAATTACCGACTGAACCACTTTGTGTGTGCGTAATAGGCATGAAGTTTTTCGTCAGTGGTTGCCATGTGCCGGAAATGGGTGTCAGGCTCTGGGCTGGGCTTGCTTCTACTATTTGACTGTCACTTAAGCCGATCACGGCGCTGATTGGCGTGGCAAGCGTAACAGGAGAAGCGGTTCCCAAAATAAGGCTGAAACAGAGGTAGGCCGTTGGTTTCGTCATAGCGGTGTCCTTTTGGCTTAATGATAGATCATCATTCTAATTATCGTGATGCGCGTGTACACATGGTACTCTAACTATTTGTCGTATTTTTAAAGCAAAGTAGTAAAAATAAGGGTTTGGAGTGGATAAAAAATTACTGATTATTGACGGACTGAACTTGATTCGACGGCTTTATGCTGCACTGCAATCAGAGCAAGATTTGGAACGTCGCGTCGAGCGCACGCAAAGTATTGCAATAGAGGCGCTTGCCAAACTCACGCATCAGTTTGATCCCGATTACGCGGTGGTTGTTTTTGATTCCAATGGCAAAACGTGGCGCCACAACGTCTACCCAGAATACAAACTTGGTCGGGTTCCAATGGACGATAAATTGCTTGAGTCGTTGCCTGATTTTGCTCGTGTTTTTCGATTTAATCGTTTGCCATGTTTAAGAATAGAGGGCTGGGAAGCCGATGACTTAATTGCGACGCTGGCAGTGAAGGCGGCGAATAGTAATGTCAAATCCTACATAATATCGACCGACAAAGGCTTTACTCAATTATTGGGTAACGACCATATTTTACAGTACGATTATTTTGCCAAATTGGGTTATGACAAAGTGTGGGTGCCGGGAAAATACGGGGTGGAACCTCATCAGTTAATGGACTATTGGGCATTGGTTGGGGATACCACCAACCGCATTCCTGGCGTTAAAGGGATTGGTCCAAAAACAGCGCTGACGATTATCCGTGATTTTTCCACCATCGAAGACATTTACGCCAATTTAGCTTCGTTCCCTGAGCGTATTCAGAAAATGCTGGCGGGCGGATATGACCAATGTTTACTGTCTCGCTCTTTGGTCGCATTAAGAACAGACGTTGATATTGGTGTACGACTTTCGCAATTACGTTATGTTTAACACGCTGAATCGATTGATTAAAATAGAGATTTGTCCTCCGATATGGTGGTTTTTAGTGATTCAAACCCAGCGTAAATAACCGTATAGATTTCATCAATAACCTGTGTGGCATTATTAAAAAGTAGGTCTGGATCTTGGGTGCTGAGGTGTTGGTTTTGAACGCTTTCTTTTATTTCGCTTACAAATTGGGTTAGCTGTTGATTACTGACTGGTGGTAGTGGTGTGGTTAACTTTGTTTGATAGTCTTCGATTTTTCCAAGCGTAAAGAGCAACTGCAATTTTTTATCCGAACTGATGTCATTTTTTGCGGCAACTTGGACGGACAAGGCTCGAATTTGTCCAAGCGCTTCGGCAAGCTCTGGTAATGTTTTTACTAACTGTTCTGCGCGATGTCGTATGTTTTCATGTTGATTAGACGTTAACGAAAACTCATCAGACATGTCCCACACGGCGTCCAATTGACGAGCGATCAGTCCGGAGTGAAAGCGAAAGCTTTCTGCACTTTGAATGGAAGTATGGTTGATAATGCGCTGCCACTGTTTAAAAGGGTAGCTTACGCTCAGTGAGCTTGGGTAGGAGTGGTGTTTCTCGAACAGTATTAAGTCTGAATAATGTTTATTGATGTCTTTTTCCAATGCATAGAGCTTTTCTTGGAAATCCTGTTTTCCATTCAAAAAACCAGAGTGAACGCCTCTATGTTGTTGAGTCAGTTTGATCAAATCGATAAATACTCTAATGCCGGTTACGCCGCTAAGTGAACGGGCTTTTGCGGCTTTTCTAGACCAAATTTGCCGGGCTAAGGCCAGTGTGATTATCCCCAAACAGGTTCCGATAAAAATGCTGATTGATATCATGCTTCAATTTCCTTTTGCTCCAATCTAGATGACAACCATTTCATGTACTTCACCATATTTTTAGTGTCTTTACTTGCTTGGCTATGTTGTTCACTGACGCTGGTGATGTCTTGCAGTCGATCGCACATTTTGGTGTTAGCCAGTCCAAATTCGGCAATTAACGCCGTTGAGTGTTGTATTTCTTGTTGCGTGGATTGAGCTGCTTTGTGGATGGCGGTGAGTGTGGCTGATACTCTATCTGAGCTGTTTGCCGCTGTAGTCGCATAGTCGATTAGTTGTAAGCTGGTTTTCTCAGAGGTTGTTACTTGCGCATTGATTGAGGTGACCAGTCTACCGATATCTTGGGCGGCATTTTCAGTGTGTTCTGCCAGCAACCGTACCTCATTTGCGACGACGGCGAATCCTCTGCCAGCTTCACCTGCCCGTGCTGATTCTATTGAAGCGTTTAGTGCTAATAAATTAATTTGCGAGGTAATTTGTTCTATCGTGGTAACAAAGCTACTGATGTTTTGAGTGGCTTTGATAAGCAGAGTCATCTGGGTTTGGTTGTCACTGACAGTTGATTCCATAGTGGTTATGTGGTTTTTAAGTTCTTCCAATGTGCTTTGACCCAATTCAGATTGCTGTCTTGTTACGCTGGCCATCTCTGATGTGGTGTTGGTTCTTGCTAGTATTTCTTCAATGGTCACGCTCATTTCTTTGCTGGTTAAGAGCAGTGCGTCGAGAGCCAAATATTCTTCTTGGGCGCCGACAGCAACGGCATTCGACGAGTTCTGTAATTCGGTGGCGGTGTATCGGGTTTCTTGGGAGCAACTTTGGAGTAAATGCTCTTTGCGATTAAGCGTTCTGAGTAACGTATTAATGTGATGGGCCAGTTTATTAAACTCGGTGTCGTGGTAGGAAAGTGTTACAACGGACGCTTCTTCTGTACTGTGTATCTGTTGGGTAAGCTCGTTTATACGTCGCTTTGTGAGTTCACTGTTCGACATGAAAAAATACACCAAGAGGCAAGTGCATAATGCAATTGGGACTGTTGGTTGTGTAAAAAAGTCTGGAACAAAAAGAGCCAATAACGTGATGCTTCCCAATAATGTCGCCAGAAGTAAGCGAGCATAATAGGGAAGAGCGGCAATCAATATTCTTCCTGGAGTTAGTAGCATAATAAATAGATCCTTATTGCTGATAATCATTAAAAAGCTAAGGCATTACTCTAAAGAGCAATAAATGAGCCATTAGGCAGTTGAGTGCTCTTATATTCGTTATGCGACGAACTAACGCTGGTAAACCGCTGGCGATTTTGAAGGAGGGCTTTTTATTGTGCGCTTTTGGATTGCATGGATAAATTGCACTGCTTGTTTTTAGTGCGTTGGGGATAAGGCGAAGTAAAGTTGAGGGAATATCAAACTTCTCCTTAGAAAAGATCGTGTGAGCCTCTTACCCATAGGCGTTCAGAGGCTTATAATAGCGGTATTTCAGGCAACGGATAAATGAGATTGTTATGTCAGAGGTAAGAACACGTATTGCGCCGTCACCAACGGGTGACCCGCATGTAGGCACGGCTTATATTGCGCTATTCAATATGGCATTTGCTCGTAAAATGGGCGGGAAATTTATTTTACGTATCGAAGATACGGATCAAACTCGCAGCACTCCAGAATCTGAAAAAATGATTTTAGATGCCTTGCGTTGGTTAGGCCTAGATTGGGCAGAAGGCCCTGATGTGGGTGGTGAATATGGCCCTTACCGTCAAAGTGAAAGGGGTGATATTTACGGTCAATACGCACAAGAGCTGATTGATAAAGGCCACGCTTTTTATGCGTTTGAAACAACCGAAGAGTTGGATCAAATGCGCATTGAGCAAAAAGAACAAGGTTTGCCGCAGAAGTACGACGGTCGCGCACTCAAGTTAACCCAAGAAGAAATTCAGGCGAAGCTTGATGCGGGTGTACCTTATGTAATTCGCATGAAAATTCCTGAAGAAGGTGTGTGTGTTGTTCAGGATATGCTTCGAGGCACCATCGAAATCGATTGGGCTCCAAGTCGATATGCAGGTGCTTTTAAAAGCCGATGGTATGCCAACCTACCATTTGGCAAACGTCGTTGATGACCACCTGATGAAAATCACCCACGTTATTCGTGGTGAAGAGTGGATCAACTCTGCACCAAAGCATATTTTGTTGTATCAATATTTTGGTTGGGATATGCCGACATTGTGCCATATGCCTTTGTTGCGTAATCCTGATAAATCAAAGCTATCAAAACGTAAGAATCCAACGAGTATTTTGTATTACCAGCGTATGGGTTACATGTCTGAAGCAGTTATTAACTATCTCGGTCGTATGGGTTGGTCTATGCCAGATGAACGAGAAAAATTCTCCTTAGATGACATGATAGAGCACTTTGATATCCAGCGTGTTTCTTTGGGTGGCCCAGTGTTTGACGTTGAAAAGTTGAGCTGGCTGAACGGCATGTGGATTCGTGAGAATTTGTCGCCTGAGGCTTTTGCTCAGAAATACGTGGAATGGGCGTTAAATCCTGAGTATCTGATGAAGATCCTTCCCCTAGTGATGCCGCGAGTGGAAACGTTTTCGGATGTGGCGGACGTCGCTGGCTTCTTCCTTAAAGGCATGTTGCCGATTACGAAAGAAGATTTTGCTACCATTAAAATGGAAGAAGAAACGTTACGCAAAGCCATGCAATTTGCATTATGGCGTTTAGAAGCCTTGAGCAAATGGGAAAAAGATGAAATCTTTAACGAAATGAAAACATTGGCACAGACACTGGGCATTAAGCCGAAAGACTTCTTTGCTCCTTTGTTTGTTGCCATTTCCGGTACTACGGCATCGGTTTCTGTTTTTGATTCCATGGCAATTTTAGGGTCTGATATTTCACGTGCTCGTATGCGTACCGCCGTGAATGTACTTGGTGGACCTTCTAAGAAAGAAGCTAAGCGTTGGGAGAAAGAGTACGCAGACCTGTAATGAGGCTGCGCTTTTTGTCGACGGCACAAAGTCAAAGAAAATGAGAATAAAAAAACCGGCTATTTGCCGGTTTTTTTGTTTTGCTTGACTCGCCCTAAAGAAAGTTACCGTCGTGGTATGTTTTAACGAGTCGTAAAGACGCTTGTCTTCTTATCCAAGTTGCTAACTTGGCTATGGATGTCACGCGTATTGCCTTCAATGCTATTGATGTAGCTATTGTCTCGTTGTAATTGCTGAGCAATTTTGTCCATTTCTTCACTCATGTGTACGGCAGTTTTAGCAACTTCTTGAATAGAGCGCGCCATATCAATAGAAGAAGCGGAGCTGGTTTGTGCGTTTTGTTCGATATCTCGGATGGCCAATTCTGCTTTTTCGCTGAACTCTTCAATCGCATGCAAACTTTCTTGACCACTGTGCATGGTTTCGATGGCTGTTTGAGTAGAGGATTGAATTGTGCTGACAATGTCAGTGATTTTTGCTGTGGCATCCACGGTTTTTTCGGCAAGAGAGCGAACTTCGTCGGCAACAACGGAGAAGCCTCGACCCGCTTCGCCAGCACGCGCGGCTTCAATCGCAGCGTTTAATGCCAATAAGTTGGTTTGATTCGCCAAGTCATTGATCATTGCAATGACGTTATCAATGTCTTTAGATAATTGACCTAATTCGTTCAGTTGCTGACTGGTTTTGTTGACCACGCTTATGGTGCTGGACAGATTCGACAGCGCGCCTTTTATGGTTTCTGCGCCCACTTTAGCGGACTCATACGTATGTTGAGACTGGCTGCTTAGGTCTTCTGTTGTGCTCGAAATGCTCGAAATAGTGGTTGAGATTTCTTCAGTAGCGGCCGCAAGCGAATTGGTTTGTTCACTAACAGAGCGGTTACTTTGAGCAATATTGACAACAGAGGTGTTCAGCTCGGAGACCATGTTGTTCACGCCTTGAGTGGTATCAACCACTTCACCAATAACCGTGCCTAGTCCATTTGTCATTTCATTGACAGAGCTGCATAACGAATCGAATTCATCGTTTCTTTTGTGGTTAACATGAAGGCGAGCTGTCAAATCGCCGCCTTTGACTTTGCCTAGGTCTTTAATGATCTGGTTAAGTGTTTTGTTAACACTGCTACCAATACCCATCATCATAAGGGCAGCAATTACGGCGACAACAATACTCACAATAATTAGGCTGATGCTGGCTTGCTGTGAACTTTGAGAGGCTTGTGTGCGAGCATCTATTACCGCTTGTTGCATGTAATTAACTGCCACGAGACGCATGTCGCTAAAGTTGGCTTTTGCCGCGATGAAGTTAGATTGAAGCTCAATCAGCTGTTGGTTTTCTTTGTCGAAGTTTTCAACGGCTGTGAAGTATTGATTGATGATCTCGCCAAAGCGCTCTTCTAAACCAAAATTGGTTACGCGCTTGTAGAACTTTTCATATCGCTCCATGAAGGCGGCTTTATTGGCGGCAACAGGTTCGAAAATGAAGTTCTTTTCCGCTTCACGTACAGGTAGAAACTCTTGTTTTACCAAGCTTAAAAAAGAAATCTCTTCGGTAACTTTTTCACCCAGTGCTGAAATATCACCTTTTAAGCCAGACGAGCCGTTAAAGCCGACTTTTTGTCTTTGGTTAACCAGCTGGCTTAGTGCGTTATTGTAGTTATTCAAAGACGTGATGATGCCTGACAAGCTGTCTTGAGCTTCTGGTTCTTTTAGTAACTCCATGTCTTGGTTTAGGATTGTCATAAAAGCGTCATTACTGGTGTTCAGTTGTTCGAGATAACTTTCATATGAATTGTTATCTACACCAGATAATGATTCGTATTCTTCCATTAATGTAATGATTAAGGTGGCGAGGTCTTTATCTACTTTAGTAAGACGCTCGAACTTTGAAGAGGCTGTTTCTTGAACGTTTAATCCTTGCAAGGCAACCGCGGTGACGACAACGAATCCAAGAATAGCAGCTATGAGTAAAGAAACTAATTTGGTACGAAAACTAAGATTTGCCAACATAATATATCCTGCACTTTTTTATTATAGATGGAGCAGATAGACCTTTAGTGAGCGTAGGATACGCTGACTTTTTCTCGCATAATCACGTCTATCAGGGTATTACAAAACTTTACCTAAACATTCTATTTCTACTATGGTCTTATTTGCAATTAAATGACACAAAAATATAGATTTATCTTGTTGTATCAATGTGAATAAATGTGTTTTTACGCCTTCTTTATGTTGTTTGTCGCCGTGTAACGCTTGCTATGGTCGATCTTTATTAGAAGTCATGAGGACTTAACCAAATGTCTAGTCTATGACTGCCAATATAGCTGATTTTTCCTGGATAACGAGCCATGCCACTTGAACTAAATTCAAATTTGTAACTTCGTTTTATTCTGAGTTGGCCATGATGCCAAATAGGTTTCCATTCGGAACCGGAAACGCTGTCCTCCAGTAATTGTAGATTAAGATTTTCACAATGTCGCTTAGCATGGGTTAATGCCTGTTCGCGAATTGAGCTGTTGCACCACCAAGCGTAAACAACAGCCATAATGCAGAGAAGAATAACGATATCGGAGAGTTGAAGGTTCATACGGGACCACTGTATGTAAAAGACGGAGTGAAAATTCTTTTACATCATAACGAATAGGCCCTAGAAGAAAAGAAAAATACGTGACTACCTCCAAGCAGGAGAGAAAGAAGAGGTAGTCACGTTCTTCACGCATTTAAGAGAAAGCGGCAAAATTACCTCATTGATAAAGCTAAATTTGGGCATTCGGGGCAGCGAATGTTTGGGTAACCAAATTTGAGTCGTTAGCTTTTTTCAATGGCCAGTCAGGCGGTAATTTAGGCGGCTTCTACAGCTCTTTCTGCGTAAAGTTGGATAACCCACTGCTCAACTCGTTGATCAGTAAGTTCAAACTGTTGATCTTCATCGATGGCTAAGCCGATAAAGAATTCTTTGTTATGAACGCATGCTCTTGACGCTTCAAATTCATAACCTTCTGTTGACCATTGGCCAATAAATGTCGCATTTGTTGGTAGCAGTTTTTCATATAGCCAACCAACGGCATCAACAAAATAATCGCCGTAGCCGAATTGATCCCCTAAGCCATACAGAGCGATGACGGTATTTTCTAAAGACAGTTCAGCTAGGCTGTCACCTATGTCTTCCCAGTCAGACTGAATACCACCAAAGTCCCAAGTCGGTATGCCTAATATCAGCATGCTGTAGTGTTCTAACTGACCGAGTTCAATGTCTTTTATATTAAATATGTCTACTTGTTCGCCTAATTCTTCCCATTGTTTAGCAATTTTGTGGCCGACTTCTTCTGTGTTATTTGTGTCTGTGCCATAAATGAGGGCGATGGATGATTGAGCCATTGTTAATTTGATTCCTATTACTTAATGAATTTGTCCGTATTGGTGACTGCCGACACCAAAATGTTTTCTGAATGCGGCTTCAAACTGATCTTCTGAGAAACCACTTTGAGCAACAATATGGTTTTTCTCTTTAGGGTTCTGTCTCAGTTTGGCGGCCGCAGAATGGATGCGACTGTGTACGAAATAATGTTCTATTGGTTGCCCTGTTAAATGGTGAAATCCAATAGTAAGGGCTTCCGTGTTGAGGCCTACTTGATGCGCTAAATGTTCTATATTTAGCGTGTCTAATTCGGGTGTTTCTAGCAAGTTTTGAGCATTAAACAGCTTACTTTGACAATCTTCGCAGTGTGATAAATGACTGAGCATTTGCAGCTGCTCAATTAATGTAAATATCAGCGAATACACATGCCCTGCGAGACTAATGGAATGGCCGCGATGTTGTAAAACGGGTTTGATCATCAGTCGGTTTTTATCGGTCAAAGGCAGAGATATTACGCCGCTGTCATTGGCCAATTTTTCTTGCATATTCTTAAAATGCTGAATGATGTGTTGTTCCGTTTCGCCAAGAATGGACGCAAGCAGCGAAGGACTAATGTGCGCTTGCAGCAGGCTGAGTTGTTGATCTTTTTCAAGAGTAAACTCACCGCTTACTGTTTTCGCTTGGTATGCGATTTGTATTTCGTTAATGTCTTCTACCGTATTGATGGCTCCGGTTCCTAAAAAGGAGAAATAGAGACCCGATTGCGCGGTTTCTGATACAGATACGGCTTTTTTGCTGCTTAAATGTTGGTTAAGCAAGTGCAAATGTGGCAATAGTGCAAGGTGCTGTTTATGACCGGATAGCCATGGCATTGCTTGTTCGCTAATGTTTCCGGTGTGGTCGTACACATTTTGCATGTCAATTTGCATTGTATCTCGCCTCAAATTTGATAATGGTTATCATTAAAATATTTTTAGGGATTTAATGCAAGTGATTCTCATTAAATAAATTATATGAGAATCACCGAGTTGATATGCTTATTCGATGGTGGGGCGAAATGGCTAGTCGAGATAGTCTACTCGGTTTAGCCCGTATTTCTGCATTTTCTGGTTCAGCGTTCTTCGCGGCAGTTGAAGTTGTTCTAGTACAAGCTGAATGTTGCCCTTTTGTTGGCGAATGCTTGCTTCGATTAAACTGCGCTCGAATTCTTGTACTTTCACGCTTAATGGCAGGGGAGTTATGGTGTCTATATCGTCTTGAGCTTGGTATCCAGCGAGTATTTTCGCCACACTGGTATTGGGTTCTAGCGCATAGCGCAGCGCGACGTTTCTCAGTTCGCGTACGTTCCCCGGCCATCCATACAGCGTAAGCGTTTCGTGATCTATTGGGCTGAGTGGTTTGAAATCGCCACCGCGCTCCTTAACGGCCATGCGACAAAAATGCTCAAACAATAAAGGGATGTCTGCGCCTCGGTTGTGCAAATCAGGCAGATGTATTTGGGACACGTTAAGACGAAAAAATAAGTCCTGCCTAAAATTCTCTAAGGTTTGAAGGTCATTTTTTGCAGCCGCAACCACTCTAAGATCTATTTGTATCGTGTGATTGCTGCCCACGCGTTCAAGTTGATTTTCTTGGAGTACACGCAGCAATTTAATTTGCATTGCAAGTGGCATGCTTTCTATTTCATCAAGAAAAAGAGTGCCGCCGCTCGCGTGTTCGAGTTTGCCAACACGTTGTTTGTTGGCACTGGTAAACGCGCCGGCTTCATGCCCAAATAATTCGCTTTCAAATAGATCGGCTGGGATGGCCGCGCAGTTGATGGCAACAAAAGGCTTGGTGCTTCTTGGGCTGCAGTCGTGTAGTGCTTTGGCAACCAGCTCTTTGCCACAACCGGTTTTGCCATACACAATGACGTGAGTGTCCATGCTAGCAAAGGTGCGGATTTGCTGTCTTACGCGAATGATTTGTTCGTTTTGCCCAATGATGGTTTCTTCAAGTCCATGTAACTCACCCAAATATTGAGATTGATTCGCGTGTTGCAATTGTACTTTTCGCAGCTGAATGGCTTTTTCAACGGTCTGTAAAAGGCGGTTTGGGTCAAATGGCTTTTCGAGAAAATCAAAGGCGCCATCGCGTAGGGCATTTACTGCAGTGTCTACATCGCCATGTCCAGTAATGAGTATGAATGGCAGCTCATGTTCTTGCGACAAACAATGGCTCATCAGAGTCAGTCCATCCAAAGGTGCCATGCGAATATCGCTGACAATGATGCAAGGCAATCCAACACGGAAGTGATCAAGTAACTCGTGGCCTTCTTGAAACTCTCTTACCGTGTAATTTGATAAGCGCAACCATTGAGCGGTGGTTGAACGAACAATGTCATCGTCATCCAATAACCAGATTTCAATGTGATTGTTTTGGGTGTTGTTTTCCATGTTAAGCCTTTAACAGTGTTAATCGGAAGACCAATTGTGAGTCAGTATTGTGGCTTGCTTTTAATGTTCCATTCATATCTTTTGCTAAGTTAGCACTGATGGCAAGTCCAAGGCCTAGCCCTTTTCCTATTGGTTTGGTCGTAAAAAATGGCTCAAAGATATGGGCTAATTGCGCTTTGTCTATGCCCGGGCCGTTGTCTTGGTAATGTATGACGATGTGGTTTTTTTCTTCGTGTAGCGATATGTCAATAGTGGGTGTTATTTTTGCGCCAGTACATGCTTGGACGGAATTACTGATGAGATTGGCAAATATTCTTTCCAATCGTGTTGGTTCAGCAATGACGCTATCCAGTTGGTTTAGGTGGATGCGCCACTGCAGATCGTGAGCGTCCTCACCTAGGCTTTCGATGGCTCGCTTGACGCAATCTTGGACGGAGGTGGGGGTGAGTTGTTCGGGCCTTCGGTACGCCAATACTTTTAATTCACTGGTCAGCTTTTGCATTCTCACAACAAGGGATTCCAGATCAAGTAAAGTTTTTAGCGCTTGTTCAGCGTCTTGGCGCTTTAATAACAGCTCTGTGCTGTATGCAAGTGTGCGGATACCGGTTAATGGCTGATTGAGCTCGTGGGCAATTGCGGTGGACATTTGTCCTATCGCAGCCAGCTTTTCAGTTCTTAAGAGCTCCTTCTGGGCGGCTTCGAGGGCTTTGGTCCGCTCTAGAACTCGCTCCTCAAGACGGGTGTTGGCTTCCAGCAAGTTGAGTTCGGCTCTTTTACGTTTGCTTATGTCGATTAACGTAACGAGATAGCCTTGGGAGTCGCTCCATTCCAGTGATGATACCGACAATAATGCTGGAAAAAGTTGACCGCTGTTCTTCTGTAAAATGACTTCTTGTTCTAGCAAGTTACTGGCAAGCGCCTGGTTGGCGGTTGGCGTTTCTTGCAATGAATGCATAAACGACAACGCGGTTTGGTTTTCGGGGCATTCGGGCAAAAATTCATGTAAATAATGCGCGTTAAGTTGAGCCCGTTGTCCGAAGTAACGAACGCCCATTGGATTGACGAATGAAATTTCACCAAATTTCGACAGTTGTAATAATCCAACATGGGTGTTTTCTATAAGTACTCGCTGGCGTTGCGCACTGTCAGCAATGAGTATTTCATTTTCCAGTTTAGAGGCTATTTTTAGCGCACGTTCTCGTCGGTAGAGCCAGAATAAAAATACTAGGGCAAACAGTCCTAAGCTAATAAAGGCGATATTTTGGGCTTTTTTCTGGATGCCTTTTAAGTTGGACAAATAGTGAATTTGCCATTTCAAATCGTCTAAGGTGACATTTTGCAAAAGGTAGTTTTCATTATTGAGGTGGTATATTTTTGAACGAGTGTTGTTTAAAAATTGCACGTCGGTATGGCTGTCTAACCAATTACTGACTCTTAGTCGATTCAGTTTGCTGGCTAAAAAAATCAAACTGTTTTGATCTGTCATAACGACCAAATCATCCGATATATTCCAGCGTTCAATTAAATCACTGACGTTAATCCGAACGGCGACAGCGCCAGCCAAACCTGATGACGTATAAACTGGCGCCAATACAAGGTGAGCAGATTGAGATTGCTGAGGGTTGTATCCTGAAACCAGTATATATTCCCCTTGCTGGTCTTTTAAGACGCGGCTTAAATGCTGTTTGCTGAAATAATCATCCAAATTAAAATGCGGAGACTGTTCACTGGACACGAGTAGGTCGCCCTGGGCAGAGAGAATAAACCAATCTTGCGTTTTCGAAACGTGCGTTAGGTCTTCTAGTTGTCGTTGCAGTTGCTTAGTGAGTGCGGTGTCCTTTGGGTGATTCATAAACGCCAGCAGGGTTGGATTATCGGCGAGAGCATACGGCAGAATGTGGTAGTTTTTTAGCTCGTTACGCAGTTCAATAACGTAATTCAGTAACTGGTTTTGTCCTTCCGAATGCTTGTCTATGATGAGTGCTTGGTATGCAATGGTATTGACACCAAAAAAAGCAAGGTAAGCACTGTGCAGCCAAGGGATATAAAAAAAGACGATGTTTACGAAATTGTGAAATCAAATAGGTCTCGCTGGCCTTTAGTTAGTGAAGACACATCAACCGCACTTGGGCAAGACTGTTTTTTGAGAGACGGTCTTACCGCTAGATTAGATGAAAGCTTCGTAGCAAAGTAACGCCAATGCTGGTACTAATCAAGGAGGCGATGGTGGTAATCACGATGATATTAGCCGCTAGCGCCGAGTTGCCATTCATTGCCCGCACCATGATGTAGCTTGCTGAAGCCGTTGGGGCGGAAGACATAAGGAAAAGTACGCCAAGTTCCATGCCTCGGTAACCTAATAAATACCCACCAAACGTCAAAACAAAAGGAATAAAAACCAGTTTGCCAACAGAGGCGATGAGTGCGCCAATCATGCCGTTTTTTAGGGAGCTGAAGCTCAATGAGGCACCAGCACAAAGTAATGCCAATGGCAGTGTCATCTGCGCAAAATAGTCACCGGCTTTGTACAGGGTGGAGGGGAGGGACAACCCTGTTAAAGACGAAAGGAACGCCGCAACAATGGCAATGATAAGCGGGTTTTTAGCAATGCCTTTGAGTATGCTTAATGCGTTGGTATTTTTTCCCAATGCACGGCTGAGTCCAATGACTGAGAGGATATTAAACAGCACCGTGACACCACCTAAATAGACAGACGCAACGGAAAAAACACCGTTCCCATAGGCATTCACGCAATACGCTAAGCCAATGATACCCATATTTGAGCGGAAAGCGCCTTGTACTAATACCGCCCGTTCTGCTTTGTCAGAAACCCATATAGAAAGGAAAAATTCCAAAGCAAAATAGGTGACAGTAACTGCCGCCATGGCGTAAATAACCAGTGACAAATCCGTGTCTTGGCCAATGTCAGATTTTGATATGCTGATAAACAGCAGAGCAGGAAGGGTGACGTTGAATACTAATTTAGACGCAACATCGATGAAATTGTCATTGATGATGCGTATTCTGTACAGCAATACTCCTAATGCCAATATCAAAAATATTGGCATAGTGATGGAGAAAGAAAAGGCTAATACGTCTAAAAAATTATCCAACGCCGTTCCTTAGCAAGAGATCATTGATCGTTATTTTCGAATCGGTAACCAGCACCGTAGACAGAGTGAATAACGTTTAATTCTGGTGCGACAGCAGAAATTTTCTTACGCAGCTTTTTGATGTGACTGTCGATGGTTCTGTCACTCACCACGCGGCTGTCTGCGTAGATGCTTTTCATGATGAGATCTCGACCAAACACTCGGCCAGGCTCTTTGATTAGTAGTTGAAGCAGTTGGAATTCAACCGTGGTTAGGTCGATCAATTCCCCTTTGTAGGTAGCGCGTAGGCGATCAACGTCCAAGTCAAAGCCATCAGTTCGAGGCGATTCTGCTTGATCTAATTCAACACGACGCAAATTGGCTTTTACACGCGCTACAATTTCACGAGGGCTGAAAGGCTTGCAAACGTAATCGTCAGCACCCATTTCTAGGCCGATCAAACGATCGATTTCTTCTGCTTTTGCAGTCACCATGATGATAGGGACACCGCTAAATTGACGCACTTGCTTGCAGATTTCTACGCCGTCTAGTCCTGGCAACATGAGATCCAGCAAAATAATGTCAACGGCGTTGTTTTTAATGTAGTTGACGGCAATGTCACCACGATCAAGGTGATGGTGTTCGTAACCGGCTTGTTCCAAATACGCGCTCATTAGTTCTGCTAATTTTGGTTCGTCTTCAATAATCAGTACTTTACTCATAATGTTATTCGTTCCTATTTGTTAAAAGAGGCTAATTTAAAGGAAATTCTATTTTTATACCCAATCCACCATCCGGTGAATGATAAGCGCTAATAGTTCCTTGATGTCCATCTACAATATTAGAGCATATGGCAAGACCTAAGCCTCTTCCTCCAGTAGCTCTATTTCTTGAATTTTCCACTCGGAAAAACTGTTCGAAAATTCTATTTTTGTCCTCATCACTGACTCCTGGTGCTGAATCCTCAAAGAGAATAATGGCTTTTTTCTGTGCTTTTTCGAGCTTAACCGTCAGTTTTCCGGGCGAGTTTGTATATTTTAGTGAGTTGTTCATCAGGTTCGAAAACAATTGATGTAAACGATCTGAGTCTCCTGTCATCACAATCGGTTTTTTCTGAGAGTATTCAAATATCAGTTCTATTCCGGCTTCTTTAAAAGGAAGATTCATTGACTGCACTGTTTGCTCAATAATGTCATTGACCAGAATGTCGTCCATCTCATAACTTAAGCTTCCTACATCATGCATGGATAGCTGGTTTAAGTCATCAATAAGGCGAGCGATATGAAGCGTTTCCTGTTGTAACGAGGCCAAACTGTCAGGCGTTACTTTAATAATTCCGTCTTGCATGGCTTCAATTTCCCCACGCAATATAGCAACAGGTGTCCGCAGTTCATGGGCGGTATCGGCAACCCATCTTTTTCTGGCTTCTCTGGTGTGCTCTAAAGTACAGGCTAGATTATTAAAGTCACAACTCAGGCTGGAAAGTTCGTCTGAGCCTTTTACTGTGATTCTAGTCTCATATTTTCCTGCGGCCAATTTTTTTGTGGCGCGTTGCATTGATGTAATAGGCCGACTCAACCATTGAGCCAAAGGCCATGTTAACAGTGCCGCAATAGCCAGCATAAAGGCGGAAATCAGTAAAAAGGCTTCACCTTGTTGTCTTACAAAGCGCAAGGTTTGATCTTGTACCAGCTCACGAATTGAACGCAGACCAACGTATCCTACGGTTTTTTTATTGACCACAACCGCATGAGTCTCGGCGTCGGTAAAGTGCACTTTTCCTATGATGGGTTTCTGTTGCGCATCAAACAGCAAAAAGCGTTGTCGGTAATACTGTGACGGATAAATCAAATCTAAATTGGGGGTGCTAGGTGGCGGAATTAAATCTCGAAGGTTTTCGAGTTTTGCTTGGTGCCATTCTGATTCCATTCGACTTTCTTGAACCAAAAAATACCAATCATCGTAATAAATGTAGAGGTTGGCGGTTCTATTGGCCATTTGCTCTAGAAAGTCGCGATCGCGCTCTGTTGCGTAGGAAACAAAACCACGGTCAAAACTCCATTGAAATGCCTGCCACATAGAGACGATGAGCAATATGTTACTCAGAACAAAAACGGCAAACAGTTTATGGCGGATTTTTAACCCTTTGGTCATTGGCATAGCTGAAATAGTTGTCCTATTGCGTTCTTGTTAATTGGTAAGGAAGGATTTTCTCGAACTTTCCTTAACAAGGGTTAATGATGAATGATGTCAATTATGTCGTATTCTTTCTGTGTGTTTATTGGTCATTCTAATCGTCTGTTTACTATACAGTTTTATTGGGAAAGCTGGCTACTTAGCTTGCGTGTAAATAATGAGGATTTCCGTTAGTATAATGGGTTAATTTTGATGGTTTTGAGCGTATTTATGCCTGTTATCTTTGTTCTTCGCGGTGTGCTTTCATTTATTTTAATTGTCCTGAACACATTGGCGTGTTTTGTGCCAGTCATGCTGTTGGCAGTGTGTAAGTTTTTTTTACCTTTTCCAGCTGTCCGCGCTGTACTGAATGTTATTTTAGATCAGATTGCGACTTTTTGGATTGCGGTGAACAATCTAAATCAACGCCTTCTCGGACGATCCGATATACGTGTTTTTGGGGGCAATCCTTCGCACGAAATGAATGGTACATGATAACGGCCAATCATCAGTCTTGGGTTGATATTCTGATACTTCAGCGCTTGTTTAATCGCCGCATTCCATTCATTAAATTTTTTCTAAAACGAGAGCTTATTTGGGTGCCCTTTATTGGTTTGGCTTGGTGGGCTTTGGAATTTCCATTTATGAAGCGCTATAGCCAAGAGCGACTTAAAAAACACCCTGAACTAAAAGGAAAAGACATCGAGGTTACTCAGAAAGCGTGTGAAAAGTTTCAACATTTTCCGGTGTCGATTATGAATTTCTTGGAAGGAACGCGTTTTACAAATCAAAAACAAGCACAGCAAGAAAGCAATTATAAGCATTTATTGATGCCCAAGGCGGGCGGCCTGTCGTTTGCCTTAAATGCAATGAACGGTAAATTGCATCAGTTAATAGACGTGACTATCGTGTATCCGAATGGAGCCCCTCGCTTTTTTGATTATCTTTGTGGGAAGGTCGCAAACATAAAGGTGCATATACGAATCCTGCCGATTGACGCGGCGCTGTTGGGTGATTATCACAATGACCCTGAATACAGGGCGCATTTCCAGCAATGGGTGAATACCTTATGGCAGCAGAAAGACGCTCAGTTTGACTTGCTTGTTACTTCTTTAGATTAGACGGCTTGCTTTTAATCTACATGCACAGTCAGTTGGTTTTCTCTGTATCCTCATTGAGTTCTCAGCTTGCTGGCCTTATCCAATTCTCTGAGCCCGTTGGTGGTACGCCATTTTTTCCATGCCATTGTGATTCTTGCTGGCGCTTTCAGGCGACTGATTTGATATTGATGCGCCTCCACTAGAACAATAAATACTCGTTTGTGCGAGGGTTTTATAAGTGCTTTATTGGGGCCAAGAATGGCTTTTTATCGCATTTATACTGGGCTAGCAGTTCCTTCTTTTCAGGCGACACGTTAGAATCTCACTTTTAAGACTGTATAGAATAGGAATACGTAATGGGCAGAGCCTTTCAAAACCGCAAAGAGTCCATGGCAAAAACGTCTGATCAAAAAGCCAAGGTGTATAGCAAATACGGCCGTGAGATTTATGTGTGTGCTAAATCCGGTGGTATTGACCCGAATGGTAACTTGGCTTTACGTTCTCTGATTGACCGAGCTAAAAAAGATCAGGTGCCAACTCACGTTATCGATAAAGCAATTGATAAGGCGAAAGGTGGCGGTGGAGAAGACTTTGACACAGCACGTTACGAAGGTTTTGGTCCTGGTAACACGATGGTGATTGTGGACTGTTTGTCGGACAACCCAAACCGAACTTTTGGTGATGTTCGTACCTGCTTCAACAAGGTGAAATGTAAAATCGGTAGCCAAGGCAGTGTGAGTCACATGTTTGACCACAGTGCCATTTTTGTTTTCGCTGGAACCGATGAAGAAGCCGTTCTAGAAGCTTTGATGATGGCGGACGTGGATGTGACAGACATTGAGCTAGAAGATGGCAAAGTGACTGTGTTTGCACCGCATACCGATTACAGCAAAGCCAAAACCGCTCTAACGGATGCGTTTGGTGAAATCGAATTTGATGTCGATGAAATTCAATTTGTTGCACAAAACACAACTGAAATTCAGGGTGAAGAAGTGGAGCAGTTTGACCGTTTCTTAGACCTTTTGAACGATCTTGATGACGTTCAGCGCGTTTACCATAACGCAGAATACTGAGTGTTTACGTACTGGTAGAGACTTTTTTCTGCCAGTGCGTTGCTTTTTTGTTGCGAAATTAAGTAGATAGAAAATGTCACAACATAGACCACAAGTTAAATCCCCTTGCGTTAATGTTTGTTTGTTAGATGATAATGACGTATGTGTCGGGTGTTATCGAACGGGTAAAGAGATTAGCCAGTGGGGCAGTATGAATAAAGCGTCACAGCAGGCGGTGATGAAAAAAGTCCGCGAGCGTGAGGCCAAAAGTCAGTTTGTCAGTCACCACTGATTTTTGTATGTTTGCTCGCGAGAGTGTTGTTATTTATCGTCTTTTGCGTTCTTCAGCTCTATCCACTGAGACATGTATTGCGTGCTTTTGAGGCTGTGGTGTCGCAGCATCAAGCCTAAGAAATGTTTCTTTCTCAAGCTTTCCCTTAGTCGAACCTGTAGTTTTAATCGGTTGATTAATTTAGGTTCCCATTCTTCGGCTTGGTAGCGAGCTTGTAAAATTCTATGGCCATTCTGTTGCATGACTAACCAGCTTGTTTTGTCTTCATACAGGGAAACGGCCGCATCAACAAAAGTGTCTATGTCCTCTGTGATAACGCCATTCCATGGAAGTTCACCGTGCATGGATTCTGCTCCAATCGCCGTGGTGATACTGGGTGTTCCCATTTGCATGGCTTCGACTAATTTGCCTTTGATGCCAGCGCCAAAGCGAAGAGGTGCTAAGCACAATTTTGCTTGTTGCATTACCTGGTGAGCATTTTCTGCCCAGCCTTTTACTAAAAAGCCTTCTTTGGCATTGTGTAATTGGGTGGCTTTTGGTGGTGGGTAGGCGCCATAAATATGCATTTCTGCCTTAGGGAGTCGTTTGCGGATCTTGGGCCAGATTTCTGTTTTTAATTGCAGTACGGCATCCCAGTTGGGTGCGTGACGAAAGTTACCGATACTAATGAAATGCTGTCGCTCTTCGAAACGCGGTAGGGTGTCAGTGCCTTGCGGTGTTGGTAGCATAAAAGGCAGGTGCAAGACGTGAGTGTCTGGAACATGAAACTCGTCTATTAGAAGTTTGGCTTCCACTTCAGAAATCATCAAGGTTAGATCGCAGCGGTGTATGGCAGCGATCTCTCGAATACCATGGTCGGAATACAAGTCTTCTATGGAAAACTTTCTGTTTTGTTTAAGCGCATTGTGTCGCGCTTGTCTTAGTGAGTGCAGGTCTTCCGTGTTTAGTACTCGCAAGGATTCAGGGCTAAATTTTTCGACGCGCCAGCCAAATTGTTCTTCCATCATGAATCGATCAAACATCACAATGTCTGGTTTTTTGTCTGCGATATAAGTATCGAATGATGGGTCATTCAGTGCGATGTGATCTGCTTCTATGCCCAATTGAGATAAGTCTGTCATGTGCTCTGTTTGTTGAGCAGGACTTGCAAAAGATATTTTCCATTGTGCTTTGTGAAAGCTGTTGAGCAGCTGCATCATTCGACTGCCAGCAGCCGATGAATTAGGTTCTGGCCAGACATAGCCGATGACAAGTAGGTGCAAAGTGTGTTCTCTCAATAATGTGAGGCTTTTAGTTCTGTATTTTTAGCAGAATCAGGACATATTCGTCTTGCTATTGTATCATGGTGAGTAGATTTGTCTTGTCTGTCATATTTGATGTAATTGTCAGGCAAGACGTAAGCAAAACATGACGTTGAGAAGATATTATGATCATTAAACCAAAGATTCGCGGATTTATTTGTACAACAACACACCCAGTTGGTTGTGAGCAAAACGTAAGAGATCAAATCGCTTTTACTAAAAGCAAAGGGGCGATTGAAAATGGCCCTAAAAAAGTACTTGTGATTGGCGCGTCAAGTGGTTATGGATTGTCTTCTCGTATTGCAGCGGCATTCGGTTCTGGTGCGGCAACTATCGGTGTGTTCTTTGAAAAGCCTGGTACTGACAAAAAAACGGGTACAGCGGGTTGGTACAACTCAGCGGCTTTTGACAAAGTGGCTAAAGAAGAAGGTCTGTACGCGAAAAGTATTAACGGTGATGCTTTCTCAAACGAAGCGCGTGACACAGTGATTGATCTGATCAAGCAAGACCTTGGTCAAGTGGATATGGTTGTCTACTCTTTGGCTTCCCCTGTTCGTAAAATGCCTGAAACGGGTGAAGTGATCCGCTCTGTGCTTAAGCCGATCGGTCAGCCATACCGCTCCACGGCAATTGACACGAACAAAGATGTGATCATTGAAGCTGAGATTGAGCCAGCAACAGAAGAAGAAGTGGCGGCAACAACGACGGTAATGGGCGGTCAAGACTGGGAGCTTTGGATGTCGGCTTTGCAAGAAGCGGGCGTGTTGGCGGAAGGCGCTCGAACGGTTGCTTATTCTTATATTGGTTCTGATATCACTTGGCCGATTTATTGGCATGGTGCGTTGGGTAAGGCGAAAGAAGATTTGGATCGTGCTTCAGCGGCGATTGATGCGCAACTGGCTAAAATTGGCGGTGGCGCGAATGTTGCTGTATTGAAGTCTGTTGTTACTCAAGCTTCATCTGCGATTCCTGTGATGCCTTTGTATTTGGCAATGGTGTTCAAAGTGATGCGTGAAAAAGGCATTCATGAAGGTTGTATGGATCAGATCTATCGCATGTTCTCTGAGCGTTTATACAATAATCATAACCCCGCTGAATTGACGGATGATAAAAACCGTTTGCGTTTAGACGATTGGGAGTTGCGTGAAGATGTTCAGCAGGCGTGTCGTGAACTTTGGCCGCAGGTGAATGATGCAAACCTTTTTGCTGAAACAGATTACCAGCTTTATAAAGATGAATTTTTGAAGTTGTTCGGTTTTGGCGTAGACGGTGTTGATTACGATGCGGAAGCCAATCCTGAAGCGGATTTTGATGTTATCACGCTTTAGTTTGCTGTCTAGGTAACGGAAAGGAGTTCAAACTTAGTTTGAGCTCCTTTTTTTATGTGTTTTTATCTCTTATAGTGAGTAGGGTCTTATTTCGAGGTCATTATGAAATACTTATTGTTTTGCTCTGCGATTCTGCCGCTATGCGTGAGTGCTCAGACTGTCGTTCGTCAGCCTGTGGATATTATTTATGGCAATCAGGTCATCCATTCTCAACATCAAGTTGTGATGAGCTCCCAAGAGGAAGTGGCTGTTATTCCTGCTGAAAAAGCCCAAACCACTTTGGGTCCTAATATTGTCATCACGGCAGACGGTAAAGGGATGTCTTATCTGGAAGAGAATGCCATTGCGGAGCGTGAGCAAGCCATTTACGATGAGGTGAATAAGCGAACAGAAGAGGCGCCTTTTACGGTTTTGTTCACGGGGAATATACCAGAAGATATTCAGGCTAAGCGATTACGAATGCTGCCTGAGGTGGGTATTTTTGGTGATCAAGCAAGAGCAAATGACGCCGCTTCTAATAATGTGAAGCCGGATGTTGGTGACTTTTCACCTATCGGTAAAAGCGTATCGCCAACGGCAGAAAGCGGTGCAAAGGGAGCGCCGGCGACCGACGCCGAGAAATTGGAGCGTCTGATCGGCGGGTAATGTCTCGTGTTTTATCCGCTTTGTACTCGTTGTCGTGTGCGATGTTGGCATTAGAGGTTATTGCTGGTTGGCGTGGTTTCTTTCCAACTCTGTTGTTCTGTCAAAGTGGTTGGAAATGTTTGATTGTGTATGATTATTTTTGCTGTGTCTTTTGATTGAAGCTTGCGCTTTATAAATTCAAGAAAGTCTTCTCGCTGTATTTTTTCCACATGGTGAATCCAATCTTCTTTCGTTTGAAAGTCTGGCGAGGTTGGCTTGGCTATTTGGTGCCATTCCTCTATAGCGTTGTCGCTTAAATTCTTAGCTTCTCTTCCGAGTTGTTGTAATAACGCTTTTTTAGCGTTATCGAATTCCGAAGTGGAGATGTTGGGTAACCTTTCTCTTTGCTCAGTAAGGAAGTCTTCCATGGCGTTGATAATGGTTGATGTGTCGTTGTTTGGGGATTGCACCAGTAATCCTAGAATTGGCGTATTGCGGATGCTCAGGTCTTGAACGCCCACAATGTAGCCCAGTTGTTGGTCTGTGCGTAATTCTTGATAAAAAGGGCTGCTGATTAGCGTTCGCAAGATAGAAAAATACGCCTTTTCTGTGATGGCTTTGTTCTTTGTCTGGCTGCTTGTATCAATTAGGGCGTAGAGGACGGCACAATCGTCACTTGTTGACGGAAATTGGTAGTGATGTCTTCCTTGTGGCGTTAAGGGTTTGGTTTCGATTTCCAAAGGTTTTCTTGAAATTAGTCTGTCTTTGAAGCGAAGGAAGATGGACTGTGCAAGTTGAATAGACTGCTCTTTCGTGGTGTTGCCTGTGCTGTATCCAACGATGTCAAACTTATCTCTTGCCTGCTTTGTAAAGGCTTGTAGATCTTGTAATGTCAATGAATCTAGCGCTTCTTTGAGTTGTTCTGTGGTGAAGCTGTTTTTGGTTATGAGTATATTCAATGCGCTGTTGGCGTTGTTGTAAGCTTGTCGGCTTTTTTGGTTGTTTAGATCTGTCTCAAGCTGTTTTTTGGCAAGGTTAAAGCGTTCTAATGTGGGGCGAAACAGGAATAATTGGTCGATTAGCCAGATTTCATAGTTGTTCTGTTTGTCTGAATAGCCACTGGTTCGTAAAGTTACGCCATTGCTGTGCGGATAAAAGGAATAGCCTAGGCCAGCAATGTAAGGAGCATAGGTGAGTTCACTGATGCTGTCATTAAATAAACGAGTCCAAAGGCGGTTGAGTAGTGTGCGTTTGGCTGTGTCAGCGGCGTGATCGAACCTGATGGCAAGGAAGTTCATTGCGGTTGGTTTGGCAAAACTCGGGTCAGATTTATTCCAATACGTGATGCCTTTTTTTTCAAAGATGATTTTTGGCTCGGTGTCTTGTTCGGTCACTATTGCTAGTGACTCTGGAATAAAAGGGTTTTTTTCGGGAAGGCTGACGTGAGTGTTTTTTACCGATAGGTTAATGATATTTGCCAGTGATTGGCTGATGTTGTTATTGCTGTATTTGCTGTTATACCAAGGTTCTATTTGCCACGTCGGAGTCTTTTTTGTCCAGCTTTCTGGGAACGTTTTGTCTGTGACGAGCTGTATGAGTAATTTGTCTGGGTTGAGCTGTTGCAGCAGTGTTTGAACTTGTTGATCGCTGGCGGCGGTTTCTAGGCGAAAGCTGCTCAATATGTCTTCGGTTGGTACGTTGAGCATTTTGGCGGAGAGTGTTCTTGCTAGGTTTTGTGGGTCAACATAGTTCTGATGATTGAACATGAGTTGGCTGAGTTTTAGTCCCTCTTGTAAGTAAAGTGGGTTTACCGGTGAGGACTTGAGTAGGCTGATGGTGGCGAAGGTGCGTCTTGCAACGGTCTCTATTTGAGTTAGGCCGTCGTTTGTTAGGCGAATTTTCAGCTGAAAGAAGGCGTGATTGCCGTAGTCTGTGCTAATACCTGCTGACAAACCACTGATCAGTCCTTCAGATTTTAGTGATGCGTAAAGGGATCCCTTGTTTTCATTCCCAAGAATGTAGGAGAGGTAGCGAGAGGGTTGAGTTTTGTAGTTATTCCCTTGTGCATCGATCTGGTAATAGAGATTCAGAGTGTTGTTGTCGATTAACGAGCGAACAAATTGTAACTTGGTTTTGTTTGAATTAATGAGCTCTGGAAGGTGGTCATTATGCGGTGTGTGGTGGTTTGAAATGCCTGAAAAGTAGTCTTTTGCCAGTGCTGCCAGTTGGCTATAAGGTAAATTTGCAACCAAAACAAGTGCCATGTTTTCGGCATAGTAGTTGTTTTTATACAGTGTGAGTAGTTGCTTTCGTAATGGGCTGCCCGGCCTATCTTTAAGTGTTTCAAGACTGCCTACGGTGAAGTGGCTGTAGGGGTGGTCTGGGTTTGTGAGTGTTTTTAAAGCTTGGTTGTTACGGCGATTTTCGTCTTTTAATTTGGCTTTGTACTCGGCATCAACCGCGTTTTTCTCTCTTTGAGCCAATTCATCGCTGAATAATGGCGAAATGAAAAATTGGGAAAACCTATCCAGCGCGCCTTCGTAGGCGGAAGGCGTAATGTCGAAATAATAGTTCGTAGTGTCTGTGCTTGTATAAGCGTTATGGGAGCCGCCGTGCGTGTTGATATAGGACTGATAGTTGCCGGGTTCTGGAAATTTTTCCGTGCCTAAAAAAAGCATGTGTTCGAGGAAGTGGGCTAGCCCTTGTTGGTTTTTTGGGTCTTGGAAGCTGCCTACTTTCACAGACAGTGATGCGGAGTAGCGCTCGGCTTGAGGGTCGCTGACCAGTAATACCTTTAGATGGTTTGGGAGTGTGATAAGGTGATAACTGTTTTTGTCACTGGTGCTTTTATTTTGAATGGTCAAAATTGGACTGTTGATCATGGTGGTCGTGTTGTCTTTGGTTGGGTGTGTGTTGTCCGCATGAGTTGACATGGTAAGAAATGCGCTAAATAGCAGGATAAATACAGTGAGTTTTTTCTGGTTTTGATCATGTGTTCAGGTTAACTGAAGCGCGTGATGCGATGCAATGGGTAGTGTGCAACCCATTGCATCTTATTGTTACTGGGCGTTAATGGACTGACCGTTTGTGCCAATGCTGTCTTTGCCCATAAGATACAGATAGAGCGGCATGATCTCTTCGGTTGTTGCAAGAGTGTCTGGGTTCTCTTCTGGGTACGCGCTGGCGCGCATGTTGGTTCTGGTTGCGCCGGGGTTGATTGCGTTTGCTCGGATGTTGGGAGACAGTTCGGAAAGCTCGCTGGAGAAAAGTTGCATCATGGCTTCGGTTGCGAATTTTGAAACAGCGTAGGCGCCCCAATTTGGTTTTGCCTCTCTACCAACGCCCGAAGATGTGAAAATAATAGAGGCGCTTTCTGCTTTTTGTAGAAGTTGAAGTAGTGCTTGGTTAAGCAGGAGTTGGCTTGTTACGTTTACGCGCATAACTTGCTCAAATAGTGTTGGGTCGTAGGTGGCGAGACTGGTTCTTTCGCCTAACAAGCTGGCATTGTGCAGGATGCCGTCAAGGTGCCCAAATTCACTTTCGATGGTGTTGGCAAGTTCAATGTAATCGTGCTCGGCGGCACCGTCCAAGTTTAATGGAACGATGGCTGCCTGAGGGTATTGTTGTTGCTCAATGTAGTCATATACGGCTTCAAGTTTTTTTGTTGTGCGGCCTAGTAGAATGACAGTTGCACCGTGTTTGGCATAAGTAATGGCGGCGGTTTTACCTATGCCGTCACCAGCGCCTGTAACAAGAATAACCTTGCCTGTTAGTAGTTGGCTTGGGGCTTGATAGTCGAACATATCTCCTCCTTGTGCCTTTATTAGGCTTCTATTTTTTGGGTATGCATTAAATAGTTAACGGACACGTCTTTGTCGTTAAGTTTGTAGATTTTGGTAAGTGGGTTGTAGGTCATTCCTGTCATGTGCTTAACTTCTAAGCCAGCCGCTCTTGCGTAATTGTTTAGTTCTGCAGGCTGGATGAATTTTGCATAATCGTGTGTTCCTTTTGGCAGCATATTAAGAATGTATTCCGCGCCAATGATTGCAAAAAGATAGGCCTTCGGGTTTCTGTTAATGGTAGAGAAAAATACGTGCCCCCCCGGTTTGACTAATGTCATGCAGGCCTTGATGACTGACGAAGGGTCTGGAACGTGCTCTAGCATTTCTAGGCAAGTGACTACGTCGTATTGTCCGGCTTCGCGTTGGGCTATTTCTTCTGCTGTGATTTTTTCGTAATCGATGTCAAGTTTGGATTCTTCTTTGTGGAGTTTGGCTACAGCCAGAGGGGCTTCTCCCATGTCGATGCCTTTGACGTTGGCGCCCAGTTTTGCCATGGCTTCAGAAAGAATGCCTCCGCCGCAGCCCACATCAATGACTTTTTTGCCTTGTAGTCCTTCGGCGCGTTCGTTGATGTATTGCGTGCGCAATGGGTTGATGTCGTGCAGTGGTTTGAATTCATTTTCAGTGTCCCACCAGCGACTGGCCAGCGCTTCAAACTTGGCTACTTCATTTAAGTCTACGTTGTCTTGTTGATTTGTTGTCATTTATGCGGTGTCCGTCTTTGTGTTGCTGAAGGTGGCAGGCTCGATGTATTGAGTTGCGCTGCGTGTTTTTCTTCTGTGAATTTGTACGTGCTTTCACATTTAATTGGATTCATGCTTTTTCTAGTATAGCGCCAACCCAAGGGTCGACCAATAGCAAACTTACTTTGTCTTAGTTGAGTATACCTGATGTTTCCGGTGTCGGGATTGGGAGTCGTTATAAATGCAATATAGGGCAACAAAACATGCTCCTGAAGGGGTGTTATTTATTTCCTTATGGTACAATGCGGCGCTTATAAAAAGATATTAAGGGGTCTTTTTGACTCCGAGGCATAAGGATCGATTGTATCTATGGGTGAATTAGCCAAAGAAATTATTCCCGTCAGTATCGAAAATGAACTAAAGGGATCTTACCTAGATTACGCCATGAGTGTAATTGTAGGTCGAGCATTGCCTGATGTGCGAGACGGGTTAAAACCTGTTCACCGTCGCGTTCTATTTGCGATGAATGAACTTAAAAATGATTGGAATAAACCGTACAAAAAATCGGCGCGTATCGTCGGTGATGTAATCGGTAAATATCACCCGCATGGTGATTCCGCCGTATATGATACGATTGTTCGTATGGCGCAGCCTTTCTCAATGCGTTACACCTTGGTCGATGGTCAAGGTAACTTCGGTTCTGTCGATGGTGACAGTGCAGCAGCAATGCGTTATACCGAAATTCGTATGGCGAAAATTTCCCATCATCTTTTGATGGACCTTGAGAAAGAGACCGTTGATTTCGTACCTAACTACGATGGTACGGAGTTTATGCCTGAAGTGTTACCTGCGCGCGTGCCGGGGCTGTTGGTAAATGGCTCAGCTGGTATTGCGGTTGGTATGGCGACTAACATCCCACCTCATAACCTTGGCGAAATTATCGATGGTTGTCTTGCTGTTATTGATAATGCAGACATCACTATTGATGAGCTGATTGACCACATTCCTGGACCAGACTTCCCAACGGGGGCGTTTATAAATGGTCGTGCAGGGATCATTGAAGCCTACAAAACAGGTCGTGGTCGCATTTATATGCGTGCTCGCCATCATTTTGAAGACATGGAAAAAGGCAACCGCCAATCTATCGTCTTTACTGAAATTCCATATCAGTTAAATAAAGCGAAAGTGATTGAAAAAATCGCTGAGCTTGTAAAAGAGAAAAACTGGAAGGCATCAGTGAGCTTCGCGATGAGTCCGATAAGGACGGCATGCGCATCGTTATTGAATTGCGTCGCGGTGAAAACCCAGATGTGGTTGTCAATAATATCTTTTCACAAACTCAGTTACAGTCTGTATTCGGTATGAATATGGTGGCTTTGGTTGATGGTCGACCTCAGTTGCTAAACCTTAAGCAGATTCTAGAGTGTTTTGTTAAACACCGCCGTGAGGTGGTAACGCGTCGTACTATATTTGAATTGCGTAAAGCGCGTGAGCGCGGTCATATTCTTGAAGGTTTGGCGGTTTCTCTTGCCAACATCGATCGCGTCATTGAGTTGATTCGAACGTCTCCTACTTCAGCTGAAGCAAAAGAAAAACTCGTCGGTGAGTCTTGGCAGCCAGGTAATGTGGTTGCCATGCTTGAGCGTGCTGGTGCGGATGCGTGTCGTCCGGATGATCTTGAAGCGGGGTATGGGTTTGTAGACGGTGCATATCATTTGTCACCTGACCAAGCCCAAGCGATTTTGGATTTGCGTCTGCATCGTTTGACCGGGTTAGAGCATGATAAGTTGCTTGGCGAGTACAAATCCCTGATTGATTTGATCGGTGAATTGCTAAATATTTTGTCTAACCCAGATCGTTTGATGGAAGTCATTCGTGAAGAGTTGGAAGAAGTGCGTGACACTTTCGGTGATGCGCGTCGCACTGAAATTTTGACATCTCGCCAAGACCTGACCATTGCTGATTTGATTGATGAAGCGCCTATGGTGGTCACGATTTCAAATACCGGCTACGCAAAATCTCAGCCGTTGGAAGAGTACCAAGCGCAACGTCGTGGTGGCCGTGGAAAATCGTCTGCCAGCATGAAAGACGAAGATCACATTGAGCATTTGTTGGTTACCAGCAGTCATGACACCATCATGCTATTTAGTAACTTCGGTAAAGTTTACTGGTTGCGTGTGTTCGAAATTCCAGTGGCAAGCCGCAGTGCGAAAGGTCGTCCTATTGTCAACTTGTTGCCATTGAGAGAGGGTGAGTCTATCTCTGCTTTGTTGCCTCTACCGGTTGTTGAGGCAACTGAAAATGAAGCGGAAGCAGACGATGACGTCGCTGATGACGCAATGGTTGAAGCAAGTAGCTATATCTTTATGGCGACGGCAAACGGAACCGTTAAGAAAACAGCAATGCAGCATTTTGCTCGTCCGCGCTCGACGGGGTTGATTGCGCTTAGCCTAGACGAAACAGATGAATTGGTTGGTGTGTCGGTTACCAATGGTGACAACGATATCATGTTGGTTTCTTCTTCTGGTAAGACGATTCGATTCAAAGAGTCAGATGTTCGTGCTATGGGTCGAACTGCGGCAGGTGTCCGTGGTATTCGCTTGAGTGAAGGCGCTAAAGTGGTTTCTCTTATTGTTCCACAAGAGGGTTCTGCGGTATTGATGGCTTGTGAAAACGGCTACGGTAAGCGTACGTTGGTTGAAGACTTCCCTGTATACGGTCGTGGTGGTCAAGGTGTTATCGGTATTCAAGTTTCCGAGCGTAATGGGCCAGTGGTTGGTGCGGCTCAGGTGGATGAGACCGATGAGATTATTTTGATTACCGATCAGGGGACCTTGGTTCGTACTCGAGTGACCGAAGTGTCGTGTCAGGGTCGAAATACTCAAGGGGTTACTTTGATTCGATTGACCAATGATGAACATTTGGTCGGTATTGAACGTGTCGTTGAAGATGATGAAGAAGATGTTGAGATTGATGAAGCGGATGACGCTGTTGTTGATCAGGCGCCAAGCGATGGCGACGAATCTCCTGATGTCATTGATGACGAGGCGGAATAAATAATAAAGCGACGCACTTAGGTGCGTCGCTTTTGTTGTAGATCGTTGTTGTAAATTGTTCTTGTAAAGTAACTCCTGAAAATACTAGAGGTAAATAAGCAGGATGAGCCGAGTATATAATTTTTGTTCTGGTCCAGCCGCTCTTGCCAGAAGCCGTTTTGAAAAAAGCGCAGGCTGAAATGTTGGATTGGCACGGTGCTGGTGTGTCTGTGATGGAAATGAGTCATCGCAGTGATGAATTTATGTCTATCTTGGCATCAGCAAAAGCACGTTTAAAACGTTTGCTTGATATTAACGATGATTATGAAGTGTTGTTTGTTCAAGGTGGGGCGTCAACTTTATTTGCTCAGATTCCAGCAAATTTAGCAAACGGCTATGACTCGGCTTGTTTCTTGGATACGGGCGCTTGGTCCACAAAAGCAATCAAAGAAGCGAAAAGATACACAAATGTAAAAGTGGTCGGTTCTTCTAAAGAGCAGAATTACACGACCGTTCCTGAGTTTTCTACACTTGAACCGGATGAGAGTGCGGCTTATCTTCACATTTGTCCAAATGAAACCATTGGTGGTGTGGAGTTTGCTGATCTTCCTGAAACGACGTTGCCCATCGTTGCTGATCTGTCTTCTACTATTTTATCTCGTAAAATTGATGTCAGTAAGTATGGCGTTATTTATGCGGGCGCGCAGAAAAATGTTGGTCCTGCTGGTGTTGTGATCTGCATCATTCGCAAAGATTTGTTGGCGCGTAGTAGTGACGAGTTGCCGTCAATCTGGAATTTTGCGAATTTGGCAGCGAATGACTCCATGATTAACACTCCGCCAACGTTTGCCATTTATTTGGCTGATTTAGTGTTTGAATGGTTGGAAGCGCAAGGGGGGTTGAGGCGATTGAGGCGGTTAACATTCGTAAGGCAAAAGCGTTATACGATTTTATTGATTCTAGTGATTTTTATTCAAATCCGGTTGAGCCTGCGTATCGATCTCGTATGAATGTGCCGTTTATTTTGGCTGACGAGTCTCTTGAGTCGCTTTTCTTGCAGGAGTCTGAAGCCGCTGGCCTTCGTACTTTGGCTGGTCATCGCTCTGTTGGTGGTATGCGTGCAAGTATATATAACGCAATGCCTATGGAAGGGATTGAGGCTTTGATTGATTTTATGCGTGGCTTTGAACAGCGTCACGGATAACACTTTTTAAAGATAATAACCTCTACGGATAATAAATAGCATGTCGAATTCTAAGCAAGCAGTACCAGATACGCTGCCATTGTTGCGCGATCGTATCGACTCGATTGATTCGCAAATACAGATGTTGATCAACGAACGCGCTCGCTGCGCTCAAAAAGTGGCCGAAGTGAAATTGGCTGAACAAGGTGGTGAGGCGGTTGTCTTTTATCGCCCAGAGCGTGAAGCACAAGTGTTGCGTAGAGTGATGGAGCGCAACGAAGGCCCTTTGGGTAATGAAGAGATGGCGAAGATATTTCGTCAGGTCATGTCTTCATGCTTGGCGCTTGAAAAGCCTATGCGTATTGCGTTTTTAGGGCCAGAAGGTACTGTTCACGCAGCAGGCGGCACTAAAGCACTTTGGTAAGTCTATTATCAGTGCGCCTATGGCCGCAATTGATGAAGTCTTTCGTGAGGTTGAGTCTGGCGCGGCAAATTATGGCGTTGTTCCTGTTGGAGAATTCGACTGAAGGTGTTGTTAATCATACTTTGGATAGCTTTCGTGACTCGCGTTTGAAAATTTGTGGTGAAGTGGAAGAGCGTATCCACCACCACTTGCTAGTGAGTCCGAATATCAATTCAGAAGACGTCACTCATATTTATTCTCATCAGCAGTCATTGGCTCAGTGTCGCGCTTGGTTGGATCGATACTGGCCTCATGTAGAGCGTGTTGCTGTAAGCTCTAATGCGGAGGCGGCGCGTCTGGCGGCTGAGGCTGGCCGAAGTGGTCGCGCCATTGCGGCCATTGCGGGAGAAGTGGCGTGTGAGCTTTATGGTTTGACAAAAGTCTCCGCAAACATTGAGGATCGTCCTGATAACACCACTCGATTCTTAATTGTCGGCAATCAAGAGGTTCCACAGAGCGGTAAAGATAAAACGTCATTATTGATCAGTGCGAAAAATGAGCCGGGTGCTTTGTATCGATTGCTCGAAGCGTTTGAGCGTCACGGTGTGGATATGACTCGGCTAGAAACTCGTCCTTCGTTGATGAGTCGTTGGGGGTATATCTTCTACATCGATTTCGTGGGGCATTATTTGGATGATGAGTGCCGTGCGGTAATTGATGAGCTGCGCGAGCGAGCTTCGGAAGTGAAAGTGTTGGGGTCTTACCCTGTGGCGGTACTGTAGTAATTTGAAAAAGAGTGTTGTGCTTTGACTGGTGAAAATGAATTTCGGATGTCTGTAGATGTGACGTCAACTGAAAAAAGAAATTTGGGAATGTCATGATCATCGGTCTTGGCATGATTGGTGGTTCTTTCGCTAAGGCATTAAAAGAGCGAGGTCTGGCAACGCTTTATGGTGTGGATCGCCGTGAGAGTGAGTTGGCGCTCGGGGTTTCTACTGGTGTGATTGATTATCCAGCAGAGCTAACGGAAACGTATATTTCTAAGATGGATGTCATTATTCTGGCGACTCCTGTCAGAGCGATGGAGTCGGTTTTAACAGAGTTAAAGCCTCTTTTATCTGAAAATACGTTATTGACGGACGTTGGGTCGACAAAAGGCAGTGTGATTGAGTCGGCACGCCGAGTTTTTGGAACTGTTCCTGCGAACTTTATTCCAGGTCATCCGATAGCTGGTGCTGAGAAAAGTGGTGTTTTAGCGTCCAATTCTTTGTTATTTGAAAAGCACATGGCAATAGTGACTCCTTTGCCTGACAGTAATCCTGTTTTATTGGATCGTCTTCATCGCTTGTGGCGTTCAGTCGGGGCGGATGTGGTGAGCATGGATGTTGTTCATCATGATCATGTGCTTGCCTCCTCGAGTCATCTACCGCATTTGCTGGCGTATACCTTGGTGGATGCGTTGGCCAATGGGGAGCGCAGCCAAGACATATTTAAATTCGCCGCCGGTGGTTTTCGAGACTTTACTCGAATAGCGTCCAGTGATCCGGTCATGTGGCGTGATGTTTTTATGGCAAATAAAGAGGCCACATTAGCGACATTGGATCATTTTACCGATCGTCTTGCTGACATGCGTGCTGCGATTGAGCAGGGCGATGGCGCGAGTATGTTTGGTGTGTTTACCCGTGCAAAGTCTGCGCGAGATCATTTTCTTCGATTGTTAGAGCAACGTACAATCGGTTCATCAAAAGAAGTTCGGCCAGTATCGGTTTCTGTCTTGCCTGCTTCTGTGGTCAAGGGTGATATTTCTTTGCTGGGTGACAAATCTTTGTCACATAAAGTTATTACTATAGCGGCGCTTTCAAGTGGGTTGAGTGAGATAAGAAACATCGATTTGACGGGAGATGTTCGCATTACAATGCAGGCCTTCCGTGATATGGGTGTGGTTATTGAGGAGTCGTCCGTTGATTCTTTGCGAATTCACGGCGTGGGTCTTCGCGGTTTGAAAGCGCCGATCGCACCAATCAATGTCCATCAATCACGTGAGAGCTTGTATTTGTTGTTGCCGGTTTTGGCTGGCCAGCAGTTTCCTGTCACTGTGGTTGCGGAAGGGGGGCTGCTTAATCAGCCAATGGGTGATTTGTTCTCCTTGATTCGTAAGATGGGGGGAGAAGTGGTCTCGGAGGTTGCAGATTGTTTGCCTGTGTCATTGTCGCCAAACGTGTCGTTGGATGTGTCGGTATACTTGAAAACTGCTTCTGGAAGTTTGCGTATGGCGGCGTTTTTAGCGGCTTTGTATTCACCTGAAAAAGGTCGAGTTGTTCAACCGCAGCGTTCGCTTTCTCATAGTGATGTGCTTTTTCGGTACTTCGGTGCAAATATGTCTGCTTTGGAGGATGGCTTCGACATTAAGCCAATGCCTTTGCAGGGGGTGGATGTTGTTTTATCGGGCGATGAATATGAAACCTTATGGTTGGTGCTACTAGCCAATTTGCTGCCGGGCTCTGAGTTGATGATAAGTAATGCTGGATTGGACTCGGTATCCTTTGCCTTCTTGTCTCTTTTGAAATCTATGGGTGCCGATGTGACGCTTCCCGTGCGGGGGCAATCAGGACTTTATGAAGGTGAAGTGCGAGCTGGATTTGCTGAGTTGCATGCCTTTGAATTGTCGGTTGAGCAGTGTTACCAATTTAGAGATGAGCTTCCTTTACTGTGTGTTGCTGCAGCGTACGCCAAAGGTGATAGTCGTATTAAGGGAATCGGCGCATTGCCATATTATTGTGAAGACAGGGTGTTGGCGATTGTTGACGCGCTAGAACAGATGAGTATTGTTTGTGCTCATGATGAGGGTGATTTATTAATTACAGGAGGTCTTCCACAGGGTGGTGAATTGGACTGTGCAGGCGATGATAAGTTGGCTCTTGCTATGCTTTTATTGGGTGCGCGTAGTCAGTCCGTAACAAAAGTAAATGATTGTCAAAAATTATTAGAAGAATTTAATGAGTTGGAGAGCGTTGCGATGCAATTAGGTTTTCATTGCTCGGTAACGCAGTAGTTTTTTAAGAGGAATAGTTATGATCAACCAAGGCCCAGTTATTACGATTGATGGTCCAAGTGGTGCGGGTAAGGGCACTGTAAGTCAATTGATCGCAGAAAAGCTGGGGTGGCACATACTTGATAGTGGTGCTTTGTATCGATTGCTTGCTCTTGCTGTGTCGCATCATGGCATGTCTGCAGATGATGTGGATATGTTGAAAGTTCTTGCAGAGCATTTGGATATTCAGTTTAAGCAATCTGAAGAAGGCCGTGTTGATATTATTTTGGAAGGCGAAGTAGTAACACAAGCCATTCGAACGGAGGAAGTTGGCAACTCAGCGTCTAAGTTAGCGGCTATTCCAGAGGTTCGTGAAGGGTTGTTGTTGCGTCAACGCGCTTTCTCGCAAGCGCCAGGTTTGGTGGCTGATGGACGAGATATGGGGACAGTGGTTTTTCCTTCTGCTCAAATAAAAGTGTTTTTAACCGCTTCAGCGGAAGAACGAGCACAAAGACGTTTGCAGCAATTGCAGCAAAAAGGCGAAGCTGTTAACCTAGAAGAACTTGTAAAAACGATTAAAGAACGTGATGAGCGTGACGCCAATAGAGCCATTGCTCCTCTTGTCCCAGCGGCAGGCGCGTTAGTTATCGACAGTACAGATTTGACGATAGAGCAGGTTGTCGAGATGATTTTTGCGGAAACCGTAAAAGCCGGTCTTGTATAATCTGTTCTTTTTTGCGTCTACTTTTTTTTAGCCAAATTGTGCTAGAATAGATTAAATGTTATTCAAGTCGGCAAGGGTGCCAGCAAGCCTTTGTCGCATCATCCAAAAAAATTGACCCACATTTGCTGGCAGTGTGGATAAGGCCTAGCTCTTTTAATAGGCCGACTATATAGGAAATACAATGACTCAAAGCTTCGCAGAACTGTTTGAAGAAAGCCTGTTAACCGTCGAAATGGCGCCAGGCTCAATTGTTACTGGTATCATTGTTGATATTGACAGTGAATGGGTAACTGTTCATGCAGGTCTTAAATCTGAAGGCGTAATTCCTCGTTCTCAGTTCCTAACGGAAAGTGGTGAGTTCAACTTAAACATCGGTGACGAAGTTAAAGTTGCACTTGACGCTGTTGAAGATGGTTTCGGTGAGACTAAATTGTCTCGTGAAAAAGCTAAACGTGCAGAAACTTGGTCTGTTCTTGAAAAAGCTTACGAAGAAAATGCCATCGTTCACGGTGTTATCAACGGTAAAGTTAAAGGTGGCTTCACAGTTGATATCGCTAACATCCGTGCTTTCTTGCCTGGCTCTTTGGTAGATGTTCGCCCAATCCGCGACACGTCTCACCTAGAAGGTGTGGATCTAGAGTTCAAACTTATCAAGCTTGATCAAAAACGTAACAACGTTGTTGTTTCTCGTCGTGCCGTTATGGAAGCGACAAACAGCGCTGAACGCGAAACATTGCTTGCTTCTCTTGAAGAAGGTCAAGAAGTTAAAGGTATCGTTAAGAATCTTACTGATTACGGTGCTTTCGTTGATCTTGGTGGTGTTGATGGTCTTCTACACATCACTGATATGGCTTGGAAACGCATTAAGCACCCAAGCGAAATCATTGCTGTTGGTGATGAAATCGACGTTAAAGTTCTTAAATTCGACCGCGAGCGTAACCGTGTATCTCTAGGTCTTAAGCAGTTGGGTGAAGATCCATGGGTAGCTATCAAAGCTCGTTACCCAGAAAACACTAAAGTAACTGCTAAAGTAACTAACTTGACTGATTACGGCTGCTTCGCTGAGCTTGAAGAAGGCGTAGAAGGTCTAGTACACGTTTCTGAAATGGATTGGACTAACAAAAACATTCACCCATCTAAAGTTGTTCAGATTGGTGATGAAGTTGAAGTTATGGTTCTTGACATCGATGAAGAGCGTCGTCGTATTTCTTTGGGTATCAAGCAGTGCACAATGAACCCATGGGAAGAGTTTGCTACTTCTTTCAATAAAGGCGACAAAATCTCTGGCGCAATCAAGTCTATCACTGACTTTGGTGTGTTCATTGGTCTTGATGGCGGTATCGACGGTCTTGTTCACTTATCTGACCTATCTTGGGACGAAACTGGTGAAGAAGCAGTTCGTCAATACAAGAAAGGCGATATGCTAGAAACAGTTGTATTGTCTATCGATGCTGAGCGTGAGCGTATTTCTCTAGGTGTTAAACAACTAGAAGAAGATCCGTTCCTAGCTTTCGTTGCTGAAAATGACAAAGGCACTATCGTAAACGGTACTGTTTCTGAAGTTGATGCAAAAGGCGCTGTTGTTGTTCTTGCTGAAGGCGTTGAAGCTACTTTGAAAGTATCTGAAATCAGCCGTGAGCGTATTGAAGATGCAACAACTGCATTGAAAGAAGGCGATAAAGTAGAAGCAGCGATCATCAATGTTGATCGTAAAGCTCGCACTATCACTCTTTCTATCAAGCAGAAAGATGCTACTGAAGAAAAAGCAGCGTTGAAATCTCATTCTGAGAAGCAACAAGTTGAAGCAAATGGTCCTACCACTATCGGTGATTTGATCAAAGCGCAACTAGAGAACCAAAACTAAGTTTTGATTCTTGCTGTTATAAAAAAGCGGACTTAGGTCCGCTTTTTTTTACATATTTTTTTGAAATTATTGACAGGAAAACTATACACATAACATGTGGATAACCATGGGTATAGTTGCTGTGTATATTTTGTTAACGCAATGCCGCCAGTAATGTTTCGGTGTCCTCTTCGCTCCAATCTTTTTTATTCAGTAGTGCTTTTAATGCATTGCTTTGCTGTGTGTTGTGTAGGTTTTTTTGGAATTTTGCGTAATGAAAGTCTTTAATAAGGCGCTCATCGTCTTTAGAGCGGTAAAGTGGCGGTTTTTCGGCAGTTTTTTGGGTTTCTTTATTTAATTTATCGACCGTTTTATATGTGTTCAAAAACTGCTTTTTATTCATGTCATGCTCTCTTGCTCTTGTTCAATTCTAAGAATTTCAAAGTGATCGTTTCTTGCGCACCATTTTACATTAATGTCCCAAAGTTTTATGCCATGCTCTCTGTGTGTCTGCTCTGACAAATAAGAAGGTCTTGGATCTTGCTCTACTATTTGTTCAATTAAAGTGCTTATCTCTCTTTTGTGCAAACTTTGATACTGCTCGCATTGTGTTTTTGCTTGTTCGGAAAAGATTACGGGTTTCTTGGGTGACTGGCTTGGTGTTGGTGCAAAGCCACCTTTGGCATCAGTGATGCTGTCTGCGTAGGGCAGGTAGGGTTTAATGTCTAGAACGGGGGTTCCATCAAGTAAGTCTGCTCCGTGTAAATCGATGAATATTTTTTGTTTTTCTTGATATATACGACCTATTTTTACCACGGACAGGCCTATTGGATTGGGTCTGTGTGTAGCGCGAGTGGCGAATATCCCCATTTTTATTTTCCCACCCAAGCGGGGAGGGCGTATTTTTGCTTTCCAATTTTCGGTTATGCAGGCATGGAAAATAAACTGTATCCAGATATGTGAAAAACCATCAAGTCCATCTAATACATCAAGGCGATTGTAAGGCGGAAGAAGTTCTATTTTTGCGGTGGCCTCTGTCACTAAACCTGGTTGGCGAGGGATGCCAAACTTTTCTTTGTAACAGGAGTGAACGATGCCAATGGTAGATAGGGTGAAAGAGTTAGGGGATGACAATGGAAGATCCTTTCGTAAAAATCGGCACTAAATGAATAAAAATATTGTGGTAGTATACTGTCTTGGTTTAAGAGATCGCGATTTATTTGCTGGTCTGTTGTCTGTTTTTTTACTTTTAATAGAGATTAAAAATGTCCTTAGAATCTTATATGAATCAAATTGGTCAGCAAGCTAGGGCGGCTTCGCGTCTTCTTGCTAAAGCATCCACAGAGCAAAAAAATATGGCTTTGTTTGCCATGGCTGATGCTTTGGAAGTTGCACGACCTCGATTGATATTAGAGAACGCTAAGGACTTAGATAGTGGCGAAGAGAAAGGCCTTGATGCGGCGTTGATTGATCGGTTGCGTCTGGATGATGCACGTATTGATGGCATGATTGAAGGTTTGCGTCAGGTCGCTGCTTTGCCGGACCCTGTTGGCGAAATCACAGACATGGTATTCCGTCCTTCTGGTATTCAGTTGGGTAAAATGCGTGTTCCTTTAGGTGTGGTGGGGATTATTTATGAGTCTCGTCCTAATGTCACCATTGATGCTGCTAGTTTGTGTCTGAAATCGGGTAATGCCACTATTTTGCGTGGCGGCTCAGAAGCATTTTATTCAAATCAGGCCATTGCAGAGGCGGTGTCTGAAGGATTGAAAGCCGTTGGTTTACCAGAGTTTGCCGTACAAGTCTTGAACACGACAGATCGTGATGCGGTTGGTAAATTGATCACTATGCCTGAATTTGTGGATGTGATCGTTCCGCGAGGTGGCAAAGGGTTAATTGAGCGTATTAGTAAGGATGCAAGGGTGCCTGTTATTAAGCATCTTGATGGCAATTGTCATGTCTATATTGATGATGAAGCAGATTTAGAAAAAGCATTTAACATTGCGTTAAACGCGAAAACACGTCGCTATGGTGTGTGTAATGCAATGGAGTCGTTGTTGATTCATCAATCGGTTGTTGGCGAGATCTTACCAAGGCTTGTTGCTGCCTACACAGAAAAAGGGGTCGAGTTAGTTGGGTGTGAGGCTTCACAGGCTTTTTCTTCCGCAATTGGAAGAGCGACGGAGGAGGATTGGTTTACCGAATACCTCGCGCCAAAACTGTCTGTGAAAGTCGTGTCTGATATTGATGAAGCCATTGCGCACATTAATCAGTATGGTTCACATCACTCGGACGCCATTGTTTCCTGTAATTATTCAAAAACGCGTGCGTTCATGACCGAAGTGGATTCTTCTTCTGTCATGGTTAACGCATCTACGGCCTTTGCGGATGGTTTTGAATATGGCTTGGGTGCGGAAATTGGTATTTCAACGGATAAAATACACGCTCGTGGGCCAGTTGGGCTGATTGGTTTAACCAGTCAAAAGTATATAGTGTTGGGTGACGGTCATACTCGTGACAATTAACGCAAAAGGAAATGTGAAAACGGCTGGGTTGGCCATTATGGGGGGGACATTTGATCCTGTTCATAATGGCCATCTTAGAACAGCGGTTGAGATTTTGGACCGTTATCATTATTCGGCTTTGAAGTTGATTCCTTGTTTTCAGCCAGTGCATAAAGATCGGCCAAGTGTCATGCCTCAGCAAAGGCTTGATATGGTAAAGCTGGCCATGTCTGGTGATGCTCGTTTAAGTGTTGATTCTAGAGAAATTGATCGCGAAGGTCCTAGCTATAGTATTGATACGTTACGTGACCTTAGGGCAGAAATGGGGCCAAATGAGCCACTTATTATGGTGTTGGGAATGGACAGCTTTTTGTCCCTTCCTACATGGCATGATTGGCAAAAAATTATTCAATATGCGCATTTGTTGGTGGTGTCTCGTCCAGGTTGGGAGCCCGATTTAATCTCTGAATTGAGTGGTTTTTGCGAAAACTATCGTGCCGCCTCACCGCATGAGTTACAATGCGCGCCCTCAGGGCGAATCTGGTTTGAAACACTCACTCCTTTGGGAATATCCTCTAGTATGATCAGAGGGTTAGCTCGAAAAAATGAGTCTATTGCTTACCTTTTACCAGAGCCCGTTCAGAATTACATAGAGCAACATCAATTATATCGATAGGAAAACGTAATTATATGAGTCAACTTAATCTCACAGCAGATCAAATTTTAGCTTTTGCTGTTGAAGCATTGGAAGATGTCAAGGGTGATAAAATCACTGTGCTTAATGTCGGTAGTCATACCGATATGATGGATTACATGGTGATTTGTACGGGTACTTCTAAGCGTCATGTGAATGCGCTGGGTCAAAATGTATTTGAACACTTGAAAGGAAAAGGTCTTCAGCCACTAGGTTCTGAAGGTCGTGGTATGGGAAGTGACTGGGTTTTGGTTGATTTGCATGATGTTGTTGTGCATGTGATGACAGAAGAAGCACGAGCATTTTATGACCTTGAAAAATTGTGGGACATTAAACCAGAACAAATTTAAGGCTCTTTTTAATGCGTGTTCGTTTGATTGCTGTTGGCAGTAAAATGCCCAAATGGGTGACAGAAGGTTATGATGAGTACTCAAAACGCCTTCCAAAAGATTTTGCATTAGAGCTTTTAGAGATCCCGATGTCACCTCGGGGGAAAAATACTGACATTGCAAAAGCCATTCGAAAGGAAGGCGATCTCATGCTAGAGGCGATTCCTCCAAGCGATAAGGTTATTGCCATGGAGGTGTTGGGTAAAGAATGGTCTACTGAGCAGTTAGCGGACCAAACTGGGCAATGGCGAATGGATGGATATAATGTCAGTCTGTTGGTTGGTGGCCCAGATGGACTTGACCCAAGGTGTACTGCGCGAGCTGACCAAGTGTGGTCTTTGTCTCGTTTGACCTTGCCACACCCCATGGTGAGAATTATTTTAGCGGAGCAGATTTATCGTGCTTGGACGCTTATGAATAATCACCCGTATCATAGGTAAGGTAGACAGGTGAGTCGTCGACATCAAAATTTTCGGAATTATCGCCAAGAGCAGCGGCTCACTCAGCACCGTCTGATCGCCGCCGCCGTTTTTGTCTTGGTGCTTGTTATTATTTTGATGGCTCGACTTTTTTACCTGCAAGTCATAGAACACGATTTATACCAAACGAAAGCGGACGACAATCGGGTAATGCTGGTGACCGAGCCGCCACCTCGCGGGCTAATTTACGACCGTAATGGCGTTATTCTGGCAGACAATCGGCCTATTCACAGTTTGACGGTAACCCCTGAGCGTATTGACAGTCTTCCTCAGTTAAAAACAGCGCTTTCTGACATTATCGAGATAAGTGATGATGAGTGGGAAGACTTTGAAGACCGTCTTAAAGAATATCGTAGACCATATCAGTCTTTAACCTTAAAGCCTCAACTGACCGATGAAGAATGGGCTAGAGTGTCTGTTGATCTGTACCGATTGGATGGTGTTCAGGTCGAGGCGCAGCTGACGAGATACTACCCATATGGCGAGGCGTTTGCTCATGCTATTGGTTATGTTGGCCGTATTACTTCAAAAGATTTAGAAACCGTTGACCGACAAGCCTATCAAGGGGCTTTATTTATCGGTAAAACGGGCATCGAAGGCTATTACGAAAAAACATTATTTGGCGAAGCTGGCCTCAGCAAAGTTGAGGTGAATGCCCGCGGTCGAATAATGTCAGAATTGGATCGACAAAACCCCACACCAGGTAAAGACTTGCATCTGTATTTGGATGCTAGACTGCAGCAGTATGCCTATGATCTATTGGGTGATTATACGGGCTCTGTTGTCGCCATTGACCCAACTACAGGTGGGATCTTGGCGCTGGTTTCTAAGCCAGGTTATGATCCCAATCTATTTGTTCGTGGCATTTCTGTTGCTAACTACAGTGCGCTGCGTCAATCTAAAAAACTCCCCTTTTCAATCGTGCGTTGCGTGGTGGTTATCCGCCAGCATCGACAATCAAGCCCTTTATGGCACTTGCAGGCCTTGAATATGGGTTTGCTTCTTGGACGGAGCGATATTTCGCCAAAGGCTATTACCAAATTAACCCAGACGGGCGTCGATATCGAGACTGGAAACGAACGGGTCATGGATGGATTGATCTAGAGCGCTCTATTATCGAATCGGTTGATACTTACTATTATCAATTAGCGAATAAAATGGGTATCACGCCCATTCATAATTTTTTAACCCGTTTTGGTTTTGGGCAAAGTAATTTGTTGGATTTAAATGGCGAGAGCAATGGTTTATTGCCTTCCAATGAGTGGAAAAAGGCCAAGTATAAAGAACCTTGGTATCCGGGGGATTCTGTTAACGTCGGTATCGGTCAAGGGTTTATGGTGGCCACTCCTGTTCAAATTGCTTCTGCGACCTCTGCATTAGCCAGTAAAGGTCATTATTTCTATCCACGCATGGCTCGTACGATTGGTGAGCAAGCTGCCACGTTTGAGAATGGATTGGGTGATGAGCACGACATCGTATTGAAAGATCAGAGAAACTGGGGGCGGATGATAGATGCCATGCGAAAAGTGGTAACAGATTCTCATGGTACAGCAAGACGCTTGCAAGGTACTGAGTATGATATCGCAGGGAAGACAGGAACGGGTCAGGTGTTTAGTTTGCAAGAAGACCAAGAATACGATGCGGATGCGCTGGAAAAGCGCTTGCATGATCACGCTTTATTTATTGGTTTTGCGCCGGCGAAGAATCCTAAAATTTCTGTTTTTGCTATTTTTGAAAATGGTGGTAGTAGTTCAAAGCCTGCTGATTTAACCAAAGCCCTGTTTGACGCGTATCTATACAATGATTACCCCGAGCGATACGACTACTTAAAAGGGAACAACAATGTCAGATAGTGTGTATCGTAGAGTCTTATCTTTTACTAATGCTCGTTTGTGGAAGTTGGTGCACATCGATGTCTTGCTGATGGCCTCATTGCTGTTATTAATTGTCGGTGGCCTTTTCGTCTTGTATTCCGCATCCGGTCAAAATGTCGCAATGGTCGAGCGCCAAGTGTTTCGATTGGCCATAGGCCTATTGGTGTGTTTAGCGCTGGCTCAGTTGCCGCCTAAGTATATGAAGCGCGCATCCCCAAGTTTATTCATTTTTATTACCGTTTTGTTGATTGGTGTGTTGCTCTTTGGCGTCGGGGCCAAAGGGGCGCAACGTTGGTTAGCTTTGCCCGGCGGTTTGCGATTTCAGCCTTCTGAGATCATGAAGATCGTCATGCCAATGATGATTGCGTGGTACTTTTCGGATAGGCAATTACCGCCGAACATAAAACAAATTTTATCTGTGCTTGGCTTAATTGTTGTGCCCGTATTAATGATAGCGAAACAGCCTGATCTAGGGACATCGCTGTTGGTGGCAGTGTCCGGCATTTTTGTTCTCTTTCTTGCTGGCTTAGGGTGGCGTTATATTCTTGGCGCCGCCGCGATGGCTCCGGTTGCTGGTTATGCATTATGGCAGTTTATGCACGACTATCAGCGTCAAAGGGTGTTGACCTTCTTAAACCCTGAAAGTGACCCTTTGGGTTCTGGGTGGAATATTATCCAATCCAAAACGGCGATAGGGTCTGGTGGCGTGTATGGGAAAGGCTTTTTAGAAGGCACGCAAGCGCAGTTAGATTTTCTCCCTGAAAGTCATACTGATTTTATTATTGCCGTGCTTGCCGAAGAGTTTGGCATGCTGGGGTGTGGTGTTTTGATATTGGCGTATTTACTGGTTATTGCTCGTGGTTTGTACATAGCGGCGAATGCAGAGGATAACTATGCGCGGTTATTAGCGGGCAGTTTGACGCTTACTTTTTTCGTATACATGTTTGTAAATATTGGGATGGTGTCAGGTATTTTGCCTGTGGTTGGGGTACCCTTACCGCTTGTCAGTTACGGTGGTACTTCGATTATTACCATCATGGCGACATTTGGGATTCTAATGTCAATACAAACACATAAAAGAGCAAGATGATGATTAAGCAAGCTGCATGGTTGTTTTTAGCGCTTGGTCTGACTGCATGTAGTAGTACGGATCATTCTACATTGCCTTCCAATTCTGGTGTCAGTGATACTCTGCTGGAGGAAATGCCTGAAGAATGGGCTGACTCCTATGCGGGTAATCCTGAGGTTCAACTTTTTATAGAGCGTCTCGTACGCTTATATAATTACGACAAGTCACGCTTAGAATTGGCGTTTTCACGCATTAAGCTGCGTCCGAAAGTCATTGAAAAATCGGACAATCAACCGGAAGTCATTACCCCTTATTATGAGTATAAGACACGTTTCGTAACAGAAGACAGAGCGAAGCTAGGTCAGGCGTTTGCGAAACGGAATGAATATTGGTTGCGTAAAGCTGAGCAAGAGTTTGGTGTTGAGCCGCGGGTGATCGTCGCTTTAATTGGTGTCGAAACCTATTATGGTCGTATAACAGGATCCAAAGATGTTTTTACTTCGTTAACCACGTTGGCTTTTGATTACCCAAGGCGAAAGGACTACTTTCAAAGCGAACTAGAAGCGTATTTATTGCTAGCCCGTAAAGAGGGTTGGAACATTGGTGAAACGAAAGGGTCATACAGTGGTGCGATGGGCATGGTGCAATTCATGCCGAGTAATTACCAAAAGCTGGCACTTGATTATGATAAAAATGGCCACATTGACCTATGGGGTTCCGAAGCAGATTCCATTGGTAGCGTCGCAAACTACCTAAAGCACCACGGCTGGCAGTCAAAGCAGCCTTGGTATGTTATGGCGTATGTTGCTAACCCTGAAAAAGTGACAGATTTGGTCAATTATGGCCGTAAAGCGAGTACCGAAATGTCGGATTGGTCTGCTTTGGATGTTTTGCCGACTCAACCGTTTATTCCCAGAAAAACAGGTTTGATCGCATTGCGTACCGCTCCAGAGACAGTGTCGTACTGGCTTGCTTATGAGAATTTTTTTACGATTATGGATTATAACCCGAGTAGACGATACGCCATGTCAGTATTGGAACTCGCTGAGAGTATAGGGCGTTATGAAAGTCATTAACATACTGTTAGTAACCAGTGTTTGCACGCTGGTGCTAAGTGGATGTATGAGTACTCGCCATGTTTTAGGCAAAGACGACATTGATTATGAAAAGGCCTCTGGTGGTGGCCGTTATACTATTTTGCAGGACCATGCGCCGACAGGGGACATTAAGGTCGACCATCTACCTGACCTAGTACCAAAGTGGGAACAAAAAAGTCGGGGTGGGAACAAGAGTCCTTATGAGGTTTGGGGTAAAAAATATTGGGTGATGGATTCGGCACAGGGTTACGTCGCAGAAGGGACGGCATCCTGGTACGGTAAAAAATTTCATGGTCATAAAACCTCAAATGGGGAAACATATGACATGTACAGCTTCTCAGCCGCTCATAAATCACTGCCGCTCCCAACCTATCTCAAAGTAACCAACCTTGATAATCAGCGATCGGTTATTGTTAGGGTGAATGATCGCGGGCCATTTCATGGCGACCGGTTGATCGACCTCTCATACGCTGCTGCGGCCCGCTTGGATTATCATAAAAAAGGGTTGGCTAGAGTGAGAATAGAGGCCATAACGCCGTCACAGGGGCAACGTTATTCTGCACCTAATACGCCGTCAGTAGAGTCTGTAAAGCCGCCGGAGGCCTTGCCAATAAAGGCTTCAGATGATGGTGGCGCTGAGGTAAAAATAGACTCTTCTGGGTTGGTGTTTTCACATCTTCAACTGGGGGCGTTTAGTGCAGAAGATTCGGCAGATAAGCTCAAGCAGCGACTTTTCGAAGCATTTGATACCCGTGTTAACGTGGTCGTTAACAAACAAAATGACGGCCTATATAAAGTGTTTGTTGGGCCATTTAATGGTGCAAACGAATTGCAAGAATGGCAAACGAAATTGCAACAGGAGGGGTTTGGTAATCCGGTGAGAGTTGCCTTGATCCCGTAAGTACACTTTTTTTGGGCTAGAGATTCACAGAGTGCTCTAGTATGATTTGCTAACATTTTTTTAGAAGACGATATTTTTGAGTATGAAAAAACTCCTAGTAACACTATCCCTAATAGTCAGTTTTGTTAGTGGCTCTGTTTTTGCCGCTCCTTCATTAATTCCGACACCGCCACAGTTGTCTGCGAGCAGCTATATTCTTATGGATGCGTACACGGGCGATATATTGGTAGAGCATAATGCAGATCAAGCTCTACCACCGGCAAGCTTAACAAAGTTGATGACCGCTTATATCGTAGAATATGAACTTGCTCGCGGTAACTTATCTCTTGAAGATAAAGTTAGTGTCAGTGAAAAAGCGTGGCGCATGGAAGGCTCGCGAATGTTTATTCGTGAGGGAACTCAAGTTAAGTTAGAAGACTTAATGCGTGGCATTATCATTCAATCTGGCAATGACGCCAGCGTCGCGGCTGCTGAATATGTGGCGGGAAGTGAATCTGCGTTTGCAGATCTTATGAACCAGCATGCTCAATTGCTTGGAATGGAAAATACTCATTTCGTAAACGCAACGGGCTTTCCTGCAGAAGATCATTATTCAAGTGCCCATGATTTGGCTAAATTGGCCAGAGCGACCATCCTGCATTTTCCAGAAAACTACACCATGTATTCTGAGAAAGAATTTACTTACAACAACATCCGCCAACCAAACCGTAACAAACTCTTGTGGCGTGATAAGACGGTCGATGGCCTGAAAACAGGTCACACTGATGCGGCTGGTTACTGTCTGGCGGCATCGGCCGTTCGAAATGGCACTCGATTAATTACCGTTGTTATGGGCACAAAGTCTGATACAGCGCGAGCTGTCGAATCGCAAAAATTACTTGATTATGGATTCAGATATTACGAAACACGTAAGTTATATAGTCGTGGTCAAGTTGTTAACAATGCTCGTGTGTGGGGCGGAAGCCAGTCTAATGTAAAAGTCGGTTTTTCAGAAGATGTTTTGGTAACCATGCCACGTCAACAAGGCGATTCCATTCAAGCTACGCTAGACATGCAAAAAGAAATTGTTGCTCCGATTGCTGTTGGCGATGTGTTGGGTAAGATTGTGGTTGGTTCGGGTGAAAATATTCTATTGGAGCGTCCTGTTGTTGCTCTAGAGGCTGTAGAAGAGGGTGGTTTCTTCAAGCGAATGTTTGATAAAATTAAACTCTTTTTTATGAACTTATTTTAAGCCCTTAGTGGCGAATGGTAGAGTAATGGCACTAATTACGAAAGACGGCGATCAGGCTGAAAAAGCAGTAGACGCACCCAAAATTGAGTTCCCTTGTGAAAACTATGTCATTAAGGTGGTCTCTATAGATGTGGAAGGTGTTCATGCTGACATTACACAATGTCTACTGACTCATGCTCCTGAAATGAACACCTCGGCTGAAAACATTAACCGTTCTAGCAAAGGTCGTTTTATTAGCTTTAGCTTTCGCATTGTGGCTCAAAGCGAAGACCAATTATCGGCTTTGCACCGCGACTTAATGTCGATTGAAGCCGTTAAGATGGTTATGTAAATGCAGCTAGACTTAATTTGCCGTGATTTGGGTGTCATTGACTACGCCGATACATGGGAACGAATGAAGGAGTTTACTCAAACTCGTTCAAAAGACGATGCGGATGAGATTTGGTTATTAGAACATCCTCCATTGTTCACTCAAGGGCAAGCAGGCAAAGAAGAGCATCTTTTGGCCCCAGGAAATATTCCTGTAATTCAAGTCGACCGTGGTGGTCAGGTCACGTATCATGGCCCTGGCCAGCTGGTTGCTTATGTCATGGTTGACTTAAAGCGTCTTGGCATTGGTGTACGTGATCTAGTCAGTGTACTGGAAAACTCGGTAGTCGGTGTCTTAGCAATGAACAGCATTGATGCTTATCCGAAACCGGATGCGCCTGGTGTGTATGTTACCGAGCAAAAAGATAGCATCATTGGGGTTGCGTGTACGCAGAGGCTGCTCATTTCATGGGTTGGCTTTGAATGTTGATATGGATCTCACCCCATTTAATCGTATCAATCCGTGTGGCTATCAAGGTTTACAGATGGTTGATATGAAGCGTCTTAATCAGAACGCTAATTTATCGAATGTAAAGGTTCAGCTGGCTAATCAGCTTGCTGAGCATCTCGGATATCTCAATCCGACTATCCAACAAGGGTGGAGTTAGAATGACAGCAGAACGCAAACGCGTTGTCCAAGGGGAAAAGCTACGCGGTGCCGATAAAATGGCGCGTATTCCCGTTAAAATTGTTCCAACAGAAGAAATTCCTCGCAAACCAGATTGGCTACGTGTTCGTATGCCGGCTTCTCCTGAGATTGCACGCATTAAAGCAACCTTACGAGAGCACAAGTTGGCTTCTGTTTGTGAAGAGGCGAACTGTCCTAATCTAGGTGAGTGTTTTAGTAACGGAACGGCAACATTCATGATTATGGGTGAGATTTGTACGCGTCGCTGCCCTTTCTGTGATGTGGCTCATGGTCGCCCTAATCCATTGAGTGCTGATGAGCCAAAAGAGTTGGCTGCAGCGATTCGAGATATGAAGCTTAAGTACGTTGTTATTACGTCTGTTGACCGTGATGACCTTCGTGATGGTGGTGCGCAGCATTTTGTGGACTGCATTAGAGAAACACGTGCAGAAAGTCCAAATATTGAAATTGAGACACTTGTTCCTGATTTCCGTGGTCGTATGGAAGTGGCTGTTGATACCTTATCGATTGCTCCACCGGATGTGTTCAATCACAACTTAGAATCCATTCCGCGTTTATATCGTCAAGTGAGACCGGGTTCTGACTATCAATGGTCGTTAGATTTGTTGAAGAACTTCAAAGATCGTTGTCCAGATGTACCAACTAAGTCAGGTTTGATGGTTGGTATGGGTGAGACATTCGAAGAGATTGTTGAAGTATTGAAAGATTTGCGAGCACATAATGTTGATATGCTAACAATCGGTCAGTATTTGCAACCATCTAAGCATCACTTCCCTATGGCGCGTTTTGTTCCGCCTGAAGAGTTTGCTCGTTACGAAGAAGTTGCAAAAGAATTAGGGTTTAAACACGCCGCTTGTGGACCTTTGGTTCGTTCCTCTTATCATGCAGATAAGCAGGCTCATGGTGAGCGCGTTTCTTAATTTTTGGATGCGTTATAATAAAGCGGAGTTAAGATGCGTCTTAGCCCCGCTTTTTTTATTCGTTTGAAACGTAAAATATATATCTGTATTTTACAATGCCATACCTTATATTCACACAGTATGGATTTATAAGTCATTAGACTTTTGGAGATAATATGAAGCCTTGGTCAATCAAAGATTCAATGGAACTATACAATGTTGGTCATTGGAGCAGTGGTTTTTTTCAATTAATGACAAAGGCAGGGCGATTGCTTTACCTGATAGAGAAAACAGTATTGATTTGACTGAGCTTTCTGTTGCGTTGAAGGAGCAAGGTATTCCATACCCTTGTCTTGTTCGCTTTCCTAATATCCTGCATTCGCGCATTGAGAAAATTACGAACTCGTTTCAGCAGGCGATAGATCACTATGATTATCAGGCCAAATACGCGATCGTGTACCCTATCAAGGTAAACCAACAGCGTCGAGTGGTTGAGGAAATTGCAGCGTGTCAGCCTGATAATGCATCGACAGTTGGCTTGGAAGCCGGAAGTAAGCCAGAGTTGATGGCAGTACTGGCTATGCATAAAAATGCGGATGGTATTATTGTTTGTAATGGCTACAAAGACCGTGAGTTCATCCATCTTGCATTGATGGCTGAAAAAATGGGACACCAAGTATTTATCGTGGTCGAGAAAATGCACGAACTGGATTGGATTCTAGAAGAAGCGGCCAAAATCAATGTTCAGCCGCGAATTGGTATCCGTATTCGATTGGCGTCAACTTGTACCACGCACTGGGGTAACAGTGGCGGTGAAAAGTCTAAATTTGGTTTAACGACGTCTCAGTTATTACGTGCCATTGATCGACTGCGTGAGTTGGATCTGTTGCATTGCCTAGAACTTATTCATTTCCACTTAGGCTCACAAATTACTCGTATCCGAGACATCCAAAACAGCTTGAAAGAATGTGCCCGTTACTATGCCGAATTGCATCAGATGGATGTTAAGGTGAAATGGGTCGACGTTGGTGGCGGATTGGGCGTGGATTACGAAGGAACTCGTTGTCAAAATGATTTCTCTGCGAACTACAGCATTGGCGAGTACGCGAATAACGTAGTGTTTGCATTCCATAACGTGTGTGAACAATACGAACTTCCACATCCGCACCTTATTTCTGAGTCTGGCCGCGCGGTCACAGCGCACCATGCGATGATGATTGCGGATGTATTTTCACACGGTGCAGAGCTGTTGCCGATTGAAGAGCCTGCAGAGGACAGTGAGCTTGAATTGCAACGACTTTGGGCATCTTACCAAAGCTTGAAAGGCCAGAATGATGATGAAAGCCGATCTTTAGTCGAAATTTATCATGATTTACTGGATGATTTTAACGACAGTTTGACCTTGTACAATCATGGTCAGCTTAACCTTTCACAACGTGCGCAAGCCGAGAATCTTTTCTTGTCTGCGTGTCGTAATCTATTGCCACGCTTAGATAACCGAAACAGAGGTCATCGGGCGGTCATAGATGAGCTTAATGAGCGTTTGGCTGAAAAGTTGTTTGTTAACTTGTCGGTTTTCCAATCCATGCCAGATGCGTGGGGAATCGACCAATTGTTCCCAGTATTGCCTTTGCAAGGTTTGGATCAAGCGCCTTCTTTTAGAGGAAAAATCCAAGATGTAACCTGTGACTCTGATGGCTGTTTATACAGTTATGTTGATGGTCAAGGAATTGAGTCTTCTTTGCCTTTGCCTCCACCGCCACCAAAAGGTGAAGATTATTTGATGGGGTTCTTCTTGGTGGGCGCGTACCAAGAGACGTTGGGAGATTTGCACAACTTGTTTGGTGACACTTGCTCCGTGGATGTTTACCTGACTGAAGATGGTTTTAAGATTGACCATGTATTGAAAGGTGACAGCGTTCAAGATGTTCTTAAATCTGTTAGCTATAACGAAAATGAGCTGCTTAAACGTTACCAAGACAAAGTCGCTGCTAGCCCGCTGACTCAGGAAGAGCAGGTGACCTTAATGGCAACCTATAAAAAAGTACTCGAAGGCACAACGTATTTAACGCAGGTTTAAGTTGGACGGTAGTAATAATCGTTGTGCATTTCGAAATATTGGAGGTATTGAATTATGAGTAATGTAAAAGTCGCGTGTGTGCAAATGTCGGTTGGTACGGATTTTCAAGCGAATTTAGACAATGCCGTGGCGCAAGTCAGAGAAGCGGCAGCGAATCAAGCCAACATTATTTTGTTGCAAGAATTGTTCATGGGGCCGTATTTTTGTATAGATCAAAAGCCTGCCTATTTTGACTGGGCCCAACCAGTGAACGATTGTTTGGCCATTCAAACCATGAGCCAGCTTGCTAAAGAGCTGGGCGTGGTTTTACCCATTAGCTTCTTTGAGCGCGATGGTAATGTGTTTTATAACTCGTTGGTTATGATTGATGCCAACGGAGACGTGATGGATTTATACCGTAAAACACACATTCCTGATGGTCCTGGTTACCAAGAAAAATACTACTTCACACCAGGGAACACTGGTGTGAAAGTATGGGATACCCAATTCGGACGCATTGGGTGCGGTATTTGTTGGGATCAGTGGTTTCCTGAGTTGGCTCGTGAGTTGGCTTTGAAGGGAGCCGAGCTGATTTTCTATCCAACTGCCATCGGTTCTGAGCCGCCTTACCCTGAATGGGATTCAAAAGATCATTGGCAGCGTACGATGCAGGGGCATTCTGCGGCAAATATGGTGCCGGTGATCGCCGCGAATCGGGTTGGTCGAGAAGACGGTGAGAATAGCTTTATCCAGTTTTACGGTTCGTCTTTTATGACCGATGAAATGGGCGCTATGAAGTGTGTCGCGGGTCGTGATGAAAATACTATTTTGTATTCTGAGTACGATCTGGAGGCGATACGTAAAGCGCGCCGCTCGTTTGGTTTGTTTAGAGACCGTCGTCCTGATCAATACCATGCCATTACCTCAGGTGCGGGCATTACTTGGGAAAAATAATTTATAAACAAAAAAGTGCCCGCATGATGCGGGCACAAAGCTTTCCATATCCCTATTGATATAAAGGGGGATATCAATAGGGAAGATCTATTTACACTTGGCTTTTCGAAGCCTAAACAAAATATAAAAATAGTGTATACGGTACTTTCTCAGTACCTCTGACGATGTTTAAATGCGTAATTCCAGCCTTCAATAAGAAAGAGAGCTTTCGTCAGTATAGATCTGTCCAAAACGTAGATACTAACTATAGCCGTAGATTTTACATTCGTGCGGATATAATTTGTATTTGTGTGTTTATGAGCAATTCACTCCAACGTATCAGAGAGCCCATGAGCGTATTTAGTTCCCCAGAATCGACACCTTATTTTGCGATAATGCTATCCAGCAAGCTTATGTTGAATGATTTGACGTACCGAATCATGGCTGAAAAAACGCTTGAGTTGGCTAAGGAGCAACCCGGCTTCCTCGGCGCTGAGTGTGGCTCTGGAGAAATGGATCTGTTGGTGACGTATTGGAGCACAAGAAAAGCCGCTGACGCATGGTTGAATCATGACATGTTGCGTCGGATTCTATCGATTGGTGAAAATTTCTGGTATGAAGATTATTCGTTAAAGTTGTTTGAAGTGATGAAAGACATGCGCTTTAAGTGTTCTGATCAAACTGTACATGCGTCTCGTTTTCCGCGAATTGAGACAGAAAGAGGGGTGCTGCGCATACTGGATGAATCGCAAGCGCCGTTACTGTATGACTATATTAATCAAGAAAAGACGTTCCTGGCTCCGTGGGAGCCGTTGAGAAGTGAAGGCTATTATTCTCTTGAAACTTGTATGCTGCGGGTTCGAGAAATGCGTCGTGATTTCTTGGAAGATAAAGGGGTGGTGCTCTGTTTTCTATCTCCAAATGAAGACAGGATGCTCGCTTATACCAATTACTCGAATATTATCCGAGGTGTTTTCCAAGCCTGTAACCTAGGTTACAGCTTGCGAGAGAGTGAGCAGGGAAAAGGCATCATGCATGAAGCGTTAAAAGCGGGTCTGGAATATCTGTTTAAAGAACTGCACATTGATCGCATACAAGCCAGTTATATGCCTCGAAATGCACGCAGTGCGGCGGTGCTGAAAAAGCTTGGTTTTGATAAAGAGGGTGTTGCCAGAGACTATCTGAAAATTAATGGTCAGTGGGAAGACCATATTCTCACTGCTCTGGTGTTGCGTTAGTTAGTGTTTTTTAGGTCGATCTTGTTAGCAAAAGCACGCGGCCTTTCGTTGATTGAGGCGTCATGACGGACAGCATGGTTATGCTGTCTTTGTTCGGGTTTATGACGGCGCGCGGTTGTTTGTGCGGAATGATTTTTCCAAAGATTGGGCAAACTTCGGTTTGTTTGGTTTTGTCGGATAAGAATGCGGTCCCGTTTAACGGTAAAAAATATTGGGTCGCTTTTTTGTGATAATAAAGCGTTTCTTTGTACTGAGGTGGATACAGTTCTAAGCAAATTTGTCCCGATTCCCCCTCCCAAAGAGGCCAGGTTTTGATTTGGCCTCTACCTGTCTGAGACTCAACGCTGCCCGAAGACATTTTTTTGAAGGGTGGTGGTGTGTCGCTGAGGTCATGTAATGGTGAAAATTGCACCAAGCAAACCTCTGCGCTGGCGCTTAATAAGTTCACACAGTTGATGCTGTTGGCAGCCAACCAAATTCCCTGGTGTTTTTTAAGCGCTGTTTCTTGAGAGGGGCTTTCTGTGTCTTGTTGGTGGTGTTGTAAATACAACTCGCCTTTCATCACAAATAAAAACGTATTAGCAGGGTAATGGTAAAAACGGACCGGTGTCGCGCTTTGGAAAAGATGCTCGTGAGCAATGCGCAGATCGTCTTGTTGATGAATGATTAGGTGTTTGCTGGGGGCACCAAGATCGTAATCCAGAGGATCGAGTATATTTTGATCGCTTACGTTCACCATCCGCTACCTTTTTAATGTTTGCCCATATTGAAGCACGGGAATACAGGCCTTTCCATGATAATCTTACGCTGAGTGTTGCAGTGTGTTGGGAAGTTTCTTTATAGTTGACCCCATATTAGTTTTGAAATCCGTATGTGTCGATAATTTACACATTCAAATGATTGTAGAAGGAAAGTTTCCTTGAGTGAGTTGTCAAATTTCGAGTCGAATGAAACCCTTTCATTAAAAGACTACACAGAAAAAGCGTACTTAAATTACTCTATGTACGTTATTTTGGATCGAGCTTTGCCGCACATTGGTGATGGGTTAAAACCAGTTCAGCGTCGTATTATTTACGCGATGAGCGAGTTGGGACTTAAAGCCACCGCAAAATACAAAAAATCCGCTCGTACTGTGGGTGATGTGTTAGGTAAATTTCACCCGCATGGTGACAGTGCATGTTATGAAGCCATGGTGCTGATGGCTCAGCCATTTTCTTACCGTTATCCACTGGTCGACGGACAAGGAAACTGGGGAGCGCCAGACGATCCAAAATCCTTTGCTGCCATGCGTTACACCGAATCACGCTTGTCCAAATACGCTGATGTTTTACTGAAAGAAGTGAGCCAAGGTACGGTGGATTGGGTGCCTAACTTTGATGGCACGCTTCAAGAGCCTTCCGTACTGCCTTCTCGACTGCCGAATTTGTTGCTCAATGGCACAACCGGCATTGCTGTTGGTATGGCGACCGACATTCCGCCGCACAATTTGCGAGAGATAGGTGGGGCGTGTATTCATCTGTTGAACAACCCAAATGCTGACTTGGATGAGTTGCTTAATTTCGTCCAAGGTCCTGATTTCCCTACTGGTGGAGAAATCATTACTCCGCGTGGCGATATTGTTAGGCTTTATGAGACCGGCAAGGGGCAAATTAAAGCCAGAGCGCGCTTTACCATTGAAGAAGGCGAAATCGTTGTAAACGAGCTTCCTCATCAGGTGTCTGGCAGTAAAATATTAGAGCAAATTGCGGCGCAAATGCAGGCCAAAAAGCTGCCTATGGTGGTGGATTTACGCGACGAATCTGATCACGAAAACCCGACCCGTCTGGTGATCGTGCCTAAGTCTAATCGTGTTGATATCGATGCGGTGATGACACACTTGTTTGCTACGACAGATCTTGAAAAATCGTATCGTGTCAACATGAACGTAATTGGCTTGGATGGGTTGCCTCAGGTCAAACCACTGAAGAGTTTCTTGTCGGAATGGTTACGTTTTCGTATTGATGTGGTTCGCCGTCGTCTGCAATTCCGACTTGATAAGGTCATGAACCGTTTGCATATTTTGGAAGGTTTATTAATTGCCTACCTTAATATTGATGAAGTTATCGAGATCATTCGTACTGAAGACAAGCCGAAAGTGGAATTGATGGCGCGATTTGGTTTGAGTGACATGCAAGCGGAGTCCATTTTAGAGCTGAAATTACGTCACCTTGCCAAATTGGAAGAGATGCGCATCAAAGGTGAGCAAGATGAGCTTGAAAAAGAGCGTAAACAGCTAGAAGGCTTGCTGTCGTCAGATCGTAAATTGAAAAAGCTGATTACGGAAGAAATCCAAGAGGCGATTGATGCGTTTGGTGATGACAGACGTACGCCAATTGTGGCTCGTAAAGAAGCCCAAGCGTTTAGTGAAGAAGATTTGTTATCGAATGACCCTATTACGGTGGTGATTTCTAAACAAGGTTGGATCCGAGCGGCAAAAGGGCATGACATTGATGTCAATGGACTGAGCTATAAATCTGGTGACGAATTCTTGGTCAGCACGAAAGGCCGCTCAAATCAGACATTGGTGCTGCTGGCTTCCAACGGTCGAACCTACTCTATCAAAGCGCATACCTTGCCTTCTGCTCGTGGTCAGGGCGAGCCCATTACGGGTCGAATTTCTCTCGAAAAAGACGCTACGATTGTGTCTGCCGTTTTGGACAATGAAGATGCTCATTACTTAATTGCCAGTGATGCTGGTTATGGTTTTGTGGCAAAGCTGGGCGACCTTTATGCAAAAAATAAAGCAGGCAAAGCAACATTGACTCTGCCTCAGGGCGCTCAAGTGATGGCGCCTGTACTAGTACAAAATCCAGAATCTGGCCGTGTTGTGGCGGTGTCTAATGAAGGACGTATGCTAGCCTTTGATGTGGCTTCTTTGCCTCAAATGGCAAAGGGGAAAGGCAATAAAATGTTGAGCATTCCTAGCGCACGCGCAGCTGAGCGAGAAGAGCTAGTGATTGCGTTGGCGTGTGTGCAACCTACGGACTTATTGACGGCGTACGCTGGCAAGCGCTTTATTTCTTTCGCAGAAAAAGACTTAGAAGAATACCTTGGTGAACGAGGCCGAAGAGGTCTTAAGTTGCCAAGAGGTTTCCAGCGCATTGACAGTCTTGAAGTCAAAGTGGGTGAAGGTAAACAAGCGAAAGTCGACGGCACGTCTAATCAAGATTTGTTTTAATAGTGAATAATATGATCGTTGGGTCTAGACTGTGTCTAGGCTCAACTGTTTCACATTAAGTATTGAATACTGTGCTCGTTCAGAAAATGGACTTGCTTCCAACAAGAGGAAAAGACATGAAAGGCAGTAAAAAAGTAATTGATAGTTTGAATGCGTTGCTAGCGAACGAGCTGGCGGCGATTGATCAGTACTTTATTCATTCTCGTATGTACGATGATTGGGGCTTGAATAAGCTTTATGAGCGTTTGAATCATGAGATGGAAGAAGAAACGCAACATTCTGACTGGCTAATTAAGCGTATTTTGTTCTTGGAAGGTGTGCCTTGCATGACGAAACGTCGCGATTTACTGATTGGTTCTGATGTTAAATCAATGATGACAAATGATTTAACGCTGGAATTAGAAGTGGTTAGCTGTGTGCGTGATGCCATCGCTATTTGTGAAGCGGAAGGCGATTATCAAACGCGTGAAACCCTTGAAAAGTTGTTGTTTGATACGGAAGAAGACCATGTGTATTGGTTGGAGCAGCAACTCGGATTGATGGAAAAAATTGGCATGCAAAACTACTACCAGTCACAAATGGGTAACTAAGGAGAGTTTGTATGAAAGGGGATCGTGACGTAGTTGCTAGCCTAAATAAAGTGTTAGCGAATGAACTAGTGGGTATTAACCAGTACTTTCTTCACGCGCGTATGTTCAAGGACTTTGGCTTTAGTGCGTTGGATAAAGCGGACTATAAAACTTCCATTCAAGAAATGAAAAATGCCGATCGTTTGATTGAGCGTGTTTTGTTTTTGGAAGGCCTGCCAAACCTGCAAGATCTAGGTCGTTTGCGTATTGGTGAAAACAGCGAAGAGATGATTTCAGCGAATTTAGAGTTTGAACTGGATACATTGCCTGCGCTGAAGGCCGCTATTGACCTTTGTGAGCAGAAAAAGGACTTTATGAGCCGTGATGCATTGGAAAAAATATTAGAAGAGCAAGAAGAGCAGATTGACTGGCTTGAGACTCAACAGCACTTGATTGCAAGTTCTGGAATAGAAAATTACCTGCAATCTCAAATGTAATACTTTGCTTTGTGATTAAGCTACTTGAACTTGAGTTTCAGCAATTTTGATAAGCTCACTGTTCAGTAGCTTTTTGCGCACTGACAGCATTTCCCGCACTGACTTCCAATACTGTGTTCTTTGTAAAGTTCGCGCATGGTTGTAGCGCCTTCCTGAATCGACGCCTTAATTGTCTTGTCTGATACTCGATTACAAATACATACGTACATAAATGAAAATCACTCTCACTAATATTCCAATCATGCGATTCTATTTTTAATGGTAATGATTATCAATAGATAAAAATTAATCTATTTTTAAGGTTTGATAGTTTTTTATAGAAGACACCAATAAAAGCGCCTTACAAAAGCGTTTTTATTGGTGTGAGAGAGAAGAAAACTAGAAGCTTTAGTGCTCTTTTTCGGCGATGTCGTTTAGGACTTTCAGAAAGGATTCAGGATCATGTGCGCCTTGAATCATGTATTTGTCGTTGATGACATAAGTTGGGACAGATTGAATGTCTAGGTCTCGCAGGTGTTGCAGCTTTTTCTCTGTCAGTTGCTGGGCGGTCGAGCTTAAGGCGTATTCAATGTCGGTTGGTTTTAGGCCAATGCTTAGGGATAACTCTTCTAATACACTTTGTGAGCCAATGTCTTTTCCGTCGGTAAAGTACGCATGAAAAAGCGCGATCACAAACGGCGTGGCTAACCCAGACTTGGTCGCGGAAAGCACAAATTGATGAGCAAGTTTGGTGTTTGGGATTCGATCTTTTTCTGAAAAATTGAATTGGATACCCGCTTCAATGCCAACTTGTTGTATAGCGTGCGTGGCTTCATTCAATTTCTCTGGGCTACCAAATCGTTCACCTAGATAGATTTCTCGGTCAGCGCCTGATAATGGCATGTCTGGGTGTAGTTCGAACGGCTGCCAACGAATGTCGATTTTATAATCGTCGCCCAATTGTTCGATGGCTTGTTTAAGGCGTGAATAACCTAAATAGCACCAAGGGCAAACCACATCTGAAATAATGTCGATACGCAGATCGGCCATGAGTTCTCCTAAAATATTGTACGGTTACTGAATGTCTAAAGGGGTTAATTGACGCTTAATGCAATGCACTGACTGATTTCTGTGTATGAGCGTCTGCTTTCTTTATGCCAATGATTAAATGCTGTTTGTGCCGCTTTCCAAGCGGACTGAGTGTCTCTGCCTGTTGTGATGATCTCATGTTGTCGCAAATAGCCTTCGACATCGTTGGTGAGCATGAAGGTGTCTTTTCCCATCGCTCTTAATGCGTATGGTCCCGTGTTGCCACCTAAGCGAGCGCCGTGCTTTTTTAGGTAAGCCCATAAGCCAATAATGTCGTCATTAGGCCACTTAGCGACAAAATTCGAAAACGATCCGTGACTGGCCTGACATTCGTTAATCATGAGTGCATTCTCTCGGATGGTCATGACTTTGCCGAAATTGCGAATGATGCGCACGTCTTTGGCTTTTTCTTCCCACATTTCATCGTGAATCAGCAGCATTTTTTCAATATCAAATTCGAAAAAGACAGTTTCAAAGCCGGGCCATTTGTTGCGTACTACTTGCCAGTTAATACCAGATTGAAAGACTTTTTGAGTGAATGCGGCTAGCCATCTGTCATCAGTATGTTGACTGAGTTGCGAGGTGCTGAGTGGTCGAGACAGTCTTTGTTCTAACTGTGTTGACCCTCCATGTCGAAGTGCTGCGCGGTCATAAATTGATTGAAAGAGTTCGTATGTCATCTTGGACTCCTAGTATGTGGGCGCAGTTTACCATAACCCTTGATCCATATGATGGATTGAACCAATATCTTGTTTGCTATTTTAGTGATGGACGCTATGTGTTTGTCCTATAATGCCAATAAATGACCCTGTCGAGAGAAGTTGAATGACACATTTGAGCGTTAACCTGAACAAAATAGGCTTACTTCGAAATTCACGTGGAAGAGATTATCCAAACTTAATTGCGATGGCGGAGCGAACACTAGAGCTTGGTGCGTTTGGTATCACCATTCACCCAAGACCGGATCAACGACACGCAACGTACCAAGACGCTTATGATTTGAAAGCCTTGCTGAAGCGTTTTCCTGGCGCTGAATTAAATGTTGAAGGGTTTCCTGACGCCCAGTTTTTGGATGTGGTGCTCGACGTTGAACCCGATCAATGTACGCTGGTGCCTGATGACCCAAATCAGCTCACTTCTGACCATGGCTGGAACATTGCCCGTGATCAAGACGCGCTTCGCCCTGTGATTGCTAAATTAAAAGCGAAAGGTATTCGCGTTGTGTTGTTTATGGACCCTGAACCAGAAAATATGGCACTTGCTAAAGACATTGGTGCGGATCGAGTTGAGCTGTACACAGAAGCGTACGCCAATGCATTTGGGAAAGCCGGTTTTGAACAAGTGCTTGAAACCTATCAGCAAGCGGCACAGGCGGCATTAGATGCCGGTTTGGATGTGAACGCTGGACATGACTTAGATTTGAACAACGTGCAAGCCTTGTGCGAGCAGGGACGAATCATGGAGGTCTCCATTGGTCATGCACTTACGGTTGAGGCCTTGGAGCAAGGTTGGAACAACGTAGTGAAAGCGTATTTAGCTAAACTGGCTTAATACAGTGGAGACTGCAAAACGAGCACGTTGTGAAGCCTGTTGTTTTTTAGTGGAACAATGTGTTTGTCCGTGGATACCTCATTTATCCACTAAATTGCAGGTTCTAATATTACAAGATCCAAAAGAAGCGAAGCACGCTAAAAACACCGTGTCATTGTTGTCTTTAGCGTTGCCGTCTGTGGTTTGTCTTTCAATATCAAGCCATGACGAGATGAAGGCTTTGTTGTCTCAAAAAGATCGAACGGCATGGAAACTGGTGTTTCCATGTGAGGATGCGGTGCCAATAGAGTCGAGTACTTCAACGAAAAAGGCAGATGTTGAAGGGCTCATTCTCATTGATGCAACATGGCGAAAAGCAAAGAAGCTTTATTTAACGGAGCCAATTTTGCGTGAATTCGGTGCAGTGAGTTTTGCTCAGCCGCCATTAGGACGGTATACGATCCGAAAATCGCCTAACGAACATGCTCTGTCGACACTCGAAGCGTGTGCGTATGCCATAGAGCAGGTGACTGGCGAAAATATGCAGCCGTTAAGAGTCTTTATGGCGGCAGCACAAGAGTGGCAATGGCGACAACAACCACTGAACCATCGACATAAAAACGAGTCATAAAACCCTATTACTAACAGAGAGATGTAGTCTTGCTATGAGTAAACAAACTGAAATCGAAGCCGCTGTTCTGCGCCGATTATTAAAACACTTGGACGAGAACAAATCTGTGCAAAATATTGACCTGATGAATTTAGCGGGTTTTTGTCGTAACTGTTTGAGTAAGTGGTATATGGCCGAAGCACAAGAGCAAGGCGTTGCAATGGATTACGATAAGGCGCGTGAATTTGTCTATGGCGAGCCTTATGACACTTGGAAGGCGAAATATCAGCCTGAAGCCACGCCTGAACAATTGGCGACTTTCAACGCCAAATCAGAGTCAAAAAAGTAGAGTGAACGTGAAAAAACGATTTGAATCGTTTTTTTTGTTTTTAGGCCACAACAAGCGCATGGTGTCCATGCTGCTTGTTGTGTGCTTGATGCCGCATTGGCTGTTGTACGCTGATGTATCGGATAAATATCGTAAGTTGGCTAAGCAGGCGGCAGCAGTGTACGGTGCGAGCGCTGAGAAACGAATTTTAGCATGGCGCAAGTTAGTGGATGACAGCCAATCCTTATCGATCGTTGATCAACTTACTCAGGTGAATAATTTTTTCAATCAAATGGAATTTGTTGACGATATGACATTATGGGGTAAAGAAGACTATTGGGCGACGCCCATTGAATTTTTAGGCATGCAAGCAGGGGACTGTGAAGACTTTACCATTGCCAAATACTTCACTCTGCGTGAGTTAGGCGTGCCTGATGAAAAACTAAGATTAGTGTACGTAAAAGCGTTGAAGTTGAATCAGCATCACATGGTGTTGGCGTATTATCATAAGCCGACTTCCGTTCCTGTTTTGCTTGATAACCTTGATAAAGAATTAAAACCCGCGTCAAAGCGCAATGATCTTTTGCCAATTTATTCTTTTAATGCAGAAAACTTGTGGCTTTCTAAGGAAAAAGGGCGCGGTGTCTTGGTTGGTGGCTCATCTAGATTGAGCTTGTGGACAGATTTAAACGGTCGTTTTAATACGATGACAAATTAGGAGAACGTGGATGACGCTGTTCCGCCAATTAATGTTGACGATAATCGCCATTTTTTCATTGATGCTTGCTGTGGTGATGGGGATTGATTTCAATGCTACAAAGGGGTATTTAATCGGTCAATTAGAATCAACAACACAAGATTCTGCCACGTCACTCAGTATGTCCGTGTCTGATTTTATGGCGCTAGAAGATTACGCCTCGGTGGAAAGCAGCATCAATGCGGTTTTTGACAGTGGGTATTTTTCGGAAGTTCGTATTCACGTTTACGACACGGATAAGGATATTTCTCGCTCTAATGAAACCATCATTAATGGTGTGCCAAAGTTGGTTTATACAGCTGATAGATTTTTTAAAGTACCTGTTGCGAAAGCCGTCATTTCAAATGGCTGGAGTGAGCTTGAGCAAGTGTACATTACCGGCAGTGCTGGCTATGGCTATAACCAACTTTGGCTGGCGACGAGAGATTTATTGATATCATTTTTGTCATCGGCGCGATTACACTCATTGTAGGGAGCTTTGCTCTGCGTTACTTATTTCAGCCTTTGGTTGAACTGGAGAAGCAAGCGGAAGCGATTCAACAGCGTCGCTTTATGAAAATGACCAATGTCCCTAAAACTCGCGAGTTAAAATCCGTAGTTTTATCCATGAATCGCATGGCCGAAAAGCTCGAAAAAGAGTTTGCTTCTGAAGTAGAAACCGCACAATGGTTGCAGGCCAAGGCTTTTAAAGACCCTGTTAGTGGATTAGGTAACCGAAGTTTTTTTGAAAGCCAGATAAAATCTCACTTTGCGGAACGGGAACGCGGTACTGATGGCTTAGTTTTTGTGAGCTTGGCGGACTTGGGCAAACTGAATAATGAACGAGGCTATGAATCAGCGGATATGTTCATTCAGGCTACGGCGGATATATTGTCGAAGAAGGTCGCAATGATTTCGTCTTTTACAACGCTTGCGCGTTTGTCTGGTGCCGACTTTGTACTGCTTATTCCGAATGTAGATCACAGTCAGTTAAAGCATATAGTGCAAGATATTATGTCGGATTTAATGGAGCTAAACACCGCCAGCATCAGTTATTCCATCGCCGTGGCAAATATCGGCGCGGTGACCATCGACGGCAGTGTTGAGCGCGCAAGTGCAATGTCACAAGCGGATACCGCGTTGCGTGAAGCGAAGCGTGAAGGTGCGAATACCTACAAAGTATTTGATTTGAATGTGAGTCGGAATGTATCGATTAACCGAACGCAATGGAAAGACATTTTAGAATCTGTGATTAAACGCCAAGCGTTTAAATTGAAAAAGCAGAAAGTGAGTACGTTAGATGATTCGCCGGTTACTTCACAAGAAGAAGTGTTTATGGGGTTGGAGCACGCGGGCAAAGAATATCACGCGGGGTATTTTATTGGTTTGGCTGAACAGTTTGATTTGGGTGATCAGATCGACAAGGTGATTGTGTCTCAAGTCATACATTACATTAAATCGAAACACCCTTCTGTGCCTCTGACGGTAAACTTATCTGCGTCAGCGTATGCAAAACCAGAGTTCATTGACTGGTTGAAACAGATTCTTGCTCAGCAGACCGCTGAGGTGAAAAGCAAATTAATGTTTGAAGTGACTGAGCAGAGTGTTTTGCTGGAAGAAACCCAAGCCAATGTGTTGGCGCAAATGCTGAAATCTCAGCGTGTATTATTTGGTATTGATAACGTGGGTAAGCAATTCTCAGCCTTTCAGTACTTACAAACACTGATGCCAGATTATGTGAAAGTGGACTCGTCCTATACCCGTATGGCGGCAGGAAAGGAGTCAGAATCCTTCTTCATGCATACGCTTTGTAAAATGTTTAACAGTTTAAACATTGAAGTCATTGCAACGGGTGTAGAGAGTGAGAGGCAATTAACCGCATTAAGACGTTTTGATGTGACGGGTGTGCAGGGGTATTTTGTGGGTCGAGCGCAAGATATGTAAGCGGTTGGTTTACGTATCTTGCTACCGATGAATTTGTAGGTCTTCAGATTAATGAGTCGCCACTGTCTTCGCCAAGATGATCGTTTTCTATCATTAAGCTTTCATCGTTATTGCTGTGAACGCCACGAACCCACTTTCTTCCGAGTAGTTTTTTCTGTGCGGCAAGTGGCAGTTCAGTAAACTGAATTAAGCGTTTTTCTGTAAGAAGATCGACTAAGTCTTCTAAAATACGCATCATTTCGCCATCGGAACTTGACAGTATTTCTTGGGTGCTGGTGCTTGCAGAAGTGAACTTTTTTTCTAGTATGCTGGCAACAGTCGGATCGTTTGGTGCAACAAGTAATTTGTATTCGTTTGATTGGGATGTTGCTACGTCAACAATGACGCCATCCGCATCGACTTTTGCATATAGCATATTGATTTCCTTCTAATCTCTCAATGTGTGAGTAAGTGATTTGTTCACTTCCCATCTTACCTAATAACCACTATTCTAGACCATAACTGTCATCATTGTATTGTATGTTTATAAGCCAAATTTGGGTTGTTTAGGAGAATATAGAGCATGTCTGACACTGGTCGTCCAGAGCAGAACTCTTCGTCATCGGCAGAGAATGAGTCTTATGATGAAAATGAAATCACAAATGAAGCAGAAGATGGCGCAACCGATACGGTGAGTGAAGAGGCATTACAAGCCGAGGCCAATCAGTGGAATGTCCAAAGTGCGTCGTTAGAATATCCTAATCCGTTATTAGATTGTTTGGTCTTATTAAGTAAATATTTCTATAACCCCTATACTGCCGATGGCATCGCAGCGGGGTTACCTATTACTGACAACGCCATGACTCCTGAGCTTTTCCAGCGTGCTGCACAGCGGATTGGCCTCAGTACCCGATTTGTTAAGCGTTCTTTGGCAAAAATTCCTGATATGGTCATGCCGGTTGTTTTGCTCTTAAAAGAAAAGCAAGCCTGTGTGTTGTTGGAATTAGATAGAAAAAACGGAAGCGCTAAAATTCTCCGACCAGAATCCGGTGAAGGTGAATTAACGATAACCATAGAGCAGCTGAACGAATCGTTTTCGGGTTACTGCTTTTTTGTTCGTCCCTTGTATCAATTTGACAAACGTTCCGAAAAAAGTGACGAAAAAGAAACCAAAAAAGGTCATTGGTTTTGGGGAACCGTTACCGGGTCTTGGCGAATATATCGTGATGTTTTCATCGCGTCGTTATTAATTAATATTTTTGCCGTAGCCAGCCCCTTGTTTGTCATGAATGTTTATGATCGTGTTGTGCCAAATAACGCGTTTGATACCCTATGGGTTTTGGCAATTGGCGCCGCGGCGGTGTATTTATTCGATTTTTTACTGCGCATGCTGCGAGCGTACTTTATTGATATTGCCGGTAAAAAATCAGATATCTTGATATCCGCGTCGATTTTTTCCAAAGTGAATAACATCACGATGGCATCTCGTCCTAAGTCGGTTGGCGCATTTGCAAAGAACTTGCAAGAGTTCGAAAGCATCCGAGACTTCATCACGTCTGCATCCATCACCACCTTGGTGGACATTCCGTTCATGTTTTTAATCATTGGCGTAATATGGCTGATAGGTGGCCCCGTTGGTTACATTCCGATAGTGACCATTGCGCTGATTGTCCTATACAGTCTTATTATTCAAATTCCGCTACGACGTTCCATTGAGGAAAGTCAAAAGACCGCGTCTCAGAAAAACGCAGTATTGATCGAAAGCCTATACAATGCTGAAAGTGTGAAGCTGAATAATGCGGAAGGCGTCATGCAGCAACAATGGGAAAATGCCGTAGGCAATATTGCCGATTGGGGGGTAAAAACGCGTCAGTTGTCACAGTCTTCTTCGTCATTTGCAATGGTGGCTCAACAGCTGACAACCGTGATTATTGTTATTGTCGGTGTGTATCAAATATCAGAAGGTAATATGAGCATGGGGGCGCTGGTGGCGTCAGTCATGTTGACAGGAAGAGCGCTTGGTCCAATGGCGCAAGTGGCCAGTTTGGCGACTCGTTACAATCAGGCTAAGTCGGCTTTTTCGTCATTGAATGAGATCATGTCTTCGCCGGTAGAAAACCCAGATAACGTGAAATTTGTGCACCGTCCTTCATTTAAAGGGTCTTTTCAATTTGAAGCGGTAGACTTTGCCTACCCAGATCAAGAACAGGCCGCGGTAAGTTCGATAAACTTCACCATTCAGCAAGGTGAGAAAGTTGCCATTATTGGGCGTATTGGTTCGGGTAAGTCAACATTAGGCAAATTAATGACGGGCTTGTATACACCAGGCTCTGGCGCCATACGCATAGATGGTGTCGATTTGAGGCAAGTAAACCCGACCGATTTGCGTCGCAATGTTGGCGCGGTGTCACAAGACGTGAATTTATTTTATGGTTCCATTAAAGACAACATCGTCATGGGTGTGCCTTACATGGAAGATGACGCGATCATTCGAGCGGCGGATTTATCCGGTGTGTCTGAGTTTGCTAATCGTAAGCCAAGCGGGCTGGACAGCAATGTTGGTGAGCGTGGTGCCTTGTTATCTGGAGGGCAACGCCAAAGTATCGCGATCGCAAGAGCGTTACTTTTTGATCCGCCGATTCTTATTTTGGACGAACCGACGGCGTCTATGGACAACACCACTGAGGCTCGGATGAAACGTCGATTAATGGAAGGGATTAAAGACAAAACCCTCATCTTAATTACACATAAGGCCTCTATGCTAGACATGGTTGATCGTATTATCGTCATGGATAACGGTCGCTTGATTGCTGATGGTCCAAAAGCACAAGTGCATGAAGCGCTTCGCCAAGGCAAATTGAAGGTCAGTTAATAATGAGCAATAAAAACCAGATATCTCAAAACGATTTAGAATATTTGACGAACCGAAATGCAGCATTGATGCTGAAAACGCCTCGTGGTGGTCGAATTATTTTATGGGTTATTTTTATTTTTGTGACGGTCGCTTTGGTGTGGGCGCACTATACCTCGTTGGATGAAGTTACCGTTGGTGAAGGGAAAGTCATACCATCCAGTCAGGTTCAGCAAATACAAAACCTTGAGGGGGGTATTTTAAAAGAGATCAATGTTAAGGTGGGGCAAGTGGTCGATAGTGGTCAGGTGCTGATGACTATTGAAAATACAGAAGCTTTGTCGTCATTGCGTGAACAGCAAGCGGAATCGATTAACTTGCGGGTGCGTGCCACACGTCTGCAAGCCGAATCGTACGGAGTTAAGCCAGAGTTCGATGCACAGGTGATGAAAGAGTATCCGCAAGTGGTGAGTCGAGAGATGGACTTGTATAAAAACCGCCTAGAGTCATTACGCACGAATCAGTCCAGTTTCCAGCAGCAAATAGAGCAGCGAAAACAGGAAATTGTCGAGTTACAAGCCAAGTTAGACAACTTAAAACAAAGTTATGCGTTCTCGAAAGAGGAGTTGTCATTAACGCGCCCCGCGTTTGAGCAGGGGGCTGTTTCTCGGGTTGAACTATTGCAGTTGGAGCGTCAAGTAAACCAGTTGCAAGGGGATCTAGAAGCAACGCAATTGGCGATTCCTCGCGCGCGATCGGCTTTAAAAGAAGCGCAAAGTAAATTAGAAGAAAGCGATGCGAAATTTCGTGCGGATGCGCAAGAAGATTTAACAACAGTAAAAAGCAAGTTAGACCAACTCCGCGAGAGCAATGTGTCGCTTGAAGATAAGGTTTCCAGAACTCAAGTGAGATCGCCGGTTAAAGGGATAGTTAAGCAGCTGCAGATCAATACCGTTGGTGGTGTTATTAAACCAGGAATGAGCTTGCTGGAAATTGTTCCGATTGAAGATTCCTTGTTGATCGAAGCGAAAGTTCGTCCAGAAAATATTGGTTTCATTCAACCAGATATGAGCGCGGTGGTAAAACTATCGGCCTATGATTTTGCTATTTTTGGCGGTTTACATGGGGTGGTTGAAAATATCAGTGCGGACACCATTTTAGATGAAGAAGGCAACAGCTTTTACTTGGTGAGAGTGAGGACAGATAAAAACCATTTAGGCCGTAAAGAAGCACCATTGCCTATTATTCCTGGTATGCAGGCAACGGTAGACATCATTACGGGCAAAAAGACATTGTTAGATTATTTGCTAAAACCGATTCTGAAGGCAAAACAGAATGCGCTCCGTGAGCGCTAATTACAAAAAAATGGCAGGTTTGATGACGAGTAACAAATGTTAACAAACCGTTATTATTTGCTGGTTAGAATAGCAATATCGCACTTGATAGGACGAGATCAATTTTGAAAATTTTGTGTTGGAATACAGATAGCGCCGTATGGAAGCATTGGAATCAAGTGATAAGCCGTGGTGTCTCATTAGTTCGTGTTGATACCTTGGAAGAAGTGCGCCAAATATTGAGTGCAAAACCGTCTGAATTTGAATACTGCTTCTTTTATTTGGATCAGGAATTTTTTGCAAAGGACGTCGAGGATGTGGCCAGTGTTTGCGCTGAGCTTCCTCAACAAAAAGTGGTCGTCTTCCCCAGCCAGCATAGTCAATCGGCGGCATTACGGCTTTTTTCTGTCGGTGTAAACGGGCAGTGCGCGCCCTATATTGGTAAAGAGCAATTGACCTTGGTTTTGTCGGTCATTGAGTCTGGTGAGATTTGGGGTGGAAAAGCCTTTATTCAGCAGCTTATTCAGCAATCTGCTTTGCCTGTCGCGCAGCCGAATAGTGCGTTAGATGAGTTATCTGAACGCGAGTTAAGCGTGGCGCAATGCGTCTCTAAAGGCTTATCTAATAAGCAAATTGCCCTTGAATTGAATATTACTGAGCGTACAGTGAAAGCCCATTTGACGTCGATTTTTAAGAAAACACAGACAAAAGATCGTTTGGCATTGGCGCTTTTGGTGAAGCTGCAGTCTGTCGTGCATTAAACTTGTTCATCGAGTCTTAGTTTGCGCTTTTTTGGTTCGCGTTTTACTTTTTTGATGTCTTTCTGCTATTAAATTGACGTTGTTTTCTTCTTTAAGGCCCTAAAACGGGCCTTTTTCCTGTCTATTATTCCATTTTATGTGTGTCTAAATGGCGCATATCTTGCATTTTTTTTGGTGCTTACTTTACGTTTTTTAAGAGAATGCACCATGCTTGCTCCCCCAGAAAAAGAACTGACTGTGATGTTGGTAGACAATGAACCAGCAAGAGCGGCCATTGTTGAACAGGCGATGGTCGACAGTGGTTATCGTGTGATTAGGCGCTTGGAGAGTGCTAAAAACCTCACGGAAGCCGTGGCAGAGTTTCAGCCGGATATGGTCATTATTGACATCGAATCACCCGATCGGGATATGTTAGAAAACATGTCTCGACTTACTCAAGATAACCCACGCCCGATTGTTATGTTCGCCGAAGAAGACGATTCCAGACATGTGGAAGCCGCTATTCGTGCTGGTGTAAGTGCTTATGTTGTTGACGGCGTGAACAGTGGCAGCGTTAAGGCGCTTCTTCAAGTGGCCATCGCAAGATTTAGGGAGTTTCAGGCGCTTCGATCTGAATTAGAGTCAGTGAAAAGTCAGCTTGAAGACCGCAAGCTAATAGACAAAGCAAAAGGTTTGATAATGAAACATCAGAAGTGTGATGAACCCGCCGCTTATCAAGCTCTGCGCAAATTGGCTATGGATCGTAGTCAGCGTATGACCGACGTAGCTCGAAATATTATCTCTGTGATGGAATTAATGGGAGGCTCAAAATGATCTTGATGCAGCCAAATACAGTTATTCAAAATGCAGAGCCTATTCGAATTGGGTTTATTCCATTGATTGATTGCGCTCCTTTTGTCATTGCTCATGAGAAAGGTTTCTTCTTACAAGAAGGCGTGGATGTGGTGCTTTCCAAGGAAGCGTCTTGGGCGAGTATTCGTGACAAGGTGACGTTTAATTTACTGGATGGTGCTCATATGTTGGCGTCCATGCCAATTGCGGCCAGTTTGGGTATTGGCACGATAAAGACATCCATGGAAACGAGCTTTACGGTCAGCCACAATGGTAATGGCATCACCATTGGGAATGAATTGTACAAACAGTTACAGCGGTTTGCTGTGTCATCGGCAGACATTCGATCGGGTGCCGCGCTGAAAAAGTTGATTGAAAGTCGAGGTAAGGGGCTGCGCCACTGCGGTTTGCGATGGTATACCCTTACTCATCGCATAATTACCAGTTGCGGGATTGGTTAAGTCGAGCGGGTATTGATTCGGATAATGATGTGCAGATCGTGGTGGTGCCTCCGGTCAAAATGGTGGACAGTCTTCGCCAAGGAGACATAGACGGTTACTGTGTCGGCGAACCATGGAACAGTCTTGCTGTGGAGCAAGGTGTTGGGCATATGTTGGTCACGGGATTTGAAATTTGGGGAAGCACACCAGAGAAAGTGTTTGGTGTGAACTCGACTTGGGCTGAGCAAAATCGCGGGTCGTATCTTGCGGTGATACGAGCGCTAGAGCAGGCATGTAAGTGGGTGGATAATCCGGCGAATCAGACAGAGCTGCTTAATATTTTAAGCCAATCTGATTATTTAAATTGCACGGTTGAGCAGCTGGTCTATGGTTTCGGATCGGTAAAGCCTAAGGGGCAGTTCGATTGGCCAATGGACGCCTATCAGCGATTTTCAGGCAGTGATATTAATAAGCCGCTTCCAAGTTATGCATTATGGATCATGGCGCAGATGCATCGTTGGCATCAACTGGATCATGTCACGTCGCTGAACGATTTGGCGGAGCAAGTTTATCGTAAGGACTTGTTTTATGAGGCGCTGGGCTTAGCGCAAAGGAATCAGGCATCAGAGTGGCGATTGTCTGCAAAAGAAGAGTCCACTTGGCTTTCCTCTGTTGCTTCAGGAAAGATCCGTTTGCACCCAGAAGGCATATTAAAAGGGTTTGATCGTTTTGAGTGAGTGGTATTTGAACATGTCATGTTTTAGTGCGTTGTGCGTAATGATTGGGCGAAAAAAGGTTTTTCAGCGGGCTCATACGTCATTCGTGGCGGTGTTAAATATATAAATATTATATAAATCATATGGTTAATTATGTTGGCACGTTGCGTGCTTTATTAAATACATTGAGAAAAATAGTTAGCTAAAAAATTTTGGTGAAATTAGCAACGATGCTGAATTGTCACCCACATTACTGAATATCCAATGTAGGATTTTCTTTGAATGGCAAAGGCGCCTGTGAACACATTTTGTTGTGATTGCATGCGCCTTTTTTGTTTTTCTACTTTTTAAACCTGTCTTTAGAAGCGGAGTATGACGATGAACCTTAGATTTTTGAAAGCCGTAATTCCCCTGCCTGTGACTGCAATAGCAGTACAGAAAGTCCGTGCGTCTGTGTTGGTCGGCTCTGTTCTTTTGTCTGGCATTGCTCATGCAGAGCTTGGTTATCCGGAAAAAGAAGAGTTGAAATTTGGCTTTATAAAGTTAACAGACATGGCGCCATTGGCGGTGGCCTATGAAAAAGGCTACTTCGAAGATGAAGGCTTGTACGTCACGTTAGAAGCCCAAGCAAATTGGAAAGTGCTGTTGGATCGAGTCATTGATGGGCAATTAGATGGTGCTCACATGCTGGCGGGACAGCCATTGGGCGCCACCATCGGCTACGGTACCAAAGCACACATTGTGACGGCGTTTAGCATGGATTTGAACGGGAACGGCATAACTGTATCAAACGATGTTTGGGATGAAATGAAGAAAAACATTCCAAATGGCCCCGATGGAAAGCCAGTTCATCCTATTAGTGCAAGTGCTCTAAAGCCGGTCATTGATGGTTATAAAGCGCAGGGTAAGCCATTCAAAATGGGCATGGTTTTCCCAGTTTCCACTCACAACTATGAATTACGTTATTGGCTTGCTGCAGGTGGAATCAATCCTGGCTACTACGCGCCAGCACGAGGCGATACCAGTGGCCAAATCAATGCAGATGCTCTGTTGTCTGTAACGCCGCCACCACAAATGCCAGCCACCATGGAGGCCGGCACTATTTCTGGTTACTGCGTGGGTGAACCATGGAACCAACAAGCCGTATTTAAAGGTATTGGCGTGCCAGTGATTACCGATTATGAAATCTGGAAGAACAACCCAGAAAAAGTATTTGGTGTGAGCAGTGATTGGGCGGAGCAGTATCCAAACACACATATTCGTGTGGTGAAAGCGATGATCCGTGCTGCGAAATGGTTGGATGATAACAATAACGCTAACCGTCCAGAGGCTGTGAAAATCCTTTCACGCAGCCAATACGTTGGTGCCGATTACGATGTTATCGCCAACAGTATGACGGGGACATTTGAATACGAAAAAGGTGACAAGCGCGAGATTCCTGATTTCAACGTCTTCTTCCGTCACCACGCGACTTACCCGTATTACAGCGATGCCATCTGGTACCTAACGCAAATGCGTCGTTGGGGGCAGATTGCGGAACCTAAGTCTGACGAATGGTTCATGAATATCGCTAAAGAAGTTTACCGTCCTGACATCTATGCGCAAGCGGCTAATTCATTGATCGAAGATGGCATCATGATGGCGTCTGAATTCCCTGACTTTGACAAAGAAGATGGATTCAAACCACCTCAAAGTGACTTCATCGATGGCGTTTTGTATGACGGAAAATACCCGAATGACTATTTGAAACGCTTCAAAATCGGCCTGAAAGGTGATGATCAGATTTAAGAAGATCAAACACAAAGAGTCAGTCCAAAGTGGTCACATACCGTGGCCACGTTCCAAGAAATAGAGTGAGAGAAAGATGATGATTTCAAACATAACGATGGCGTCTTTGAAGGATAAGATCAGCGCATTTTCTGTGAAAGGAATGCTGCTGCCTGTCTTTGGCATCTTGGTTTTCATCTTGTTGTGGCAAGTCGGAGCAAGTCGTGTGCATACCTCATTGGGAGAGTTTCCAGGGCCTGTGGTGGTGTATGAACAATGGAACAGTCTGGTGGCTGAGCATCAAAATGAGCGCATCAAGGCGGATAAGTTTTACGCCAGACAAGAGGAGCGTATTGCCCAAAGACAAGCCAAAGACCCTAGTTATGTTGGAACAATAAGAGACTACACCGGTAAACCAACGTTTTTTGATCAAATTTTTACCAGCTTGTATACGGTTTTAGCAGGTTTTGGGTTGGCCAGTTTGATTGCGATTCCTGTCGGTATTTTGATAGGCCTTAACAGGTCGGTTTACAGCGCCTTGAACCCCGTAATTCAAGTCTTTAAACCTGTGTCGCCATTGGCATGGTTGCCCTTGGTAACCATGGTGGTGAGCGCGAGTTATGTTTCTGATGATCCGATGTTTTCAAAGTCATTTTTGACATCCATGTTCACTGTGACTCTGTGTTGCATGTGGCCCACGTTGATTAACACCGCGGTGGGTGTGGCTGCGGTGGAAAAAGACTTGCTTAACGTATCAAAAGTGTTGCGTCTTGGTTGGATGACACACGTGGTGAAAATTGTAGTGCCGTCTGCGATTCCGTTGATGTTTACCGGTTTGCGTTTGTCGCTTGGCATTGCGTGGATGGTATTGATTGCGGCAGAAATGTTGGCGCAAAACCCAGGGTTAGGGAAATTTGTGTGGGATGAATTCCAAAATGGCAGTTCAAATTCGCTAGGCCGAATTATGGTGGCGGTGTTGATGATTGGCTTTATTGGTTATTTATTAGACCGAGTTATGTTGGCGATTCAGCGTTTTGTTTCTTGGGACAAAACTCAGGTGCTGCGTTAGTTGAAGGGATTCAGCGAGTAGGCCATTTGTCAAAAATAGAGTAATGAAAATACGCGAATCGGAGAAAAGTATGACAACACATTTAGATATCAGCCATGTTTCCATCGAGTTTCCAACGCCAAAAGGCTCGTTTAAAGCGCTTGATAACGTTAGTTTGAAAATAGAGAAAGGCGAATTTGTTTCGCTTATTGGTCACTCTGGTTGCGGCAAGTCAACCGTACTGAATATTGTGGCGGGTTTGTATGATGCCACCGAAGGCGGCATTTTGTTGGACGGCAGAGAGGTAAAAGGGCCGGGCCCAGAAAGAGCGGTGGTGTTTCAGAATCACTCTTTATTGCCTTGGTTAACGTCTTATCAGAATGTTGAGTTGGCTGTTAAACAAGTGTTTCGCAAAACAAAATCTAAGAAAGAAATGCACGATTGGATCATGCACAACCTTGAATTGGTGCACATGACGCATGCGGCCGATAAGCGCCCAGCTGAAATTTCTGGTGGTATGAAGCAGCGTGTTGGCATCGCCCGAGCATTGGCCATGGAGCCAAGTGTCTTGTTGATGGATGAACCTTTCGGCGCGCTTGATGCCCTGACGCGTGCGCACTTACAAGACTCGTTGATGGAAATTCAGAAAGATTTAAACAACACCGTCATCATGATCACGCATGACGTGGATGAAGCGGTCTTGCTATCAGATCGCATTGTGATGATGACGAATGGTCCAGAAGCCACAATTGGTGAAATTTTGCATGTAGATTTGGAGCGCCCAAGAGACCGTTTGGCGCTGGCGAATGACCCAAAATATGTGGATTACCGTGCTCAAGTGCTGACTTTTTTGTACGAAAAACAGCGCAAAGTCGAACCCATTCATAGTGTGGCTAAAAACAAAGCCACGCCTGCTACCACCAAGGCTGCGCAGGCGTAATACCATGAACCAGACAATGAAACGTCGGCTGGTGATTGTGGGTGCAGGTATGGCCGGTAGTAAATTGGCACACGATGCAAAAATCGCGTATGGCGATGCATATCATATTATTTTGATCGGTGAAGAGGCTCAGGTTGGTTATAACCGCATACTGCTGTCGTCTTTACTGGCAAATGATATTGCCGATGCTGATATGAAGCTGGTGGATGCGCAAAAAATGCAAGACGACGGTATCGAAATCGTCGCTAATGACCCAGTAGTTCGTGTTGATGTGGCTGAAAAAAACGTGATGTTATCCAGCGGACACCAAGTGGCTTACGACCAATTGGTGTTGGCGACTGGCTCGCGGGCAAGTCGTTTGCCAATAGACGGGGCGAATGCGCCCAACGTGATGGGCTTTCGGACTTGGAATGACGTCAATGTCATGACCCAAATGAAGCCTAACCAGTCTATTTGTGTGGTGGGTGGTGGCCTTTTGGGGTTAGAAGCGGCCGTTGGTTTGGCGAAACGCGGACATAAGGTAACGGTATTTCATCGTTCTCATTGGTTACTAAATCGTCAGCTTGATCAAGAGTCCGCCGCATTACTGCAACGACGTTTGGTAGAGATGGGAGTGGCGTTTCGACTGGGTGAGTCGCCTGTGTCCTTTGTGCAATCTGACGACGGTCAAGTCGAACAGGTGGTTTGTCAAAATGGTGACCAACTGGGTGTTGACTTGGTTGTGATGGCGGCGGGGATTTCACCTGAAACCAGCTTGGCGAGCACGGCTGGACTGGCGGTTGATCGCGCTATTTTAGTGGACAAGCAAATGAAAACCTCTTACGCGGATGTGTTTGCGATTGGCGAGTGCTGTGAGTTCAACCAACAGACCTTTGGGTTGGTCGCGCCGATTTGGACGCAAATTACTGTGTTATTGAGTGTTTTATCGGGATCGGAAGCGGCTTTTTCTATAGAGCCAACGCCAACAAAATTAAAAGTGTCGGGTGTGAATCTTTTTTCTGTAGGAAGGATTCAGCCCATCAGTGGAGACAGCTGCCTCCTTTTTAAGGATGTCAGCGTAAACCATTACCGCAAACTGGTAGTCAATGATGGCTTGCTGGTTGGAGCAATTCTTTATGGCAACGTCGCCGATGGGAGCTGGTATTTCCAGTTAATACAAAATAAGACCAATGTCTCTGACATGCTTGATTTGCTGATATTTGGCGAAGCGTATTGCTGCCCCAAAGTCGCGTAATTAGGTCGTTTCGGACGTTGCTAGCCGTTAGGCATGTTACTTCAATAAAAGTTATTGCAAGGGGAATAAAATGACTTCTACCGTGTCTTTTCTTAATTCTAAACCTCATTTAGTCGTGATCGGCAATGGTATGGTCGGTCACCACTGTGTCGAGCAGCTGATCGCTCAAGGTGGGCATGATGCCTTTAATATTACGGTTTTTGGTGAAGAGCCGTATTTGGCCTATGACCGAGTGCATTTAAGCGAATATTTCACGGGGAAAGGCGCCGCGGATTTGGCCATGACGGACGGCTCTTTGTATGCCGACAATGGCGTTCGCTATTTTACAAACAGTTTGGTGACAGAGATCGATCGCGATGCGAAGCGTTTGATGTTGCATAACGGTGAGGCACTATCATACGACAAGTTGATTCTGGCCACTGGCTCATACCCTTTTGTTCCACCCATTCCCGGTCATAAACGTGATAATACTTTTGTGTATCGTACATTAGACGATTTGGATGCCATTCGTGCTTGTGCAAAAGAAGTCACGCGAGGCACGGTCGTTGGCGGTGGTTTGTTGGGGCTCGAAGCGGCCAATGCGTTGAAAAATTTGGGTCTCGAAACCAGCGTCGTGGAATTCGCTCCGCGTCTTATGCCAGTTCAGTTAGACGATAAAGGCGGTTCTGTTCTTAAAGAGATGATCGAAGGCATTGGTGTAAAGGTGTACACCGATACGGCGACCAAAGAGATTGTTGATGGGGAATCGGCTTTTCATCGAATGAACTTTGCCGATGGTTCCCATCTTGAGACGGATTTGATTTTGTTCTCTGCGGGGATTCGTCCTCAGGATGCGTTGGCGCATCAATCTGGTTTGGCCGTGGGTGAACGAGGTGGCATCAGTGTCAATAATCACTGCCAAACCAGCGATGAAGACATTTATGCGATCGGTGAATGCGCGCTGTGGAATAACCGTATTTTTGGTTTGGTGGCACCAGGTTACGCGATGGCAAAGGCCGCTGCAGGTCATTTAATGGGCAACGCGAGTGTGACCTTTACTGGTGCTGATATGAGCACGAAATTGAAGTTGCTTGGCTGCGATGTGGGCTCTGTTGGCGATGCTCATGCTCAGTCACAGGGCTGTAAAGTGTTTGTTTATCAAGATGAATTGAGCCAGAGCTACCGCAAAATGGTGGTGTCCGAAGACGGTAAAAAGTTATTAGGTGCGGTTTTGGTTGGCGACAACAGCTACTACGATACGCTGTTACAGTATTACTTAAACGCCATTGATTTACCGGAACAAGCGCAGTCGCTGATTTTGCCTGCAATGGAGGGAGCGCCTGTTGGGTTGGGAGTTGATGCGTTGCCCGCAACGGCGTCGATTTGCAGTTGTCATAACGTTTCTAAACAAGACATTAGCGATGCGGTTTGTTGTGGTGCGTTGTCGGTTGGCGATGTAAAAGGCGTCACCAAAGCGGCAACCGGGTGTGGTGGTTGTGCCGCGTTGCTGAAAAAGGTGGTCGACAATGAATTGTTGGCGTTGGGTGTTGAGGTCAGTACGGACATTTGTGAGCACTTTGCGTACACACGTCAAGATTTGTATAACTTGGTCAAAATAGGCGAGATTAAAAGCTTTGCTGAGTTGTTAAAAACACATGGTAAAGGGCACGGTTGCGAAATCTGCAAACCCGCTGTCGGCTCCATTTTGGCGAGTGTTTGGAATGACTATGTGCTGAAAAAAGAGCACATCAGCTTGCAAGACACCAACGATCGTTTCCTTGCCAACATGCAAAAAGACGGCACCTACTCTATTGTTCCGCGTATTCCCGGCGGCGAAATTACGCCCGATCGATTGATCGTTCTAGGTGAAGTGGCCAAAGAATACGGACTCTATACAAAAGTAACCGGCGGTCAGCGTATTGATTTATTTGGTGCTACTTTGCCACAGTTGCCCGAAATTTGGGGGAAATTAATCGCAGCGGGATTTGAGACTGGTCAGGCCTATGGCAAGTCTTTGCGTACCGTAAAGTCTTGCGTTGGCAGCACTTGGTGTCGTTACGGCGTGAATGACAGTATGAAAATGGCGATTGATTTAGAGAACCGTTATAAGGGGCTGCGTTCGCCTCATAAGATTAAATTCGCCGTATCGGGTTGTACCCGAGAATGTGCAGAAGCACAGAGTAAAGACATTGGGGTCATTGCCACCGAAGGCGGTTGGAATTTGTACGTGTGCGGTAATGGTGGTATGAAGCCCCGTCATGGTGATTTGTTTGCCAAAGATTTGGACGATGAAACCTTGGTGAAATACATTGACCGCGTGCTGATGTTTTACACGAAAACCGCCGACCGATTGCAGCGTACTTCCGTCTGGATGGAAGGCTTAGAAGGTGGTTTGGATTATCTAAAAGACGTGGTTATTCACGATAAACTAGGCCTGTGTGCCGAGTTGGAAGCGCGTATGCAGCATGTGGTTGATACCTTCCAATGCGAATGGAAAACCACACTAGAAGACCAAGAAGCGTTGAAAACCTTTCGCCAATTTGTGAATTACGACGGTGAAGACAGCAACGTAGTGTTTGTGGAAGAGCGCAATCAAATGCGCCCTGCAACGGACCTAGAAAAACAGCAATTAATCGCAAAGGTGGGTTAATACGATGA
>NZ_JAODTL010000053.1 GCF_026191375.1 Marinomonas pontica | reverse complement strand
AAGAATTGATTTATCAAGCTCAAACAGCTAGAAGACATTATCAGCATCAGTTGCGTACACCCAGACATGCTTGAAAATGGCTGGGAATTCAAACAAGACCCAGACTTTATTGACCCAAACATTCACATAGAAGACCCACTGCATCAATTTGATTATGCGCATCAACTTTATACAAAAGCCAACCCAGATTACAGCGGCAGAGTCACGGTCCCCATTTTATGGGATAAAGAGCGCAGCACCATTGTTTCTAACGAGTCATCGGAAATTATTCGTATATTTAATCGCGCTTTCAATGACATCACCCATAACACGCTGGACTTTTACCCTGCTGAAAAAGCGGATCAAATAGATCAAATTAATGACCGCATTTACAACACCCTGAACAATGGCGTGTATAAATGTGGTTTTGCTACGACCCAACAAGCCTACGAAGAAGCGCTCGTTCCAGTTTTTGATACGCTCGACTTTTTGGAAGAACAACTTTCCACCAATAGCTATCTAGTTGGTGAAGAACAAACCGAAGCCGATTGGAGGCTATTCACCACACTGATTCGCTTTGATGCCGTTTACTTCGGGCATTTTAAATGCAATATGAAACGCATTTTGGATTACCCCAAACTCAATGCGTATTTAAAACGCTTGTACCATTGGCCGAACATTGCAAGCACAGTCAACTTACAACACATAAAACGCCACTATTATTTTAGCCACAAAAACATCAACCCAACGCAAGTGGTTCCCATTGGACCTGCGAGCCTTTTTGTCTGACGTCTTTACAACAAGAAGAGGAATTAAGGCAAATTAAAGAAGCCTAAGCTAAAGTCTATTAAAGTTGAGCCTTTTTAAGGATAATAGGCTCACTTTCGTATCGACTTCTTTTCCTTGGAAGCATTATCTGAATAGATAATCATAACGAGGATATAAACGTTTGAGACTTGTGGTTACTTATGAACAAAAAAATTCTTTGGATCGTTTCTTTTGCCCTCTTGTTCATATTGTGGATAAAAGCAGGTCCATTCAAAAGCCCTTCAGAAGACGCCTCCTCTGATGACAGAGTGACAGAATTAAATGAAGATTCTGGAGAAGCCACGCCGGACGAAAAAAGCTACTTTAAGTCACATCCAGTAAAAACAAAGAGCCCTGATTTCTCGGCTATAACCGATATTAAAGAACGTAAAAAAGCGTTTTTTGAGTTTTTAACCCCATTTGTTAACGAAAAAAACACCCTGATTTTAAAAGATCGTGAACGTTTAACGGCTTTACTCAACAGCAATAAGAAGCTGTCTACGAAAAACAAAAAGTGGGTCAGCACACTTCGCCAAAACCACAAACTTGAAAAACTGGACAACTACACAAAAGACGACTTAATCGCTTTATTGAACCGACTTGATATCATTCCGGCTTCGCTGGTACTGGCTCAAGCGGCCAATGAATCGGCTTGGGGAACCTCACGCTTTGCCACCAAAGGTAACAACTTTTTGGTCAATGGTGCTTTAGAAAAGGCTGCGGTCTGGTCCCTGAATCTCGAAACGAAGATGCCGATCATGAAGTACGAAAGTTTAATGATGCCCGAGAATCTGTGTTTGCTTACATCGACAACTTAAACACCAACGGTGCTTACAAAAAACTCCGAGCAGCCCGCGCACAATTGAGAAAAGACAAAGAAGTGATTACCGGTCTTGCCTTGGTTCATGGTTTGGAACATTACTCGCAACGGGGTCAAGCCTACGTTGACGAGATAGAAGGTCTGATTAACTACAATAAACTTTGGCGGTTCAACCGCACGCAATCAAAGCCTGAGCAAAAGTAGCGCTTTCGCTACTCTTTTTTGCCTAAATTTCAATGTATTGTTACGAAATTACCTTAATGCGGGGTGGCTAAGCGCCACCCCTTCATTACAATACCGTAATATTTTACCCACTCACCAAACGAGGAAATTCAATTGGCCCGTTTACCTGTTATCGTTGGCTTTGGCGGAATCAATTCGGCTGGTCGTACCTCATCACATCAAGCATATCGTCGAATTGTTTTTGATCTTCTGCCAAGTTCACTGCAGCAGGATGTATTACTCGATCTTGCCACAATCACTAACATGGCAGAACACAAAAACGGCCTTTGGTACACACACGGTGGCGAAGCATTAGATGCCACCGCACTCGTTGACAGCATTGGAGAGTCTCTTCTTGCTCGCACCCTAATTCGTCGCATCCATCCGAGCCTATTCGATGTGGACCATGTGGTATTGCATAAATCCACCACATTGCAATCGAACCAAAGCGATGAAAAATTAAGTTTCACCATCAAAACTCGCTCACTGCCTAATGACAGACCAACAAACTGGCACGTCACAGAGTTATCAAGCACACTCAGCGAAGTAACAGTTGATGGAAATTTGGAAACTTTCATTAAAGACACTCGACCACTGTCCGTCAAAGCGGCAGGCCAATTACCCACTGGGTTCGACCCGTCCAAACTTTACCAGAGTAGGAACCATCCTCGTGGTCTGCAAATGACGGTATATGGCGCTTCTGACGCCATTAAGAGCAGCGGCATTGACTGGGAAACCATTCGTAACAAAGTGTCACCTGACCAAATGGCGGTCTACGCCGCCAACTCAATTGGACAGATGGATGACCTTGGCTTCGGTGGCATGCTGAAATCCGCATTAATGGGCAAGCGCACAACGTCTAAACATTTACCGCTTGGCTACGCACAGATGCCTGCTGACTTTGTTAACGCTTATATTCTAGGCAGCGTAGGCAATGTTGGGACCGCAATCGGCGCGTGCGCAACGTACTTTTTCAACCTAGAAAAAGCGATCGATGGCATAAAAACCGGCAAATTCCGCGTTGCCATGGTGGGCGGCAGTGATGCTCCAATCACGCCTGAAATCATTGAAGGTTTTAGAACCATGGGCGCATTGGCTGAAGACACGGCGCTGCTTGCATTAGATCAAATAACCAATCAATCTGAGCCAGACCACACTCGCAGCTGTCGTCCGTTCGCCCAAAACTGTGGCTTTACCATTGGCGAATCCAGCCAATGGACACTGTTAATGGACGATGAACTCGCTATTGAGTTGGGCGCAGAAATCTTCGGTGCTATTCCAGCGGTATTCTCACACGCAGATGGCCACAAAAAATCCATTTCAGCACCGGGTATTGGGAACTATTTGACCATGAGCAAAGCCATGGCTTACCTACAGAACATCATAGGTAACGAAGGCTTAACTCAGCGCACTTTCATTCAGGCGCATGGCACAAGCACACCTCAAAACCGCATAACCGAATCCCATGTATTGAGCAAAGCAGCGACCAGCTTTGGCGCAACCGACATGCCAGTGGTTGCCATGAAAGCCTTTCTTGGTCACTCTCAGGGTACGGCGGGCGGAGACCAACTGCACCTGTCTTTGGGTGTTTGGAAAGACGGTATTTTACCTGGCATCACCACGTCATACGCCATCGCGGATGACGTTTATCAAGATGGCTTGAAGTTCCAACTAAAGCACGAAGCGTATGGAAAAGACTATTTTGATGCCGCCCTACTCAATTCCAAAGGCTTTGGTGGTAACAATGCGACGGCCGTTTTGCTGTCCCCAAACCAAACCTTGAAAATGCTCTGCAAGCGCTACTCCGAAGAACAAATGAGCGCTTACCACGCAAAAAATGTCGATGTAGCAGCCGCGGCAGAAGACTATAACCAAGCAGCGATTCGCGGGGAAACGCTGCCTATCTATAAGTTTGGCTTCAATGTACTTGGTGGCGAAGAGCTCAACATCACCGACAAATCCATACAGCTACCAGGCTACGAATTGGCCGTTGACCTCAACATAGACAATGATTTTAGTGATCTAAAATAACATTGTGCTTATGCAATTGGGCTGACCAACTCCTTACTAAAATTGGATGTTGGCCAGCTTTTCTTGCAAAAAATCCAGCAGCAAGCGAGTTTTTCGCGACATCAGTTTTCGTTGCGGATAAATCGCGTAAAAGCACAATTCATACCCCTTACACTTCGGCAATAAGTTAACCAGCTCTCCCGATTCAATGTATTTTGATACCAAAAAATCCGGCTGATAAATCACCCCCATTCCCGCCAAAGCAAAACGCGTTAATGCACTGCCATTATTTGCGCTGAAAGCACCAGAAATAGTTATAGAACGCAAGGTTCCATCCTCATCCGTGACCGACCAGCGATTTGGCACCAATGCATTGCGATATAAAAGACAGGAATGTTTTTCCAACTCTTCGATTTGATTAAGGCCACCATGCTCAGCAACGTACTCAGGGGATGCACACACAAACCCTTTTGAATAACACAAAGGCCGCGCAACAAACTGATCGCCACCCAAGTCGCCACCCCGAATCGCGATATCAACTCCAGATTCCGTCATATCAACACGCTTATCACTGAAATCAATATCCAGTTCAATTTGCGGGTACAATTGACTAAAGCGACTCAACAAAGGAACAAGATGAGACAAGCCGAAATCCATAGGAACACTGACTTTTAATAGCCCTTTTGGCTTTTTGGTCAACTCCCCTATTTCACCTTCCGCCTCCTCTATGGCGTCCAAAATAGAAACGCAATGCTGATAATATTTACGCCCCGCATGAGTAATGCTGATATTGCGCGTATTACGCTGAAGAAGCTTAGTACCTAATTCTTCTTCAATAGCATTGATATAGCGCGTTACCATAGGGCGTGATATGTCCAATGATTCACTGGCCAATCGAAAACTCTCTGCCTCATAGACGCGGCAAAATACCTTCATGGCTTGAAGTTTATCCATTCATTTCCCCTAAGATGAAAAAGTTCCGCACTGATTATTTCTAATAGTGAAATATTGAATTGTATTTTACGCCGATTATTTATTTAAAAAAACAAATTACACTACACGCATCTTTGAATCAATGAGAGGAAAAACCGAATGAAAATCATCTCTATCAGTGCATTACTGCTTGCTTCTAGCGTATCGATGGCCGCTGACTACAAAATCGACCCAGCGCATTCCGGCGTGATATTTAAAGTCGGGCATTTAGGCGTTAGTACAACTCCTGGTCGCTTTAATGAGTTCGAGGGAAACTTCTCTTTAGCCGATGATGGAAAATCAGGCAGCGCCACGCTAACCATCAAAGCAGACAGTGTCGACACCAACCACGAAGCTCGCGACAAACACCTTCGTAGTCCAGACTTCTTAGACGTAAAACAATTTCCGTCTCTTACTTTTAACAGCACAAAGTTTGATGGCAAAACATTGTCTGGTGACTTAACACTGCACGGTGTGACTAAACCGGTTAGCTTTGATGTGAATAAAATAGGCGAAGGCAAAGACCCATGGGGCGGCTACCGCGCAGGATTTGAAGCGAAAACCGTTATTCAACGCAGCGATTTTGGCATCACTTATTTCATTCCAGGCGTAACCGACAGAACTGAAATCGAAGTGTATGTCGAAGGCATTCGCCAGTAACCGTAATTCATCAAGGAAACAGAAAAGATCATGTACGAAGAAGCCAGCAATTCCACAATGTTAATGTTATTACATACGGCAGTTTACCCCTTTATTGCCGCACTAATAGTCAGTCTTATTGCTGGCAAAGTGTTACGTGCATCGTCTTATCTTGGTTACCTTGGTGGCTTTCTGGTCGGACTCAGCCTGATCCATTCAGGCTTGAGTTTCCCTCCAGCCCAAGCCATTGACTACTACAGTATCACTACGCTGATCGGTATTATTGGTGTTTTACTTCTCACAACTACAATGACGCCCGGACGACGCTATGGCGTTACCTTTGTCTTATCAGGGCTGTCTTTTTATCTACTCTTAAACCCTGTTTTGAAACACTCAGGGCTCAGCATCAGTCTTAGCTGGGCTGTTGTGAGTGCGGCTATTGTATTGACTCATTTGTTTATGACGTCTAAACACGAAGCGACATCAAACGATACTCAGGCAAAACAAATATTGTCACCACTCATCACTCCAATTGGACTGATGATAACAGCAGGCAGCGCCGCTCCTGTTGTATCAATAGGTGGAAGTTTATTGATTGGTCAATTATTAGGTGCGTTTGCCGCAGCCATGTTTGCTTATGTGATCGTCGCTTTTATGACGCGAAGCGCCCAACAATACAGTTCGTTTCCTGCCGCATTATTACTGGGCGGCTTGATAACACAAAGTCATGTTTTGGCCGACATTCCACTTTCGGTCATGCTAATCATCACAGCGGGCAGCTTTGTCACTCCGATTGCTATACAGTTCAGTAAACTAGCCAATAACAAACACAGCGTCTTGATTATGGCATCACAAGCCATCGCCAGCTTACTTATCAGTGGATTCTGTTTATGGTTAGTATGGCCAGAAAGCAGTCTATATTAATCCTTAAAAATAGAACGTGAAGATCGCCATAGTGGCAATATAATGGCCGCTATGGCACTGTTGATAGCACAATACGAAAGCAAGAAAATCATTTCACTACTATCAAATCCTAGATACGCGCAAACAAACATGGTGTTGGGCAAAACAGCAAACAACCACAACCCAACCACCAAAAAAACCGTCCAACACCAGAGATGCCTTTCACTTTACTTAGCAGCCACGCGGTAAAATACAAATACATCAGCACTGATACAAGAAAGCCCAACACCAAGCTAATCGAAGGTCGTGCAAGCAAACCATCAACAACAAAGCGGTCTAAAAATATTGAAGGGGCGGAAGCATACCAAACGCCACCCACAATAATCTGAAGTAAAAAAACCAACAAAACCGCTTTATGATTTACTTTGTACACACCAACCCCTTATTGCTTATTTACACCAACCAACCTTTGTTAGTTCGCTTTATATAGTTCCTTAACCAGACTGCGTAATTTTGATCTCCATGGGCGCTGCTTGATACCGAAGTGATTAAATATCTTTCGACAAGACAACGACTGCCGCTGCATCGCAGAGGTTTCCTGAACTTCTGGAAATGAATCACCAATGGCTTCCACTTCCACTTGTGCTTTAGGGTCAAATTGCCCCGAGGTCGCTACAATCGCCTCAACTAAACGGATCCAACTGATCTCTTCTGCACAACAATAATGGTAAACGCCTTTGTTTTCAGCGCCATAATGCCCCTGATTTACCATGGACAAAATAACACGAACCAAATCGGAAACCGGCGTAGGGCTACCAATCAGGTCATCTTTGTATGCAAGGTTAACGCCATCCTGGATCAAACCCAACGTCCTACAAACAAAATCATCACCTTGACCACTAAACAACCAACCAGTGCGCAATACAATATTATCTGGATTACTTAGCACAATAGACTCTGCAGCGATCAAGGCTTGCGCATAGGGCTCAGTACTATCTGGCGTGTCTGTTTCCGCATAAGGCACTTCTTTATTGCCAGAAAATACCCTCGCACTGCTGATCATAATCAACGGAGCGTTTGCACGATCGCTAAAGTATTGCAGCGTTGATTGAAATTTTTCGTAATCGCTTTGCAATGCATAGCGCAAGCTCAATGCATCAATCACAACATCAAACTGCATGTCATCCAATTCTGCCCTTCTGTTAACGTCGAGCAATAACGACTCTTCAGGGCAAATCCAAAAGAACTCATTTTTTCTTTCGATAATTGCAATAACGACGAACCAACTTCCGTCCCACTTCCCAAAAGAAGGATACGGATTGGGGCATTAATATCCGCTGTAGTATTCAAAGCACACCCTCATTCCACTTAGGAAAAACTCTAAGTAGATTATCACATGTCTGCGCTGCAATCCGCTCAACATTTTCCGATCTTATCGTCGCCACACTCTGAGCTATCAAGGGAATAGAAAGTGGCGTGTTTAGCCTTCCTTGATAACCATTCAATGGCATATCAGGTGAGTCTGTTTCCAAAACAAAATCCAAATCATTCAACGCCGCTAAAACACGATGCGCTTTTTGCGCTCTTGGGTAGGTGATTGTCCCCCCGATCCCCAGCACAAAACCAAAATCGATGAATCGTTTGGCCTGCTCTGCACTGCCGTTAAAAGCGTGGACGACGCCACCGTGTTTAAACTTCGCTTCTTTTAGACATTTCATTACCAAGTCATAACTTTTTCTGGCATGCAGGACAACCGGCAACTGCAACGCGCTGGCCACGCTCAATTGACGCGAAAAATACGCAAGCTGTAACGTCATGTCTACCGCATTGGGCCAACAATCCAGTCCAATCTCCCCTACCGCCACAACGCCCTGCGCCTCACACTGATCACCCAGCAACTCTATTTGATCCATTGTTGCGCCAGCCAGAAAATATGGATGCAAACCGTATGCGGCACGCCATTGCGGGTACTTATTGACCAGCAGCGCCAATTTAGACCAACTAGAATACGTTGTCGCTGGCACCAAAAAGCCCGACACATCATGTTCAGCGCATCGCAGCATGAGCGCATCCCGCTGATCATCAAAAACATCAAAATCTAAATGGCAATGGCTATCAATATACATACACAAAAGATTACATGAATTCGGTATAAAAGCACGAGTTTATAAAATAGACAAAAACAAAAAAGCCGTGCTAGATGCACGGCTTCTGGAAACACTGTCAATACAATCAGTTAAAGCGATGGGCCCGCTTTAACAATGCTGTCTGATACGGTTTCAAATTTCTTAAAGTTCTCAACAAACTGAGCAATAAGATTTTTCGCTTGCGCTTCATAAGCCGCTTGATCAGCCCACGTTTTACGAGGGTTTAACAATACACTGTCAACACCCGGCACATGAACAGGAACATCAAGGTTCACATCAGCCAAATGTTCTGTCTCAGCACCCACAAGCGCACCAGACTGAATAGCCGAAATCACAGCACGGGTCGTTGGAATACTAAAACGCTTGCCACCTTGACCATGCGCACCGCCAGTCCAGCCAGTATTAACCAAATACACCTTGCTACCAAACTCTTCAATACGCTTGATCAAAAGATCCGCATACACATCGGCAGAACGAGGGAAGAAAGGCGCACCAAAACAAGTAGAGAACGTAGACTTAATGCCCGTACCCGCACCCATTTCTGTAGAGCCCACTAACGCAGTGTAACCACTTAAAAAGTGATAAGCCGCTGCTTCTTTTGTCAAAATAGACACAGGAGGAAGAACGCCTGTTAAGTCGCAAGTCAAAAAGATAATTGCATTAGGTTCACCTGCGCGGTTACCGGCAGCACGCTTTTCAATGTGCTCACGAGGGTAACCAGCACGACCATTCTGAGTCAAAGACGTATCTGCGTAATCAGCAACTCGTGTTTCAGGGTCGAGCACCACGTTTTCAACGATTGTACCGAATTTGATCGCATCCCAAATAATAGGCTCATTCTTCTGAGACAAATCGATGGTTTTCGCGTAGCAGCCACCTTCAATATTGAAAACTGTGTCTTTACCCCAACCATGCTCGTCATCACCGATCAAGAAACGCTCAGGATCCGCAGACAATGTCGTTTTACCTGTACCAGACAGGCCAAAGAACAAGGTTACGTCTTCTTCCGTGCCCACGTTGGCTGCACAGTGCATTGGCAACACATCATAAGCCGGCAATAAATAGTTTTGAACAGAGAACATCGCTTTTTTCATCTCACCGGCATAACGCATACCAGCGATAAGCACTTTGCGTTCAGCAAAGTTTAGAATGACACAACCGTCAGAGTTAGTGCCATCACGCTCGGGATCACAAACAAAGTTTGGCGCATTCAAGATCTGCCATTCGCCTTTGCTGGATGGGTTATACACATCAGGGCGAATAAACAAATTGCGGCCAAACAACTGATGCCAAGCCGTTTCAGTACGCATGATGACAGGCAAATAATACTCATCACCTGCACCCACATGAATATTGGACAAGAACGACTCTTGTGAATCTAGATAAGCAGCAACGCGGTCCCAAAGAGGCGCGAACTTTTCTTCAGGGAATGGACGGTTAACAGGTCCCCAATGAATACTGTCTTTACTGGATGCTTCTTCCACAATGAAGCGATCCATAGGAGAACGACCGGTACGTGCACCCGTTTCAACAACAAGCGCGCCATTATCGGCAAGAACACCTTCGCCATTTTGCAGGGCTTTTTCAACCAACTGAGGCGTCGTTAAATTGCTATGAATAGTGATTACATCTGATGCGGAGTTCATGCTGCTAAATCCTCTGAACTATAAAAGATTGTCTGGTCATTCTTATTATTATGCGATTTTTTTCTGTGAAAAGGATAGTAACAAAACAATCTAAAAAAAATATTGTTATAACAATATGTTATTTTATTACCATTCTGAAACTTCAACAAAATCTACAAATAATTGAAAAACAACAACTTTTATTCAAAACCTTCCAATGAATCACTTTTAAGGAAGATAACACTTCCGCTCAAAGCGCATATTCTTGTAGTTTTCTTTCTTTTTGTAGTCTTACTACTAAATGGAAAACTTCCTACCGATCAGAGAACACATACTTAAAATCAGACCTTTCACATAATTAGAGCGGGATAAAGCCGTTATGTTTGTAAGGTTTCTATTGAAAAACCGCAAAAAAACATATTTTTTTGAACTTTTCTTACCTCTAACATGTCCTGAATTGTCGTGCTTCATGGTAAGATTATTTCCTCAATTTCCCCCTATCGCTCAAAAAGGTTGATCTATTTTTATGTTAAAAACGAATCAGAACTGCAATATTGGATTTGTCGGCCTGGGTGTCATGGGTAAAAACTTAGCCTTAAATCTAGCAGACCATGGCTACCGAGTTGCAGGTTTTGATCTTGACACACACAAAGTGCAAGACGTTCTTGACACAGAAGCCGCTGAACGTCCTGACGCATCAGCTGATGCTCGCATCATTGGTTGCTCAAGCATGGAAGACATGCTTTCGAACCTAGTAAAACCGCGTGTTATCGTGGTACTCGTACCAGCCGGAAACCCAGTAGACGCTGTCTGCCATAGTTTAATTGACGCAGGACTAGAAGCGGACGACATCGTCGTTGACTGTGGTAACAGCCAATGGACAGACACCATTCGCCGCGAAGCGGAATACAAAGAAAAATTCAAATTCTTCGGAACCGCCGTCTCTGGTGGTGAAGTAGGCGCTCGATTTGGTCCGTCACTTATGCCGGGCGGTGATGCCGATTCTTGGAAATACCTACAGCCAATGTGGGAAGCGGTTGCGGCCAAAGTAGATGAAAACGGCAAGCCGATTGTTAGTAACACACCTGGCAAACCCGTTACGGAAGGCGAGCCTTGCACCGCCTACCTTGGGCCAAATGGCGCAGGACATTACGTTAAAATGGTTCACAACGGCATTGAATACGCGGATATGCAGCTTATTTGCGAAGCGTATCACTTGTTGCGCTCGTTGCTGGGTTACGAACCAGAAGAAATCGGCAAATTGTTCGAAAAATGGAACCAAGGTGTTTTGAACAGCTATCTAGTCGAAATTACCGCGGACATTCTTCAGCAATACGATCAAAAAACCGGCGCACCACTGGTCGACATGATTCTAGACAGCGCCGGACAGAAAGGCACTGGTCGTTGGACATCCATCAGCGCAACGCAAATGGGCGTTCCTGCTGGCATCATCAGTGAATCTGTTTACGCTCGTGCACTTAGTACCCTAACAGGTGAGCGTGAGCTAGCCGCTAATAAGCTGGTTGCGGAAGTAGAAAGTGGTGACATTGAAGCCGAAGAAGTAGAGAAGGCAATCGAAGAAGCACTGTACTGCGCGAAAATTTGTGCCTACGCTCAAGGCTTCCAGCTGATGCGTGCGGCTCAAAAAGAATACGATTGGACGCTAAACTTTACCGATATCGCGAAAATTTGGCGTGGTGGCTGCATCATTCGAGCTTCCTTCCTGCAAAAAATCGCGGACGCCTTTATTGAAAACCCACAACTTGAAAACCTATTGCTAAGCGACTATTTCGCGGACGCTATGGCCAGCAAGCAAACAGGTCTTCGTAAAGCCGTCGTTCTTGCAGCACAGTCTGGCATTCCGACACCTTCTTTCTTCTCCGCTTTGGCTTACTTTGATGGCTACCGGTCAGAAGTTTTGCCTGCTAACTTACTGCAAGCTCAACGTGATTACTTTGGCGCGCACACCTACGAACGAGTAGACGCAGAGCCAGGTGAAAAATTTCACACTTATTGGCAAGAAGAAGGTCGTCCTGAGCGCAAAGCGTAAGACCGACATCTAGCAAAAATAAAAAACGCTGACTTACCAAGTCAGCGTTTTTTTATCTCAAATTTGGGCTTAATGTTATAAGATTTAAGCCACGAAATAGAATGACGTAGACAGTGGCGTCATTACTTCATTTTCTTTTCCATCGACGTCAACATCCCTCTTAACATGCCAACCTCCTGTTGATCCAATCGTGAACGCTGAAACATGCGACGAAAGCGCGTCATGACTTGCATCGGCATTTCTGGATCCAGAAACTCCGTCTGAACTAACACTTTTTCTAAGTGCTCAAGCAAGTAATCGATCTGCTCCACATTGGCCGCTGGCACGTCCCATTTACTGGCTACAACGGGCGTGTCTTTCATCAAAAGCGTCTTCATGCGCAATTCATAAGCGATGACTTGCACTGCAGCCCCTAAATTCAATGAACTAAAGGTTTCGACAGAAGGAATGTGAACATGGTAATTGCAGCGCTGTAATTCTTCATTGGTCAAGCCTCTATCCTCACGACCAAATACAAAGGCAGTGACTAAACCTTCATCAAACACCAAGTCAGCAGCTTGTCGCGGATCCACCAAAGGCCAAGGAATATTGCGCTCACGAGCACTGGTACCAATAACAAGCTGGCAATCTGCCAACGCCTCTTCCAATGTATCGACCACCACCGCATTGTCTAAAATATCCGTTGCACCTGAAGCGCGACTAATGGCTTCGTCGCTGGGATAAAGTTTGGGCGCAACCAAATAGAGCTCAGCGAGCCCCATATTTTTCATTGCGCGAGCAGCACCGCCGATGTTACCTGGGTGAGATGTGTTAACAAGGACAATTCTTACAGTATTTTGCATTTTATGAGGCACCAATAATCGCGGTCGAACAAACGCGCCTATCTTAACAGATATTTAACACAAAGCTCCAAAGTGATCAGATTTTAACCAAAGTTTTACTGGCAAAAAAAACACGCTTACGCTAGAATTCGCGCTCTTATTTAGGCGCTCGGTTTTGTCATTTTTTTACTTAGGGCATTACGTAGAAAACGTACCTTTGTGAATCCAATTGACGAAACGGAGACCGCTCGCTCTTTAACACTTTATTTGGCAACCTATCGTCTTTTTTGACGATATGTGCATTTTAATGACGGAATAATTGACGGTAAATTATGCAACCTAGAATCAATGTCGCACTTAAAGCAGCTCGTGCCGCTGCAGAATATATTGTTCACTCGCAAGAAAAATTGTTGTTTGACAAAGAACAAGGCCAATCAGCGGAACAAGTTTACCAAGCGGTTTGCTCTGGCGCAGAACGTAGCATTGTTTACCACCTTGAAAAAGCTTATCCAGCCGACACCATTACCACTCGCCTTCAAGGCACAGTACAAAATGGTAATGAAGGCGAATGGATTATTGATGCAATTCAAGGTCAGCACCTATTCTCACGCGGCCTAACTGGCAACGTTATTACCATGAGCTACGTGGTTGCCGGTAAAGTGGAGCACGCACTTGTGCTCAACCCTCACACCAAAGACGAGTTCTACGCCAGCAAAGGCCGTGGTGCTTACCTAAACAATTCTCGTATTCGCAGCAGTTCAGCTCGCACGCTAGAAAACGTTACTGTCGCAGCGCAATTCCCTGCAACAGATCGTCTTATGCCATACCTGTCTGGCCAATTCGCTGTACTGACTGAAATCGCCGAACAAGGCGCTCGTGCTGTCATGCAAGACTCTCCTGCATTGATGCTGGCTAACGTTGCCGCAGGTCGTACCGACGCTGCCTGGGGAATTAAACTTCAAGAATGGGAAATGCAAGCCCCGCTATTCATCGCAAAAGAAGCCGGTTGTCTATTCGCGGGGTTTGATGGCTCACCAAGCCTAGAAAAAGGCGACGTATTGTGTGCAGCACCACGTTTATTCAAAGTATTGCTACCTGTATTAAACAAACACCTTAACTAAGCTTACGACCCTTTAGATAAGTACAAATTTAAAAAACCTCTTCTCGCGTGAGAAGAGGTTTTTTTTGCTTACCCTAAACAGGTTTAGTGTTTATGGTGGTGGCTGTGTTCGTGATGATGGTCGTGTACATCTTCATCATGATGGTGATGATGATCGTCGCTTGGCATACTTTCCCCTGGATAATACAAACCAATATCTTGACGCACTTCATCCAAGGTAGCGATCAGCTCTAAACTGTCCTGCCAGCTGTGATTTGGGCTTTGAATCAGCCCCTCTTCAAGACAGCGATTGACTTCATCGGCTTCGAATTGATACCCGTTACCCGGAAAATCAAACTCAACGGCTCGCTCAGTATTATCCGAACGAACAATACGACACGATTTTGCCTTGAACCATTCTGAGTCAATTTCTATGAAGCCCTCAGAGCCCGATAACGTTGCACGGTTCGGGTTACAAGAAATCAGCGAGGCATCCAAAGACGCCAATTGACCGCTTTCCCAACCCAAAAGAATCTGCTCAAACAAGTCCACATCCGTGTCACCGATCACCGCTTGGTTTTGCACAAAATCGGGCTTGCCAAAAAAGAGTTGAGCAAGAAACACAGGGTATATACCAATGTCCAACAACGCGCCGCCGCCAAGCTCAAGATTCATCAAGCGATGATTTGGGTCTGTCGGTGCCAAGAAATTAAAGCTCGCTTGAATGCTATTCAACGTGCCTATTTCCCCTTCTTCCACCCATTCAAGCACTTGCTCGATGACAGGGTTGAAGCGCGTCCACATCGCTTCCATCACGAAAACGTTACGCTCTAAAGCTAGATCATATAATTCCCTAGATTGCGCTTCATTGATGGTAAATGGCTTTTCACACAACACGGCTTTTCCGGCCATAATGCAGGCTTTTGCCAAGTCATAGTGATACACATGCGGTGTGGCAATATAAATAACATCGACTTCATTGCTGTTGATCAGCGAAAAATAATCAACAAACGCCAACTCAATATCAAATTCTGCCGAAAATCGGTCTGCAGACGCTTTATCACGAGAAGCCACCGCACGAAGTTCGCCGGCTTTGACATGGCAAAAATCGCTCGCGAATAAATGAGCAATATGGCCCGTACCAATAATACCCCAGCGTACCTTCTTCATAGGATTCTCCCCATAACTGTCATCAATAGCATTAGCGTCCAAGACGCTGTTGCACTAACGCACCCCATTCCCCACATCACAATATCAATGGGAATACAAAAGCAATGGGTGCCAAAAAAATCGCACTAAGTTTGACGTTAAAGAAGATTATAGTCCACTGGCATTTTCAAGCTCTTGAATCCGCTCATTTAATGTGACAATTCGTGCTTCCAGTTCCAATACCTTAGCTTCCAGCTGTTGCGTATATTCATCATCATTCGCAGAGGAAGAAGGCTCAGCAGACGTGTTAGTTGGACGTTCAGAGTCCGTGCAAAAACACTCTTGATATCGTTGCTCGCGCTTACCCGGCTCCTTAGGAAGCTGGCACACATAAGGACCACCCGTTTTGTTCTGAAGAGACAACAAAGCGGATTCCACTTCCTCTCTGGACTGAAACGTGTGCAAGCGTCCGCTACGGGAACGAAACTCACCCGGTGTTTGAGCACCTCGGACAAACATCAGACACACAATGGCGGTTTCGGCAGGCGTTAATTGCAGATCAGAGAACTCGGTATTGCAGAACCTATGCTGATATTTACTCACGCGACTGTTCGACGCATTAATTTCGGTCACCAACCCTCGAGACACTAATGCATCTAAGGCATCTTGTACGTCCAACTCGGACAATTGCGTGACAGGATCGCGATTGGATTTTTGATTACAGGCATTAACCAGGGCATTAACGCTAAGCGGATATTGATCGGGAGTCGTTATCTCTTTTTCCATGAGACAACCAATAATACGCATTTCTATAAAATTCACTTCGTGATAACTCATGACATTTCCTAATTTATTCTGCTCAATTCGTCTTTAACGAAACCCTTTAGAACCTCTAAAAGGCATCACCAATACTTCTTTTAACGATGTAGGTTGATACAAACTCGTATCAGGCAGACCTATTTTTAAGCACTCATCTCCTTCTAATGCACAATTCCTTTTGCTTTTAAAAAACGCATCCCAAACACTTAGGAAAAAACCATAATTGCTGTTCGCTTCAATGCTCACTCTCGAATGATGAATCCGGTGCATATCAGGCGTAACCACCAACAACTTAAGCCATTGTTCGATCTTAACAGGCAATCTAATATTTGTGTGATTAAACATGGCAGAAGCGTTTAACAAGATATCGAACGCCAAAATCGCCTCAATAGGAATCCCCAGCAAAAAGATGGCGAAGGCTTTAATCACAAGAGACAATAAAATTTCAATAGGATGAAACCGCACTGCCGAGCTGACATCCAACTCAGGATCTGAATGATGAACGCGGTGCAAGCGCCACAAAGCCGGCACCCGATGGAACAAACGATGCTGCCAATAAATAAGACAATCCAAGCATACTATACTCAGCAATACGATAACCCAGAAAGGCAGCGCCAATACCTCAAATACGCCAACACCCTGTCCTAAAAACGCCACCATTGACAGCAACACAGGCTGAACTAGACGAACACAAAGCGCCCCAAGCGCAAACAATGAAACGTTGTGGCGCCAGCGTGACTTCCATTGTAACAAGGCTCCTCGAGGGCGAGCCCATTGCCATACCACCAATACGAAAAAGACCACGATAAACACACTTATGCGCGCGTTGAAATCCACCATTTAATGACAACCTAACATCATAATTCGAAACATCGTTGCACCATCACCACGCTACTGGACAAGCGTACCACCAGCTCGATGATTCAGTAAAAAATGCACCTTAATTTGCCCTAAAAGCTCAGCAAGTACGTTGAGATTTATGTCATCCAAACAATGAATAATAAGGCAATTATTTCCAAATTGAGCGTGGGGCAATCGATCAACAAACGGGTATAAAACGCTTAAATCGGAGAAATACACGCACAAATGATCTGCCCGCGCTGCCACACCATAAAGCCAACTCGCATTTTGTTGAAAATACGGAATACCAAGGCCATTGACCAATTCAGCCTCTGGCGCAATGAGCTCCATCATATCAATGATTTCCAGCAAATCTGCCCGCATTGCAGGCGCAGCATGCTGAACATACTGCTGCACAAAGTCACTCGATGTTAAGGTCAACATAAAATCCTCTCTTTAAAGTTACACATAAAAAGGACCTCAACCATGAAGACTTAACCCATTGAAAAACATAATAAATCACATATAAGCATGCTCTATTAATGCTTTTTCTATACGAGTCAACGCTTGGTCTAGAGTCGATTGGGGACACCCAAAGTTTAGGCGAACATAGCCAGGATTGCCAAAATCTTTACCATCAGAAACGCCCACACCAGCCGCCACAAAAAATGCATGAGGGTCCTCTAATGACAGCATAGAAACATCAATCCACGCCAAATACGTCGCCTCCAAATGCAGCATTTTTAATGGCGTCGCCGACAATCTTTGTGCCAAAAAATCACGATTTTTTCTCAAGTAAGCCAGCAAAGCTCGATGCCACTCTTGGCCTTCCTGATAGGCGGCGGTGGCGGCAGTCAAACCAAGCATATTAGGTGACGGAATCAACCCAGCACGACTTTGATTAAATGCCTGACGTAACAGCGTATTTTCAATGATCGCAAAAGCATAACCCAAGCCCGCAATATTAAACGTCTTGCTTGGCGCCATTAGCGTAATGCATCTATTAGCAGCGTCTTCATTAAGGCTCGCGAACGGCACGTGAGGAAGATCGTCTAAAATCAAATCGCAATGAATTTCATCGCTGACGACAAGCAAATCGTACCGCTCTGCCAACGCATGAATGCGCAACAATTCTTCTTTTGTATAAACAGTGCCACCAGGATTATGTGGATTACATAACAGAATCATCTTGCTTTTAGGGTTCGCGCAAGCGGCTTCAAGTTGTGGCATATCAGGCAACCAACGGCCGTCCTGAATCGTCATATCGACAGTTAATAACTCACGCTCTGATAACAAGGGCGCCTTTGTTAAATGGTAGTAAACGGGGCCAGGCACCACAACGGCATCACCAACCTCTGAAAACACACGAACGCTTAAATGCAGAGCACACACCAGCCCTGGCAAATGCACTAAATGCCCAGCAGAAACCGACCATTGATATCGAGTAAACAGGTGGGATTGAATCGCATTTTCTAGCGCTTTTGGCGTGCTAGTGTAACCATAAACGCCTTTTTCAACTCTTTGATTTATAGCGTTTTTAATGCATTCAGGAGAATCAAAATCCATATCAGCCACCCACATTGGAATGACGCTATCATTGTATTTAGACCATTTGTCGCTGTTTGTATTCGCTCTGTCAATTTGAGTATCGAACACAGCAGTAAAGGAATCCATAAAGTCACACTCCAGTCATATATTTCGTTCCATAATTAACATAACCTAAGCAATTTACTCCAGAGATAATGCACGCGATACAAGAAAAACAAAGCCGTCATTTGAGATAAAACAAGCCGAAAAATCCTTATTATTTATCTTAAACCGACACAATCGCTCTCAAAAAAGACAAAAAAAAATTTAAATAAGACAAAAACTCTTTTAAATCAAATAGATAAATTACTTAGAGAACTAAGTTTTCGATTTGTCAAGGGTTGACCTAAATTACACAATCAGCCTAGTATTGTTTTCATTAAACGGCTGTTTAATAAAAAAGGACTCAGAATGCCAAAAGTTGGAATGCCTGAAATACGTAAACCTCAGCTCATCGAGGCCGCAATAAAAGCCATTGATAAATACGGCTTTGCGGGGGCAACTGTCAGTGTCATTGGCAAAAAAGCAGGCGTGTCGCCAGCCATCATTAACCATTACTTTGGTGGCAAAGACGGCTTATACGAAGCAACCATGAAAAGCTTGATCCGTGAATTTTTTGATGTTCTGTCCAAAGAAATCATAAAAACAAAAAACAAATCAGCCAAACACAAAGTTATGGCCATTGTTAAAGCCAGTTTTAGTCAATCCCAAACACACCCTCAAGTAGTGAAGACTTGGATGGGGTTTTGGGCATCAGCTATGCACACACCTTCTTTGTATCGCTTACAAAACGTCTATTCAAAGCGTTTAAACACGTCACTCGTGTGCGTATTAAAAGAAGAGTTCGAATTAGAAGAAGCGCGTAATATCGCACTGACTGTCGCCGCATTGATCGACGGGATGTGGTTGCGAGGTTCGTTGGCTGGCGGTATCAACAAAGAAGCGGCCGCAGCACAAATACAAAATTATCTGGATTTAGTGTTTAAAGATCATCATTAAACACATCCAATATCGACATTTACATCAAACACTTTTGGGTAGCCTACCGTTATTTGCTGCTCACCGTTTTTAGGAGTTTACGTTCAGTGCTGATACATGGTGCTGTATTCGCTCATAGATTTTGAGTTCAATAGAAAGAGGATAAGGGTATGTTAAATAAAGCAAAAAAGACCGCTATAGCCATTAGTGTAGCCAGTATTTCTGGCCTAACGATGGCCGCAGATTGTTCAACGGTACGCTTTTCAGATGTGGGCTGGACGGACATTACGGCAACAACAGCCGTAACCAGCGAAATTGTTGAGGGTCTAGGCTACAAAACAAAAACTCAGTTACTGTCTGTTCCAGTGACTTACACATCACTGGCCAATGGCGACATCGATGTTTTCCTTGGAAACTGGATGCCAACTATGCAGGCTGACATCGAACCTTACCTTAAAGCTGGCACGGTTGAAGACCTTGGCGCAAACCTAGTAGGCGCAAAATACACACTTGCTGTCAGCAAAGACGCATTTGATGCGGGTGTGACGGATTTTTCTGATATTGCGAAACACCGCAAAGAATTCTCTGGCCGTATTTATGGTATTGAACCAGGCAATGACGGCAACCGCATTATTCAAGACATGATCGACTCTAATGCTTTTGACTTGGGCGACTTTCAATTAGTCGAATCCAGTGAAGCGGGTATGCTTTCTCAAGTGAGCCGAAACACGCGCCGTAACAAATGGATTGCTTTCCTAGGTTGGGCACCACACCCGATGAACGCCAACTTCAAAATGGAATACTTGTCCGGTGGTGATGAGTACTTTGGCCCGAACTTTGGTGGCGCAAATGTTCATACCAACATCCGTAAAGGCTACCTCCAAGAGTGTCCAAACGTAGGCAAACTCATTACGAACCTATCCTTCACTCTGCCTATGGAAAACGAAATCATGGGCGCAATTCTAGACGATGGTAAAAAACCAGATGCTGCCGCAAAAGCATGGTTAAAAGCCAACCCCGCTGTTCTTGATGCTTGGTTACAAGGCGTCACCACACAATCCGGTGGCAATGGCCTAAGCGCCGTTAAATCTCACCTAGGCTTGTAATTCACAAGACTCGTGCATCATCGCATTCTTAGCCACACACGGCTAAGAATGCGCCATTAAACCATCGGGAGAACACACATATGAATTGGCTGACGGATAATAAAATCCCTCTTGGCGCTTGGATGGAAAGCTTTGTCGACTGGCTGGTTACTGCGGCTTCCGTTTTTTTTGACCTCGTATCCATGACCTTAGAAACCATGATTGTCACCATGGTTGATGCGATAGAATACGTTCACCCTATCGCTGTCATTGGCATTGTACTGGTCGGTGTCTGGTTCCTTCACCGTAGTATCGGCTTACTTATTTTTGCCGCAGCGTCGCTGTTACTTATTATCAACATGGGCTACTGGGTAGAAACCATACAAACGCTGGTATTGGTTATCTCAGCCACCGCCATGAGCGTATTGGTAGGCGTACCGATTGGTATTGCTGCAGCGCATCGCCCTTGGTTATACACCATTTTGCGCCCTATTTTGGACTTGATGCAAACCATCCCAACGTTTGTTTATCTGATTCCAACACTGATTTTATTTGGCTTAGGTTATGTTCCGGGCTTGATTTCTACCATCATTTTCGCCATTGCCGCGCCGATCCGTTTGACTTACCTAGGGGTAAGCAAAGTACCGAATGAATTGATCGAGGCAGGCTTAGCGTTTGGCTGCACAAAATCCAAATTGTTGTACAAAGTAGAGCTGCCTGCAGCCATGCCAAACATCATGGCCGGTGTCACTCAATGTATCATGCTGTCCCTATCTATGGTGGTTGTCGCCGCCTTAGTCGGCGCTGACGGCTTAGGCAAACCTGTGGTGCGAGCGCTCAATACAGTAAATATCTCCCAAGGGTTTGAAGCGGGTGTAGCCATTGTCTTGGTTGCCATCATGCTAGACCGTATTTGTAAATCACCATCATCCAAAAACGAGGGGTAAGTTATGGCTGTTGTAACAATTGAAAACGTCGATATCGTCTTCGGTGACAATAAAGCAAAAACCCTTCCATTGATGGATAAAGGCCATACTCGTGACCAAATTTTGGGCATGACTGGTGATGTGGTTGGCGTACAAAACGCCACCATTGAAGTAAATGAAGGCGAAATTTGCGTATTAATGGGCTTGTCTGGTTCAGGCAAGTCCACCTTATTAAGAGCCGTAAACGGTTTGAATAAAATAGCTCGTGGTCGCTGTCTTGTAAGAGACGGCGATAGCATGGTTGACATGGCCAAATGCGATGAAGCCAAGCTGCGTCACATGCGCACACATCGCGTGTCCATGGTGTTTCAGAGCTTTGCTCTTATGCCGTGGCTCACCGTGCTTGAAAACGTCGCCTTCGGCTTAGAAATGCAAGGCATGCCAAAACCCGAACGTCTTAAAAAAGCACGTGAACAGCTAAAAATGGTGAGCTTGGACAAGTGGGCAGACAAGAAACCGGACGAATTGTCTGGTGGCATGCGTCAACGTGTTGGTCTGGCCAGAGCCTTTGTTATGGACACAGACGTATTATTGATGGATGAGCCTTTCTCTGCGCTCGACCCACTAATCCGTTCACAATTACAAGATGAGCTAATCGAGCTGCAAAAGCGCCTTAACAAAACCATCATCTTCGTGAGCCATGACTTAGACGAAGCACTAAAAATTGGCTCAAAAATAGCCATAATGGAATCCGCGAGAATCATTCAGGAAGACACGCCAGAACAGATCGTGCTCAACCCAGCAACCGAATACGTGGAAAAATTTGTCGCGCACACCAACCCACTTAATGTATTACGTGGTAATTCATTGATGACCCCCTTGTCGGAACTTGCGGTCAACTCAAACGGCACAGCCATCACGGATGACACTTGGATAACGTTGGACGAAGGTAAATTGGCATCGGTTCACAACACCGCTGGGGAAATCCCAACCGCACGCTGGACACCAGACACCGTATTGGCCAATGTACCTGAGAACACTGTTTTCATCGTACCCGCCAACATCGCTATGCGAGATGCGGTAGAGCTTCGCTATCACTCGAACCTCTTTATGGTATTAGAAGACGCTGGTCAATGCGTTGGCATACTGAACGACCACAACTTTTACCACGCATTGCTTGGTAAACATTTCGGTCGCGATGAAGCCGCATAAATTAGCATTCATTTACTAAACTCTCAAAAGGCCTCATGCGTTCAAGCATTGCAGGCCTTTTTTGTTTTCATCCGCGCAGCATGGTTCGACTGCAGTCTATTGATTCCCACAAATTATAGGTGGATACCAAAGCTGGAACCGACTTGCCCCCCACAACGAGGATAAAACAAAGTCACGGCTTTTCTACAGGCTCTAAACCTGCTTAAACTCTTCCAGAAAAGTGTGATGATCTTTGCTATCTTTTAACGCGTAGATTAGTGATTGAAATCTCCTAGATTAGTGATTGCAATCAAAAGCCCAGTCGGTATAGTCAGCCGAAATAATGACCAATTCGAGCCATTAATATTTTCTCACACACTGATAAGTGAAATACAAAAGGACACTGAATGTTAAAGCAAACCCTCATTCCTATCTGGAGTCTGCTCATCGGTATTGCCGTGCTCACCATGGCCAGCGCATTACAAAGCTCACTGATCGGTATTCGTGCGTCTATTGAGGGCTTTAATACCACCGCGACCGGTTTAATCATGTCCGCGTATTACCTTGGCTTTATCTTAGGGTCTTTATTGGTACCTAACTGGGTCAAGAATGTAGGCCATATTCGTGTGTTTGCGGCGGTTGCGTCGTTGGCGTCTATCACTATTTTGATGCAATCTATGGTCGTTAATCCTTGGTTCTGGATGCTCATGAGAATGGGGACAGGATTGTGTTATGCCGGTCTGTTTATTGTGACCGAAAGCTGGCTAAATGACATTGCCACGAACAAAACCCGCGGTCGTTTGTTCTCTATTTATATTATCGAAATCTGGGCAAGCCAGACCATCAGTCAGTTCTTGTTGAACCTATCGTCCCCAAGTGGATACGGTTTGTTTATTTTGACTTCTGTTCTTATTTCATTGGCCGTGGTTCCTCTACTGCTGGTTAGAACGCCATCACCAACCATCAATGTACCCGAAAAACTCAACATTCTAGGCTTGATAAAAACAGCCCCACTAGGGGTAACGGGTGTCACCATTGCCGGTGCAACCTCCGGTGCGCTGCTCGGTCTTGGTGCGCTTTATGCTCAGAGTATCGGAATGAACATCGCCGAAATATCGCTGTTCATTGGCGCAAGCTACGTTGGTGGAATGATTCTACAATGGCCAATCGGTAAATTATCTGATCGCCAAGACCGTCGAGTCACCATTCTATGGGTCGGTGTAGTAGGTGCCATCGCCGCCTTCATCGTGCCACTTGGCGCCGGACTCAGTAATCAAATTCTGATGATGATTGGCATGTTTGCTGTCGGGGCATTTACCTTCCCCATGTATTCATTGGCGTCTTCGCACATGAACGACCAATTGCGACCAGAACAAATTCTATCTGCCAGTAGTGGTATGGATTTTGTTGAACGGCATTGGCGGGATGCTTGGGCCGCTTATTGCGGCGGCACTCATGGACACGCTTAGAATCGATGCGTTGTTTTGGTTTGTGGCCGCGCTCAACATCAGCGTTGCTTTGGTAGCTCTGTACCGCATCAACCGTAAGCCAGCCATGGTGATCGAAGAACAAGGGGATCAAATCCCAGTGGCGTTGACGGTATCATCCGTTGCCACCGCAGAGATGTTAGCAGAGGCCGATTCTTCGACTACCGTAGAGGAAGCCCCACATGAAGTCGAAATCAAACTCTAACAGCCCATAAAAATGGTGATAACGTTTCGCCACACAGTACTTTATTACAAAGGCTGTGTGGCGATTTTCAAGGCAATAGCCCAAATCAACAACGCATTAATACGATTAAACCAACGCCAAAACGCGGCCTTTTCCAACCATTTAGCACACAACTTACCAACGAGCGCCAAAGACAAAAACCACAACACAGACGCACACACACCCCCTAGCACAAACTCCCATTTCGCCCCTTGCCACTGGTTCGCCAAACTGCCCATCAAAATCATCGTATCCAAATAAAAATGAGGATTAAGCCAAGTCACCACAAACCCCATTAACACCAAAGGCCACAGTGCCAACCGTTTACTGTACTGCTCCAAAATAAGGTGCTCTTCCTGAAAAGACGCGCGCCATTTTCCCAAAGCAAACCACACTAAAAACGCCACGCCAGCCCAGCGAGACAGGGACAACAACCAATCGTGGCTTTGCAAAATCAACCCTAACCCAAATGCCCCCAGCGCAATCGAAATGGCATCGCTCACGATAAACAGCAACGCGATAGGGAATGCATAATGACGCTTTAATGCCTGTTCCAATAAAAAACTGTTCTGCGCGCCCACGGCGACAATTAAACCACCGCCCGTAATGGCACCACTCATCAACGCCAACATAATTCTCTCCTCATTTCGTACCACCTAAACAGTCATGGCAAAACATGGCTTGATCTTACTGAGAGAAATCACTAAATTAAAATTAATTAAACTGAAACTACATTAGAAAAAATAATGCTAGATTACAAAGCCCTCACCAGCCTACAAGCTGTCGTAAAATTTCAGAGCTTTGACAAAGCCGCTCAATACTTTAAACCTGACGCAGTCCGCTGTGTCTCAGAATATTAAGCGTTTAGAACTGCATTATGGCAACCCTCTGCTTATCCGAGCGAGGCCCGTCGTCCCGACAGCGCTGGGCGAACAGCTCATCGCCCACCTAAATAAAGTCACCATTTTAGAAGAAGGGTTACAGGAAGACATTCAAGGAAAAACAGCCAGCCACCCGCTGACTATCGCCGTAAACAACGACGTTTTAGCCACATGGTTTCTGGATGTGGTGCATCAGTTTTCATCCAACAACTCCACAAAATTACACATAACATCAGCAGATCAAGCCAACACCCGCGCGCTGTTGCAAACAGGCGAAGTCATTGCCTGTTTAAGCCAGGTCGGCACTCCGGTTGCGGGGGGCGATTCTCTCTTTCTTGGTTACATGGATTACGAATTGGTCGCCACACCCGCCTTCATCGAACACTATTTACAGGGCGACATCAGCGCACAAAACGTCTTACAATCCCCATCGCTTATTTACGATGCACAGGACGAACTGTGGACTCGTTACCAAAATGAATGTTTAAACATCAAGCCCGACATCAGCCACAGCCATTGGTACCCTTCTTCTTATGGATTTGTAGAATTGGTAATGGGTGGCACAGTCTGTGCTTTAGTAGCTAGTATCCAAGTAAAAGAGGAACTGCAAAACGGACAGTTAATATCTTTGTTCCCCCAAAACAAATTGGCCTTGCCGCTTTACTGGCACTGGTACAAGCTTAACTCCCCTGTTTTGGATCGGTTACGCAAAGTAATATTTACGGTCTCACAAGCGTATTTACACAAAAGCCACCTATCGAAATAGACTGGCATGCTGTATCTTTTTGGACAGCAATCGACACAAGCCATTTTAAGGAAAAATTATGATTCGCAAATGTTTATTCCCCGTTGCTGGTTATGGCACACGTTTTTTGCCGGCCACCAAATCCATGCCAAAAGAGATGCTTCCAATTGTGAACAAGCCTTTAGTGCAATACGGTGTAGAAGAAGCAGTCAAAGCAGGTTTGGACAATGTCACCTTCGTTACAGGCCGTGGTAAACGTGCTATTGCTGACCATTTCGACATCAGCTATGAGCTTGAACACCAAATTGCTGGCACCAACAAAGAAAAGTATCTAGACGAAATCCGCTACCTAATCGACAACGTCAACTTCTCTTTTACCCGTCAAAACAACATGCTCGGACTTGGCCATGCGATTCTAACCGGCGAGCCGCTGATTGGCGACGAAGCTTTTGGTGTGGTTCTTGCCGATGACCTTTGCTTTGGTGAAGACGACGGCGTGATGGCGCAAATGGTTAAACTGTATAACCAATTCCGTTGCACCATTGTGGCAATTGAAGAAGTGCCAGAAGACGAAGTTCACAAATACGGAGTCATAAAAGGCGAATCCATGATGGAAGGACTGTACCGTGTCACCGACATGGTGGAAAAACCCTCTAAAGAAGACGCGCCATCCAACCTTGCCATTATTGGACGTTACATCCTAACACCTGATATTTTCGACAAGATTCGCAACACACCACCAGGGCGTAACGGCGAAGTACAAATCACCGACGCCATCTTGCAACAAGCCACCGAAGGCTGCGTATTGGCGTACAAATTCAAAGGCAAACGCTTTGACTGCGGTAGCGTAGACGGCTTCGTAGAAGCCACCAACTACTGCTACAAAAACATCTACAAAGACGCAACTGAAGCTTAACTAAACAACGGTCAGCTTCAAAAGCCAGTGCCCTACACTGGCTTTTTTCGTTCTACGACTGGCTCAAATACAACTGACTTAACCACACACACACAGGCAAACTCACCACAGACAAAATAGTCTGCATCGTTATATAAGCCGACATGCGATCCGCATCGCCCCCTAACTGACGCGCTAACGCATACCCCGATGTAGCAGTGGGCACCAAACCAAACAACACCGCCACCAACGCAGGCAAACCACGAATATCAAACCACCAGCACATCACCCCAATCGTTAACGGAAACACCACAAACCGCGCCACTGCAGACATAACAAACGTCATCCCTACAGAACGAATTGCCTCAAGTCGAACACTCGCCCCCACCGCCAACAATACCAATGGCAGTGCAGCCTGAGACAACATTCCCACCACATCCGACACCAAAATAATCGGCGTCAGCCCAAGTAAATTCAAACCACTGCCCAACACAATAGAGCCAATCAAGGGATTGCGAACCAAAGCGCCGCTTAATAAACGCGGCAAAGAGACAGAAGACGATCCCCCGTCGAAGACGGTCCATGCATCAACGTCATCGACACCACCAAAAAAACATTAATGGAAGGAATCAAGACAGACGACCCTAACGCCGCCAACACCAACCCATTGTCCCCGTACAAACTGCCAGCCACCGCCAACATGACAAAGGTGTTAAACCGCACGCCCGCCTGCAGCATGGACGATGCCGTTGGCATCACCACCTTCATCAACCAAATGGTAATAAACACAAAGACCGCCGTCACACACAGAGCCAACAACAAAATAAACGCGTACTTTGGCAACATCGGGTTGCTAAAATCTATCTGCGACGTCTTCGTAAACAACAGCGCTGGAAACAGCACCCAATAAGACAGCTTATCGACACCCGACCAAAACCCTTCCATAGGAAATCGCCAGCGTTGGCATACCGCCCCCGCCATCAAAAGCAAAAACACGGGCAACACAGAAAGTGAGAGAGAAAACACACATACCCCTTAATTACTGGCCTAACATAAACCACCAAAAAAATAACGTTACGGGCTTTACCCGCTCTAAACAGACACTTTACCTGTCAAAAGATGCCAATTTTGCATCGCCAACTGCTCAACAAACCACGACAAACCGCGCCCTGGGTTATCCTTGCGCCACGCCAAATACGCCATCTGATTCGGTCTTGGCAACTCACACTGACGCAGCACCAAACGGCCAGACCGTAACTCATCGACGATACGATGTTTCGGTAAATACCCCACACCCAACCCTAGACACTGCGCCTGTATTTTACTGCGCATCGTATCGACCCTAAGCACCTGACGGCTTTCAAAGATACCACTGCTGCGTGCCGGCAAAATTTTTGAACTGTCCGCCACCACAATGGCCGGAAACTCACGCAATTGCGCCGCCGTGATCGCCCCCTCAGTTAACGCCAAAGGGTGCGTCGGAGCCACCGCAAACACAAACTCAATTTCGCCAATAGCCCGAGTGTGAACATTGCCCTTCGGTAATTCTCCCGTTGCGCCAATCACCAAATCGGCCCGATTGTCCTGTAAAGCATCCCAGCCACCACCAACAGCTTCTTCAGAAAGGCTCAACTCTACCGGTCGATTTTGTGACAAAAACTCCCCAACAACCGACATCAGAGGCGACTCTAACAACGCGGTATCACGAGCAATACGCAGCTTCGGCTCCCAACCGGACTCGAATTGCTTGATCGAATCTTCTAGTCGCACGGCCGCTTCTAAAATGGCTCGACCTTGCTCCAACACCAAATGCCCTGCTGGCGTCAACACGGCTCTTTGACGCGATCGATCAAACAAAGCCACACCCAAATCGTCTTCCAGCTTTTTCACCGTATAAGTCAATGCCGACGGCACCTTAAACAAAGCATCCGCCGCGGCCGCAAAACTGCCCAGCTGATGAATCGCCTCCAAGACTCGCAATGCTTCCAATGTTACCGCGTACGCCATACATCAACCTATCTTCAAATTTTTTGAAATACTAGCTCAAAACCTTCCGATTTTCTTTCTTTTTACCAATGTCTACACTGACTTCATACACCGCACACCAACATGATGTGCGACCAAACATTAAGGAGAAACACCATGATCACCATTCGACACGCACAAGACCGCGGACACGCCAACTTTGGCTGGCTAGACAGCCATCACACGTTTTCCTTTGGCAGTTACTACGACCCAAAACACATGGGCTTCTCAGACCTACGCGTCATCAATGATGACTCCGTCACCCCAGGCGCTGGCTTCGAAACCCACGGCCACAAAGACATGGAAATACTGAGCCTAGTATTACAAGGCACCATCGCCCACAAAGACAGCGCAGGCAATATCAAAGAACTGCCCGCTGGAGAATACCAACTCATGTCAGCAGGCAAAGGCATTTATCACAGCGAATTTAACGCCTCCAAAACAGACAGGCTGAAATTCTTACAAATTTGGATACAACCAAACCAGCTTGGCGGACAACCAGGTTACCAACAAAAAGAATTTAGCCAAGCACAAGGCTTCACCACCATCATCACACCCGATGGCAAAGATGGCACATTACACATAAAACAAAACATGCAACTCATCCAACTGATTTTGGAAGACCAGCAACAAGCCACATGGCAAGCCGACAGCAACCGCCATTACTACGTACACGTAATCGAAGGCGAACTCTCCCTAGGAGATGGCATCACAGTAAAACCAGGCGACGGCGCAAAAATTGAAAACGTCTCTGAGATCAACTTCGAAAGACTCAGCGAGAAACGCGTCAAAGCCCTACTGTTTGACTTGGTGTAATCACAAAAAACATAAATACCGTATTCCATAGGCTTATCCAAACGATAAGCCTATTATGTTTAAGGCGACTGTTCGATTTAAAAATAAGCTAAAATGTTCACCGCTCTGCCCTTATCATCCAGTTCCTCGGCGTTAAGCTTTTCTCACAGAACTTTCCAATTTCGACGTGGTAGCCTTTTTCTTTTAGGTACATGGCGCGGTCGAGGACGAGCCAGTGCTCTAGTGCGGGTCTAAATAGTTGGCTGATGGCTTCGAGTTTTTGCACTTGTTGGTAGCGGGTTTGGCCAAGGGATTCGAAGCCTTCAAATGGGGTGTGGGGTATTAAATCTGATAGCCCTTTTTGCTCGGCGGCCCACTGGCAAAACGCGTCAAAGCCTTGGTTGAGTAAGGCTTTTTGAATGGACGGTACGGGTAAGTATTCCTCTTGCTGACGGGCGGATCTTTGCCATGCGTCAAAGCCAAGTCGATACGTCAGTTCAAGCTGCTTTAGGCGTTGTTCACGCGCCCCCGCCGTGGCGACTTCTTTAACCGCCAGTTTGAGATCGGCCTTACGCAAAATCAGCGACGAGTGTTTGGCCAAGTTTGATAAGGGCTGATATTGCTCGTCTTGCGTGAGGTGATAACAGCATGGCGACATGCAAATTTGCTTGGTTTTGGCGGCGCTGGCTTGTTGCAGTAGCACCTTATGTAAGTCGCCGCAGGCATGAAGCGCGACAACGCATTCGGCTTCCTTCAGGGCAAATGCCCCTTGATGTTTAAGCACGTCAGCCTGAGTGAATACTTGCTTTATGCCTATTTTCTTGGCTTCTTGCTGGCCTTCGTCGCACAGTGTTTTTTGCCATTCTACACTGTGAACAGCGGCATTGTTTTGGTATGCCAACAACTTCCCCAAATGGCCTTTTCCTGCGCACCATTCCACATATTGGTTTGACTCTGGCGTGTGCGAGACGAACGCTTGAATTTGCGACCATTTCCGGCCTTTGATGCCAGAAAATACATAACTAGGAAGATTAGAAGTAAGTATTTGCTTCGGCTCAAAGCTATATTTTTCAATGACTTTATCTTGGCTTAGTCGCTGTAAATCTGGACAAAGGCCAAACACCTGACGATAAAACTCCTCGTCAATGGGTCTGCTTGGTTCACTGTTTAAATAGTCTGCTAACGCTGGATAGTGCTCTCCCCATGGTGTCTCACGGTTTGCAAAAGTATCAAACTGCCAAAGAGGGGCGTGTGTTTTTAGCCACTCATCAAGGGTCTGAAAGTGCTGTTGAAAAGCGGTCATAAATTGGCTCATAAGAGGTAAGCGGCGCGGTGTCTTTTTTCTTTACAGTATTGAGGAATTTTCCCTCTTAGCTGCATTGTATTTTGTCATAAAAACGGCAAAATGAAGAGGCTATTTAGGCAACGATTATAGCCGCAGTGATTTTCCTGTGGCACACAATAAGGACCCCGTAATTATCATGTTCAAGCATCTTAAAGCTGTTTCTGGCGACCCTCTTTTAGCCCTTATCATGGCCCACAAACAAGACACGAACCCAAAGAAAATCGATTTGGGTGTGGGTGTCTATAAAGACGATAATGGCCACACGCCGATTTTAAATACGGTAAAAAAAGCCGAAGCAATTTTGCTTGAACAAGAAGATTCTAAAAGCTATCTCGGTATTTATGGCGCCACGGAATTTGAAGCCATTATCAAAGATTTGATTCTAGGCGAAGGCAACCCATTGATTCATTCTGGTCGTATTCGCTCTACTCAGACACCAGGCGGAACTGGTGCGTTGAAAGTAGCGGCGGATTTTATTAGTGCAAACCTAAAAGGCGCACGCCTGTGGGTAAGCGACCCAACGTGGGGAAACCATAAATCCATTTTTGATTCAGCCGGTGTAGAAGTAAAAGACTACCCTTACTACGACCCTGCAACAAACGGCTTGCGCTTTGACGACATGATGGCGACATTGGAAGCCGAAGTGCAAGAAGGCGATGTATTGCTGCTTCACGCGTGCTGTCACAACCCTACCGGCATTGATCTACAAGCAGATCACTGGAAAGTGCTGACCGATTTCGTTAACAAACGCAATCTGTTGCCGTTAGTTGATGCCGCGTACCAAGGTTTTGGCGACGGTTTAGACGAAGACCTAGCGGGCCTACGTTACATGGCGGCCAATGTACAAGACATGTTGATCGCGAATTCTTTCTCGAAAAACTTCGGCATTTACCGTGAACGTTGTGGCGGTCTCAGCGTGATTGCCGCGTCTGCACCAGAAGCGGATGCTGCGTTTTCTATTATTGGTCAAGCGATTCGTGCCAACTACTCTATGCCACCGGCTCACGGTGCGGCAGTGGTTTACACCATCATGAGCAGCCCTGAGCTAAAAGCAGAGTGGGAACAGGAAGTAGCGGCCATGCGTGATCGCATTAATGGTTTGCGTGAAAAGTTGGTCGCTAAACTAGCGGCGTCTGGTGTAAGCAAAGACTTTAGCTTCATTAAAGACCAGCGCGGTATGTTCTCTTACTCTGGTTTAACCCTTGAGCAAGTGCGTCAATTACGCAGTGAATACGCTATTTATATCGCGGATACTGGTCGTATGAGCGTGGCGGGTGTGAGCGATAACAACATTGATTATTTGTGCGAAAGCATAGCGAAAGTAGTCGGTTAATCTGTTAGCTCTTATTTAGCACACAAAAAAACGTGATACTGATTCCGTATCACGTTTTTTTTGTCTCAAAATACGTCTTTTGCCATCTGTCTTTTCAGAACGATCATTCTAGTGATACTGAATTAATGCAACGTGCGTTTTTCGTTGACGTTGCTGACAGCCTGCATTTCTGGATGGTAATGCTTGACCAAGCGCAGCACTGAAGGCTCTAGAGTTTCTTTCCAAAACTCCACTTCCGCTTCCACCATGCCTTCGAGTTTGTCCCAGCCCGCTTCGGTACCAAATAAGCGCACAGGCGCCAAAACTTCGTCAAAAAACGCTCTGTCGCCGTCCATGCCTAAACCTATCAATTTTGCGCCGCGGATAAACCCAACACACCATTCTTCAACCAGTATTTTGAATTCACCGTCCACTTCTTGCTCAAGGTAAACAGGGTAAAAATCACCAAACAACAAGCTGTTCATGGTTTCCATATACATGATCAGAACCAAACTCAAGAACTCGTCTTCTTGTTCTGTGGAATCCCACACTGGCTGATCTTCATCCGCGCCCCATATTGCGTTTAGCCACAAATCGGGTTCTAACTCTTTAATCGAGCAACCTAATGCTGTCAAAAAACCATCTAATTCAGACACACACATCAATGAACGGTCGGTTCCGAACGTTAATAAATAGTGATCAATCCTTTCATAAAGAACTTCTTCACTGATGACATCATCGCCTTTATTGTCAGACATTCATTCATTTCCATTTCGTTGAGCGATACTAATATTTTAGCTTGTCTTATCAAAAACAATGTAAGTTTTAGTCTACAATCGCCAAGTTACCGTAGGTTTCTAACCAGCTTTTCCGGTCACCAGCGCGTTTTTTTGACAGCAATTTGTCCAACAGCTCATCCGTATCCAGCTTGTCTTCCATGGTCAGCTGAATCAAGCGACGCGTGTCTGGCGCCATGGTCGTTTCTCGCAATTGTGATGGGTTCATCTCGCCCAAACCCTTAAATCGTTGTACGTTTGGCGTGCCGCGTTTATTTTCAGCCGCTAATTTGTGCAGAGTGATGTCTTTTTCTTCATCGTCTAGCGCGTAGTACACTTCTTTGCCCAAATCGATTCGATACAAAGGCGGCATGGCCACAAAGACATGGCCACTGTTAACTAATGCTGGAAAATGACGAACAAACAACGCACAGATGAGCGTTGCGATGTGCAACCCATCCGAATCGGCATCGGCCAAAATACACACTTTGCCATACCGCAAACCACTCAAATCGTCATCACCCGGATCCACACCCAAAGCGACAGAAATATCGTGAATTTCCTGAGACGCCAGCACTTGCGTGGAATCCACTTCCCATGAATTTAGGATCTTACCGCGCAACGGCAAAATCGCCTGAAAATCTTTTTCACGAGCCTGTTTTGCCGAGCCACCAGCAGAATCCCCTTCCACCAAGAAAAGTTCACTGCGAGACGAATCCTGACCAGAACAATCGGCAAGCTTACCCGGCAATGCAGGGCCTTGAGTGACTTTTTTACGAACCACTTTTTGCTGGCTTTTAGGCGTTTTTGCGCGCTGTTAATGACGATGTCAGCGATTTTTTTGCCGTCTTCAACGTGCTTATTCAACCACAAGCTAAACGCGTCTTTCACGGTTGCAGAAATGAATGCCACGATCTGACGAGAAGACAAACGCTCTTTGGTTTGCCCAGAAAACTGCGGCTCTTGAATTTTGGCCGACAACACATAACTGCAACGATCCCACACATCTTCGGCCGTCAGCTTGATGCCACGAGGCAACAGATTATGGAAATCACAGAATTCTCGGATGGCTTCCAATAAGCCAGTACGCAAGCCATTAACGTGCGTTCCGCCTTGCGCAGTGGGGATCAAGTTGACATAACTTTCTGTCACTAACTCGCCGCCTTCTGGCAACCATTGCACCGCCCAGTCAACGCCTTGTGTTTTTTCCGTTAGTCCGCCGATAAATGGTTCATCTGGCAGTAAGACAAAACCTTCGTTGGCCAAAGCCAAATAATCTTTTAGGCCATCCTGATAAAACCATTCCTCGCGAACCTCTTCGCTGCCACTTTGGTCAATAAACACCACATGAAGGCCAGAGCACAGTACCGCTTTGGCTTTTAATAAATGTTTTAGGCGAGAAAGCGAAAATTTAGGGCTGTCGAAATATTTTGCGTCGGCGGTGAACTTAACTTTGGTTCCGGTGTTTTTCTTTCCGACGGTGCCGATTTCTTTCAGTTCCGACGTTTTAAAACCGTTTTCAAAACCTATGTGATATTGAATGCCATTGCGTCTTACCCAGACTTCCAATGACGTCGACAAGGCGTTTACGACTGACACCCCCACACCGTGTAAACCACCAGAGAACTGATAATTGTCTCCTGAAAATTTACCACCAGCGTGCAATTTGGTCAGAATCAATTCCACCCCAGACACCCCTTCTTCTGGGTGTATGTCGACGGGCATTCCTCGACCGTTATCTTCTACGCTTAACGAGCCGTCTTTGTACAAAATAACTTCAATGCGATCTGCATGACCTGCCAAAGCTTCGTCAACAGAGTTGTCGATGACTTCTTGTCCTAAATGGTTCGGTCGCGTGGTATCGGTGTACATTCCTGGACGCTTTTGTACAGGTTCTAAACCACTCAGAACCTCTATCGATCCGGCGTTATATTCTTTTGCAGACATGCGTGTTTTTTCCAAGTTGATCGTGCGTCATCCTGATGAAACGGATGAACACAAACGAGTGTAAATTCAATTGGCTAGAGTCTATCACTGGTTTTGCGTAGTGTGAAATAGTGCAACAAAAGCAGTCGCTTAGTCGGTTATTATTTCAGCGAAACGCAAAATTTCTTTGGTAAATCGTTCAAATTCCGTAAAGCTGTGATTGCCTTTTGCTTCGTGAGTTAATCGAGCTGTCGCCGGGAAGGCCTTTAGCGCTTGCTGATAATCCAACACCTCGTCGCCCTCTTGCACCATTAACCAATACAAATCAGCGGTTGGTTCAGCGACAACAAGTTGCTGCAGTTGCGCCATGTGGGTGGGCGTCAATTCATACTCTTCATGAGTATAAGGGTTGGTTTGAGGACCAAGATAGTCCACTAATAAAACAGGAGCCTGCACCGCAGGGTTCACTAAAATCGCCTTTATCTGGTATTTTTCAGCCAAATACGCGGCGTAAAAACCACCCAACGAACTGCCAATTAATGTAATACCTTGAGACAGATTGGCGTCAATAATGCGCTCTAGCTGGTGAATTGCCTGTGCAGGTTGCCATGATAACCGTGGAGAAAGAATTCGATCGCCCAACCCCATTGCACCAGCGGCGTCAGACAACACCGTGGCTTTGTGAGAAAGCTCTGAACTGTTAAAACCGTGAATATACAAGAGTACCGTCAAGGGCGTATCCGTTTATATGAATCGATGAATAATGTATCGGACGCGATTAAGCAAACTGAAACGATAACGAACTATTAAGGCGGTGACCGTGTTTTAGGCACAACTCAAGCAAATCCGCCAATTGCTGATTCAAACGAAACTTTTCATCTCGGTGCAACATGGCATCATTTGGATAAGGGTAAGCGCCGCTGTATTGACGATGGCCATCCGTAATTTCAGCAATGCCAACGTCATGATAAAGACGTACCGTCATAGACAAGGTCGTTTTAAACAGCAATTGTTTAGGAATTTCCGGTCCAAACTCTAAGGCGATTTCCGAAGTGAAGCGGCTTTCTTTTCCGAGCGTTAACCGTAGGCGGCTTTCTTGATCGCCCGCACTATGAACCGAAAAACTCCAAGAATCCATCTCTTCTTGTCCACGCATAAGCTTACCCAAGCGACGGTAATTCAACTCACCGAGCACCTGTAAACTTACTAAATCGGGCACATATTGTTTCGATGTTTTCTGTAATTTCATAGCATAAGTCATTCTTGTGACGTCTTTCCTGTAGAAAAATGGTCTTCTAAACTCGATACCGACGTGTTTCGTAACGCATCCAACTGATGGCTCATCCGAGTGTCTTTATCGTGCCAGTATAGATTAAACCAAGTAAAAAAGTGTTCTCGGTCTTTGCCAGCGGGTTGATACGCCACTGTTTGCATGTTGGCCGGCAGCGGCACCTCTCGCACCATGACCTTAACCGTCTGTATCCGGCCACACAACACATCCCAACCAGACACCTTGGTTTGCTCATAGAGCACATTAATATCGGTAATGCTTTTTATACGTTGGGGCATTGTTTGCAAAATAAAGCTAATACCGCCCGCTTTTGGTTTAAGTAAACAGCGATACGGTGAACCCTGTTGCTGACGTTTAGTTTGAGAAAAACGCGTTCCTTCAACAAAACTCATGATCGAATTTGGTTGATTCAACAAACGCACACAAGAGCGTTTCGTCGTGGCCAAATCTTTCCCCGCCAATGCGGGGTTCTTTTGAATCTGTTCCTTAGTATAGCGTTTCATGAAAGGAAACCCCATGATGTAGGCCGCCGAGCCAACAAACGGCAGCCACATAAGTCCCTGCTTCATAAACACACGCGGCAAAGGACGACGACCTCGCAACTGCGCAAAAATAACAAACACATCCACCCAAGAACGGTGATTCGCGATCAGCAAATGCCACTGCTGGAAATCCACTAACATGCGTTCATCCAGCCCCCATTTGACGCCAAGCACATAACGAAACCACCACTCGTTGCACGCAATCCAACGGTCATAACAAAAGCGACAAGCCTGTTCAAAAAAACTCTGAACAGACACACGTTTAAACAAAAGCAACGGCGCTAAACAATGCACTAACAAAGCCCAAAAAAGACATTTGCACACATAAATAAAAACGACACAACACCGATAAAAGGTTGTAAAAACGGCCATTTTTGGGCAAAACGCAGCGTATTTTGTTTCATCTGTCTAGGCACACCAGCGAGCGACAAGGTCATGTTTATTCAAAGCAAACCACTGTAATCCCATGATGGTGCTGGCGTTTTCAATGTCTTGCTTCAGCAATTCGATGGCATCATCAGACGATACTAGGTGCAGTTTGATGTCTTCGTTTTCCGCGTCCAAACCATGCACAGAAGAGACGTCCACCAAAGTGGCATCAAATTCCCCTGCGTACATGCGAAGATACTCCACCAATCCGCCCGGAGAAGGCACAAATTTAAACATGTATTCAAGACGCTTGACCGTGACACCCGCTTCTTCTAAAGACTCACGGCGTGCCACGTCTTCATCACTTTCACCTTCCTCGACCATGCCGGCGACCAACTCTAACAACCAAGGGGAAGCGCTTCTTAACACGGTGGGACGAAACTGCTCGATGAGCAATACTTTGTCGGCAACCGGATCAAATAACAGCACACACACGGCGTCGTTGCGTACCATCATTTCGCGGGTCATTGGCTGGCTCCATTCACCGTTAAATTTTTTGTGCTTTAAGGTCAGCTTGCGCATTTCAAAAAAGCCTTTGTAAAGGCACTCGTCTTTTAAGACTTCAACATCGTTTTTACTGTATGTGGGTTTAAACATCATATTCTATCGTCCTAAGCAGACCACTTTTAACAAGAAGGTCTGATATGATTGAGACACAGTGACCGTGGTCACGTTTACTAATTTCGGAGTGTTGCTGATGGAAAACATACGTTGTGCTTGGTGTTTAGGATCTCCAGAATACATTCATTACCACGATACAGAATGGGGGGTCCCTGTTTATGACGACCAAGCTTTGTTTGAATGTATTGTACTCGAAAGCGCTCAGGCAGGTCTAAGCTGGATTACCATTTTACGCAAACGAGAAGGTTATCGTGCTTTATTTCATGGGTTTGACCCGGTAAAAGTCGCCAACATGACACAAGATGATGTGGAGCGTTTATTAGTCGATGAGCGGATTGTTCGTCATCGTGCAAAAATAGAAGCAACCATCAATAACGCCAAAGCGTTTCTTAAAATCGCCGACGAATTTGGTTCTTTCAGCCGCTATTACTGGGCATTCAGTGACAACAAAGTTCTCGATAATCCTATCCAAAGCCACACCGATGCCCCTGCGGTCACAGAACTCTCTGCACACTTTGCGAAAGACCTAAAAAAGCGCGGTTTTAAATTTCTTGGGGCGACAACCTGTTACGCGTTTATGCAAGCAACCGGCATGGTAAATGATCATATCGCTGACTGTCTGTCACGTAAGGCGCCTTAATCAGTTCCTTGATTTCATTAATGTTTCGGCTATCGTGGTCGATACGTTATAAAGATTCTTTGCACAATACCACGGGCGAAGCGACGACGAGGCGAATGGCTCTCATACAACTTTCATCTTTGAGTTTGGTAATCATACATGTTTAACAATAAAAGCATTCTAATCACAGGCGGAACCGGTTCTTTCGGTCGTCAGTATGTCAAAACACTGTTGGCCAATTACCAACCAAAACGACTGATTATTTACTCCCGTGATGAGCTAAAACAATACGAAATGCAGCAAGACTTTGATGCCGCATGCATGCGTTACTTTATTGGCGATGTGCGTGACAAAGACCGTTTGACTCAAGCCATGCGTGACGTGGACTTTGTCATTCACGCAGCGGCGCTTAAACAGGTTCCTGCGGCAGAATACAATCCGATGGAGTGCATCAAAACCAACATTCACGGTGCCGAAAACGTGATCGCGGCGGCCATCGCGAACAACGTCGACAAGGTCATCGCGCTGTCTACAGACAAAGCCGCGGCGCCGATTAATCTCTACGGGGCAACCAAACTGGCGTCCGACAAACTGTTTGTTGCCGCAAATAACATGGTTGGCCAAGGCCGCACGCGCTTTTCTGTGGTTCGCTATGGCAACGTAGTGGGGTCACGCGGTTCGGTGGTGCCTTTTTTCCAAAAATTGGTGGCCGATGGTGCTGACGCCATCCCGATCACCCACCCTGACATGACGCGTTTTTGGATCACCTTGCCCATGGGCGTGGATTTTGTGTTGAAAAACTTCCAACGCATGCACGGTGGTGAAATTTTTGTGCCTAAAATCCCCTCTGTGCGCATCATGGATTTGGCGGCGGCTTACGCACCAGACATTCCGACTAAAGACGTGGGTATTCGCCCTGGCGAAAAACTTCACGAAGTCATGTGCCCAGCCGATGACTCGTACCACACTTACGAATTCAAAGACCATTACGTCATTTCACCAAGCATTAAGTTTTATCAAGAAGACATGGACTTTGCGCACAATCGCCTTGGCGAAACCGGTGATTTGGTAGAACCTGGGTATGAATATCAGTCGGGTAGCAACCCTCACTTTCTAAGTATTGAAGAGATTTTAACCTTCGATGACGCACACTGACTTTATTCCCTACGGCCGTCAATCCATTAGCGAAGACGATATCGCAGCGGTTGTAAAATCGCTGCGCTCTGACTTTTTGACGCAAGGCCCTTGCGTTAATGAGTTTGAACACGCCATCTGTACGAAAGTTGGCGCTGGTTATGGCGTTGCCGCAAACAGCGCAACATCCGCCCTGCACCTTGCTTGCTTGGCATTAGGAGTGGGGTCTGGCGATACCGTTTGGACATCGCCAAATACATTTATCGCTTCCGCTAATTGCGCACGCTATTGCGGTGCGAATGTGGATTTTGTCGATATTGACCCTCGCACCTACAACATGTGTGCGGATAAATTGGCCGAAAAACTGGCTACTGCGCACACCAAAGGCCAGTTGCCCAAAGTCGTTATTCCTGTGCACTTTGCTGGCCAATCCTGTGATATGCAAGCCATCCATGCGCTATCCAAAAAATATGGCTTTCATATTATAGAAGATGCTTCCCATGCGATTGGCGCAAAATACCAAGGCCAATATGTCGGTAATGGGGCTTTTAGCGATATTTGTGTTTTTAGCTTTCATCCAGTGAAAATCATCACCTCGGCTGAAGGCGGCATGGCTGTGACCAACAACGAGCAACTCGCGAATCACATGCGCACACACGCTCAGCAAGGCACAACTAGATCGCCCGATGAACTGACTGAAATGCCAGGAGATTGGTACTATGAACAGCAGACGTTAGGATTTAATTACCGCATGACAGAGTTGCAAGCCGCATTGGGAGCCTCGCAATTATCGCGTCTGGATGATTTTATCCAGCGTCGCCACGCGCAATTTTCCCATTACGAAACGCTCTTAAAAGACTTTCCAATTACCTTGCCTTTTCAAGCGAAAGACACGGTTTCGGCGCTGCATTTGTTTCCTATTTTATTGCCAGAAGCGAATAAAACCGCGAGAAAAAGTGTGTTTGATATTTTGCGTCAAGCTGGCATCGGCACTCAAGTTCATTACATTCCAGTCCACACCCAGCCTTACTACCAAGCGCTTGGCTTTAAGCAAGGCGATTATCCGGTTGCGGAAGATTACTACGCTCGCACACTGAGTTTACCGCTTTTTGCCGATCTAACCCCTACCCAACAAGAACGTGTGGTATTGATTCTGAAGCACGCGTTAATTGCCAACCAAGTGATGAGCGCTTAAACGATGAATCCGACGTCCAACACACCATACCGAGTGGCGGTGATACCCGCCCGTGGCGGATCCCAACGCATTCCAAGAAAGAACATTCGCTTGCTGGCTGGCAAACCTCTGATTGGCTACTCTATTGAAACCGCCATCGCCTCAGGGCTATTTGATCGAATCATAGTTTCTACGGATGACGCCGAGATTGCAGAAGTCGCCCGACAGTTCGGCGCCGAAACACCATTTTATCGTCCGGCTGATTTGGCCGATCACATGACGGGGACCACACCCGTGATGCAACACGCATTGCGCTGTCTTATCGATGAAGGCAAAACGCCCGACCAAGCCTGTTTGATTTACGCCACTTGCCCTATGTTGACCCCAGACGATTTACATCGTGGATTGGCACAACTGGATAACACCACTGCTTTTTGTTTTTCTGCCACGACGTTTGCTTTTCCCATTCAACGGGCGCTGCACATTCAAGAAAATGGCAAATTAGCGCCAATGTTTCCTGAGCACATTAGCAAGCGTTCACAAGACTTGGTAGAAGCGATTCACGATGCAGGGCAGTTTTATTGGGCGAGTACGCAAGACTGGTTTGATGAAGTGATCTTTGGCCCTAAATCCAAGCCATTGCTACTACCAAGGCATAGAATTCAGGACTTAGACACAGAAGAAGACTGGTTGCGTTTAACGCAAATCATGGCGCTGCAAAATATGAATTAATGGTTCTGGCTACGCGGTTTGCTCCGTCACCATCCACCAAGCTGTGAGCTATCTTTTTGGCTTCTTGCTGCCATTCATTGTCCGCCCAACGACAACGCACTTCTTCAACTAACTGTGCAATACGCGCTTGTCGGCTACCTTCTGGTGTATTATCAAAACGCACTGAACGACACCAACCTAGCGGCACATGTTGCTCTAAAGAGCGCGTTTGGTTGTCTGCCACTTGCGCAAAAACAGTCGGAACGCCCATGCACGCCAGTTCAAACAAGGTACCTCCAGCGGCAGAAATTGCCATCTTGGCTTGCTTCATTAACGGCCTAACATCCGCTAGCCCTTGCTCAAACGCGATGTTATTTTCAAGACAAAATTGAACAACCTGATCACCATGTTTGGCATTCGCACCCAGCAAGACCTGAATATATTTCGTAGGGAAATTGGACGCCAATAGGGTCTTTAAAATGGGCAAAGTTAATGCGAGAGGATCGGTTCCACCCAGAGTAATGAGCAAGTGTTCAGGGGAAGCATGACTGTCATTTTGCTGTCGAAACGTCGGTCGTAACAACGCGTATCGGCTTCCTGTTAATGGGCATTCAACGCGTTTGGAATACGCTTGCTGCAAAGGGTTTAACAACCATTTGGTGGGAAACTCGCCCCTATCATTCATGTCATCCAACACCAACAAGTTTGACTGATGGGAGTAAAGCTGCGCAATCAGATCCGCGTGATAGCCATAATGATCCAAAACAACCACGTCCGCTTGTTCAGCCGCAGAAAAGAACTCAGTCTCATCATCAATAAAATAATCGTCAGGCGCAGCAAACGACTGATAACGTCGATCAACAACAAACTGGCATTGCCAGCCTAATTCTTGAAAGGCGAAGATAAGAGCTTGGCAACGAACTCGGTGTCCCATGCCGATCTCGACAGAGGCATCGGCTCGTACCAACAATTTCACGCCATCATTTCCCAAGCAAGAGGCTGACCTTTTTTCGCATCTGCCACTAATGTTTTACCTAATACGTCTGTCCAATGCTTAGGCGCAAGACCAAAGGAGGGACGAATAATTTTAAGGTGCTCTTCAGTCAATATGGTGCCAGCTGGCAAATCTACAGCCACATAAATAGAACGACGATATTTCTTCGCAGCTTGCTCGGCGTCTGAACCACCGTATGTCACCGTCCCCAATGCCGCTTTTGCTGCTCGACACGCCACCACCAGCGCCTTCATTTCGTCTGGTTCCATAGAGAATTCGGCGTCGACACCACCAGCATTACGATCTAACACAAAGTGCTTTTCAATCACGGTCGCACCCAATGCGGTTGCCGCCACCGCGGCACCAAGTCCTTTGGTGTGATCAGATAAGCCGACTAAACAGCCCGTTTTTTCAGCCAAATCAGCCATGGTGAGCAAGTTAGAATCTTCGATTTTGGAAGGATAGGTACTGGTGCATTTGAGCAAAGTTAACGGGTTATCGCCAATGGCTCGAATGGTCGCGACGGCTTCCGCTATTTCGTCTTCGCTTGCCATGCCCGTCGACATAATAATCGGTTTGCCCGTGCGAGCCACCGCCTGAATCAGAGGTATGTCGGTCATTTCAAACGACGCAATTTTATACAAGGGCACATTAAGCGACTCTAAAAACGCCACAGCACTCAAATCAAACGGCGAACTGAACGCCACCAACCCCAAAGACTCCGCCAACTCGAACAAGGGCTGATGCCATTCCCATGGGGTCGATGCTTTGGCATACAAGTCATACAAATTTGAACCGCGCCAAAGACTGTCGTCTTCAGACACCATAAATTCACCATGACGAATGTCCAGTGTCATGGTATCGGGTGTATAAGTTTGCAATTTGATGGCATCCACACCCGCGTCCGCCGCAGCGTGAATCATGGCCTTGGCGAGCTCAAAATCTTGATCATGGTTGCCCGATAATTCAGCAATAATAAACGGCGTTTGTTCGAACATAATTAACCATTGTAAAAAGTAATGAGGTGGTCATTCCCTTGGTCGACATACTCCGATGCTTGTTGAAGCATACTGGGCATTTCTTCCAGGAACTCACACCATGGGGTAAATAGATGACGCGCACGAGACACGGTGTCGGCTTCATCTTGATACTTAAATAAGAACTGCACAATCAAAAAAGCAGAGTACGTAAATGAACCGATTAAAAGGTCGTATATGTGTCGATGAACACTGCCTTTCAAAAAGTAAATTTGGCGATGATGCGACCAAAGCAAATCGCACACTTGTTCTCGTGTGACCACCGACTCATCCCAGCCTTGCTGTAAGGTTCGGCTAATTTTTTGGAAGTCGTCCACAGAAATAAGCGCTTCTGTTGATTGCCCAACCAATGATTCTGGTGGCTCGGTAAAAAACGCGCTTTCTAATAAATCAATCACGTTAGCATGATCTATCTTAGGGTCCATGATCAAAACATCTTCCATTCGCAATGGCGTGACGCCTTCAATCTTCGCCCCATCAGACAAATTAAAGCTCGCGAAATTACGGCGCTGATTCAGTTGTCGCGTTAAGGATTCAAGCTGAACACGCGACGTATCCATAATGCCTGTTGCGTAAATAGTGCCGCCAAAATTGCCTTCTCTTTCCACCAAACTGGCTTTTTGGAAGGTTTGGAAACCGGTCTCTTTACCGTCTTTATAGTATCCACTGTGAACCGAGTGATGACTGCCTTTGTCTTTAAAACCATTGTCTACGCCAAGATAATAGACATTGTTGAAGCCAAACAAATGCACGTAGGACAAAGCCAAATTAGCTACCACAGGGTTGCAGTAGTTCAATTGTACGTATTCTTTGGTGTCGCCCTGCATGCGAGCTTGGTTCAGCATCAGTGAGGTGATCGCTTCTCCGGGTTTCATGGCCATACCCGAGCGTTTGAAACAATCAAATAACCCAGGATGCATAACATTGACCGACAAGCCCCAAATTTTGTCCAAGTAGTCTTGATCTAAAAACTGGAATTTATCGACGGTTTGTTTCAACCGCTCAATATCAACGTGAATATCTGGGGTGACACCCAGTTTTTTTAGTGTGTTAATCGTTGAACCACAACAAATTAACAGCACTTGGTCACGTACTTCTTTTACCAGCTCAATACCTTGATCCAATGACGGGCCATTCCCTAAGATAAAAACAGGAATGTTTGTTACCCATTTTGGCAAGGCTTCACGACCTTGAAAGTGTGCTAACTTAGTTTTAGGCAACGATTTTAGGCCTTGAGCAATACCAATCAAGGCATCATCAAAGAACCCCCACCCCATCACTTGACGCGCGTAGTGTTTTTTAAAATAACTGACCGCCAAATCATTTTCAGGGCTGCTATAGCCAATGTGTAGATACGTTTCAGGCGCTAAGAAATAGCCATTCTCTTCTAATTGGCGAAGGTATTTCTCAGTAAACTCTTCAGGGCTAACCCCTAAGAAAAAGTGAATGGTGCGGCCATCACGGTTACATTCTTCCAGAATGCTCTGCCATTCTATAGCAAACAAAGAATAGTAGAAAAAATCCAAGTCGCATTCATATAAATACAAATGCTTCACCGCTCTCTGAGCCAATATCATTTCAAGCTGATAACCAAACTCAACCCCAAACAAAATGGCAGAACCTACAAATTCTGGCCAGCCTTCTTGAAGAGTCAGACCATCACTATGCTGTTCAGCTTGATCCAGAATTTTATTGCTGTAATGCACATGACGACTGGGATGATTGTCCGTACGCTCCAAGTTCAATACGGTTTTATTCGGCTTAGATAACGCACGTTTAACACGTTCAGAGGCTTGTTGACGGGGTGCGGTGGAGAATAGAGGCACTCCAACATCTTCACGGTATACGTTAAGCTCACCGCTTTCTTCCATGTAAATGTGGCGTTTTTTGGGTTGGTAATGTTGAAAGGATTCGTAGATGTGCGGCATGACGTGCGAAAATACCGTCATGTTACGAATGTATCGCTCCGTTAACTCTTGATCGTTTTCTCTGAGGCGTTTAGCACCTCTTTCAAACAGGGAAGCAAAAGCTTCGGCCTGATCAAGAGAGGATTGGTTGTCCTCATTTTGCATTTTTCACGCCTTTATACTTGCTCACACCCTTACGGGTTTTATTGGTTTGGTAAAGTTGCTTTTGCATTTCGGCATGCACATCACGAATTAGCTGAGTAGCCGTTTGATGTACCAGTATAAATTGCTTTATTTTTTCATTATCGGCCGCATTAGACTGCGGCACGATGGTATAAATAAAAGCACTATTGTCTTCGCATAATTGCTGTATTTGCTCTATGTCTTTGTCAATAATGCTTTGCTCTAACGCGTCACTCAACGTCGTCAAGTGTGACATATCGAGCATTAAACAGCTCCTACACGAGCTTCCATTTGGCCTTCATAAGCGGCTTGCTTATCAGCCGGTGAAATCTGATCCCACGCGCCTTTAATCTGCAAAATTAGACCCATAACTTGGTCTAATATGCCAGTGTCTTTGGCAATACTGGCTTCCGTAATACGTACGATCATGTACTCGTAAAGCGACTCAAGATTGTCCACGAGCTCCGGATTAACATCACGGTCTAGTGCATCTCTTAACGCATTGATGATCTCACTCGCGCGCGTTAACGCAGCGGCTTTTCCTTCCCAATCAGCGCGTTCGATACAACCTTTACCTAACGCCAGCTTTTCAAGCGCGCCTTGCATTAAGAGCTGAATGACGCGGTGAGGGTCAGCAGAGGCTAAATCGGACTTAATTGAGTCCTTTCTATAAGCTTGGATCCCTTTACTCTTGTACATAAACAACCCCATTAAAACGTGTAGACAATTTAAAACGTTTACATTTTCGCCAATACGGAGTTCAGATAACCGCCTTGCGCATTCATGTCTGCTAGGCGCGAATCCAAACTTGTAAACTTAGAACGTAAGGACGTTTCGTATTTAACCATGCGGTCTTCATACGCTTCTAACGTCCCCTCTGTACTATCTATCGACCGACGAACGGAATCCTTTAATGAATTTGTCATTCCACCGGATCCAGTATAGCTAGAAAGTAGGTTATTCAGCGATTCAGCTAAGCCATTTTCACCCGAAATCAGCGGGGCGATTTCACTGTAACCCCGTTTCATTGCCTCATTGAATTTACCACTGTTGAAGCTCAGCATCCCTTGATTGTCCATTTTGACACCTAGGTCAAAAATAGAGGTAAAGGTGCTGGTATTGCCGTGGCTGGTCATTAATTGGGTCGACAACGAAGACTGCAAATTACGAACCATACTGTTGCCATTCAGTACCGCTCCTTTATCAGAGCTTGTCTGCAATAGGCTGACTAAATCATTATAAGACGCAATAAATTCTTCGATTGTGTCCTGCACGGTCTGTTGGTCAAAGCTGATATCGACTTTGGTTGTTTTATCGGTTTCAGACAAGGCTTCTATAGACAGACCAGCAACCGCCCCATCAAAAGTGTTGGTATCGTTTCGAATTTGAATGCCATCTACAGTGATAATAGCGTCTCTGGCTTGCTCACCCATCGGCGTGTACATGCCAGCAAACGCACCTTCTGTAGAAAGGCTGTCCAGCATAGATGTGGAGGTATTCGCTGCAATCGCTGTCGGATCGGCTTCTTGGTCTTCAAGGTCTTCTTCGACAGGGTCGTCTTCCGTCGTCTCTTCGACTATCGGCGTTTCGTTTGCATCCAGAGTATCTTCTTCTACTTCTGGTGCATCATCTTCTGGAATGGGGCCATCATTTGCGTAGTCAAATTCATCGCCAGGCAGATCTAACTCATCCGTTTCATCGACCGGAGTCTCTGGCAGCTCTTCTGGAACTACGTCTTCTTCGACTGGTAGATCTTCTTCAATTGGCTCGTCTTCAACTGGCGGTTCTTCTTCAGGCACAACAAGATTACCTTGTTCGTCTGTCACCACCGATGTATTGATGATTTTCAGCGTATTTCCTGATCCTTGAATCGAAGACGTGGCGGTAAAAAATAAATTGCCATTACCATCATCGACTAGGTTAGCAGAGACACCAAAGTTGTCTTCAGACGTGTTAATAAGGTTGCGTAATTCGGAAAGGGTCGTGCCAGCCTTGACGTCCAAAGTAAACTCATGTTTACCGGCCTTAAACGTCAGTTCAGCATTTTTAGGGGTAACAACGTCGTCTGCAGACGAAAAAGTGCCTGGCGCAGACATAACACGGCTGCCTTTTGCTAATTGATTCACATCAATTGCATAAGATCCATTCGATGCCGTATTGTCCGTTGTTATTGCAATAGACTCTTCACCTTCTGGCTGAGCAATCTTTGCATCTCGCCCAGTAAAAAGTTCATCATCTTTAAGCGCCTCGACGGCGGATTTAAAGCTATCAATGGCAGAGCCAACTTTGCCTAATGCAGATAGCTCAGCTTCATAACCGTCAATTTTGTCTTGATAAAGTTTGACCTTAACGTCTTTTTGGGCGCTCACCATTTGTTTGACAAGGGATTCCAGATCCAAACCAGATCCAGCACCTAATGAGCCTACCGACATAACTTTATCTCCTGACGCTTAACAACATCTATAAACTAAATCAAACCTCACTATTTACCAAGGTTCCCTTGATATCGCTGAGTTGACTCATAATAGCATCAATTCTATCAGACATTTTCAGAAACTCTTCTGTTGGAATTTGGCGAACCACATCCCCTGTCGTCTGATCTAATACTTTGACAATATTTTGCTCTCTGTCTTCTGTCATTTCAAAGGTTAAATGCACATTTAATTGAGACATTTTTTGGTTCACTGTCTCCACATCACGTGGCTCAACTTTGGCAGAGGAATGAAAGGATTGAGCATTTCGGTTGTCTTTATCAGCCCTGCTTGTATCGGCAGAATTTTGCACTACTTTAGCATTCGCTTGACGCAATGCAGCAAAATCCTCAGCAGCACGCTGCTCAGGCTTTAAAGAATAACCAAGGCCCTGTTTAGAAAAATCACTGGCATTGATTGACATATCAGAGTTCCTCCACATAGACAAAAGCCAGGGCTTAGCCCCAGCTTTCCGCTACCACTACTTCTTAGCCTAAAAGAGACAAAGCTGTTTGTGGACGTTGGTTTGCTTGAGCCAAGATTGATGAGCTTGCTTGTTGAAGGATTTGAGAGCTTGTTAGCTTCGCAGTTTCTTCAGCAAAGTCAGCATCACGTACACGAGCACGAGCAGACGATACGTTTTCAGTAATGTTACTTAAGTTACTGATTGTAGATCCAAAACGGTTTTGAATCGCACCCAACTCAGCACGCTTAGAGTCTACTGCAGAAATCATAGTGTCCAACACATCAATCATACTTTGCGCATTGGCAACAGTAGAAACAGACGCTGTTGATACATCAACCTGTGCAGTCGCCGCACTACTAGATAGACCAGACATTGTGAAACCACCGTTACCTGCGTAATCGATAGAGTTGTTCACGCCGCCATCCACTAGGTTGAAGCTGATCGTTTGGTTTGAATCCGCACCTACTTGGAAAATACCGTTGTAAGTACCGTCCAGTAAGTTCTCGCCACCGAATGTAGTGTCAGAAGCGATACGGTTAATTTCTGTAGACAATTGGCTAACTTCTTGTTGGATCGCCGCGCGGTCTTTATCAGAGTTAGAGCCGTTAGATGCCTGGATAGAAAGTGTACGCATACGTTGCAACATGTTTGTTGTTTCGTCCAATGCACCCTCAGCCGTTTGAGACAAAGAAATACCATCGTTCGCGTTACGTACAGACTGGTTTAAGCCATTAACCTGAGAAGTTAAACGGTTAGAAATAAGTAGACCTGCCGCATCATCTGCCGCGCTGTTAATACGCAAACCAGAGGACAAACGTTGGAAAGAAGTATCCAAAGATTTAGCAGAGCCCATCAACTGGCGCTGAGCGCTTAAAGATGAAGTATTTGTATTTACATAAAGAGCCATCATAGCCTCCTAGGTTTTATTAAATCCTGCAAAAAAGCAGATCGTATAAGGTTTTCGACAACACTTTGAAAACCTTTAGTCAATTTCGGAATTTATTTTCCGTTTAGAGGAAAAAACCATCCCTTTAGACGGCAATTTAATGCCTAACTAATTGTTTTAAATAAATTTAAAGACAATTAAATTTTTTTGCACTTTTTTTCTAAAGCGTGTGATTTTCATACAAAAACCGCCTAGAAATTCCCTTAAAGCGCTTACTAAAACGGGTTTTGAGCACAATACTGACAAAACCCATAAACAACCTTCGACACAGCGCCCAGATACAGCGGCAACAAATCACCATTCGCAGCTGTCTATTAGGCAAAAAGCCATTTTATTGCCGCTTAATAACTGACGTCACAACGCCCTATAACCATCTATTCATGGCCAGCCAAGTCGTGTTATTTCTGACAACTGTGCGAAGGCAGTAACCCCATAAACACAGTCGAACTCAAAAACGCTCAAGCAACATTGAGCACCGCATTTTTAGGCGCAGCCATACCGTCAAAAGCCACGCTTTTTAAGCAAAATTGGGCAAAACATAACGCTCAGCATCAACAACAGCCGCTTTACTCCGCTCACCGAGACCACCCCATCAAATGCGCTACCAAGCAAACAGATGCCATCCAACAGATTCCGCTGAAAAGAAGACACAGCGGTGCCGTTGCATCATTGAAATATGCAGATTCAGCGCACCACCAATCCCTCGACGCACCATCAGACAAATAAAGCCGCATTTTCTGGCTACACAGGTAGTCATCTCGACAGCCCGCCTTTGATCGACAAAATATGACGGTCGACGTCAAATTGAAGGCGCAACTTTGCCACCTCAAACTTAAATGACGTGAGGCTATGTATGGCCATACGGATTGCGCCGGAAAGAAACAATCCCGCACCCCCGCTGACACTCATACGCCTAGCCAAAGCAACCAGCCTGACTTATAAAAAATACAGTCATCAAATACGTACCTTCCTCGTATACAAATTTTTGCTCGCAACCAGATACCAGCAACCAAGTGAATAGACACACAGTCTGGACGCTCATGCTTTTTGCGCACGCCAATACAACAGGACGCAGCCGTGCTGACTAAGATCGAATGACGATCTATTCAATAGACACAGCCCTTCGTATTAACGAAAAAATGTCCCCACGGTGCAGCTCAGAAAAAACGCCAGCCATAGCAACCCTTTTTTGGGTACGCCAATATCCAACACAATCACGTTGATTGCGTTTTCATCGTGCCGCGCTTTCATAGTTGTATGAAGGCTATGCGATACCATCCCCATGTCGTCTAATTCACTCTCATGTTTCCTATATCCAAACTCGATTGTTATTAGGTTGCTTTTTTTAGACGGCGATGCCCGTGTCAGACACAAACACAACTCGACAAAAAAGACGTTCAAGACGTCAACTCAACCCACTCAAAGCTCATCTCATAGCCGATCTAGAGCAACGACACACCATAACGGCAGCCTCTATCACCCATAAAACACCTATGGCATAAGCCTAAAAAGCCACTCCCAACTCACCCAAATGCCTTAAAACGGCACTATTTGGGCAAAAAAAAGCCGGGTGAAATAATCACCCGGCATAAGAGGCACCTCTAGGAGAGAGAAGTAGCCCATTTTCCGAGAAAAACTCGAATCATTTGTAAAAGCTGCAGTCTAGTGCCGCTTCACATCATTCTGTTATCTGCTCATTAGTTACCTAATAAAGACAGCGCAGTCTGTGGACGCTGATTCGCTTGAGCAAGGATAGTACTGCTTGCTTGCTGAAGAATTTGCGTGCTTGTCAGATTCGCCGTTTCCTGAGCAAAGTCGGCATCTCGCACTCGTGCTCGTGCAGCCGATACGTTCTCAGAGATATTACTCAAGTTGGTAATGGTTGAGCTGAATCGGTTTTGTACCGCACCAAGTTCTGCCCGCTTAAAGTCCACCGCAGAAATCATGTCATCGATGATCGCGATCATACTTTGCGCGTTCACAATAGTAGACACAGAGGCCGTATTCACATCGATCTGAGCTTGCGCTTGGTTCGATAAACCCGACATGGTGAAACCGTTGTTCGCTTGGTAATCAATAGAGTTATTCGCCCCACCAAATTCTAATGAGAAACTGATCGTTTGGTTGGCATCGGCACCGACCTGGAATATACCTTGGTAAGTACCATCTAGTAAGTTTGCTCCACCGAACGTCGTGGTTGCTGCAATTCGGTTAATCTCTTCGGACAATTGCGCCATTTCTTGTTGTAGCGCGACACGGTCTTTGTCTGAGTTAGATCCGTTTGCTGCCTGAATGGACAAAGTACGCATACGTTGTAGCATGCTGGTTGTTTCGTCCAAGGCCCCTTCCGCTGTTTGCGCTAGGGAAATACCATCGTTTGCGTTTCGAACAGATTGGTTCAAACCATTAATCTGAGAAGTCAAACGATCCGAAATTTGAAGACCCGCGGCATCGTCTGCTGCGCTGTTAATTCGACGACCAGATGACAAGCGTTGGTATGCCGTGTCAAGGTCTCGACTAGAGTTTGAAAGTAGTCGCTGAGCATTCAGCGAGGATACGTTAGTATTTACATATAAAGCCATTTTTTCTCTCCTAAAATCATTTTTTTTAACGAGACAACCTTTTGATTTAATTAGTTATTTGGTTTTTGTCTCTTATTAAAGTTATCGACACGTTTGCGCTGACCTTTAATATTTTTTAATGCTTTTTTTAAGTTTTTTACATTTTCTAAAACCTAAAAAAGCGGCACTCAAAGTTATCGAACTCAATGCCAATAACTTTAAGAAAAAACATTAAAAACAGCCAAATTAGTGATAAAAATTCACATGGAGAGAAACAGAATTGAAACAGCGCCAAGCTCTATAGGCTAACGCAGTGATTGTGACTATTAAGAAAGCGGTGAACGGTGAACGGTGAACGGTGAACGGTGAACGGTGAACGGTGAACGGTGAACGGTGAACGGTGAACGGTGAACGGTGAACGGTGAACGGTGAACGGTGAACGGTGAACGGTGAACGGTGAACGGTGAACGGTGAACGGTGAAGGCTAGGAAATGTGATTAATAAATTGAAGCCCTACAGATTGAGGATCCACTTCTTTTTCAATCACCACCTCTGTGCGTAAGTTGGCCGACTTATTAAGCTCAATATCGGATGACTCAATAAACGCCTTGTTGGTCATACTGTACACCTGTCGAACCAACGACGGCTGAAACTCTTTATTAAGCGTCAGTACAAAACCGACCCGCCCATTAGACAGCAAAACACAAGAACCAACAGGGATGCGCCCAATACTCTTTAAGAACACGCCGAGCAATTGCTTATCGAACGCTAAACCTGACTCTTTTTGCATCTGCTGGTAGGCCTTAATAGGCCCCATTGACGGCTTATGCGGTTGCTCCGATGTCATGGCATCGTAAGCATCAATGATCGCTGCTATTTTTCCATACACTGAGATTTCCTGATCTTGTTTCCCTTCTGGATAACCTGATCCATCAATTTTTTCGTGATGATCTAATAGCATTTGATACACCGCCTTAGGCACCCCTTCACACTTTTGCAAAATTTGCTCGCCAAACTGTATATGCTTGCGGAACAAATCAAATTCTGCATTCGTCATTTTAGAAGACTTAGTCACCATGGCCATCGGCAATCGGAAGCGGCCCAAATCAAATAACAAAGCCCCCAGCGTAATCACTTCAATGTACGCTCTTGATAGCTTCATGGCTTTCGCAAAATGAATCCCCAACACAGCCATCCCCATGGCATGCTGCTCCAGATACGTTGAGGCGTCTTTTATATGACGAATCGCCATCAAGGAGAAGTTATTCCGGGTATGAGACTCAATCAAACGGCGACAGAACTTCATCAGCTCCAACATTTCTAATTGTTCACCCCGTCTAAAACGCTCTACTTGAGTGACTAACAAGGCATGCCCGTCTTGAAAAAGCTTTAAAGCCGTCGCAGTTTCTGCATCAAATGAAGTAGGAATCAATTTAGTATCAACAGGCTCTTTTTTCATGACTGTCGATTTTAATGGTACGGATTCAGCCAAAGGAGAAACGTTACTTTTGACACTTTCAGCATTAGAACGATGGCTCATGCGATCTTTATAACTAAGAATGTACTCTCTTGTTTGCTCATTGAGCTCTTGGCGAAAATAACGAAACAAGCTTTGCCCACGAGCATGCTTACTGCGTAATTCTTTGGTATTTAAATCTGGATTGAGTTTTTTTAGACTGCGAACGGAACGCCCACTTGCGATAGACATGCACAACACCAGAAATCGCTCTTGTGCATCGTAAAGTCTTTCACGTCGGCTATTTAATAATTTGTCATCCGTAAAATACGGATCATAAGGAAGGAAAGAAGAATCTAAATCAGAACGTAAAAGATCAAAAGCCACTTGGCGCATGGCCACACTCACAATACGATCTTTTCGTCCATGAAGTTTAATAAGGCTTTGAACACGCTTACTGTTAACAACTTTTTCTTTGATGCCCAAAATGCTGAGTATTTCATCGATGTCAAAATACCCAACGTTGATATCAGCCCCAAAACAGGACTCAATTTTAAATGCTGACATCTTTTACCTATACCTTAGAACTTACATTTTATTAAAGAGAGAAAGGTTACTCATGCGAGTGAACACTTTCTGCGAAGCGCTTAATGCAGACTCTTTCATTGTCAATTCCGTTGCCGCAGCCGCAATATCCAATCCCCCCACACGATCCTGAGCGACCGCATTTGACAATTGATTTGCTGAGCTAAAATCTTCTCTATCCCTAAGAATATTCAAACGCGCACCGACGGATGAACGACCTTCCCCCACTTTAAGTTGCGCGTGATTAATGCTGGTTGTCGCATCAAAAAACGCTTGTTGGCGCGCTTCATGAGTCGAATTGCGATCTTTTAATACCGCCAAGGTATCATTAATTTCATTCAGGACATTATCGCGTCTTGGTTTATCCAAAGCGACATCCACACTGGCACCTGGCTGCCCTCGCATTAAAAATGACATGCCACCAAAGTTAATCGGCCGGCCGGCAGTATAAGACCCGGATGCCACCACTTCGCCTTGGTTATTAGTGATGCTGAAGGTTCCTGGCGTGCCATCAAATGCGCGTCGTCTTTCCTGATCCTCTCGTGTGTCTGAGCCAACATACGTTGAATCCACCGGCGGCGGTGTCGTGCCGTCAGCAACAACTGGAGACGTTGTTATTTGATATAAATTTGACGCTGGATTTTCAGGGTCATAATAATCCGCCATAAACTGATCAAAATCCCCCTGATTTTGTACTTTAGTCGACAAAGACACATCGCCCGTTAATAACTGAGAGGAAAAAGTTCGATTTGTCCAAATATCCTGAAAAAGCTTTTTTCCTGAATCACTAACAGGGATTTTCATGTCTTCAGCGATTTGCGCGTACTTTATTCCTTCATTGCCAGTCCATTTGTATCGACCTTGACTGTCCAAAACAAAAGGTGGTCCCTGAGTGTCCGTACCAGCAAAAATATAATTGCCGTCCGCACTTTTTGAATTCATCAGTTCAGCCATAGACTCGGTGATCAAACCAACCTCTTGAACAATCGCGTCAATGTCTTCTTGTGTGTTGATGTCGTTTTGGGCTTGCATTAAAAGCGACCGCACATCATCCATCGAGTCATTAAGGCTCTCTAATGCAACTTCTTGATACTCTAAACTGCTCGTCGCCATTTTAATGGAATCATCAAACAACTTTAGGCGATTATTGCTGCCTTCATACATGAGTATTTGGCTAGCACCAACGGGGTTGTCACTTGGCTTAATGATGTCGGTTTGCGCTGAGATTTTTTCTTGTGCTTTAAGAATTTTCTCATTCGCTTGGCCAATGGATCGGCTTGACTGACTGTAAATTAAATTATTCGTCACTCGCATACACTTACCTCATAATTCCAAGCAGAGTTTCGAAGGTGGTACGAGCGGCAGTCACCACTTGAGCCGAGGCCGAATAAGATTGCTGATATTTCAGTAGATTCACGGCTTCCTCATCCAAACTCACGGCAGACAATCGATCTCGTCGATTGATGCTGTCGTTCATGATAATTTCGCTCGACTCTGCATGCCCAGCTACTTCTGCGGTTTTACTGCCCACATAGGAAATAAACCCTGCAAAGGCTTTTGACAAGTTCGCTTTTCCAGCCACGATAGATTTATTTTGGAGGTCAACCAACGCAAGTCCATTAAAGTTATCAGATGGCCCTAGATTGTCAGTACTAATAGAGAACTCGTCGCCCAGCTGTGGCATAGAAGACACAGACACATCAAAGCCCGCCTCGTCTGCCAAACCCGCCTGCTTCAGTAGATCGGTATACTGAGTCACATTGTTTACAGTCGCAATATTAACACCTGAAGCATCACGAACCACATAAGAGCTAGGTGATGTAAAATAAATTTTATGGGGCGCACTTGGGTACAAAGAGCCGTCCGACGCAAACGCAGAAGAATCTGGACGCGTATTGCTTACCGACGTCAGAGATATTCTTGCGTCCGATAAATTCTCCGAACTAGTGCTCACTCCAACTGGCGCACTCAGCGCGAGAGCATCACCATTTTTTGCCTGAAGGCTAAGATTCGTCGCCGCGCCTTCGGTGGGAGAAAAACGAAAAACATCATCATGATCAATAGCGCTTAAATCTGCCAAGCGAATGTCCAGCCCAAGTTCATCAATTTTATAATACCCATCACTGTCCATTTTCATGGTGGATGGATCAAACAATGTCGATGGCCCAGTCGAGTTACCGTTTAGGTCAAACTGCGTGATGGCAAATCGGTTGTCGTCCGTTCTCGTTAATTCGTACGAATCTTTGGTGATTTTAGTGGCTTCGCCTGCTGACACCTTGACAGAAATACTTGGCAACTTACTGATATTGTCTTGGCTTGAGTAAATGCTGATTTTACCTAGACTAAAAAGGTCACGGCCAAAATTACCGTTCGCATCCAACCCTTTCGCGTTTTGAGTGTTCATAGCGTCTGCAATGGCAATGGCATGCTGCCCTAGAGTACGGTCTGCATACACACTGAATTCCGAGCGAAAATCCACTAAACCACCAATACTGCCGCCCAGGTTATCCGTTTTTAACCCTACATCGTAGTCACCAAAGCTCACCACCAAATCAATTTTTTTCGGATTCATTTGATTGGGAATCACTTTTAACTCTGTCGGATGCTGATCCATTACCAAAGGCTGGCCATCGGCCAATTGGATTGTCATCAAGCCTTTGTCATTGAATTGCGTTTTAATATCCAGATATTTGGACAAATCCTTCGCTAGCAACTCTTGCTGATCTCTCAGCTCATTGGCTGGAGAAATAGACAAGCCTTCTTGTCTAAGAATTTTTCCGTTTAAATCAGAAATTTTTGCGGTAATGGCGTTAAGATCAATCAAAGAAGAAGACAGTTGCTCGTCAACCAACCCCTCTTGGTTCGTTACCATACCCGATAGGGTTTTATATTGCTCAACCAAGTTATTTAAACTGGAATGGGCAAGCTGTCGCAAAGACGCAGAGGTGGGGTCATTATTTGCCGTCTGCAAAGCGTTAAATGCTTTATCCAAATACCCTGTCAACGCGACACTGTCTTCCGCCAACAGGTTATCAGAAACCGTCATCATAGAATGGTAAGTGTCATAATAAGAAAAATCAGACGTGTCAGAGCGCACTTGAGCACTGATAAAATTATCAACCAAACGTGACGTATCCCGAAGGACAACGCCACCCACTGGCGAACTAGAAGTGGATGTTCTTTGACGGCTATAGCCCTCAGTATCCACATTGGATGTATTCTGCCCAGTCGTATTAATACGGGCATTACTAGACTGAAGTCCAGACAAACCAATTGAATATAAACTTGAGCCCATAGCTCACACCCCTAGTACGTTTTTAGAAATTGCCTTGATATTTATTTAGCTCTATCGGCTATCAATGCAAGAACTTTACCAACGCTGTCAATTAGGGGGAATTATTTACTAAAGCCGTTGAAACCACTGACTTGAAAGGATGTTATCAATTTTTTCGGCGTATTTTGGATCCGTCGCATAGCCGCCTTGTTGCAAAGAAGCGGCAAACATTGACGCGTCATCTCCTGCCTCTAAGGCACCTTTGTACCGCTCACTTGAGGACAGAAAATGGGCATAATCTTCAAAGCTTTGGGAGAAAGAATCGTAGGCACGAAACGCCGCTTTTTCACGCTTGGCAACCCCATCACGAAACTCTAAGGTGTTCACCACCGCCCGATCACCTTGCCAACGACTGTCCGCTTTAATGCCAAACAGATTGAAGCTCGCCGTCCCATCTTCTTTTGCAATAGGGTATTTCCCCCATCCGGTTTCCAACGCAGCTTGAGCGAGTACAGCCTTAGGGTTAACGCCGAGTTTTTCGGCTGCACGTTGAGCATGAGGCCAGAGGTTTTCAACAAACTCTTGAGGTGAGGAGAAGACCACCGACAATGCGGATGGCGCAGCAACAGGAGTCGTCGACCCAGAGACGGAATCAACATGCGCTTTTTGTTCTGCTTCTTGTCGAACAGACTGAATAAACTCAGTGGACGCACGATGCGCCAGCGCTTGAATTCGCACTAAGTCTTGTTTAGCAACCTGATTCAAAAAATCAGTATCGCCTCTTTGTTTCGCTTCAGGAGAGCTTAATTGCCCCTGCTGTTGAGTTTGATATTGACGAATTAACGCCTCAGACAAACCGATACCACCAGACTTCGCCATGCTTTGCGACATCTGAGAGTCCATCATTTCTTGATATTGCTTAGTTTGCGCACTGGAAAACAGCCCACCGCCAATCGCTTCGTTTGTGCTGCGCATGTTCTTCAGCAACATATTGATAAAGATAGACTCAAACTGCTGAGCCACGTCTTTTAGCGCAGCATCTGGGTCTTTTTGAGCCTTAGTCTTTAAATCCGCCAGCGTCGAAAAGTCAGCAAAAAATCCTGCTTTGGCTGTATTGAATTCATCACCAAACTATATCACCACCAAATCAGCGTTAATTGCACCAGCTTGTTTTAAGCCTTCTAGGATTGCCATCACATCACCAGGAGCGGCACCCACCTGATTCACGGCACGCACAATATCGTTTAACGAAGCACCAGGGTCAAAGACAAACATATGACCGCTATTTGGAGCAATTTCAATCCCTTCTCGTGGTGAGACAATCGTTTGCCCTCCCGTCACAGTACCGTCTTGTCCAACGACAGGAGGAACGTCTTTGATGGTGACCGTCAAACTACCATGAGTAATGGCAGCGGGTGATACTTTTACATGCTGACCAATAATAATGGTTCCTGTACGGGAATTCACCACGATGCGCGCTCGCTCTTCGGCCACTTCCACGTCTAAATTTTCCAGAATAGACAAATAGGTAACCCGCTGGCTTGGATCTCGCGGAGCCGATACACGAATTGACGTAGCGTCCAATGTCGTCGCAACACCAGGACCTAAAAGATCGTTAATTTTATCGGATACTTGTTTGGCCGTTGTAAAATCAGGGCGATTCAGGTTAAACGTCAAGGTGTCGCCAGTATTAAAACTGCTAGGCACCACACGCTCCACACTGGCACCATTGGGTATACGCCCAACCGTTGGAACATTGACAGAGTTACGAGAGCCATCCGCACCGTTAGCACCTAAACCACCAACCACTAAATTACCTTGAGCAATCGCGTATACCGCTCCATCCGCCCCTTTGAGCGTTGCAAGCAACAAGGTGCCACCACGCAAGGCACTGGCATTACCAATAGACGAAGCGGTAACGTCGATTTTTTGACCCGGCTTAGAAAAAGCTGGCAAGGTTGCCGTTAACGACACCGCCGCAACGTTTTTGGACGTCGCGCTTACCCCTGCAGGCAATGTCACACCAAAACGAGACAACATACTTGCAAAGCTTTGGTTCGTGAATGGCGTACTGTCGCCCGTGCCGTTCAAACCGATCACCAAACCATAACCAAACAATTGGTTTTCTCGTACGCCTTGAACACTAGCGATGTCTTTTAAACGCTCCGCTTGAACAGAAAAAGACAGTAGATACAAAACAATTAGCGCTACGTGCTTCATCACATCACCTATTGAGAGGAACGAACCTCTCTACTGTTAGATCAATAAACTAATAAGGCATATCGCTGGAATTGAGCAAACGACTCACCCAACCTTGCTCACTGCCAGCGGCCACATCGCCTGTTCCCGAGTACGTAATTCTCGCATCTGCCACTCGTTCGGACTCAACGGTATTATCCGGGGAAATGTCTTGTTTTCTCACCATACCAGAAAAACGGATGTATTCGTCTCCCTGATTCAATCGCAACCATTTTTCACCACGCACTGCCAACAAACCGTTTGGATAGGCTTTATACACAGTCACCGAAATCGTACCACTCAAGCTGTTATTTTGGTTGGCTGAAGCATTACCAGAAAAGTCCGTACCCTGTTGCGGCAACGTTGTGTCCATTTTCAACTCTTGACCCAGGACCGTCGGGTTTTCGATTGTCGCTGACGAAGACTTAGACACCGTGGCTGCATTGGCTTTCGTTGAGGTGGTTGTCTCGTTTAAGTTTATGGTCAGGATATCGCCCACTTTACTGGCTTTTTGATCCCCAAAGAACACATCCCCCATACTGGTCTGGTAAATACCGCCCGTTGGGGCTTGAGATGGCGTCATGCCATTTGGGTAAACGGGTGCGTAATAAGGGTCATCCGATTGTATTGCCTGACTTAATTCTGGACCATTTAATGGGTCATTGGGATCTGGAATATAGCCTTTACGCTCCTCAGTCGGTGTCGACTCTGCTGGCGTTTCCTCCTCTCCAGTCACAGCGTCGATAACGGCATTCGTCACGGCTCCCGCTGCACCAGCAGCCGCGGCGTTTGCGACCGCTTGCTGGTTCACATCCCACGCAAGGCAACCCGACAAGCAAGCACTGAGCAAAACTAAGAAGGTAAATTTAATCTTCATCATATCCCACACGTTACTATAATTGCTGAATCGCAAAGCTCATCATGCCGTCAGCCGATGCGATGACTTTCGAGTTCATTTCATACGCTCGTTGCGTTGTGATCATATTGACAAGCTCTTCTATGGAATTCACATTGGACGCTTCAAGCATACCTTGACTAATAGTACCTAATGAATCGGTTCCTGGCACGCCAACCAATGGTGGCCCACTCGCGTTGGTTTCGGTGAAAATATTTTGCCCTACGGAGTTTAGACCGGTTGGGTTGATAAAGCCCGCAATGTTAATAGCCCCCACCTGTTGAGCATCCGCATTGCCATTTCTTCGTACCGACACGATACCGTCTTCCGCTATCATAATCTCAATCGCATCAGGGTCAATTTGGATCCCTGGTTCAACCACCAAGCCGCCAGAAGTGGATAGCTGACCTTGGCTATTTAATTGCAAACTGCCATCACGGGTATACGCAATCGTCCCGTCTGGCTGCAATACTTGCAGGAAGCCTTTCCCCTGTATAGCAATATCGAGCTGACGATCGGTCATGTTGTAATCGCCATTAGAAAAGTCTTTTTGAGTTGCTCCCACTTTCACACCAGTACCCAGTTGCAAACCGGATGGGAGTTCAGCGTTTTGAGCACTCAAGCCACCCGGCGCACGAACGGTTTTGTACATCAAATCTTCAAAGACCGCTCTGTCTTTTTTAAAGGCCGTCGTCGAAACGTTTGCCAAGTTGTTGGCAACAACGTTCAGTTGCTTATCCATTGCACTCAAACCGGTTTTACTGACCCATAATGCTGAATTCATAAAAGCCTCTTAATTATTCCACTGTTCTTTTAGGTATTTACCAATCTTGCTTAAGACGTACGCTGCAATATGCGCGCAGACGAATCAGCGTTATTTCGAATGGTATCCATCATTTTCACATTCATTTCAAAGCGGCGAGAAAGGTTCATAATGTGCGTCATTTCTTCGACGGCATTCACATTGCTGCCTTCAATGAAGCCACTCACTAGCTTCACATTAGGGTCAAGGTCGTAGGTTTGACCGTCCCTTGTGTGCAGCAAACCATCCTCTTCTTTGCGTAAGTTTTGTTTGTCTGGGTTAACCAATTTGATTTGGTTCAACACGGCCACTTCATTATTTGCTCCACCTTGTGGAACAATCGAAATAGATCCGTCAGCGGTGATATTAATGCTGTTCGCGGGGGTAAAAAAATAGGGCCATCAACCCCTGCCACTGGCAAACCTCGGCCTGTGACCAATTGCCCAGCGGCGTTAATTTGGAGGTCTCCCGCGCGAGTATACGCCTCTTGACCGGTTTCATCGTACACAGCAATAAAACCATCACCTGCAACCGCTACGTCTAAATTTCGACCCGTTTGGATCATGTCACCTTGAGTAAAGCGGGTTGCCGGGTTTTCTGTCATCGCATAGACGCGGCTAGGATAATAGTCGCCATAGACTTGCATAGAGCGAGCTTGTTCGAAATCAGAACGAAATCCTGTTGTACTGACGTTAGCGAGATTGTTTGCATGAATAGTCTGGGCATTCATGGTTTGAACACCACCACTCATTGCCAAATATAAAGCCTTATCCACTGCTATTCTCCTAGAAAAAATGACCACTAGGTGTAGTTGCTTTCAAAAACCATACCAACTTAAAAAAGACACGAAAAAAGGCCAAAAAAAAGCCAGAACAGCGAGGCTGTTCTGGCTTAAATCTCTCTCTCCAGAAAATTAACGAAGGTTTATTATCGTCTGAGTCACAGTATTTTCTGTTTCTAATGTTTTACTGTTTGCTTGATAATTACGCTGCGCCTCAATAAGCGCAACCAATTCAGACGTAAGGTCAACGTTAGACTCTTCTAACGCACCACCTTGTATTTTTCCTAATGTTCCACTGTTCGGACGACCAATGTCGGCTGGACCAGAACCCTTACTTGCCAACCAAGCGGTATGTCCAGACGGCATAAGACCGTCGGTACTGTCAAATGTTGCCAGCGCAATCTGGCCAAGTGTTGCCGTTTGTTGATTAGTATAATTGGCAACTAAAAAACCATCACTGTCGAACGAAACACCCTGCAACTCACCCGCTGAAAAGCCATTTTGCTCAAAGTTGTCTGTATTATCTAACGCGAATTGAGTGGAGCCAGTAAGGTCCATTGGTGTAATACGGCCACGATTGGTCGGATCCACCCCCATAATTTCTAGGGTAATTGGTGTCGCCACTCCGTACGGAGGAAGCCCACGATACGCGCCCATCAAATTACCCGCCGCATCAAATGACACCGTCGTGTCTTTCTCTAGAAATAACGTGTCCTCACCGGTCAAAGGGTCACTGTAGGACTCCTCACCATCCATTGTGACACGCATTTCGTAAGTATTGTCTTCGCCTTGTTTGATAAAGTAATAACCCAGAGTGTGAGACTCACCTAATGAGTCATACACCGTTCTGGTATTACCGTAGGTATAGGTATCAGGATTCAATGGGTCAAACGACTCACGCGCTACCGAACTAGGCTCACGCACTTCAGTCGGAGCAAGTGCAGACGCAATGGCCACACCACCCAATGTACCAGCCACCGCCAAAGGGTTTTTCGTCGCCGCCGCAATATCTGCAACACCAGGCTCTGTCGCACCAATGTACAGAAGCTCAAACGGAGCCTCATTCGTACCGTCACCGTTATAATCCGTACCACCATCAGCAGAATTATACGTGGCAAAGGTCTCACCCAAGAAGGCAGCACCCGTATCGTCCGTCAGATTGCCATCAACTGTCGCGTGAACTTTATAGGTGTTTGGCAATTCACTCTTTGAATAGTAGTACGTTACGATGTGAGACTTACCATTACCATCAACCACACCTTGCGTTTGCGTGTAGTTGTATGTATCTGGATTCATTGGATCAAAATCTGCCTTAATGTATGGCGGCACATCTTCGCTTTTCGAGTTAAGGTTAACTTTTAGATCCATCGACGTCGTTGCTTCAGGCGCAATCCTATCCGTCGGAACTTTTAAGTTATCTAGGTTACCACCCACCACGCCATCGACAGCGTTAAAGCCTTGCACATTGCTTCCCGTGTTGGTAACAAGAAAGCCATTTTCATCCAGCTTAAAATTACCCGCTCGCGTGTAAGATTGAGCAATACCAGCATCCAATATAAAAAAGCCAGCACCGTCGACCGCCAAGTCAAGGTTGTTGTCAGTATAAGATAAATTGCCCGGAGCGAACTCTTGTGACACTTTACTCACACTCACGCCCGAACCAATGCTGTTACCACTACCCGCGCCCAGCACGCTCGTGTTGTAGAGATCATCAAACTCAATACGTGACTTTTTAAAGCCCGTGGTATCGGCGTTGGCAATATTGTTACCTGTTACGCTTAAATAATCGGCAGATGCTTTAATGCCAGACAGTGCAGTATTGAATCCCATAATGCTCTCCAATCACCCTAATATTTCTAATTCATTCGTGAGTTTTATTTTGCCGTGGTTTTCCACATTCAAAACCGTACCGTTTTCACCATTGATTGTGACACCTTGGATGCGTGTCGGTAATCGGGTATTCATCGCGGAAATTTCGCCCTTCTCATTCGCCGAAGAAGCGGCAAAACGATATTCTCCAGACGGCAAAACATTTCCGTCATCGTCTTTCTTATCCCACTTGTAATCGCCCGTGTTCAATGTTGCTGTGCGAACAAGACGGTTGTCTGCGTCGTATATTTTCAACGTGGCCGTTTGTGAGTTTTCAGGTATCACCACTTTTACTGGCACTTCATCCAATCCGTCGGTGACTTTCGTCCTGTTTCCTTCCATCAGAATCGATTTCCCCACCAACGTCGAAGCACTCAACGCTTGATTAGAGGTCAAAGAAGTCGCCATATTCTCAAGCTGATCCGAAATACTAGTTAATCGCTCGAGAGAGCTGAACTGGGACATTTGCGCCACCATATCATTTGCATCTTGCGGGGCGGTTGGATCCTGCCCTTTAAGCTGCTCGATATAGAGTTTTAGAAAGACGTTTTGGTCCGCTAAGGCCGCCTCATCTTTTGGCACTTCCGGTTTTTCAATTCCGGCTTTAGATTTGGCCGCATCCGTCCCGTATTGGGAGATCAGCCCACCAAGCCCTTTTGTATCAGAGATATTCGCCATATGTCAGCTCCTATGACTGCCCAAGTGTGAGCATCTTCTGCATCATACTTTTTGCGGAGTTCATAATTTCTACGTTCGTCTGAAAAGATCGAGAAGCCGACATCATATCCGCCATCTCTTCCATTGGGTTTACGTTTGGATAAAACACGTACCCTTCATCATTTGCCATGGGGTGATCTGGTTCATATCTTGGTTGTAACGGGGCATCGGATTCTACAATGCCATCTACCTTTACACCCACTCCAGCTCCACTGTTGTCTGTCTTTACATTTCCCCAACCATACTCTTGCATGCTGTCGTTCATCATCTGTGAAAAAACAGGCTTACGCGCACGGTATGTCTGGTCCGCTGAACTTGCTGCACTGTCCACGTTTGCCATGTTGCTTGCAATCGTATTCAAACGCACTGTTTGCGCGCTCATTGCAGATCCAGAAATGGTAAAAATATTACTTAAAGACATCGTGATTAATTCCCAGTAAGCGCTTTTTTCATGCCGCTGATTTTACGATCCAAGAACATAAAACTCGTATCAAACTGCATCGAGTTTTGGGCGTACTCCGCTTGCTCTCTTTGCATATCTACCGTGTTCCCATCCAAAGAAGGCTGGTTGGCGTTACGATAAAGCAACCCCTCTGGCTCACCAGCAAAACCTTCCCCCGATATATGTCGAGCGTTAGTGCCTGCCAGTGATAACTTATTACGTTCATTGTTTAAAAGTGAATCGAATGAAATGTCTCTCGCCTTATAGTTTGGCGTATCCGCATTCGCAATATTATTCGCAAGCACAGCCGCTCTGGCACTTCTAAACTCAAGCGTTTTATCGTGACCCGCAAATGCACTGGAAAAAGAAATCGCCATTTCACCCTCAATTCAAACAAAAATAATTGATTCTGCTTAACATAAAGCAATTATAGTGCCAGAAAATAAAATCTTTTAATTTCAATAACTTAAACAAATAAATATACCGAACGGCAAAAAGCGGCAATACAAAAGATAGGACAACAAAAACAAAAAAGCCCATCTAAACACATTAGACGGGCTAATTTGGAGACCTCAAGAAGGTCTAAGATATGTTGTATTTACAGCGACTTTGCCTTGTAAACAATACCCGGATGACATTGCACTATCTCAAAGTAATCAGACAAGCCACTGAGCGCCTCCGATCCACCAAGAAATAAGTACCCGCCCGGCTTCAATGATGCGTGCATACGCTTCAAAATATCTAACTTCAATTCCACCGTAAAATAAATCAGAACATTTCGACAGAAAATAACATCAAACTTGCCTAACATTGAAAACGACTCAATGAGGTTCAAATATTTGAACTCAACACGAGCCCCTAAATGCGGCTTAATCTTCCAAGTAAGATCATTTACCTTATCGAAGTAACGTTTTTGCAAATCCGGCCCAAGACCACGCGCAATAGCAAGACTATCGTACTCCCCCTGCTTGGCGTGCTGCAGTATGTTGGTACAAATATCCGTCGCAACAATTCTTTCACCCGCTTTCAATACACCAGGGCGAGAGGACTTAAATTCCTCGATCACCATACTGATAGAATAAGGTTCTTGCCCGGTAGAAGACGCTGCCGACCAAATTCTCAGTGGAGACGCCGACATTTCCGGCAATACTTTTTCTTTTAAAATAGTAAATGGGTGCGTATCTCTAAACCACAGCGTTTCGTTCGTCGTCATCGCATTGATGACTTCTTCCTTCAACTTAGAGCCGCCAATCCTTTCCAAAGCATCCACTAGCTGCTCTATTTTAGAGAAGCCTTCACGCTCTAAGATTTTACCTAAGCGACTAGCAACCAAATACTGCTTGTTATCGCTCAATGAAATACCGCACACTTTCTGCAGATAGTCCCTGAACCTGATATAACCATTTGGTGTAATTGTATTTGTACTACTGAGCATCAAAACTCCATACGTGCCAGATTCAATATAAAAAGATAAATCTCAAAGAATCGCTAAATGCTATTCTGATTGAACCTGAACCGTCTCAATTGCCAAACGAGCAAGCTCATCAGGCTGGAACTTGGCCAAGAAACCATCCGCACCCACTTTTTTCACCATAGATTCGTTAAACACACCACTCAAAGAAGTATGAAGAAGAATAAACAAGTCTTGTAGGCGACTGTCATTACGAATAGATGTGGTCAGCGTATAGCCATCCATTTCTGGCATTTCTATGTCGGAAATGACCATGGAAAACTCTTTCGTAACATCTTTCCCTTCCGCTACCATGTTCTGTAGATAAGTAAGCGCCTCTCGCCCATCACAAAGAACCGTCGTAGCAAAACCGACTTGCTCCATACAACGCTTAATTTGCTTACGCGCCACAGACGAGTCATCAACGATTAATATATGATGTTTCTGAGCGTTTTCGGTGACACCGGCATTAACAATACCTTCTGAGATATCTTGGCGTGTTGGCGCCACTTCAGAAAGAATCTGTTCCACATCGATGATTTCTACCATTTCTTTGTCTACCTGACACACAGCCGTCAGGTAATTGTCATTAGACAACCCCTTTGGCGGCGGCTGAATATCACTCCAGTTCATGTTCACAATACGCTCTACGCCACGCACTAAGAACCCCTGAATGCGACGGTTGTATTCTGTAATGATCACAAAGCACTGACTGATGTTCTCGATCGGGCTTGCCCCCGTAGCCAACCCCAAATCTAAAATAGGAATAGTACCGCCACGGATATGAGCCACCCCTCTCACCACAGGAGAGCTGTGCGGCATCGTGGTCAATTTAGGACACTGCAGGACTTCTTTCACTTTAAAGACGTTAATACCGTAAATCTGCTTACCATTTAAGCGAAACAACAGCAATTCAAGTCGGTTTTCTCCCACGAGCTGTGTACGTTGGTTAACAGTATCCAAAACTCCAGCCATAAACGCCTCCAAAATGTGTAAACATTAACTGAGGTAGCACCTCAAAATTGTTAAAATGTATCGTCCAATGATAAAGTGAATTCAAATTTTTTACTAACTATCTTATTTATCACGTCATAATAAACAAAGAGACCGAATCATGCGAACCATAAGGCTAAGTATAGCCTTCATTTTTCTACACGCGGGAATAACATTCGCTGCATCAACCGAAGAACAAATTAATCACTACATCAATCAGGTAGAGATCCCACGGTTGTCAGAAATTTATCCAGATGCAAGCATTACCATTACATTAAACAACCTTGCTGCGCTCAACTACTTACCAAACTGTGAAAGCGGTCCAATTCAGATACAAAACCAACGCCCGGATGCTACGAAACGCACAAACTACGAAATAAGTTGCGAGCAACCAACATGGAAATCTTATATACCGGTCACCCAAAGCATCATGATTCCGGCCATAAAAACCATCGTCCCTATCAACCGAGGCCAAGTCATCAGCCCGTCTAACACCGATGTCGGCGAAGTGGATATATCAAACCTCAGAGGGCACATTTACACCAAAAAGAAGCCACCCTATGGCCTCATCGCGTCGCGTAATTTGCGCATCAACACCTTTGTTACCGATGCCCTGACAACCCCACCAACCTTGGTTAAAAAAGGCGATTTGGTTCTCATTACCGCCAACAGTGGAAACATTATAGTAAGAATGAACGGCGTTGCTTTAGAAAACGGCATAAAAGGCCAACAAATACGCGTAAAAAACACCAGTTCTGAACGAATTATATACGCCAAAGTTGTAACTGACAGTGAGGTTCTTGTAAACTATTGAGTACAGAGTGATCGGCAAAATATAAATTCTTTTTCTGAGGCTTTATTACTAAAGTTTCGCTAGACCCAGCCGACAATATAGACAGGCAAATCATAAAAGGGCGGAAAACCCAATGGCAATACATTTTACAGGTCTATCAAATCAGAACCCGATAAGCAAAAGTGAGCGATCGCAAAAAGACGACGCTACTGGCAGTGCTACGGCAAAACAAAGCGGCGTTCAAAGTGGCGGCACTCTTGCGGAAGATACCGTAAAACTGAGCGGTACAGCACAAACACTACAAAGCCAGCAGTCTAAAATTAACAACTTACCTGATGTTGATATGGACAAAGTAGAGCAAATTAAAAACGCAATCGCGGCGGGCGAGTACAAAATAGACACTCAGAAGCTAGCGAATAATATGGCTTCTATGGATTCACTCTTCTAGACTGCTAACTCAATGCAGCTAGCACACGGTTTGTCCTATGATTCCTATCGCTCCAATATTCGTCAGAAGCAAAGAGATATTAGAACAGCTCTCTTCGCTTCTTGATGAAGAACGCACCGCATACGGTAAACAAGACAGCGAAGTCATCATCGACTTATCCGCTAAAAAACAAACCCTTCTTGATGAAATGAACCAACTTAATGAGAAAAGAGTCAATATTCTTATTAAATTTGACATCGTAGATCGCAAGAAACCCACCGAAGAAGCATTTAAAGACTGGCTGAGCTTACAAGATAGCTCAATGGACAATGTTCGCCTCTTAATGCAGGAATGTGAAGCGCTATTAAAAACCTGCAAAACCAAAAACAACACCAATGCACGCGTCCTCAATACCCTTCAAAAACGCAACAAACACCTTTTTGAATTACTCCAAGGTCACAGCAGCAAAAATAAGGTCTATACAGCCAGAGGGTCTACCCGCCCGATAAGCAGCAAACACACCTTAGGTCGAGCTTGAAAAAACCATAAAAATCAAAGCCATAGTTCGTTTGGATTTGTATTTATACACCAAATAATGTATAAAACTCTCTGAAAAATACGTCCTCATAGGTAAACAGGATATACCGGCCGCCTCCTAAGCAGCTATTCCAGGTTCGAGTCCTGGTGGGGACACCATATATCGCTCGCTCATTTTCATTCCGAAAAAAAGAGCCTTTCGGCTCTCTTCAATATTCATAAACTCAGCAACGTATTATTCAGCTTCAACCACTTCGAAGCTATGTACGATCTTCACGCCACCTTTTTCTAACATAAGTGAAGCCGAGCAATACTCTTCAGCGGACAATTTGACGGCACGCGCAACCACGCTCTCTTTTAGGTTGCGACCTGTCACAACAAAGTGAACACGAATTTCTGTAAAAACGGCAGGCACAGCGTCCGCACGATCGGCATCAATTTGTACTACGCAAGACACGACATCTTGGCGAGATTTTTTCAAAATACCTACCACATCATAAGAGGTGCAACCTCCTAAGCCAGCAAGTATCAATTCCATAGGTCTCGGTCCAGCAACCTGATTACCGTCTATTTCTACTTTAAAACCAGAACCCGTTTCAGCCGTAAAGTGCACATCTTCTTGCCAACTAACATTCGTCTTCATATCTAAACCTTACCTATATTCTGTCATCCAAAAATTCATCGTTACTAGGATTGAAACAATTCCGCCAACTTTTCACCAGGATCATCAGCACGCATGAACGCCTCTCCCACCAAGAAGGCATGAATGCCTTTTTGACGCATCAATGCCACATCATCACGCGTATGAATACCACTTTCCGTTACAATCAGTCGATCTGAAGGCACACTTCCCATCAACTCAAAGGTGTGATCAAGGCTTAATTCAAACGTATGCAAGTCACGATTGTTGATACCAAATAGCTCTGTCTCGGTATACTCCAAAGCCAAATCCAACTCAGGACGGTTGTGAACCTCAACCAAAACATCCATTCCCAAGTCACGAGCCATTTGATCCAACTGACGTAACTTATCACCACTCAAACAGGCCGCGATTAATAGGATACAGTCAGCCCCTATGGCTCTGGCTTCCAATACTTGGTATTCATCGACAATAAAATCTTTACGGATAACAGGCAATTTACACGCACTGCGCGCTTCCACCAAAAAATCTTCATGCCCTTTAAAAAAGTCACTGTCTGTCAATACAGACAAACACGCCGCGCCAGACCGTTCATAAGATCGAGCAATATCAGCAGGAATAAAAGGTTCACGCAAAATACCTTTACTCGGAGACGCTTGCTTAACCTCTGCGATAACAGCGGCTTTACCAATGGCAATCTGATGTCTCATCGCTTGTGCAAATCCACGGGGCGCATTGTGCACATTGGCAACAGACGCAGCCACTTCCAAATTACCGTACGGTGTATGAGATTTGCGCTCAGTAATTTCTTCATACTTACGAGCCACAATTTTTTTTAAAATAGTCGGTGTTTCTACTTGCATTAGGTTACTGCTCCTATTTTCTACAGTGAGTCAGGGCTCATAAAACAACGTGTAAAACTGGCTAGTTCAGACATTTTAACTTTGGCTGTCCCGCCACCGATGACGTCTTCCGCAATGTTCACACCCTCCGCCAACGAATCGGCAATACCAGAAACATAAATGGCCGCACCGGCATTCAGTGCCACAATATCTCTAGCAGGGTTTATTTTTCCTTTACCCTCTAACGCCATTTTAACCAAAGCCAGGCTTTCAGAGGCATCGGACGCTTGAATCGTATCAATTGATTGAAGCGGAATACCAAAATCTTCAGGGGAAATCGTATATTCAAACACCTCGCCATTTTTTAGTTCCGCTACATACGTTGGTGCAGCAATGCTAATCTCGTCCAATCCATCTTGTGAATGAACCACCATCACATGCTCACTGCCTAAGGCTTTAAGCACCTCGGCAATAGGACGAACCCACTTCTGATGAAAAACCCCCATGACCTGCCGTTTCGCATTGGCCGGATTGGTAAGTGGGCCGAGTAAGTTAAAAATAGTGCGCGTCGCCATTTCTTTGCGAGGCCCGACCGCATACTTCATCGCCGAGTGGTGATTCGGTGCAAACATGAATCCCAGACCAATCTCTTCTACGCATCGGCATACTTGTGCAGCATCAAGCCCAAGAAAAATCCCAGCTTGTTCAAGCACATCTGCGCTGCCCGATTTCGATGACACAGATCGCCCTCCATGCTTAGCCACTTTCCCGCCAGCAGAAGCCACAACAAACGCTGAAGCTGTCGAGACATTAAATAAGTTTCCACCATCGCCGCCAGTACCGCAGGTGTCGACCACATGTTCTAGGTCCAAATGCACTTTACTGGACAACTCTCTCATCACTTGTGCCGAAGCAGTTATTTCTTCAACGGTTTCGCCCTTCATGCGCAAACCAATTAAAAAACCGCCAATTTGAGCTGGTGTGGCTTTTCCTGTCATGATGTCATTCATCACTATTCGCATTTCGTCGCCGCTTAAATCTTGGCGCTCAACAACAGCAGCAATCGCTTTTTGAATATCCACCAGCCTCTCCTATCAGGTTAAATCTATCGTGTTAAAAAGTTGGCCAACAAAGCATGACCTGCTTCGGTTAAAATTGATTCAGGGTGGAACTGCACCCCTTCTACATTCCATGCCTTATGTCGAATTCCCATAATTTCATCTTGTTCTCCTGCCGCATTGTGGCTCCATGCCGTGACTTCTAGACAGTCCGGTAACGCGTCCGCCGACACCACCAAAGAATGATAGCGCGTGGCCGTTTGGGGGTTCGGTAATCCATAAAACACAGAGGTATTTTGATGATAAATTAATGACGTTTTGCCATGCATAACATTTTTAGCACGAATCACCTCTGCGCCAAAGACCTGACCAATACTTTGATGGCCTAAGCAAATACCCAATATCGGAATACGCCCGGCAAACGCCGCAATAGCAGACATAGAAACACCCGCTTCATTTGGTGTACAAGGTCCCGGCGAAATAACCAAGTGCGATGGCGCAAGACGCTCTATCTCCTCGACACTAATTTCATCATTACGAAACACTCGCACATCCGCTCCCAACTCGCGGAAGTACTGTACAAGGTTGTAAGTGAAAGAATCATAATTATCTATCATCAATAACATAACGAAGGGACACGCCTAATTAAAACAATATGGATCCATACCAATTCCGCCACTGGATAAGCACGGACACAAAAGCCGAAATGCAATGATGAGCAACAATCGCCTGCATTTATTGTGCGCTAAATTCTACACTGTCAGGCACAGCCTGTCTCGCCAGACCGTGATCCCGAGGCGCTTAGGCTTGATACTTTTTTAGCCACAAAGTCATTAATTGACACATTTATGCGTCAACCTTGTTTAATGATTTTGAAAACCCAGCATAAAATCTTATAAAAACAATGCCTTGTTTGAAATCAAAGCGGTTATACCGCACACTAGAAAGCATGTTATCTTAACCGTCATTACTCTGTGTTTAAGGATGCTCTGTGCATAGTCAAGTCGCTGCCCTCATCGAAACTCTTATCCATGACGAACACTCTCCAGAGTCCGTTAATAAAGCCATTTCAGAGTTGACTCCCGACGATGTGGCGCTGGCCTTAGAATCCATTCCATTGGCGCAGCGTAAGCAAGCTTGGGCCAACATAAAACAAGCTAACCGGCTCGACATTTTAGTAGAAATGCGTGGTGAATCTCGCCAGCTACTGCTCAAAGAGCTGGACGATTCTGAGATTGAAACCTTATTTACCGACGTTGATGCCGAAGACCTATTAGAGATCACGGACTCGTTGCCAGATCGTCTTGTCGACATCGCGCTCAAACAAATGGACACCAAACAGCGTGAATACTACCAACAAGGTATTGTTTACGACGATGATGTTGTCGGTCGTTGGATTGATCACGAATTATTAATTGCCTCTCAATCCATTCGTACGTCCGAAGCCATGCGACTGCTTAAAAAGAGCACGCCAGATTACACAGACATGGTTTATCTGGTCAATCGAACTGGCCGCTGGGTTGGCTGCGTAAAATTCGACAAACTCTTTAAAGCGCAGGGTCATGAGCCGATTTCCAGTCTTATTGATGAAGACTGCTCTTTTATTCACGCTGACACGGAACTCACCAAAGCCGCAGAGCAATTAGAGCGCTCCGCCCTATCTGCTCTGCCTGTTGTCGACGACAATCACATCCTTTTAGGGCGATTCCATGCTGGCTTGGCCATGGAAACTTGGCGTTTAGAACACGAAGCGCAGCAAATGTCGACCGCCGGTCTAAACGAGGAATCCGACCTTTTTGCTCCAGTTAAACGCAGCGCAGCCACGCGTGGCATTTGGCTTGGTATCAATTTGCTCACCGCTTTTTTAGCCTCGGCTTTTATCGGCCTATTTGAAGCCACACTGCAACAAGTGGTCGCTCTTGCCGTACTCATGCCTGTGGTCGCCTCCATGGGCGGCATTGCCGGCAGCCAAACGCTCACTCTGATTGTGCGTGGTTTAGCACTTGGCCAGATCACTCGCAGCAACTTGAAGTCGCTCTTAAGCAAAGAGCTAAAAGTCGGCGGACTCAACGGTATTTTATGGGCCATTGTGATCGGCGTAGTGACACTTTGGTGGTTTGAAAGCCCAATGTTAGGAGCCGTTATCGGCTTAGCCATCATCGTCAATATCATTATGGCGGCCCTTTCAGGTGTGCTGATTCCTGTTCTACTGGATAAGTTACGCATTGACCCAGCACTTTCTGGCTCGGTCATCCTGACAACCGTTACCGACATTGCAGGGTTTGTTGCCTTCTTGGGGTTAGGCACGCTATTGCTTTTGTAATGATGGCATAACGACAATCACGCTTCACATTTACGACAAAGATATAGGAAAAGAGAACCAACAATGACTTGGGAAACGATGCAGCTCTATTTGGGCCTAGGCGACACAAAAATGCACTGGGTAGTCAGGGTATTTTTAGTTGTACTAGGGACACTATTGGTCAACTTTATCGCCACCCGCTTCCTAATGCGTGTTGACCGTCAGCTCGAAAAAACCAAAACACCATGGGACAATGTCTTAATTCATGCAGCTCAAAAGCCAATTGGGATGTTTATTTGGCTTGCTGGTTTAAGTGTTGCGGCAGAAATTTCCGGTACCGAATTAGACCCAGACTTCAGTTCGCTTATTCATGCCATCAGGGAAGTGGGTGTCATTGTCATTCTTACTTGGTTTGTTCTTCGATGCATATCGGAGAGCGAGCGCACCTTAACCAGCTCAGACAAAATAAACAACAATGTCGATTACACAACGGCCAGCGCAATCAGTAAACTATTGCGCGCTGCGGTGGTCATTACAGCCGCTTTAGTGGTGTTGCAAACATTAGGGTACAGCATCTCTGGAGTTTTGGCCTTTGGCGGTATCGGTGGTATTGCCGTTGGTTTCGCCGCAAAAGATTTACTGGCCAACTTCTTTGGTGGCTTGATGGTGTATTTAGACCGACCGTTTGCCATTGGTGATTGGGTTCGATCGCCGGATCAGAATATTGAAGGCACTGTTGAGCATATTGGCTGGCGTCAAACTCGCATCCGAACTTTCGATAAACGTCCGCTTTATGTACCAAATTCGACGTTTTCTCTTATTTCAGTTGAAAACCCGTCGCGCATGACGCACCGTCGCATTAATGAAACCATTGGCGTTCGCTATGACGACTTCCGCCTATTGCCTACCATTTTGTCCGACATTAAAGAGATGGTGGCCAATCATGAAGACCTCGATACAAATGAAACCTACATGGTCAATTTTAATCAATTTGGCCCATCATCATTAGATTTCTTTATTTATGCCTATACCAAAACCGTGGACTGGCGAACCTATCACAACGTCAAACAAGACGTGCTGTTCCAAGCAATGCAGATCATTGAGTCACATGGCGCGGAAGTGGCTTTCCCGACTCACACCATACATATGGCCGCAGACAATCAAGCCTCTTTATCCGCAGAACCAAAGAGCGAGTAACAAAAAAGCGCCAAGCTCAATAGAGTTTGGCGCTTTTTACATTACAACCAATACCATCCTCAACCCATGCCAATATCAATAACAGCGCGCTGCTTAGACAAGCAACTCAGCCAGATCGTCGATGACGGCATCCGCGCCTAGCGATTTCAAATCCACGCCCTGATGATAACCATACGTCACCAAAGCACATTTAAAGCCTGCGTTTTTCGCGGCGTTAAAGTCTGTAATCGAATCGCCAATCATTAGACAATTTTCAGGCAATGCTTCGATGGATTCACTGCAATACAATAAAGGCATTGCCGAAGGTTTTTCTCTTCTAACGTATCGCCACCTAACAACCAACCAAACTGTTCTGTAAGCTCAAAGTGATCCAGCATAGGCTTTACAAACACACTTGGTTTATTGGTGATCAATGCCACCGGAACCCCATTGTGCTTGAAGGCTTTAAGCAAGGCTTTAACATTTGGATATAGACTTGTGCCATCCGTTAAATGCGCGTGGTAATGCATTAGGAAAATACGGTACGCCTCTTCCTGCTTCGCAGGATCAATATTGGCCCACTCCAATGCTTGCTCGATCAACTTAGCCGAGCCAAAACCCACCCAGCCGCGCACTCGATCTTCGCCAGCCACTTGGGATCCAAGCTCCGTCAAGAAAGCATCTACCGCACCAGCAATATCAGGAACGCTATCAACAAGTGTCCCGTCGAGATCCAAACAGACGAGTTCCGGCCAGCCGTCAAACCATTTAGTGAAATACTGCGGCGTTTTCATTAACGCGTACTCGCAAGTTCTTTACGCATGGCATCAATCACCGCTTTGTAATCTTCTTTGCCAAAAATGGCGGAGCCTGCAACAAAGGTGTCTGCACCAGCGCGCGCGATTTCCGCGATGTTCTTTTCACTTACCCCACCATCCACTTCAAGACGAATGTCATAACCACTGGCATCGATTAATGCACGCGCTTCACGCAATTTGTCCAAAGTGCCAGGTATAAAAGATTGCCCACCAAACCCTGGGTTCACCGACATCAACAGCACCATGTCGATTTTATCCATCACATGCTTTAAATAATGCAATGGCGTGGCTGGATTAAACACCAACCCGGCCTTACAGCCGCCGTCTTTGATCATTTGCAAAGAACGGTCAATGTGCTCGCTGGCTTCTGGGTGAAAAGTAATAATAGAGGCACCTGCTTCTATGAAATCACCAATCATACGATCAACCGGTTTCACCATAAGGTGTACATCAATATCGGCGGTCACGCCGTGTTTGCGTAATGCCTTGCAGACCATAGGCCCAATGGTTAAATTGGGGACATAATGATTATCCATCACATCAAAATGGATGATGTCGGCTCCTGCCGCCAATACAGTATCAACTTCTTCGCCTAATCGAGCAAAATCGGCAGAAAGGATAGAAGGGGCAATGATAAAATCATTCATATCTGACTCCAGCAGTGACACAATAAAGGTCTCATAGTGAAAATGTAGACCGCATTTTAACAAGACCTTTTAAAGAAGTATTGAAAACAATGAAGAAAATTACCCTACCGTTCACCATCATTGCACTTCTTTCCTTGAGCTCATTTTCTCTGTTGGCTGAGGAATCTCAGCCCACATCCAGTGATACCAATTCACAAAGCACACCGCCCGAAAGCAACAACGAGTATGTTGTACCAAAACCGCAATTATCACGCATTGACGCCTTAAAATCGTCACTTACGCTGAGGCACCTTGATCATCAGATACAAACGCTGGATGCCAATGGAGAAACCTTTTAACCCTCTACAGCCCGTCATTAACCAGCTCAACCCAAGGTTGTGTAATGTTACTGCACTCTGACAACGAACACCCAGACTGGCCTGATGCAATAGCGCCTTTGCGCGCAGCGCTTCCAAAATACAGTTGGTGCACCCTGTCTATAGAAGTTCCTGATATCATCAAGCGCGCTTCGCCAGTTCAAGTAAGCCTTGAAGACGCCGCCACAGAGACATCCCCCATCGAATTACCCAATCAAACATTGGTATTTGCTCGCATTCAAGCCACCATAGAAAAAGCCAAAACAGAAGGAGTGGAGCAATTTGCCTTTCTAGGCTACAAGACCGGCGCCAGTTATGCCCTTGCTTTTTTAGCCAGTAATGCATCCGCTGGCAGCGCACTGGCACTCATTGATATTGAGCCAACGCCCAATCTATCGGAATACGAAACGGCACAACTGATTCGACAGATAACGCAACCAGTGCTGGATTACTACGTGAACAACGTGGGAAGCGAACAATTCGCAATGTGGCGAAAACAAGCCGCTAACCAGAGAGCAGAAAAAAGGGAGACTACATTCAGCTAGACTCGATCCCAGACAGAGTAACGGGAAAAAACGGTAAACAACTTCTCATTCAACGCGTCCGAGGCTTTTTAAAACAAAACACCCGCCAAATTAATCAGCGTTCAGCATTACCCAGCGCAAAAAAAGGGCTTTTCTATGAAAGCCCCATTAGCAATTAAATACTTAGCTATCCCTTATTTGCGAGCGTTTTTAACCAACTCGTAAGCGGATTGAATTTCTTGCGTGCGTTCTTTTGCCAATTCAATCATCTCATCAGGAAGCCCCTGAGAACTTAGCTTATCAGGATGATTCTTACTCATTAAACGACGATAAGCTTTTTTGATATCCGCGTCACTCATGTCTGGCGTTACACCTAACGCCTCATACGCCGCCTTCAATAAATCTTTTGCCCCTGCGCTGTTAGACGAGTAATCGGATGACGACTGATAACCCTGTCTAAAGTGCGCTTGCTGCTTCACTTGAATATGCAGGGCTTCAAATTCCGCCACAGACACACCAAGGTATGCACAAACCTGAGACACAAAAGATTTCTCTTCAACACTAAAGTGCCCATCTGCGTAGGCAGACACCAATAATATTTCCAATAAGGTTCGCGTTAGGTCACCCGGTCCTACTACGGTTTTGAAGGTATTTAACACCGTTGCAAGATCGAAGTTTTCCGATTTGCCTTCATTAAAAAGTTGCTTCGCTTGCGCTTGAGCTGCTGGAGACAGACGCAATCGTTGCATAACAGACTGCGCCAATTGAATCTCCGCTTCCGACACCTGACCATCAGATTTCGCTAAGCGTCCCATCAACAAAAATAAGGTACGGAAAAAGGTTTCTTGCTGAAGACGGATTGTTGCGCCGTTTCGAATAGCGCTAAAACCACCGCCCTTCTGCGCTCTATCAATCACGCCACCTACAATAAAACCAAGCAAGCCGCCTAGTAAACCCGCCAAAATATAACCCAAAATGGCGCAAACAATTTTCCACATAAAGATATTTCTCCAGAATCGGTAGCCCCTATAGGCCTGCTTAGATTATCATTTGTCTTAACACGTGGACCCGCTTATGGGCAGTATCCGATTTCGGACAATAATTATTGGTAACAAGTATACCCTGCATGGTTAAGCATTTACGCACCTACGCCTTATTTTTTCAAAGTCTTTTCATTTTGCCACTTGCGCACGCGGAAGTAGAGCAATGGGATTGGGCGCCAAGAGAATCCTTGACGACGGAGCAGCAATCACAGCTGAGTCGATATTGTCAGGGAGCCTATATCAACAACTGGACAGCAACCGACGTAAAAGGCACAAAGCTGAGCGCCGACCTTATCGTGCGAGATAAGAGCGGAGTTATTCACCTTGAAGGCGCAGCAGAAATCGTCCAACCTCAATCGGCGTTAACGGCCAGTAACATTGAAGGCATTCCTGACGAATATTATCGTGCCAACGGCAATGTTACACTGCGTGGCGACAACCAATTAATACGCAGCTCCGATGCTTACATTTCAAATAACGGCAATGGAACAACCGAATTCAATGATGCCATCTTACTCAGTCATCAATCGGGCTCTCGTGTTTCAGCCAAATCGCTATCGAATGATCAAGATGGCGTCGTCTTCATTGAAGAAGGTTTCTTTACCACGTGTGAGCCAACCCAAGAAAGCTGGAAGCTGTACGGAAGTTCGATTGAATTAGACACCAAAAGCGGATTCGGGACAGCAAAACACGTGCAAATACGCATTGCTGACATACCCGTTTTTTACTTTCCCTGGTTGCGTTTTCCACTTGATAACACGCGACAAACTGGTTTCTTGTTTCCGAACTTCGGCTATTCTGGCTCTGATGGGGTCAGCTTTTCCGCTCCATTTTATTGGAATATTGCGCCCAACTATGACGCCACCATCACGCCTCAGTACATTCAAAGAAAAGGCGAAGGATTCGATTTAGAAATTCGCCATCTCAGCGAATATGGCAAAACCACTTACGAGCAATCTACCTTTTCAGACAATGACGAAGGTGAGCAAACCCTATTAAAATTAACGTCCACACAAAACCTTAATGACTACTTTAGTGCCGGTCTGATACTTGAAGCCAACCCAACTGACAACAAGTTTCCAGAAGCCAACAGCACCTCGATTGGTGAAAAAGACCATTATCAACGCAGCCTGTACTTTGCATTCAACAATGGCAACTTTCTCAATAAAGTAACGTATTTAACCTATCAGACACCGGACGACACCGTCGATCAACCGTTTGAATGGTTACCACGCATTGACAGTTCTTATCGTATGGCGGCGTCCTTTCTGGATTATAACGTCGATGTTCAATACACCGATTTCTATGATCCAGCCGAGGACGACTTTGATGGCGAACGTGTCGTCGTCAATCAAAATGTGGCGTTGGATTTCAGCAATGAATGGGGGAAATTTAGCCCTGGGATTTTGACCCAATACCGCGACTACAATCTGCACGATTACACCACGGACAGTGACAGCAGCACGGCAGTGGGTCATTTATCGAGCTATATCGACTCATCGCTGTTATTTGAACGACGTTTTAGCAATGACGATGAACACATATGGCGACAAACACTCGAGCCTCGTCTTAGCTATCTCAATGCCCCTTTCGAGTATCAAAACCTCATTCCCGATTTTGATAGCAGCGAACCGACCATGACCTATTCTCAGGCATTCAGTCACACTCGCTTTAATGGCAGTGACCGTATTGGCGACACAGAACAAGTCACGCTGGGTTTGGAAAGTCGTCTATATGATGAAAACAATAATGAAAAATGGGCGTTTAAAGCCGGTCAAGTCTTCTATTTAAAAGATCGTTATGTTGGTATTGATGGCGACTCAGACACAGACACACCAGTTGATGATACAAAACACAGCGACCTGTTAACGTCTGCGGATTACAATGGCAACCGATACAGCTTAACCGCCAATTTGAACTACAGCTTAGACGATCAAAATGTCAATTTGGCGCAACTCGTTGCTGACCTCAAGCCAACTGACGATATAAAGATAAACTTAAGCTATCTGTATTCGATCAATAATTCAGATTCAGACGACGATGCCAAGCAAGCCAGTATTGGCAGCATCTTTCCTCTGAATCAAAATTGGTCAATGTATACGCAGTATACGTATGACTTCATCAGACAGGACTCCACCAAAGAGATCGTAGGTTTGGGTTATGAGAACTGCTGTATCAAGGTGTCATTAAGCTATCAAGACTGGCTAAACGATGATAATGAATACGATCGTGGCGTCTTTTTACAATTTATTTTACGTAGTTTAAGCAGTGCTGGTCGCGCCAACAGCGAAGACAATATTGCCAATAGCTACTGGAACCAAGGAAAAGTTGGATATTAATCATGAAGTTATCTTTTTCTCTTTTATGCTGTTTGCACTTATACCACTGCATTCTCTGCACGCAGCACCAACAAAGATCGATGGTATTTCAGCGATCGTTGACTCCAAACCCATCTTAGAAAGTGACATTCAAAACCGCTTTCAAATTGTTAAGGATCGTGTTCCAGGCGGCATCATGACGGATAACATTCACCGTCAGATCCAAAACCAAATGATCGATGAAGCACTCCAAGTCAACTACGCGCGCAAAGTAGGCATGCGAGCATCCAGTTCAGATGTGGACAACGCCATTCTTGGTGTGGCTAAAAACATGAACCTGGATTTACAAGGTTTAAAAACGGTTTTAGCCAGCAAGGGGATTGACTACAACCGTTACCGAGCTCAAATAGAACAAGAAATTTTGATCAACAACATCAAGCGTGAAATCATCAAAAAGCGCATTGTGATTTCCGATCAAGAAGTAGACGACTATCTTAGCTCCAGCACCAGCATCACCAAAGAAAAGGAGCAAGTCCATCTAAGACACTTGTTAATCAGGGCAACAGACCCCGAACAAGCCAAAATAAAAATGGACGCGATTGCAGACAATATCCAAACAGAAAACGATTTTATTCAACAAGCAATTGAAAACTCCGATGGGCAATTTGCCATTGAAGGTGGCGACTTAGGCTGGCGCCCATTAAACCAATTACCGCCACTTTTTGTACGCGCTATCGAAACCGAAAAAGGCCCATTGATTGGCCCATTGCAAAGTAATGCAGGTTTTCACTTATTATGGTTAATTGAAAAACGTTCACCCGATGTCACCCTGCAGCAGCAAACCAAAACCAGACACATTTTGGTTCGAGCTAATGAAATTAGAGACATGGCACAAACCAAAGAGTTTGCCGATGACATCTACAAAAAACTGCAAAATGGTGCCGATTTTGCCCAACTTGCAAAAGAAAATAGCGAAGACCAAGGCTCTACGTTACAAGGTGGTGATTTGGGCTGGGTGACGCCTGGCACCATGGTGCCAGAATTTGAAGACATGATGGACAAAACCGCGATTGGCCAAATAAGCAAACCATTCCGCACACAATTTGGATGGCATATTTTGCAAGTTGAAGGTCGACGTGAAGCTGACATCAGCGACAAGGTAAAACGCAGCAACGCTGAACGCGCTCTAACGGCTCAGAAACAAGACATAGTACTGGGCAATTGGCTTGATGAATTGCGCGCCGATGCGTTTATTGATATTAAAAAGTAAGGGTACAAAATGCCAATGGGGTCGCTTGAAACACATCCAACCATCGCCATCACTTCGGGCGAGCCTGCCGGCATTGGCCCAGACATCATATTAAGCGCACTCAGCGAACAGACATTTCCTGCTCGCTTGGTGGTGCTAGCAGACATAGAGTTGCTCGAAGATCGAGCCAAAGAATTGGGCTTATCGGTCACTATTAGTAAGCTCGAGCAGCCATCAGACGCACCGCCTCATTCCCAAGGACAGATTAATGTCCTGCCAATCCCCAAAGCGAAAAAAACCACTTCTGGCATTTTAGAGGTGGCCAACTCGCCCTACGTGTTAGAAACACTCAAGCGAGCAGGCGAAGGGTGCTTACGTCACGAATTTGACGCTATTGTCACACCACCCGTGCATAAAGGCATCTTATGTGAGACTGGGGTTCACTTTTCAGGTCACACCGAATACTTCCAAGCACAATGCAAGTCGCCGCACGTGGTCATGATGCTAGCCACCGAAGCAATGAAGGTGGCATTAGTGACCACTCACCTACCCCTGAAAGACATTTCTTCGGCCATCACCGAGCACAGCATCAGCCTTGTAGTAACAGCACTTAATAAAGATCTTCAAGAAAAATTTGGTATTGCACAACCTAAAATTTTAGTCTGTGGGTTAAATCCACATGCCGGTGAAGATGGTCACCTTGGCCGAGAAGAAATTGACGTTATCATTCCGACTCTCAATAAACTTCGCCAAGAGGGCTTAAACCTAATTGGGCCGCTACCAGCAGACACACTGTTTACACCGAAATACCTAAATGATGCCGACTGCGCCCTTGCTATGTATCACGATCAGGGGCTACCTGTGTTAAAATACTCAGGTTTTGGTAATGCCGTAAATATTACATTAGGCTTACCTATTATTCGGACATCCGTCGACCACGGCACAGCCATTGACTTGGCTGGCACAGGCAAAGCAAATAACGGCAGCCTTAAAGTGGCCATTCAACATGCCATTAACATGGCAAATAACGCGAAAAAGTTTTCTAAATGAGCAAACCACAACCCCATAAAGCCAGAAAAAGATTCGGCCAAAACTTCCTTCATGACCACGGCGTTATTCGTCGTATCGTGGCGTGTATTGGCCCTAAAAAAGGGCAACGCATTGTAGAGATTGGGCCTGGTAAAGGCGCTTTAACCGAAGGCATCATCAGTGTCACTGAGCGCATGGACGTGGTTGAGCTTGACCGTGACCTAATTCCTATTCTAAAAGTGAATTTGTTCCGGTTCCCTGACCTTACTGTGCATGAAGCCGACGCCATGAAGTTCGACTTCACTTCGCTGCGCACAGAAGAACAAGCCATTCGTGTTGTTGGTAATTTGCCATATAACATCTCGACACCGCTTATCTTTCATCTGCTCAGCCAAGCCGATGCGATTGAAGACATGCACTTCATGCTACAAAAAGAAGTGGTTGATCGTTTAGCAGCACGCCCTGGAGACAGTTTGTACGGCCGATTAAGCGTGATGGCACAATATTACTGTGCGGTTGAATCGCTCTTTATTGTTGGTCCAGAGTCGTTCGACCCAGCCCCCAAAGTGGATTCGGCCATTGTAAGAATGACACCATACCAATCGATTCCATACCCAGTAAATGACATTAAAAAACTGGAAGACATGGTTCGTATTGGCTTCCAGCAGCGCCGAAAAACGCTACGCAACAATTACAAAGGCGTGTTGGACAACGACGACTTCGCGGCATTAGACATTGACCCAACACTTCGCCCAGAACGTCTGGATGTTGAAGATTTTGTGCGAATTACCAATTACGTCATCAACAAGGAAGGATGAATGGAAAAGTATGATGTCGTGGTTTCCGTTCGTACCGAGTATTTGGCAAATCAATCCACACCAGCGGAATCCCGCTATGTGTTTGCTTACCATATCTCCATCACTAACTGTGGAACCGAACCGGCCAAACTTCAAACTCGCCACTGGATAATCACCAATGGCGATGAGCAAATCCAAGAAGTAAAAGGCAGCGGCGTCATTGGCGAATACCCTCATTTGGAACCCGGAGAATCGTTCCATTACACCAGCGGCACCGTAATGGATACCGTTGTCGGGAGCATGCAGGGAAGCTACCAATTTATTGCTGATGATGGCACCGAGTTTCAAGCGCCTATTCGCCCCTTCACTCTGTCCGTTCCCAACCAGATTCACTGAGGTTTTCTATGTCGACCTACGTTATTGGCGACTTACAAGGCTGCCTAACCCCTCTTGTACAATTGCTAGAACAAATCCAATATCGTCCAGAACAAGACAAATTGTGGTTTGCGGGTGACTTAATAAACCGTGGCCACGAATCGCTTGAAACACTGCGCTTTATTAAGTCATTAGGGGACAATGCGACCGTCATATTGGGCAATCACGACTTACACTTGCTGGCGGTATCTCATGGATTTGGCACACTAAAGCGCGGCGATACGCTAACAGAAATTCTCTCAGCCAGAGATCGAGATGAATTAATGGATTGGCTACGCCAACAACCTTTGTGCCATTACGATAAAACACTGAATACTGTCATGACGCACGCCGGCATTCCGCCGTGCTGGAGCCTAGAAGATACATTGACCTTTGCAAAAGAAGTAGAAACGAAGCTCAAGTCCGACACTGTTGATGAATTTTTTGCCACCATGTATGGTAATACGCCAAATCAATGGGACAACACACTCACAGGGTTGGACCGCCTTCGCGCCATCACCAATTACTTTAACACGGATGCGCTTTTGCGATAAAAACAGCAAGCTCGATTTGAAATCTAAAGAAGGCATCAATACTGCTTCAAAAGGCTATGCGCCCTGGTTTAACTACCCGACCAAGCTCCCTGAAGACTGTCACATTGTTTTTGGACACTGGGCTGCACTGGAAGGCAAAACCCAACAAGATCGTATCCACGCATTGGATACCGGCTGTGTTTGGGGTGGTAGCCTAACCGCATTGCGCCTTGAAGACAGACAACGCTTTAGTACACCTTGCACAATTAACCGGAAGAAATCATGACTTACACTTGTATCGATATTTCAGACGCCCTCCCCATCATAGAAAACAACGCCGCAATTGTAGATATTCGCGATTTGGTTAGCTTTCAAACCAGCCACATGAGCAAAGCGCTCAACCTCACCAATGACAACGTCCAAGACTTCATTGAGAAAACAGACAAACAACAGCCAGTGATTGTGTGCTGTTATCACGGCAATAGCAGCAAAGGCGCGGCTGAATACCTAGCCTCACAAGGTTTCAAAGAAGTGTACTCACTTAATGGCGGCTTCAGTCAGTGGAGCGCCATGTTTCCTGAGCAGTGTGAAACAGGAAATTAACCAAGCATGACAACCCCTTATCAAGTGTATCTTGTTGGCGGCGCAGTACGAGATTCTTTACTGTCACTGCCCGTTGTCGACAGAGATTGGGTCGTCACGGGCGCCACACCAGAACAGCTTGAGCAACAAGGCTTTCAGCAAGTTGGCAAACAATTCCCTGTTTTTTTACACCCAAAAAGCAAAGAAGAATACGCGCTTGCCCGCAAAGAAAAACAAGGCGAAGGCTACACAGGCTTCATTTGTGACTTTTCACCCGATATCAGTCTAGAAGAAGACTTAGAACGCCGAGACCTGACCATTAACGCCATTGCGCAAGACCAACATGGCAACCTAATCGACCCTTACCATGGCCAGCAAGACCTGATCAACAGAGTGTTTCGACACGTCTCGGACGCCTTTATAGAAGACCCATTAAGAGTGTTACGAGTGGCTCGTTTTGCCGCTCGTTTTCAAGGTTTCGGCTTTACTATTGCTCCTGAAACACTCGCTCTCATGCAGACCATTAGTGAATCGGGAGAGCTTGCAACACTGAGCGCCGAACGCATTTGGAAAGAATTGGAAAAAGCATTGAACACGCAGCATTCTCATGCCTTTTTCTCTGTATTAAGCGCAGCCAATGCATTGGACAAATTATTCCCTGAACTTGTTTGGAAAGACAGCCAAGCACTTGCCGATACTTTGCAGCACTCAGAATTCACGCCAGCACAACGCTGGGCCATTCTGAGCCAACACACGCCACTGGAAGCGCTAACGCAATTACATCAACGTATTCGTTGCTCTAATCAGTTTAAAATTCTGGCCGAACAAACTCGCGGATTTCTAGAAAATCAACGCATTCCAATGGCCGCAGCCGAGTGGGAAAACTGGTTAACGTCAGTGAACGCCATAAAAAAACCTCAACCATTTACACTACTGATTGAGGTTTTATGCCACTTAACACATACCGATATAAAAGACTGGCAAGCGTTACGTGCCACCGCAGCGACCGTAACGGCAACCGCGCTGATAAAGCAAGGTTTGAGTGGCGCGGAACTCGGCTTAGGCCTTAAAGCATCCAGAGCTGACGCGTTGGCTCAATTGGCTCAAGAAGCGTCACCGTTAATACAGTCGCGTCACGCCTAACTAATACGTGACCGCTGATTTTCTATGTATTTTCACACCGACAGCCTGAGCAGAGGCTACCGCGCCAGGCTTACGCAATGTTAATGTCACCGCATTCAACTTGAATTTCCCAATTAACTCGCCCACTAAATGCTCTGCCAATGTCTCAATCAACTCAAACTGACGCTCGGCACAAAACGCTAGGATGTAATTCGAAATGGCCTCGTAATCTAATGTTTTCGCAAGGTCGTCTGTTTCTGCAGGCACACGGTTGTCATGTTCCATTTCCAAATCAAAGACCAAATCTTGCTGTATCTTTTTTCCCAGTCATAAACACCAATAACGGCCTGAGCCTTTAAGCCCTCGATAAACACCACATCATTCATTATTAAGCTCCCTTCAAAGGTGGCAGTTCAGACAGTGGCCAACGGGCACGAATCGACAAGCTCAACTCAGATGATTGACCATTCAGCAAACGCTGTGCGCCTGCGTAGGCAATCATGGCGCCGTTATCAGTACAAAATTCTGGTCGCGCGTAGAAGACACTGGCTTTGATTTTTTTAAGCTGGCTTTCAAGCTGCTCACGCAAACGCTGATTCGCACTCACGCCGCCGGCAATAATTAACTGCTTCAGACCTTCCGCCTCAAGCGCACGACGACACTTAATGACCAAGGTATCCACCACGGCCATTTCAAACGCTAATGCGGCGTCCGCTTTAAATTGCTCATCACATGCATCGTTGTCCAATGCATCGTGAACCGCTGTTAAAAAGGCGGTTTTCAAACCACTGAAACTAAAGTCCAAGCCCGGACGATCTGTCATAGGACGAGGGAATTTAAGCCCTGATTTAGGATTACCTTGTTTGGCAAGCACCGCAATTTGCGGTCCACCAGGGTACGGCAGTCCAATCATTTTGGCTGCTTTGTCAAACGCTTCACCTGCGGCATCATCAAGTGATTGACCTAACAAGCGATATTCGCCGATCCCATCGACTCTAACCAACTGAGTATGGCCACCAGACACCAGCAAAGCGATAAAAGGCATAGCAGGTTGGGATTCTTCTAACATTGGCGCTAAAAGATGCCCTTCCATGTGATGCACACCCAGCGCGGGAATGCCTAACGCATAGGCTAAAGAACGACCGATCGTAGCGCCAGCCATCAAAGCACCAACCAAACCTGGGCCACTGGTGTAGGCTATCGCATCTAATTCAGACTTTTTCATCCCCGCTTCCTGAAGTACTTCATCAATCAGCGGCAGTGTCTTACGCACATGATCACGGGAAGCAAGCTCTGGCACTACACCACCGTATTCGGCATGCTGCGCAATTTGAGAGTAAATCTTGTGAGCCAAAAGACCATTATCCGTATCGTAAATAGCGATCCCTGTCTCATCGCAAGAAGTTTCTAATCCCAATACTTTCACTTGAATAATCTCAATCAATAATTTAAGCGCATTGTACCCTATCTCCTCTCACCATTGCAGAGTGAAAAAGCATTTCCTAACGCAAGACGGGTGAAAGAAATTAGACAACGAAGCTCAAAGCCATTATAATGCGCACGTTTTAAATGTTTAAATTAAAAGGCAGGTGATTTTTTTCGTTTGGCACATAGCATCTAATGCAAGCACTTCTTATATTTAGTGCTACTTATGTAAATGATATGGCGATCCAAACACCCTCTTAAAGAATGAATACAGTTACAGACGCGATCACAGTCTGTTCAGGGTTAGGCTTTATTAGCCTAGAAAAATCCGATCTATACAAGATCACACTCTGTTCAACAAAAGCGCGCTTTGAAAGCCCATTAAATACGGGTATGATTCACGCCGTTTTTGTGAATACTTAAACTTTAAAAAAATTATTGAAGGTAATAACATGCCAGCTGTAAAAGTAAAAGATAACGAACCATTTGACATCGCTCTACGTCGCTTCAAACGCTCTTGTGAAAAAGCAGGCGTTTTGGCTGAAGTTCGTCGTCGTGAATGCTACGAAAAACCAACAACTCTTCGCAAACGTGCTGCCGCTGCTGCAGTTAAACGTCACGCGAAAAAAGTTTCTCGTGAGCAAAAGAAATTCCAACGTTTGTATTAGGCCAATCTGCCGTTTGGCGATTTGATCAAAACAAATGTTTTGCCTAGACGTTACTAACGTTTAGTCATATAAAAAACGGCTAGTTATTCAACTAGCCGTTTTTTTTGCTTATTTGCCTACCAGAAAGTAAAGAGGATCCTATGTCAGATTTAAAAAAGCACATTTCAGACACACTTAAAACCGCCATGCGCGCGAAAGAGAAACAGCGTGTTACGGTTATCCGCACCATTTTGTCTGAGTGCAAAAAAATCGAAGTTGATGAGCGCATCGAGCTAGACGATGCTCGTGTATTGGCTGTTTTAGACAAAATGAACAAGCAGCGTAAAGACTCAAATCAGCAATTTATTGATGGCGGCCGTGAAGATCTAGCCGTAATCGAACAAGAAGAAATGGCAATCATTAGCGAGTTCTTACCAACCCCATTGACGGACGACGAAGTCGGTGAGATTGTAAAAGCCGCAATCGCAGAAACTGGCGCCACGTCAATGCAGCAAATGGGTGCGGTAATGGCCATAGTTAAACCTCAGGTACAAGGCCGTGCCGACATGGCGCAAATCAGCAAACAAGTTAAAGCGCAACTAGGCTAATACCATGGCGGGACGCATTCCTGATCAGTTTATAGACGAGCTTTTGGCTCGTACCGACTTAACCGATGTGGTTGCGTCTCGTATTAGCTTGAAAAAAACGGGGCAAAATTACAGCGCCCTCTGTCCTTTCCATAATGAAAAAAGCCCTTCCTTTAGCCTAAATCCAAACAAGCAATTCTATTATTGCTTTGGCTGTGGCGCTGGCGGTAACGCCATTTCATTTGTCATGGAACACGATCACCTCGATTTTGTTGATGCCATAGAAGTGCTCGCCAAAGACGCCGGTATGGAAGTGCCTCGCGAACAAGGTGCACCCGATAGGTACGAACAAAATGCCGAGTTATTAAAGCGTTTATCAGAAAGCTCACAATTTTATCAACAACAGTTAACCCAGCATCCAGACAAGAAAAAAGCCACCGACTATTTGTCCAAAGATCGTGGACTGTCTGGGCAAATAGCGAAAGTATTCGGCTTAGGCTACGCCCCATCTGGCTGGGACAACCTACTTAAAAAAGTAGGTACTCGTGCAGAAAGCCAAGAGCAACTTTTACTTGGCGGGATGTTAATCGAGAAAAAAGACCAACCCGGACACTATTACGACCGCTTTCGTGATCGCATTATCTTCCCCATTCGCGATTCCCGAGGTCGAGTCATAGCCTTTGGCGGGCGCGCCTTTGGAGACGAAAAGCCCAAATACCTAAACTCCCCTGAGACACCAGTTTTCCAAAAAAGCCAAGAGCTCTATGGCTTATTTGAAGCCAAACAAAATACCCCAATACTCGACCAAATCATTGTCGTCGAAGGCTATATGGATGTGATTGTTTTGGCTCAGCATGGCATCACCAATGCCGTTGCCACGCTAGGCACTTCCGTCAATAGCCAACACATACGCAAACTATTCAAACTAGTCAGTAAAGTTGTGCTCTGCTTTGATGGCGACAAGGCCGGTCGCTCTGCCGCCATTCGAGGGCTAGAAGCTGCCCTTCCTGTTATGCAGGATGAAAAACAAGTACGCTTTTTATTTTTACCCGAAGGCGAAGACCCAGACTCACTAGTCCGAAAAGAAGGCAAAGAAGCCTTTAACCATCGATTAGAAGATGCCTCTTCTTTGTCACATGTGCTATTTGATCACGCACGCAATCAGGTCACTCTTGGCGATGAAGAAGGTGAAGCTCAATTTGCTCGCAATGCCATGGAAATGATCAGTCAAATCCCAAAAGAACTGACCTTTCGCTCAGTCCTACTTCGCCAACTTAGTGATCAATCAGGCATAGACAGTGAAACCCTTGGAAACACCGTTTTTAAGACCCGACGCCACCAAGCCCCCACACAAGGTCAAGAACCAACACAACAAGCCAACACCCCCTTAGCACAGCACTTTGAAGGCGACATCCCAGACCTAAGTCATTATGACTACGAGCCGCCTCATGACGCGTACGGCGATGCTCAGTACCTTGACTACGCAGCTCCAACCAGTCACACCCAAAATCAAGGCTCGCCCAAAAAACCATTCGGAAAGAAACCCTTTAGCAAAGGTAAATTCTACAATGACGAACCCGCTTTACCGCCTGCCGCACCCAGCCTGAGCAAGATTAAGCAGGCCACATTGTGTCTGCTGTTTCATCCGCACATTGCGAAAGAGATTGATTTGCCTGACCCACTGGTTAATCAAGCCAATGAAGAGCTTCAGATTTTTTGCAAAATATGGAGATATTTTGCAAAACACCCAACCAAAAACACGGGACACTTGCTTGGCGAAACGACAGATACCACCACGATGTCGGCCATTTACGCACTTTTAAACCACCAAGATGCCACAACAAAGCAAAAAATATCCAATGCACAGCAAGAAGTGCTAGACATGATTTCGGCACTTGAGAAAAATTTAGGCTTAAATAGCAGTATTGAACGGTTGAAAAGTCGAGGGAACGAATCCATAAAGGATACTAGCAGCAAGCAAGAACTACGGAATTTGATGGACTTAATTAGACAAAAAAACGGTAAATACTGCCTACTTTTCATTCAAAAAAGAAAGGATTCGGTGGATAAAAGTGATTGATTTTGTTATAATCCGCGGCTTGCTAAACTCCCAAATGAATTTCTAACGATAGGTTGTCGAATGCCAGACACTCAACAGTCACGTCTCAAAGAGCTGATCTCCAAGGGTAAAGAACAAGGTTACCTAACTTTTTCTGAAGTTAATGACCACCTCCCTGATGACCTTTCAGACCCGGAGCAAGTAGAAGAAATCATTGCCATGATCAACGACATGGGCATCACGGTTTCTGAAGTTGCACCAGATAAAGATAACCTTCTTATGGAAGAAGGTGATGCCACAGATGAGGCCGCTGCAGAAGAAGCAGCAGCAGCATTAGCGGCTGTAGAAGGTGATATCACCCGAACAACTGACCCTGTCCGCATGTACATGCGTGAAATGGGTACGGTTGAGCTACTCACTCGCGCTGGCGAGATTGCGATTGCAAAACGCATCGAAGAAGGTACGCGCGAAGTAATGGCGGCCATTTCCTATTTCCCTGGTGCTGTGGATGTATTGCTAGACGCATACGCAAAAGTACAAGAAGAGGAAGGTCGTCTTAGCGACATTTTTAGCGGTTTCATTGATGGCGATGGCGAAGAGCCTGTTTTCGAAGAAACGGCCACAGAAGAGCCTATTATTGAAGAAGATTCGGTAGACAGTGACGACGATGATGACGACACTGAAACCACTGAAGAAGAAACAGATAATGGCCCAGATCCAGAAGAAACAGCTCTGCGCTTTAATGATATTTCGCGCATCTATGAAGAGCTGAAAGTCTTGCTTGAAAACAGCAATAGACAGGATCCTGCCGTACAGAATAAACAAGAAGAGCTAAGCATCAGTTTTGCACCAATCAAATTGGTTCCTAAGCTGTTTGACGACTTGATTGAGCGCGTACGCTCTCGCATGGAAAAAGTGCGTGAACAAGAACGCCTAATCATGCAAGTCTGTGTACGCAAATCAGGCATGCCACGCACGGAATTCTTAAAACGTTTTCCAAGCAATGAAACCAATGCCGACTGGCTAAAAGAGCAAATCGCCTCTGGTGCTGATTACGCAGCCATGCTTGAAGAAAACGAAGCCGAATTTATGCGCAGCCAGCGCAAGCTTCGTGCCGTAACAAAAGAAACCGGCCTAACGATTGCGGAACTGAAAGAAATCAATCGTCGCATTTCTATTGGTGAGACTCGCGCTCGTCGTGCGAAAAAAGAAATGGTTGAAGCTAACCTTCGTTTGGTTATCTCTATTGCGAAGAAATACACAAACCGTGGCTTACAATTCTTGGACCTTATCCAGGAAGGCAACATCGGTTTGATGAAAGCCGTAGACAAATTTGAATACCGTCGTGGTTATAAGTTCTCGACTTACGCTACGTGGTGGATTCGTCAGGCAATCACTCGTTCGATTGCTGATCAGGCTCGTACAATTCGTATTCCTGTGCACATGATCGAAACGATTAACAAACTTAATCGTATCTCTCGTCAAATGCTGCAGGAAATGGGACGCGAAGCCACGCCAGAAGAATTGGCCGCTCGCATGGACATGCCAGAAGACAAAATTCGTAAAGTATTGAAGATTGCAAAAGAACCAATCTCAATGGAAACCCCTATCGGTGATGATGAAGATTCACACTTAGGCGACTTCATTGAAGACGATGGTGCTGAATCTCCAATTGATATCGCTACGATTGAAGGTTTACGTGAGTCGACTACCATGGTTCTTGCAGGCTTAACCGCTCGTGAAGCCAAGGTATTGCGCATGCGTTTTGGTATCGATATGAACACAGACCACACTCTTGAAGAAGTGGGCAAGCAGTTCGACGTTACTCGTGAACGTATTCGTCAAATCGAAGCGAAAGCCTTGCGGAAGCTACGTCACCCAAGTCGTTCAGAACACCTAAGAAGCTTCTTAGACGAGTAAAACGACCTGTTTACAGAAAAACCGCTGCCTAAGCAGCGGTTTTTTTATGCCTAAAACAGATAAAAAAACTCAATTAGAACAAGCATAAGCAACAAAACTGTCATACACTCTATTTAGAGTATGGAAAAAGACAGTGAGGCATAGCTTGCTTAAAACCATAGTCACAAAGAAACTCAGCTCAATATTTCCCCTTTTGGTTGGATTTGCATCCGACGAACAACCTTGCTATCACCCCTCAAAACACACAACAACACAATCACATTGCCCGTACAGATCGATTTTCTATTTTCAAAAGACAACTTCATGTTCTTTACAGGAGTAATACTCTATGGAAAAAATCTACGTTCTTGATACCAATGTTCTGTTGCACGACCCATTGGCCATTTATGCGTTTGCCGAACACAAAGTCGTGATTCCCATGACCGTTCTTGAAGAACTTGACGTTATTAAAGACAGGCGAGACAAAGACGTCAGTCGTGAAGCGCGTGTTGCGATCAATACCATTGATAAAATAGTTGGTGACACCTCTCCCCGAGAGCTACAGGCAGGCGTCCCAATACGCGTTGTTAGTAACGATGTAGACAAAGACCAAAACAAGCGCAGCGAAGGCTCCTTGGCCATTTATCCAGATCAACAAATTACACTTACGGATAACGTGCCTTTTTTGAATGGCAACCATGACCACGCCAACGACAACCGCATCATCAATGTTGGACTTAGCCTACAAGCCACTCATCCTCGCTCTGCAGTCTGCCTAGTAACAAAAGACATCAACATGCGGATCAAAGCCAAAGGTTCTGGCCTGGAGCGAGTGGAAGATTACCGCAAAGACCGCGTTCTAGACGACTTGGATTTAATGACCAAGGGCTACATTCAATTTACAGGCAGTTTCTGGTCAACCATTGATAGCGTCAAAACAGAAGCCCATGGCCGACACACGGTCCATGTCATTAACAAAACCCACTTGCCTAATATCTATCTCAATATGTTTGTCATTGATGATGAAGACTTTATTGGCTTTGTGGTCAATACAGATCAAGAGTTTGTTTATTTACTTGATGTTAACAAGCAACATCTAATGAACCAAAACTTTTGGGGCATTCACCCGCGCAACCTAGAACAAGCCATGGCGTTTTATTTATTACGCCATGACAATTCCGACTTAATGGTAATGACAGGACCTGCAGGATCAGGAAAGACCTTACTCGCTCTTGCCTACGGATTACAGGTAACCATGGAAGAGAAGCGCTTTAATAAAATTATTGTCGCTCGATCAACCCCACCAATGGCGGAAGACATTGGCTTTTTACCAGGAACCGAGGAAGAGAAAATGGCACCTTGGTTAGCCGCGTTTGATGACAACTTGGAAATCCTACACGGCGCAGATGAACACTCTTTTAGCAGTATCGATTATGTTAAACAAAAGGCCAACATCCAGTTTAAATCTCTTAACTTCATGCGCGGCCGCTCATTCAACAACGCCTTAATCATTATTGACGAGGCTCAAGGTTTAACGCAATTCCAACTTAAATCTATCGTGACACGAGTGGGTAGCAACTCAAAAATTATCGTTTTAGGTAACTTGGCACAGATAGACAATAAGTACATCACCCCACTTACTTCGGGACTCACCTACTTGGTGGAAAAAACAAAATCCTTTAAATACGCCAGCATTATGCATGTTAACGGCATCGAACGAAGCCGACTTGCGGAATTTGCGGAAGAAAACCTATAAAAAAACACGCCATTTTAGGTCGGAAAAAGGCAATAAAAAAAGGAAGAACCTACGTTCTTCCCTTTTTTTGAACACAATAAGAAAAGGCTTAGCGAGCGACAGACTTCGCCAGCTCGGTAATGTCATCCCATTTTCCAGCACGCACTAAATCGGTTGGCACAATCCAAGAACCCCCAACACAAAGTACATTTGGTAACGCCAAGTACTCACGGAAATTGTCTGCGCCAATACCACCAGTCGGACAAAATTTAATCTGCGGCAATGGCCCACCAAACGCCTTCAACGCCTTCACTCCACCATTTACTTCAGCAGGAAAGAATTTAAAACGGTCATAGCCGTATTCCATTCCCAACAAAACATCCGAAATGGTCGCCACTGCTGGCAAATACGGCACATCGTATTCTTTACCGACGGCTAATAAATCCGCTGTCATACCAGGGCTAATGATAAACTGAGATCCGGCCTCAATCGCTTGAATATATTGCGCACGTGAACACACCGTCCCCGCACCAACAATCGCCTCAGGCACTTCTTTACGCAACGCGGTAATCGCCTCTAGAGCCGCAGGCGTTCGTAATGTCACTTCCAACACAGGCACACCACCAGCAACAAGTGCTTTGCCCAGCGCAACCGCTTGCTCTACATCGTCGACAACAATAACAGGAACCACAGGCGTCGCTGTCATCACTTTTTCAGCTGTATAAGTTTGAGTCATTTCGCTTTCCTTTTATCGGCTTATTTTTCAGTCCAATTGACTTAGTAGTCGTGCCAATTGCGGCCGTCTTTAATAGGCAATGCCATCGATGCGGCCGGCCCCCATGAACCAGATGCGTATTCTTTAGGGCGCTCGCTCGTTTGATTCCAAGCAGACATAATACCGTCCACCCATTTCCATGCAGCCTCCACTTCATCGTAACGCATAAACAAGGTTGCATCGTTGCGCATCACATCCAATAGCAAGCGCTCATAGGCCTCAGGGCTACGCTTATCATTAAATGCTTCCGTTAGACTCAAGTTCAAATCTACCGGTTGCAGATTCATTCCTTCACTCGCTCCAGGCACTTTATTCATTACCGTTAGAGAGATTTTTTCTTCTGGCTGAAGGCGAATCACCAATTGATTCCGCTGCAACTGACGGTTACTTTCATCGCTAAAAATGCTGTGAGGAACAGCCTTATATTGAATCACGATTTCAGAATAACGCTGACCCAAACGCTTACCGGTTCTCAGATAAAACGGCACGCCAGCCCAACGCCAGTTGTCAATATCAGCCCGCAAAGCGACAAACGTTTCTGTTCTTGAATTAGGGTTACTCCCTTCTTCATCAAAATACCCTTTTACATCTTTCCCTTTGATCATGCCTTTTGCATACTGTCCACGAACGGTTTTTGTGTACGCATTTGCACCAGCAATAGGACGCAATGCTTTTAAGACTTTGATTTTTTCATCTCGAACCGAGTCTGCATCCATACGACCTGGCGGCTCCATCGCTACCAAACATAGCAATTGGATCAAGTGGTTCTGCACCATGTCTCTCATGGCACCAGCGTTGTCGTAATATCCCCAACGCCCTTCAACACCAACGGTTTCTGATACCGTAATTTGCACGTTATCAATGTGTGCGCTGTCCCATAATGGCTCGAACAACGTATTACCAAAACGGATTGCCAACAGGTTTTGAACCGTCTCTTTTCCTAGGTAATGGTCAATACGAAACGCTTGTTGCTCATTAAAGTTCTTCATCACCTCATCGTTAATCGCACGAGAAGACGCCAAATCTCTGCCCAGCGGTTTTTCCAACACCACACGCATACGGTCAGCGTTCAAACCATGCGAGGCCAAAGAAGAACAAATAGAACCAAACAGATCTGGGGACGTGGCCAGATAAAACACAACGTCGCGGTCATCACCACCGACTTGGTGCTCATTTAGTCGAGCAAAGTCGGACTCTTGCTGAGCATCAACCGACACATAACTTAAACGTTGCTTAAAACGCTGCCACGTTTTGTCGTCACCAATACTGGAAGGAACGAATTCATCAAGCGCTGCTCGAATCTTTGTCTGGTACTCTTCAGTGGCAACCTCACGTCTTGAGGCTCCAATAATTCGAGTCGTCGGAGCGAGCAACCCATCCATATCTAAATGGTACAAAGCCGGCAGTAACTTACGCATTGCAAGATCACCACCACCACCAAAAATGACAACATCACAGGCTTTCAAACTGGCCTTCATTCTTTACTCTCCAACTAAATCTAGGCTTTCGACACAAGATGAGACGCATAACATGCGCACCCCATCAGGCCTGGGTATTCAGACATAACAACAAAAGTCGGAATAGGCGAAACAAAATTTTTCATGCGACCTTTGTCTTGCATCGCATCACGGAAACCACTGTTAAGAATTTCTTTCAGATAACGAGGAACGATTCCACCTGCAATATAGACACCACCACGGGATTCAACAGACAAGACCAGATCCCCAATTACGCGACCTAAAAACACAAAAAATTGCTCTAACGTCGCCTTGGCAATTGGGTCGTTACCCAATGACAACGCTTCTCCAATCTCAGGAGCTGTCAGGCGCTTTTCAATGCCATTCTGCAAAGCAAGAGCTTCATAAATATTTTCAAGCCCCATACCGGATAACACACGCTCCGCCGACACGCGATGGTGACGAGTGCGAAGGAATTTAAGAATATTATCTTCGACATCATTACAGGCAGAAAGATCGACATGCCCCCCTCTCCAGGAAGAACAATGTTCGGGCCATTGTCTTGCGGTACAACACAAGCTACCCCAAGACCCGTTCCCGCCCCAATCACCCAACAAGCCCCTTTAGGGTCAATGGTCGATTGTTCGCCGATAACCACCATATCTTGCGGCGTTAAAATTTCTAAACAATGACCGACAGCATCAAAGTCATTTAATAAAGCGACGGCTTTATTGTCTCCAAAATAGGATTCAACTTCAGCTCGTGTGAACTGCCAAGGATTGTTAGAAAAACGAATAACTGGCTGGTTCACAGGACCTGCAATAGCCAACACAACAGCGTCAATATCATCCATATTAACGCTGCAGTTTTTAATGTAATCCGCTGCAGCATCAAAAAAGCTGTCGTATTTTTCACAAGGAAGCACTCTGACTTCGAGAGGCTCATACTGATGAATAGGAACCAATGCAAAACGAGCATTTGTTCCGCCAAGATCGGCGATTAAAGCGTGGGACATAGATGAACCCTATTTAATTTTTTTGAAATTTTACAACAAAATCGAGGTGAAAAATACCGTACCATTGAAAAAACAAGCACAATAATGTAATAAAATTACATTTTATCTAAGTCTATTTAAGAACTTAAACACCTTTGTAGGCACTAATCTTTTACGGTTATTTTTATAATCATAGAGACGCTCATCCGCCACTTTCAGCAGATGTTTGTAGTTACTTGGCATGTCAGACATAACGCTCGCACCACCGTAACTAATAGTAATAGGTACTAAGTTAGATTTATACCTTAACGGATTAGATTGTAGGTATTCTTGGATGGATTCTGCAATTAATATTGCTTGTTCATAACTTTTTCCGGGCATCACAAACACAAACTCATCACCCGCAAAACGGAATGCCAGCCCTTGCTTATGCACATATTTTAATAAGCGCTTAGCAATATATTCTAGCACCTCGTCACCACAATTGTGCCCCAAGGTGTCATTGATGGATTTAAAGGCATCACAGTCTATAAAGACCACCGTCAAATCGCGTTCTTGCATTTTTGATCGAGCAAACTCACGGTCCAACATTAATTCTAATTGTCGACGGTTTAATAATCCCGTCAATGGATCGCGAGTAGCAAGATATTCTAGTTTTTCCCTCGCTGTCACATTGCTCAGGCAAATCGAAATTTTGATCGCTAATTGATCCAATAAAAAAGTGTCTTTTGTAGTGGCATCATATCGTGTGCTATCAGAGTCCGCCTGACAAAACAAACCAACCAATTCACCGTCAATCGTCAAAGGGGAAATCGCCACAGAGGAAATGATGTCACGATACACAGCGGGGATAATCTCCCAGCATCGACTTAAATTGGTATTCACCAGAATCGTCTTATTACTCGACTTAATGATATCTATCATGGATCTACGCCGTGTAAATAAGACACGATCACGCAGATCTGGCATTTTTTCTAGACTTTCAATCAGATGGGATAAGGGTGCTTCATTAATCAGATTCACCCACACATAAGGGACATTAAATTGTTTCTGCACCTCTTTCGTGAGCGTAGAAACAAACTGATCACAACGCCCAATCGACAGAATACAGCGCTCTATTTCAAAAAATTTGCGTGCGATTTCTTCATTGTGTCTCACATTGTCGATCAATTCATTGATATCATGCATGCACTATGCCCTACCGCAATATGGTTACGCGGCTTAATAATCTTAATAGAAGACCAGATCCTAAAAATATCATTGATCTATCTACATTATAGTACGATGCTTGAACACTTTGAGCTATAGATTGAACAAAAAATTGCTGAACATTCGTACAAGAAGCCGCTCATTCCCATAACAACGCCTCTTAATTAATTACCTGTTTTCTTTAAGAAAAAGCACGCTATGCCGATAACTTATTGTAGATGATTCAGTAGGCATAGAAATGAACATAAGAGACATCGTTGAAACACAGATAACCCAAAGCAGCAAAGCGGGCAGTCCGGTATCTGGCAACGCACATTTCGCCTTGCTAATGAGTCTGTTCAATCAACCCGGCCCATCCATAATGGATGCACCTGATACCTTAAGCCAACATCCCCCGCATGCGGTCACGCGACCAATGCAGTTTTCTCACCATATTGGAGAAAACCCGATAGCCAACATTGCTTTACTAAAAGCCCTCAGCGCAGAGCCATTGGCAGAAGGCCCTGCCTACCAATACGATCCAGTGGAAAGCTTAGAACGTCAAATCAACATCAAAATCTAACCCGCGGCTGTCAAAGGCAATGCACATCGTTCAAACAAGGCACTCCAATGTCCAGCATGCTGCTGAGACGCCCGTTGATATTCCTGCCAAACACTCTTATCGGATTCAAAATCAAGCTGCCCAAGAAAGCGATCAAGTGGCTCTGTATGGGGCGAACTCAGGGAAACAAGACGAGTCAAGAGTGGCAAAACTTGGTAAGCACTCTGATTGATACGCCCCATATACGGTTGTATCTGCTGAACATAATGGCGTTCAAACTGTTGCTTCAGAAAAACAACTGGAGCACCACATACCTCATCACCTTGGTGTGCAATCACGCCCGACACCCCTTTTAGATATTCAGTCAGCTGCATCAGCGAATACAACAATCGGCCCGCGTATTCACTGTCCATTAGTATTTTAAGATCCCCTTCAAAAATAACGGATTCAACCTTTGGTAGGCTTGAAAGTTGCTCTCCTATTACGACCAATCGCCCTAAGGCATCCAATAATTCCTGTTGCTCCGCCGTCGAATAATTCAAGGGAACAAAGCCATTAGATAAACTGAAAAAGGCCTCACTTTCCTTGCCATTGAACAGTGCATTCCCAAACGCCTTAGGCAATTCCCGACGCTTTTGTTGCGCAACACTTCTAAGTGTCGCGGATAACTCTGACTCTTTAAGGTCGCAAGACTCAATGGCTCGAATAATATCCAACTCATACAAGAATCGCTGGCTGTCAGTCATCACCTTACCTAGTATGCTATTTTTTCTTCCTGCAATAACCCCCACATCACACTGCTGAAGTGACAAAAAATCTAATAGCCCTATATCAAACTTAGTCAGAGGCTGCTGTCGAAAACGAAAGGAAGGGAGACTTTCTGGCATCACTGTTGCAGGCGCTATTAAAGAGAAATACTGAGAGCGGTTTAAATCTGCAACATATTGAGACAAAAGAGCGTCCACTTTAAAACGCGTGTCACACCCACTCACTCCAGCGAGTATAATGCTGCATAACAATAGCATTCGAAAAAGATAAGGCTTTATCAACATGAACAAATTACTCATCCAAAAACGTGAAGAAATCTCGGAAACGCGCGTGGCTAAAATGGTTTTCCCTGCCACAACGAACCATTATGACACTCTGTTTGGTGGCATCGCACTACAATGGATGGATGAAGTAGCCTACATCGCTGCAACGCGCTTTTCGAGAAAGACCATGGTGACAATATCAACGGAACAAGTGGACTTCAAACACCCGATTCCTCTGGAATCTTGGTTGAACTCATTGCTCGCGTTGTACATGTTGGAAGAACATCACTTAAAGTGGAAGTGTCGATTTTTCTCGAACAGTTGGACAGCGACAAACGCACAAAAGCAGTGACTGGGCATTTCAATTTTGTGGCCGTCGACAGCAACAAAAAACCAACCCCTATTTTTGATGAAGAAACCAGCGCCTGATGAAGCAATGAGAAGGGGTTGCACTCACACCCCTTCTCATAAAGTCATGCTACTGAGCGCGACGTTTGGCGATTTCAGCGGCCAACTCATCAAAGCTTTTTTCAGACTCTAGTTTCTGAAATAAAGCCGCTTCGTTTCTCATAGACGTTCTTAAAATACTCTCAGCCACACCTTCAGCTTGAGCAGGATCCAATCCCACTAATACCACCAAACCACCAGACGGTGTCGGCATCTGACGAACGACTTTAGAACCAATCAGTTTTTGTTCTGTCACCTGTTTGCTGACAACACTATTCACTCGGTCAACCGTTTCTGCATCGCCCGCCCCTGTTATCTCAACGTATTGTTTCACCATGTTTTGCAAATCAACACTCAACACCTGAGCCAATTCAACACGCGCCGCTGTCGCAGCCATTTGTTTCATGTAATTCGGGCCAGCAGCAGATTTTTCACTGTAACCTACCGCAGACAATTCGACCCCTTCAACAGGGGCACCACACACCCAAGCTGGAGCAGCCTGATTGGAACCATCTGCAAATACGCAGTCAGGGATCGCCGCAACCGGTGTGTTAATCACATCTTTGCTGCATGCGGCCAACACCAAGCTTGCCACCACTACACTTGCTACTTTAAACATCATGTTTTTCCTTTATACAAACACAGAAGACACGTAAAAATGCACAAATCACATTATTTATAATGCTTTTATTTTAGTCCATTCATTTGTTTAAAAACAAAAAAAGGCGCTAATAATTAGCGCCTTTCCAGCAACTTTAACCGATATTACTCAGTGTAAGCCGCTTTTTCTTCTTCTGTTACGTCTTTCATAGACAGTTTAATACGACCACGCGCATCAACATCTAGTACTTTAACGATAACGTCTTGTCCTTCAGACAAGAAATCAGACACCGCACGAATACGCTCTTCAGCGATTTGTGAAATGTGAACCAAGCCATCTTTGCCAGGCAAGATATTTACGAATGCACCAAACTCAGCCAAACGAACCACTTTACCTTTGTAAAGTTTGTCCACTTCTGCTTCTGCTGTGATTTCATGAATCTTCAACAAAGCCGCATCAGAAGACGCTTTATCAGCCGCATAAATACGAACAGTACCGTCGTCATCTAGATCGATAGACGCACCCGTTTGCTCAGTGATAGAACGAATTGTCGCACCACCTTTACCGATAACGTCACGAATTTTCTCAGGATCAATTTTGATCGTTGCCATAGAAGGCGCATTTGGAGAAACTTCTGGACGAGCGTAACCGATAACTTTCGCCATTTCACGAAGGATATGAGTACGAGCTTCAAGCGCTTGGCTCAAAGCGATGTCCATAATTTCTTCGTTGATACCTTCGATCTTGATGTCCATTTGAAGCGCAGTGATACCTTCAGCAGTACCCGCCACTTTAAAGTCCATGTCGCCAAGGTGATCTTCGTCACCCAAGATATCAGTCAATACCGCAAAGCCGTCGTCTTCTTTGATAAGACCCATTGCGATACCCGCAACTGGTGCTTTAAGAGGAACACCGGCATCCATCATAGACAAAGACGCACCACATACCGACGCCATTGAGCTTGAACCGTTAGATTCAGTGATCTCAGACACGATACGGATTGTGTATGGGAATTCATCTTCAGAAGGCAATACCGCTTGAACACCACGACGAGCTAGACGACCGTGACCAATTTCACGACGACCAACACCACCCATACGTCCACACTCACCGACAGAGTAAGGAGGGAAGTTGTAATGAAGCATGAAGCTGTCTTTGCTTTCGCCAGTCAGACCATCGGTCATTTGTGAATCGCGGCTCGTGCCTAGAGTACAAGTTGCAATCGCCTGAGTTTCACCACGAGTGAACAAAGCAGAACCGTGAGTTTTGCTTAGTAAGCCAACTTCAACGTCAATTGGACGAACTGTTTTATTGTCACGTCCATCAATACGAGGCTTGCCATCGATTACACGACGACGAACAATGCGTTTTTCAAGTTTAGAGAAAGCACCAGTAACATCCGCTTCTGAGAACTCGCCTTCTTCAGTAACCAGTGCAGCAACTGCAGCATCACGAACAACACCTAGCTGAGCGTAACGAGCCATTTTTTCACTGATTCCGTACGCTTCTTCGATTTGAGCTGCGTAACCAGACTGTAGAGCGTCCGTCAAAGAAACGTTTGCCGCTTCTGCTTCCCAATCCCAACGAGGCTTAGCGCACTCCGCTGCGAATTCAGTAATAGCAGAAATCGCTGTTTGCATTTCTTTGTGAGCGTAAAGAACAGCGCCTAGCATTTCGTCCTCTGTAAGCTCTTGCGCTTCAGATTCAACCATCAGTACTGCGTCTTTCGTGCCCGCTACCACCATGTCTAGCAAAGAGCCGTCTAGGTCAGAGTAGCTTGGGTTAAGAACGTAACCAGACTCGTCGTTAAAACCAACACGAGCCGCACCGATAGGGCCATTGAATGGGATACCAGAAATAGTCAATGCTGCAGATGTCGCCAACATAGCCGCAATGTCTGCGTCTAGGTTTGTGTTAGTAGACATTACTGTACAAACAACCTGAACTTCGTTCATGAATCCTTTAGGAAACAACGGACGAATTGGACGGTCGATCAAACGAGAAGTCAGTGTTTCTTTTTCAGAAGGACGACCTTCACGCTTTAGGAAACCACCTGGAATTTTACCAACTGCGTATGCACGCTCTTGATAATGAACAGATAATGGGAAGAAGTCTTGACCTGCTTTAGCAGATTTAGCGCCTACAACAGTAGCAAGTACTTGTGCATCACCAATAGTACAAAGAACAGCACCCGTTGCTTGACGAGCAATGCGGCCTGTTTCTAGCGTTACGGTATCGTTACCGAACTGGAAAGTTTTTGTCGTAATACTCACGCGTATTCCTTTTATAAAAAAATTTCTTCTCCCAAAGACCTCTTTTTAAGCCAGTACTCATATGAACTCTTTTTTGACTCTTCATAATGAAGAGGAAAAGCGCATATGAAGTACAGGCTGTCCCTTGGGAGACCAATAAAAAAAGGGCCATAATTACTTATGGCCCTTTCTCAGTCTTAGCGACGCAGACCTAGTTTTTTGATCAAACTAGTGTAACGAGCTGCATCTTTACGCTTAAGGTAATCCAACAATTTACGACGTTGGTTTACCATGCGGATTAGACCGCGACGAGAATGATGGTCGTGGATATGAGCTTTAAAGTGACCTTGTAGACCTTCGATGTTCTTAGTCAACAATGCTACTTGAACTTCAGGAGAACCTGTGTCGCCTTCCGCTACTTGAAACTCTTTAACCAACGCTGCTTTTGATTCTGCAGACAATGCCATAATCTTAATCTCCAAATTAATATGCTATTAAAAGTAAAGGATAGCCGAGCATATTTTCAGTCATCCTAGAACCACAAGTTTAACACTCTTTTTAGCAGAACTCACTGCTATTTATAAAGAGAACTCACTGGTATTAACCAATCTATAAGGCCGAATAAAAGCACCTTTAATCTGCCCAAGGCCCAAGAAGCGCTGCGAGCCACAATCGTACATTCGTATGATGGTTTCGTTCTCTAAAGAAACTGTATTTGGAATGGTTCTACCAAACATCATATTTACGGTATCGGCTTCAGGTAAATCCACTTTCTCAAAGTGCTCAATCGCCGTATCCATTGGCATTAAATAAGCATCTAGTGCGTCATAACCTTGCTCAGCAATGGCCTCAAACTCTTCAAGTGACATCATCTTTTCAGGCAAATACCCCGCCGTCGAAATACGATGCAATGAGTGAAGGTGTGCTCCGCAACCCAGTGCTTCACCAATATCTTCGCCTATGGTTCTGATATAGGTACCTTTTGAACACCGGATATCAAGCGTCAGCGTATCTTCTGTTCTTGAAACTAGAGTGAGATCAGAAATCGTAACGTGACGACGTTTCCTTTCGATGACAATCCCTTGACGAGCATATTCGTACAAAGGACGACCTTCATGTTTTAACGCCGAATACATAGGCGGAATTTGTTCAATTTCGCCACGAAATCCATCCAGAATGTCTTCAAGAGATTTATCGCTCAGGGTCGGGACTAACTCTTCAGTTAACACCTCACCTTCTCGATCTCCTGTTGTCGTGCGCTTTCCCAATTGAATGCACGTAAGGTAACGCTTATCCGCATCCAATAAATATTGAGAAAACTTTGTAGCCTCACCAAGACACAATGGCAACATTCCGGTTGCCAAAGGATCAAGCGCCCCAGTATGTCCTGCTTTTTCGGCTTGATAAAGACGACGGACACGCTGCAACGCTTGGTTCGAACTTAAACCTATCGGCTTGTTCAGTAGAACGATACCGTCTACTGAACGCCATTTTGCTTTAACCATACGAATTTATTACTCGTCTTCGTTACCGTTTTTCGTCTCATCATCACGAATTGCTTCGTCGATCAGAGCAGACATACGCGAGCCATTAACCACACTCTGGTCATAATGGAAACGCAAATGCGGCATAACACGAAGTTTTACTTCTTGTGCTAAACGACGACGCAAGAAACCTTTTGCACTGTCTAGTGCTGCTTGGTTCTCTGCCAATACTTCTGGCTGGTCATCTTTGCCTAATACGGTGTAATAAATATCCGCATAGCCTAAATCTTTTGCTACACGTACTTCGTTGACAGTAACCAACCCTAAACGAGGGTCTTTTACTTCAAACTGGATTAAGGACGCCAGCTCCTTTTGGAGCTGGTCACCAATCCGACTAGTACGACTAAATTCGCCTGCCATGATCTTGCCCTATTAAAGCGTACGCGCTACTTCGACAGTTTCAAAAACTTCGATCTTATCGCCTACTTTGACATCGTTGTAATTCTTCACACCGATACCACATTCCATACCACGGCTTACTTCATTTACCGCGTCTTTGAAACGACGTAATGATTCAAGCTCACCTTCGTAAATAACAACATCATCGCGCAATACACGAATTTGCTTACTACGGTAAACCGTGCCTTCAATAACCATACAGCCAGCAATCAAACCAAATTTAGGTGAACGGAATACGTCACGTACTTCTGCAGTACCTTTAATGTCTTCACGAAGATCTGGTGACAACATACCGGACAACGCAGATTTCACGTCATCAATGATGTTGTAGATAACGCTGTAGTAGCGAAGATCAATGCTTTCTCGCTCAATAAATTGCTTAGCAGAGTTATCTGCACGCACGTTAAAGCCGAAGATAACTGCATCAGAGGCCAATGCCAACGTCGCATCCGTTTCTGTGATACCACCAACACCGCTTGATACTACGTTTACTTTCACTTCGTCTGTATTCAAATCAGTCAATGACTTGATCAAAGCTTCAAGAGAACCACGTACGTCGGCTTTAAGAACAACGTTTAGTGTGCGCACTTCGTCTTTGCCCATTTCAGAGAACAAGTTCTCCAATTTAGCGGAGTGTTGACGAGCAAAACGTACTTCACGGTATTTACCTTGACGGAAGTTAGCCACTTCACGCGCTTTACGCTCGTCAGCCACTACGATGAACTCTTCACCCGCTTCTGGCGTACCATCAAGACCAAGGATCTCAACAGGAATAGAAGGTCCAGCAGAAGCAATTGAAGCACCATTTTCATCCAACAGAGCTCGTACACGACCCATTTGCAAACCAGCCAATACGATATCGCCTTTTTTCAGCGTACCATTTTGAACCAACAAGGTAGCAACAGATCCACGTCCACGATCAAGACGAGCCTCAACAACCACACCTTTTGCCGGAGCACTTGGTACAGCGGTCAATTCAAGTACTTCAGATTGCAGAAGAACCGCTTCTAACAACTCTTCAATACCTTCACCCGATTTAGCCGATACACCAACGAACTGAACGTCACCGCCCCACTCTTCTGGTACCACTTCCTGCGCGACCAATTCGTTTTTCACACGATCAAGGTCGGCGCCTTCTTTGTCGATCTTAGTAATGGCAACAACCATAGGAACAGCAGCAGCACGAGCATGCTGAATTGCTTCAATTGTTTGCGGCATTACACCATCGTCTGCAGCACATACAAGAATAACGATGTCCGTTGCTTTCGCACCACGAGCACGCATAGAAGTAAACGCGGCGTGTCCAGGTGTGTCTAAGAAACTGACCATGCCATGTGGTGTTTCAACATGGTAAGCGCCGATATGCTGAGTGATGCCACCGGACTCGCCCGCAGCAACGCGAGTGGTACGAATGTAATCAAGCAAAGAGGTTTTACCATGGTCAACGTGCCCCATTACCGTCACAACAGGTGCGCGTTTGATCGCCTCACCTTCGTAATCGATAGCTTCGATCATGTCGTTTTCAACAGCATTTTCGTCGATAAACTTAACCGTATGACCCATTTCTTCAACGACAAGTGTCGCAGTATCACGGTCAATGGTTTGGTTAATGGTCGCCATTGCGCCCATTTTAAACATAACTTTGATCACTTCAGCGCCTTTTACTGCCATTTTCTCAGCAAGGTCTGCAACAGTAATACTTTCCGGCAAAGCCACTTCGTGAATCATTTTAGCCGTAGGCTTTTGGAAACCATGCTCTTGTTTAGATGGCTTCTTATTTTTACGACCCAATTTGCCGCGACGAGTAAACTCATCTTCGTCATTCACATTAACTCGCGTTGTACGCTTGTTATCTGGATTAACGCGACCACGCGGTTTATCTTTGTCGTTGTCGTGTCTAACTGGTCCCTTTTTGCCTTTAGGGGCAACCGTTGATTTTTTGCTGTCCATCGCTGGTTGAGACGTTTTTTTCGATGCTTTAGGCTGCTTCGGTGATTCCACGGGTTCTGCCGCTCCTATATCGGAAACATAGTGCTCCGTATCATTTACCGCGCCAGCGTCCGCTACGACAGTACTTACCGCTGCTTCTTGACGCGCTTTTTCTTCGGCTTCAGCTTTGGCTTTAGCCGCCTTCTCTTCTTCTAGCTTACGCTCAGCTTCAACGCGAGCTTTCTCTTCAGCTAAACGCTCTTGCTCTTCGGCCAGTCGCTTCGCTAACAATTCTTCCTGCTTTTGAGCTTCTTCGTCAGCATCATCACGCTTAACATAGGTGCGCTTTTTCTTTACGGCTACGTTAACGGCTTTGCCACCATCGCCACGGGACAACGTGCTTGTCGTTTTACGCTGTAACGTAATGCGTTGACTGCTATCGCTTTCTTCACCGTGCTGACGTTTTAAATGATTCAACAACGTTTGTTTTTCAACTTCAGAGACTTCTTGGCCTTCACTTGTTTGAGGTAGACCAGCATCTTTCATCTGAGCCAGTAGCTTATCGACTGGAGTGTTTACCAGCTCGGATAGTATCTTTACGGTTTGAACTGTCATTAAGTTCCCCCTTATGTACTCAGATTTTATTCAGATTCAGCAAACCAAGGTGCACGCGCCGTCAAAATGAGGCTAGCCGCACGCTCTTCTGTCATACCTTCAACATCAAGCAATTCATCAACGGATTGCTCTGCTAAATCTTCCATAGTAATAACACCCATGGAGGCAAGAACAAGTGCCAAATGATTGTCCATGCCATCCATTGCTAACAAATCAGCAGCAGGTTTAGCATCGTCTAGTTGCTCTTCAGCTTGAAGGGCTTGATTCAATAGAGCTTCTTTTGCTCGAGAACGTAATTCGTTCACCAAATCTTCATCAAATCCGTCAATATCTAACATTTCTTCCATTGGGACATACGCCACTTCTTCTAAAGAAGTGAATCCCTCATCAACCATTTGAATCGCTAAATCGTCATCAATATCCAAACCTGAAACAAAGATATCGATTAATTTTTGTGATTCTTCTTGTTGCTTCGCTTCTGCGTCTTCGCTGGTCATCACATTCAAAGACCAACCAGTTAAAGCGGATGCCAAACGAACATTCTGGCCGTTACGACCAATCGCTTGCGCAAGGTTGTCACTTTTCACTGCAACATCCATAGAATGGGCGTCTTCATCAATAACGATAGAATCCACTTCTGCTGGTGCCATAGCATTAATCACCAACTGGGCTGGATTATCATCCCAAAGCACAATATCTACTCGCTCGCCGTTCATTTCATTTGAAACAGCTTGGACACGCGCACCGCGCATACCAACGCACGCACCGATAGGATCAATACGACGATCGTTTGTTTTTACTGCGATTTTTGCACGAAGGCCTGGATCACGAGATGCGCCGCGAATCTCAATAACTTCTTCAGAGATTTCAGGCACTTCAAGACGAAACAGTTCAATCATGAAAGCAGGATCATTACGTGACAAAATCAGTTGTGCACCGCGACTGTCATCTCGAATTTCAAGCAGTAATGCACGAATACGATCGTTCATTCTAAAGCTTTCACGAGAGATCAATTGATCTTTTGGCAATGACGCTTCTGCATTTTCACCTAGATCAATAATCAAACTATCACGAGTGACTTTCTTCACTTGACCGTGAACCAGCTTGCCTACTTTTTCTGTGTACAAGGCCACCATTTTAGCACGTTCAGCTTCACGCACTTTTTGAACAATGACTTGCTTTGCGGTTTGCGCAGCAATACGACCAAAAGCCTCAGACTCAACTTCTTCTTCGTATACTTCACCAATACCCACACCTAGGTTTTGTTCTTCAGAATCGTCTATTGTTAATTCAGATGCTGGCGCTGAGTAGTCTTCATCAGCAACAATGTTCCACTGACGGTAGGTTTTATAATCACCCGTGCGCTGATCAATGGAGACACGAATCAATGCGTCTTCTTCAAAACGGCGTTTGGCAGCACTAGCTAAAGCAATCTCAACAGCTTCGAAAATAACTTGTTTCGGAACATCTTTCTCGTTGGATACGGCTTCTACTACCAAAAGAATTTCTTTGCTCATCCTTTTAGCCTCTCTTCAAGGTTAATTTTAAAATTGTGGAACAACATTTGCCTTATCAATCAAATCGATAGGCAACAAGTATTCTTCTTGATCAACGCGAATGACAACGTCTTCACCTTCGATCCCCATTAGCTGTCCTTTAAATTTGCGGCGCCCGTCAAAAGGCACACGTAGACGTAAAGAAACAATAGATCCGATATACGCTTGGTACTGAGCCAAACCAAATAAAGGACGATCTAAACCTGGGGAAGACACCTCTAAGTTGTATTCGCCCGTAATGGGATCTTCAACATCCAAAATAGAGCTGACTTGGCGACTGACTCGGGCACAGTCTTCAACATCAATGCCTTTTTCAGCATCTGTTTCTATATAAATACGAAGCACAGAATCTTTACCAAGCGATAAATACTCCATCCCCCAAAATTCAAACCCTAAACCTTCAACGACTGGTCGAATAAGTTCTTCTAAAATCGTATATTTAGCTGACAATCGTTTTCTCCGAAAACCAATTTTTTGTAAAACGCAGAAACAAAAAACGGGCTCAAGGCCCATTTTATTAAAACTTAGCGCTAGTGTGCAGATAATAAAAAACCCCATATAGGGGCTCTTAGTACTCACACCAGCTTACGCTGAGAGAGCATCCTTCATAATGAAGGCTGTCAATCCAGACAAAAACACCAAGAGCGAACTGTTGCGAACTCCAAAAAGGAAAACCCTAAGAAAACGTTACTCCTCTCAGGCAAACCAGATCACTCTGCATCAATATGAACACATCATACACAAAATATGACATCAATTCAATATTGGTGCGGATGGGGGGACTCGAACCCCCACGAGCATAGCTCACCACCCCCTCAAGGTGGCGCGTCTACCAATTCCGCCACATCCGCAAACTCTAACCAGACATCACAAGACGCCTTTTAACGCAAAACCTTACTCTGTTACAGGAAGATCGGACGTTGTTTTCTTTTTGTCACCCAATTCAGGCAAGGCTACCGTTTCTTCAACTTGAGGCGCTGAAGGAACAAAATCAAGAGCCCCTGAAACACTTTTCGCTTGTTCGCTGGCAAAAAAAGCCAAACCAAAACTAGTCAAAAAGAATATTAGTGCAAAAAGTGCCGTCATTTTTCCGAAGAAACTACCGCCACCTTGACTACCAAATACAGTTTGGGACGCACCACCACCAAAAGAGGCACCTGCATCCGCACCTTTACCTTGCTGCAACAAAACTAACGCAATAATCACTACTGCCGCCAGTACATGCAAAACCAAAATAAGTGCTTCCATCAATTAACCTGCTGTTTTTACTATCGCTATAAATTCTTTAGCATCAAGAGATGCACCACCTACAAGAGCACCATCTACATCAGGCATTTCAAACAAAGCCGAGCTGGTTGATGCTTTAACACTACCGCCATATAAGATCTGCACTTTTCTAGCAACAGACTCAGATAACGTTGACAAAAAAGATCTAATTGATTGATGAACGTCTTGTGCCTGCTCGGCACTTGCTGACAAACCTGTACCTATCGCCCAAACAGGTTCGTAAGCGATCACCATCTGTTCAAAGGAGTCAACACCAACACAATCAATCACCGCTTGAAGCTGACGCTGACACACCTCAAACGTTTTATTTGACTCACGCTCTTCTAGGGTTTCACCTATACACAACATTGGAGTCAATCCAAAATCTAAAACCGCCTCAACTTTTGTGGCAACTTGCTCGTCCGTTTCACCATACAAAGAACGTCGTTCAGAGTGACCAAGTAGTACATACTTAACCCCAAAGTCATTCAACATCGAAACAGACACTTCACCTGTATAAGCCCCTTGTTCATGGTTACTCACATTTTGAGCCGCCAGGACAAGAGCACTGTCTGAAATCATTTCAGACACTTGAGACAAATAAGGAAAAGAAGGCGCTATAACCACTTCAGAATCAGAACCACCCATCTCCAAAAGGCCGCCAATCAGTGAAACAATAGACTCTTTAGAGCCATTCATCTTCCAGTTACCAGCAACGATTTTTTGACGAATCATATCCTAACCCCTAAATTCGAGGCGCCCATTCTATGGAATGGACGCTTTGGTTTCAAGCATTTATTTTTATTCGGAACACATTAAAGACGTTTTAAGCATCTACCTTTGACGCCACAACCGCTTTAACTTCTTCCACTAAATATTCAACAAGCTCATCCACAGTTTTATCATCACGCCCTTCGACCATCACCCTAATCAAAGGCTCAGTACCAGACGCCCTTAATAAGACACGACCTAAACCATTTAGGCGCTCATTGGCAACCGCTATGGCTTTTTGCAAAGCTGGCTCTTCATTCGGCACAAAACGCTTTGCCACTCGAATATTTTTAAGTTTCTGAGGAAATTTAACCAAACCTGCTAAAAGCTCGTCGAGCGTCTTACCCTCTTCTACCATTGCTCGAAGAACCTGAAGCGCAGCAATAATACCGTCCCCAGTGGTGGTAATAGAGCGACAGACAATATGACCCGAAGGCTCACCGCCTAACACCCAACCATGCTGCATCAGCTTTTCATTGACATAACGATCCCCAACAGCCGCCCGACTAAAACCAATACCGGTTTCAGAAAACGCCAATTCAAGACCAAAATTACTCATGAGCGTACCGACAACACCACCACTAAAACGGCCAGTGCGCATCAAATGATTAGCAATAATATACAAAATATCATCGCCGTCACGCACAACTCCATGACGATCAACAAGAATTAGGCGATCGCCATCACCATCGAGCGCAATACCTAAATCAGCTTCCTCCGCCAACACATTCTTGCGCAACAATTCAGGCTTAGTCGCACCACTAAATTCATTAATATTAAGACCATCAGGGTTGATCCCGATAGAAATAACTTCTGCACCCAGTTCAGAAAACACACGAGGCGCAACGTGATAAGTCGCCCCATCAGCGCAGTCAACAATGATCTTCAAGCCGCTCAGCTGCAGGCCAATTGGGAAAGTCCCTTTACAGTATTCAATGTATCGTCCTGCGGCGTCATCAATACGTTTCGCACGCCCAATCATACTGGACTCAACCACTTCCATTGGCTGTTCCAAGAAATACTCAATGCGCTCCTCAATTTCGTCTGAAATCTTTCCACCTTCAGCCGAAAAAAACTTAATCCCATTATCAGTATAAGGGTTATGAGATGCACTAATCACGATGCCAGCACTGGCACGAAAAGTCCTCGTCAAATAAGCAATAGCAGGCGTTGGCATGGGACCAACAAGACGAACATCCGCACCAGCCGCCACGATGCCTGATTCGAGCGCAGACTCAAACATATAGCCCGAAATACGAGTATCTTTACCAATTAAAATTTTCTTATCATGCTCTTTAAAAACTTGACCTGCCGCCCAACCAAGCTTAAGCATAAATTCAGGCGTAATTGGCGTTGTACCTACCTTACCTCGAATACCATCCGTACCAAAATACTTACGCATTAACTTTCTCCCTCAATACGAGACATTAACGCCAACATGTCTACATGCGGCCTAACATCATGAACTCTGAATATTCGAGCACCCTTTAAATAAGCTGACGCATTCGCTCCCATTGTGCCGTACAAACGATCCTCAACAGGTCGCCCCAACACATCACCAATCATGGTTTTTCTAGATAGGCCAATAAGCACCTCAAAACCAAGCGTTTTAAACCGTTCGGTATGGCGTAGCAACGCCAAATTATGCGACAACGTCTTACCAAACCCAATTCCAGGGTCCAAAATCACACGAGCCCGATCAATTCCGGCCGCTTCACATTCGCTCACTCTCGATATCAAATAATCAGCAACGTCATCAACTACAGACGCGTAATCAGGTTGCTCCTGCATCGTTTGAGGCATTCCTTTCATGTGCATCAAACACACTGGAAGATTCGTTTCAGCGGCAGCCAATAACGCACCATCACGCTCAAGCGCGCGAACATCATTAATCAACCCCATGCCTAGCGCAGCCGCCCCCCGAATCACTTCAGGCGTACTCGTATCGACCGACACAATGATATCAAACTGCTTTTTAATTAATTCGACAATTGGCAACACCCGATCCAATTCTTGCTGAGTGGAAACAGGGGCGGCACCAGGGCGCGTAGACTCACCGCCAACGTCGATGATACTCGCCCCCTCTTCGATCATTCTTTGCGTCTGACGCAAAGCAGCATCAAAAGAATTAAAGGCGCCACCATCCGAGAAAGAATCAGGGGTAATATTTAATATCCCCATAACATGAGGAAGGGATAAGTCTAACGACTTATCCCCAAAAGACATTAACGACATGAAAAAACCATATCAAAAATTAACCGTTCGAAATCACTCACCCGTTGATTTAGGCGAAGCTTGATCAGAGGACACTTCAGCATCTTCTGCTTTCACGCCATCATCAGATGAAACAACCTCATCCACTTCCGTCGCATCAGCGGCTTTTTGCGCTTTTGCACTGGGATCAGACCAACCTTCAGGTGCTGACGGCTTGTTGCCATCCATAATTTCTTTAATTTGCTTAGCATCAATCGTTTCATACTGCATTAATGCTTCGGCCATTACATCCAATTTTGAACGGTTATCAACCAAGATGGTTGTCGCTTTCTCATAACAGCGGCTAATAATATCTTGCACTTCAGCATCGATAATTTTGCCCGTCTCTGGTGAGAAATAGTTCGCCTTGCTACCCGTTGGCCCTGAAATGTAACCACCACTATTGTCATCTTCTTCGTAGGCGAATGGACCTAGCTTTTCAGACAAGCCCCACTTAGTGACCATGTTACGAGCAATGCTTGTGGCACGCTCTATGTCGTTTGATGCGCCAGTAGAAACCCCATCGAAACCGTGAATCATTTCCTCTGCAATTCGTCCGCCATACAAGCTACAAACCTGGCTTTCAAGACCGCGTTTACTGATGCTGTACTTATCCTCTTCCGGCAAATACATTGTCACACCAAGCGCACGGCCACGAGGAATAATAGACACCTTATAAACAGGATCATGTTCAGGCATCAAATAACCAATGATTGTGTGGCCAGCTTCATGGTATGCCGTATTCAATTTTTCTTTATCGCTCATCACCATGGTTTTACGCTCAGCGCCCATGAGGATTTTATCTTTCGCTAACTCCAACAGCTCCATGTTCACTAATCGACGATTAGATCGAGCCGCAAACAACGCCGCCTCATTCACTAGATTCGCTAAGTCGGCACCAGAAAAACCTGGCGTACCACGCGCAATGTTTTTTGGTTCAACATCATCATCGCAAGGCACTTTACGCAAATGCACTTTTAAAATCTGCTCACGGCCACGAATATCTGGCAAACCCACTGTTACTTGGCGATCGAAACGACCAGGACGCAATAATGCAGGGTCTAATACATCTGGACGGTTTGTTGCCGCAATTACGATAATCCCTTCATTACCCTCAAAACCATCCATTTCTACCAATAGTTGGTTCAAGGTTTGCTCGCGCTCATCATTACCGCCGCCCATACCGGAACCACGATTACGACCTACGGCGTCAATTTCATCAATAAAGATAATGCATGGTGCGTGCTTTTTAGCTTGCTCGAACATATCACGAACACGCGACGCCCCCACACCAACAAACATTTCAACAAAGTCTGAACCTGAAATGGTAAAGAACGGTACTTTTGCCTCACCAGCAATGGCTTTAGCCAATAGTGTTTTGCCTGTACCTGGAGGCCCGCACATCAAAATACCGCGAGGAATTTTACCGCCTAAACGCTGAAATTTACTTGGCTCTCGTAGAAAATCCACCAACTCTTCAGTGTCTTCTTTTGCCTCATCACAACCAGCCACATCTGCAAAAGTGGTTTTAATCTGATCTTCAGGCAACAGACGAGCTTTGGACTTACCAAAAGACATCGGGCCACCCTTACCACCGCCACCACCTTGCATCTGGCGCATGAAAAACATGAAAATGGCAAGAATAAGAAGAATAGGAAAACTCGCTACCAACAACTGAGTCCAAATACTCTGCTGTTCAGGCATGCGACCTTCAACGATGACGTTATTACTTAACAGGTCATCCATGATTTTAGGGTCTGCTGCCGCTGGACGCACAGTATCAAACGTATCACCACTGGTCCGGCTTCCGCTGATGGTATAACCATCCACAATTGCTTTGGCTATCCGACCTTCCTGAACCTCTTTCACAAACTCTGAATAAGAAATTCGATTTGTGTCAGACGTCGTATTAAAATTATTAAACACAGTCAGCAGTACAGCCGCTATCACCAACCACAACAGTATATTTTTCAGCATATCGTTCAAGAGCACACCTCTAAACGGTTATTTAAAATGTCTCTGGCAATCATACCAGAACATATCCCATTAACCCTTATATTGTCTTCCTAATAAGTAAACTTCACGACTTCTTGCGCGCGACGCATCTGGCTTACGCGTTACAACAGACCCAAACTGAGCCCGCATGGTTTTCAGATAATCTTCAAACCCTTCCCCCTGAAACACCTTCACCAAAAAGTTACCTCCTGGTCGCAGCACTTGAGCCGCCATATCTAACGCAAGCTCCACAAGATACATAGCTTGAGGTTGATCAGAAGAACTATTACCACTCATATTGGGGGCCATATCTGAAATTACAAGATCTGCTTTCTCATCTCCAATTTCCGCCAAAATAGCCTCATACACTTCTTGCTCCGTAAAATCCCCCTGAACAAAACGAACACCAGGCAAAGGGGCCATTTCTAAAATATCAGAAGCCACAATCGTGCCATGATCTCCTACCAATTTTGCCGCCACTTGCGACCAACCACCAGGAGCCGCACCAAGATCAACAACACGCATTGCCGGCCGGAACAATTTATCCTTATCGTTTATCTCTATCAGCTTATAACTTGCTCTAGAGCGATAACCATCTTGTTGGGATTTTTTGACATACGGATCGTCAAAATGTTCCTTCATCCAATTATTACTACTTTTTGATCTTGCCACGTTTTCATCATACCTAAATCAGTCAATATTCCGCTATAATATCGCTTAACCTCTTAAGCCTCCAATAAAGAGGGTCAACTAATATGAGAAAATTTGACTATGAGCCTTACAAACGCCCAAAAAAAGCAATATCGCCTAATCGGCCACGCGCTAAATCCAGTGGTTATGATTGCGGGCAACGGTTTAACTGAGACCGTATTAACAGAAGTAGACCGTGCACTAGAAGATCACGAACTGATCAAAGTCCGCATCAGCATTGCTGATCGTGAAGTTCGCACCGCATTGATCGAAGAAATCAGTAAAATCATGAAGTGCGAAACGGTTCAAACCATTGGCAAAGTAGCGCTTTTTTACCGCGCCGCCTTAGAGCCAAACCCAAAACTTTCGAACCTTCTTCGCTAAACCTCGCGATGAGATAGTCTTTTTTGAACAAAAAACAGACTATCTCTAAACTCTTCAAAATAATGGCCGATATCTTTGACAGCTAATCAAGGAGTCGTAACATGCTATTTATAGAGGCGCTAAACAGAGCCAACAACCAACCAAACGAGAAAAAAATCATTTCTCGGGTTAAATATCGCCCTATTGTCAGCAACCAAGACTCGGTCGACCTAAGTTCAGCAGCACACCAAGTAAAAGAAATCTATTTGGAAAGCCAAACCAAAGATGCGCTTACGGCTTCAACAAGCGTTTTTGCCAATCTTATTGAGCATGCTCTCAGTTATATTTTTGAAACCAAGCTCCATCTACACTCTCCAGAAGAACTCGACTTAGACAAAAAAACTGGAAACTTTTTTTACAAGTTCCCCCTATAAATACGGAAAATGGAAGAAAATCAGCAGGCTATCTTGCTCCTGAAATACATCGGCGACCGCCCGCAAAGCAATTGATTTTTCATATTCCAGTAAAACCTTCATATGGCATTCCTGTCGACATGACACTTCTTATGTCGCCACATAACGGATCACCAGAGACATTGGACTTTTTCCACTCATTTCCAAAGGAAAACAGCCTAACTGTGTTAAGAACCCCTTATCCTCCAGAGTTCCTAGACCAACAAGTAAAGCATCACCATATTCTACTCGATCAGGATGGCGAAGCAGACCAACTGTCCGCACTGTATGCTCATGCCAACCAAAGCCGACTCATTGAGCAAAACCCAATTCCTACGCAACTGTGTGGGTTAAGAATTTGGCGCACAAAAAACAACGCCCTAAACCCTATTGTATTGGGCGACAAACACATTGGCCTTTTATTTGTTGGTCATTACAAAGCACAAGAAGGCAATGCCATCAGCGCTGAAGAAAGAGCGCGCCAAGCCTCTAACCTCTACACAAAAGCCTAACACAGAGCAATAAAAAAGCCCCTCTCGCCAAAACGAGAAGGGCCATTAGAAAACATACCGATACTAACAAGATACTTAAATACTAAAACTCGCACCACAACCACAGGTGGACGTAGCATTTGGGTTTTGCACGACAAAGCGAGAACCCTCTAGGTTTTCTTTATAGTCCACTTCTGAGCCAACTAGATACTGAAAGCTTAACGGATCAACCACCAAAGTCACTCCATTACGCTTTACTTCGGTATCGTCTTCCTGATGCTCTTCATCAAAGGTAAAACCATACTGAAAGCCGGAACAACCGCCACCCGTCACATAAACACGCAACATGAGTCGATCATTTTCTTCTTCTTCAATCAGCGATTGCAGCTTCGCCGCTGCGGCGTCTGTAAATTCAATAGGATCAATCGATTCAACCATGTTCATACCACTACTAAAACCATTTCGATAATTGAATTATCCGCTTATCCGACTAATTTAGTCAAGTATTGATCAATGTTCACGTGTCGAGCGGAAGCGAACCTGCGGCCATTTCTCTTCAGCCATCATTAAATTCACTCGAGTTGGCGCCAAGTAGGTTAAATGACCACCGCCATCAATGGCCAAATTGTCACGACATTTATTTTTAAACTCTTCAAATTTCTTAGCGTCATCACACTCAACCCATCGCGCGGTATTCACGTTAACAGGCTCATAAATACATTCCACTTTGTATTCGTCTTTCAAACGGTAAGCAACCACTTCATATTGCAACTGACCAACCGCTCCCACAATCAATTCATTATTACGTTGCGGCATAAACAATTGCGTCGACCCTTCTTCAGAAAGCTGCTGAAGACCTTTCTGTAACGCCTTCATTTTCATAGGATCTTTCAAACGGACACGGCGAAACAACTCAGGAGCAAAGTGAGGAATACCAGTAAACTTCAAGTCTTCGCCTTCTGTAAAGGTATCGCCTATCTGAATCGTGCCATGGTTATGCAAACCAATAATATCGCCAGAAAACGCCTCTTCAACGCCTTCACGATCACCTGCGGTGAAAGAAACCGCGTCGGTTACCTTAATGTCTTTACCAATTCGGCAATGACGCATTTTCATGCCGCGACTGTACGTACCCGAACAGACTCGCATAAAGGCAATACGGTCACGATGCTTTGGATCCATATTGGCTTGGATTTTGAAAATAAAGCCAGAGAATTTTTCCTCAGAAGCTTCAACTTTACGGCTGTTCGTTTCACGATCAATCGGCGCAGGTGCCCACTCAACAAAGCCATCCAACATTTCACGAACACCAAAGTTAGACAATGCCGTACCAAAGAACACTGGCGTTAATTCGCCCGCCAAATACGCATCGTGATCAAACTCATGACTCGCACCACGAACAAGTTCGATCTCTTCTACATACGCTTCCCAGTCATCGCCAAGCAACTCTTTCGCTTCATCAGACTCTAACCCTTCAATACGAATATCGTCCATCAAGGTATGACCACGACCGCGAACAAACACATGAATAGTATCGGTATAAAGGTTATATACCCCTTTAAAGAAATCACTCATCCCTATCGGCCATGTGATCGGCGCGGCGGCAATTTTCAGCACCTCTTCCACTTCATCCAACAGCTCAATCGGATCACGGATGTCGCGGTCCATTTTGTTTATGAAGGTCAAAATAGGCGTGTCTCGTAAACGACACACATCCATTAACTTAATCGTACGATCCTCAACACCTTTCGCACCATCAATGATCATTAACACCGAGTCAACTGCCGTTAGGGTTCGGTAAGTATCTTCAGAGAAGTCTTCGTGCCCAGGCGTGTCCAACAAATTCACAGTGCGATCTTTATACGGGAACTGCATCACAGAAGAAGTAATCGAGATACCGCGCTGTTTCTCCATCGCCATCCAGTCAGAAGTAGCGTGCTTATCGCCTTTTCTGCCTTTTACAGAGCCTGCCGTCTGAATTAACTGCCCAAGCAACAGAAGTTTTTCTGTGATGGTGGTTTTACCGGCATCAGGGTGGGAGATGATTGCGAAGGTGCGTCGATCGTTTACTTCGTTTAGAAAATTCTGGTCGGCCATTAAAAGTTCTTTTAAGTTGTACACAGGCGTTATGAACATGCCTGTTATGTTAATCGTGATTTCAATGCCGCCTATTTTCGCTGATCTCGGCCTTATAAACAATCAATGCCTATAGAATTAATCCGGATTCAGACATTTCCCCTCCAGCAGAGCCAGCTCTACCCAATGCGGATTAACAATAGATATATTTTTAATCGCTTGTGATGGGACATTTTTGTCCTCAATATAAGCCAAAACCTAGCGATCATAAGACATTAAAGTTGGCATCAATCTTTCATTAGGTTTCTGAATTATAAAAATAATAAGGTATGAATAAATGGCAATTCCCACGCTTTTATGGCTTCGCAATATCGGTATTGGCGGCAGGCTATTTTTAGCCTTTGTGTTGATCTCCTCTATCACTATTGTTGCAAGTGGTTTGGCGACAAACACCTATCTACAGCTTAGCGACCGCCTTCTGCTACTGAAATACCAAGACATTCCAGGTTTGGATGCGGCGGCTAGACTAAACGACAAAAGCCGACAAATCGTCGCTACGGCACCACTGTTAGTTACCAGTGACGCGTCCATTTCGCGCGAAAAAACCATGAACGAACTGAGCGCCGCCATCAGCGAGATGGACTCTTTGATGCGGAACCTGCCGGACTACAATCGATATTTTCTTGAGCTCATTACGCAAATTCAAAACAGCCTAACGCTCCTAAATCAAAGCGTTGAACGCCGCGAAGCCATAAGACGTGAACTGACCACACAATCATTGCTAATTTTCCCTTTATTTCAGGATCTCATTTTTCAGATAGATCAATTGGAACGCTCGGCAGAATTAGAACAAGTCATTAGTCGGCTATATTATTTTTCAGGCTTAATAGAAAAAGTCAGCAATGATGCCTCATTTAATGAATTGGATTACACCTTTTTGCGACTTGAAAAATTAGGCTCAGAGATTGCCCAATACCTTACTTTGTTGCCTCAGGTGCCACTGCCATTACGTCAATCATTACTCAATTTACTCACCATGAGTTCTCGTCAAGGCGAATTATTCCAACTCAAAAACGAAGAGCTAGACCTGCTCTACCAACAAAGTTTTCTTTTAGAAAATAGCCAGCAACATATTCAACAATTAGCTGCGCAAATCAATCAATATACCAATTACACCAACACCAGCATTCGCGGCTCGCTTGAAGGCGCTATAAAGTCTATTAACAGCAGTATTCGTAATATTCTATTGCTGTCTCTTATAAGCCTAAGCGTTGCCTGCGCTATTTCTTGGTTTTATGTACGTCGCAATGTGTTGCAACGCATCATCGAATTGCAAAGAAACATGCGCGCCATTGCTAGCTCTCAATTGGATACAAAAATACGCATTGTTGGCCATGACGAAGTCTCTAGCATGGCCAGAGATTTACAATACTTCCAGCAAACGGCGATAGCCGTAGAAAAAACCAATCAAGCCCTCGCCGCGGAAATAGAAGAAAGAGTCGCCGCGGAAGCGCAACTAAAAGCCACGCAAAACGAATTAGTCCAAGCAGGAAAGCTCGCAGCGCTAGGGCAGCTTGGTGTGGGCATTACTCATGAAATAAACCAACCCTTAACCGCTATTGCCAGTCATTTGCACACAGCAGGGCGGCATATGGAAAAAGGTCAAATGGACAAGGCCCAAAATAGCTTAGATAAAATCGGCCTGTTACTCACGAAGATCACCCGAATCACCAAACACCTTAAAGCATTCGCTCGCGTTGCCGGCACAGAACGGACGCCAGTTTGCCTAAACACCGTACTCCAAGATGCCATCGAACTCATGTCCAGCCAGATTATAGACCAGCATTGCACTCTGGATTATCAAGCAAGCTCAACGTCATTTTATGTACTCGCTGAACCGATTCGCCTAGAACAAGTCATGGTCAACCTGATTAGCAATGCCGTTGATGCATTATCCAGTGCGCCAGTAAAACAGCTTTCCATTAAGGTATATGAACAAGACAACAAGATAATGATTGATGTCAGTGACACAGGAATTGGTATTGATGAGAGCCAATTAGAACAAATTTTCGACCCGTTTTTCACCCAAAAAGAAGTCGGTCAAGGACTCGGTCTAGGCTTATCAATCAGTTACAACATAGTTCAAGATTTTGGCGGCCAAATTAGAGTGTCATCAACACCAGATGCAGGCAGCCGCTTTACCTTAGAATTAAAAAAGGCAGAAAAATAAATGCTTAATACAATAAAAATAATCCTTATCGACGACGACCAAGCCATCATTGAAGCATTAACAGAAATGCTAGAACTGGAAGATTTTCAAGTAGAAAGCCATAGCAGAGCAGACAAAGCCATCGCTTTGCTTGATAGAAACAGCGCAGCAGTAGTACTCAGCGATGTCAGAATGCCTAAGATGGACGGCATGAATTTACTCGCTCGCCTTCAAAAGCTAGACAATGAGTTACCGGTTTTACTGATGAGCGGCCATGGAGACATCCCTATGGCAATCGAAGCTATGAAAGAAGGCGCCTATGACTTTCTTGAAAAACCCTTGCAGCCAGCTCAGCTGATCAACCAACTGCAACGCGCTGCTGAAAAAAGGCAACTGGTTTTAGAGAACCGAAAGCTAAAGCAAAACCTCGCTCAGCAAACAGGCTTAGAAGCCTTTATTATTGGCGAGTCAGCCGCCATCAAGAACATTCGCCAACATATATCCTCGCTCGCGCAAGCGAATATAGACACCATTATTTATGGCGAAACAGGCTGCGGTAAAGACGTGGTTGCCAGAGCATTGCATCAATTCAGCCTGCGTAATAAAGGCCGATTTATCGCGATTAACTGTGGTGGCATCAGTGAAAGCTTGATTGAAAGTGAGCTATTTGGTCACGAAGCTGGCTCCTTTACCGGCGCCAACAAACGCCATATTGGTAAGATTGAAGCAGCTAATGGTGGTACGCTTTTTTTGGATGAAATAGAAACCATGCCGCTGCCAGTACAAATAAAACTATTGCGCGTTTTACAAGAGCGCACCATTGAACGGGTCGGAAGTACCACACCCATTCCCGTTGAGCTCACGGTTATTGCAGCCAGCAAAGACAACCTTGCTCAACTTGGTGACGAAGGAAAGTTTCGCAAAGATCTGTTTTATCGACTCAATGTTGCAAGCCTGACCATTCCTCCACTCCGAGACAGACCAGAAGACATTTTGCCGCTTTTTCACCACTACGCGCAAAAAGCCGCTGAACATTTCTCTAGGGAATTGCCCAGTATCACGCCTTCGTATCTGGACCATTTAATCCAGCATCAATGGCCAGGCAATGTTCGGGAGCTAAAAAATTCAGCTGATCGATTTGTACTTGGGATTAGCGAAAACTCCCTCGCATCAATAAAACGGAGCGATGACATAAATGGAAGTTATGAAGAACGTATGGATCAATTTGAACGCCATATTATTGAAGAAGGGCTCAGAGCCACCAACGGCTTATTAAATGAAGCGGCCGAGTTACTGGATATGTCACGCAAGACCTTGTATCGAAAAATGAAAAAACATCAATTAGACAAACAGCAATTTAAAACATCCGAAGATGATGGACAAGAATGACCCATTTCCTATTTCCATATGAGACTAACGCGCCCCAAAAAATAGAACAGCCTCAAAAACAAGAAACTAACCATTTGTTTTTTAAGGGCTTATTAGTATTGGCATCGGCTTTGCTCTACATCAGTCAATCCTTCATCCGTGTGGGATTGACTCATCTCCGACAACGGAACCTCCCGACCGGTGATAACAATAAAAAATACATCTCGAGGAAAATAATAATGCCTATTAAATTATTAACAGGTTTAGTGCTTTCTAGTTCATTGCTATTAGGCGCCAGCTCTGCCCTAGCCGAAGATTGCAGCTACCGTGGCGTTCTAGACGATAAGTTCTGTGACGAAAACTACGACCTTGTTGCCGACCTACCAAAAGACTCAAGCCAATGGCGCGATCCAAGTACTCTAGTTTTCACCTACACACCGGTTGAAGATCCCGCGGTTTATAAAGACGCATTCAGTGATTTCCAAAAGTACCTCAGTGAAGTGACTGGCAAAAAAGTAGTGTATTACACGGTTCACTCTAATGCCGCAGAAGTCGAAGCATTGCGCTCTGGTCGATTACACATTGCAGGCTTCTCTACTGGCCCAACAGGCTACGCTGTTAACCTAGGTGGCTTGGTTCCAATTGCCGTAAAAGGCACAGAAGAATCGTTTCAAGGCTACAACTTAATTACCATTGTTCGCAAAGACAGCAGCATTACCAAAATGGCTGACTTAAAAGGCAAAGTGGTTGCTCACACATCTGCGTCATCAAACTCAGGTAACTTAGCGCCTCGCGCCATCTTCCCGGCATTGGGTTTAACGCCCGATAAAGACTATGAAGTGAAATACTCAGGCAAGCACGATCAATCGATCATGGGGGTTTTATCTGGTGACTATGATGCCGCGCCTGTTGCCTCAGATGTTTTCAAGCGCATGGTGGACGCGAAACGCGTGAGCAAAGAGGATTTCCGTATCATTTACACAAGCCCTCGCTTCCCAACCTCCTCCTTTGGTTACGCATATGACCTTAATCCAGAGCTGGTTGAAAAAATCAAAAAAGCCTTTTTCACCTTCCGTTTCCCAGCGGAAATGCAAAAAACCTTTGGCGGCGCTGATCGCTTCTTCCCAATAACTTATAAAGAGGATTGGCAAGTTATCCGTGATATCGCTCACTCATCCGGTACGGCTTACACCAAAGCTGGACTTAAACAACTAGCGGAAGCCGATGCAGCAAAAGCGGCGGCCGCTAAACGTAAAAAAGAAGCCGCCAGTAAAAGCCAATAATCGACTATCCCTAATCGTTTAATCCATTTAAAAAGACGTATTTTAAAAAGACCAACAGCCTGATCCATCAGGTTGTTGGACCTCTTCGCCTGTAGGAAATCATCATGTCTGTCACTCAAAACACAGCTGAGCGTTCAAACTTTCTAGAAATTCGAAACTTAAAAAAAGAATACACCGCAGGAAATCCCATTTTAAAGGGAATAGACATTAACATCACTGAGCCAGGCATCATCGCCATCATAGGGCCTTCTGGAACGGGTAAAAGCACATTACTGCGTTGTATCAACCGTTTAATAGATCCTACGGATGGGCAAATTTTATTTGATGACGCTGACCTTTGCTTAGCCAAAGGCGCTCAACTGCGCAAGCTACGCCGCCAAGTGGGTATGGTGTTCCAAGAATACAACCTTGTTGAACGCTTAACCGTTATTGAAAACGTCTTAACAGGCCGTCTAGGTTACATGTCTGCATGGCAAGCTTGGCGCAGAAAGTTCAGCCAAGCAGACATTAATACTGCATTTGAATTATTAGACGCTGTGGGCTTAACCGAACATGCAAAAAAACGCGCCGATAGCCTTTCTGGGGGACAACGCCAGCGCGTGGGCATCGCAAGAGCGGTGATGCAAAACCCTCGCATTCTATTGGCTGACGAACCAACATCCTCTCTCGACCCAAAAACGGCGGTGGAAATCATGGAGCTGCTTGAACGCTTCTCCGCAGAAAAGAACATTCCAGCCTTGGTCAATATTCATGACGTAAAACTGGCCAGTCGTTTTGCTAAACGTATGATTGGCATGAGCAATGGTGTTGTTGTTTATGACGGCCCTCCTGAAGGCATTACCGATGAACACCTAAAACAAATTTATGGAGGTGAATCATGGCTGGTATAAATGCTTCGCAAAACAGAGAAAATCCATTCAAGCAAAATTGGTTTGTTACTGCTATTTGGCTGCTCGTCATCTGTTATGTGGTTTACTCCTTTAATGCGATGGGTTTAAGTTGGGAGCGCTTTAATGATGGATTAGGCCATGCCAGTAACCTACTAGGTCGCATGGTACCACCTAATTTTAGTCGCTGGTCTTTGCTAATGAGCGGACTGATTGAAAGCCTTGAAATTGCGGTTATTTCGAGTATTTGCGGAATTTTCATTTCGTTATTTCTAGGGTTATTCGCTGCTCGTAACATGATGCCAAGTTGGATCAGTACACCAGTGAGAACGCTTATCGCACTTTGTCGTACCTTTCACCCTGTGATCATTGCGATCTTGTTTGTTAAGAGTGTCGGATTTGGTGCTTTGGCGGGGATATTAACTCTAGTTGTCGCATCGGTTGGCTTTATCGCCAAACTCTTTGCTGAAGCCATAGAAGAAATATCGCTTAAGCAAGTGGAAGCGATCCGTGCCACAGGGGCTGGTTTTACCAGCATCATCTTATTTTCCGTTATGCCTCAGGTATTTTCTCGCTTTATCGGCTTCTCTACCTATCAGCTTGACTCCAACTTGCGTAATTCCACCATGGTAGGGATTGTCGGTGCAGGCGGTTTAGGCGGCACACTATTCTCTGCGTTCCAGCGCTTTGATTACGATTTCGTCGCGGCCATTCTCATCATCATTATTGCTCTAATTATGTTTGGCGAGTTTCTCTCTAACATCGTTCGACGCATTTTTCGCTAGTCTGACCTAGGAGCCTATTTTTATGAACACAATAGATCATCACTGGCAGCGTTTTACGCTAAAGCAAAAACTGTCTCGTTACGCTGTTTATCTTGTTCTTGTTATAGCGTTTGTACAGTCTATTCAATCAGTTGAAGTCATCCCCGAATTCTTGCTGGATGCACCAGAACAAATGGCTGACATGTTCTCTCGTATGTGGCCGATTGATTTCGCGTATTATCCAGATACTGTTCATGACGCCATGGTGGAAACGCTAAATATCGCGACATTAGGTACGCTTATCACATTAATTTTTGCTATTCCGCTGGCGTTAATGAATGCCAGCAATATTGTTAATTCGGTTTGGTGTCATTGGATATCTCGATTTTTCCTAGTGTCTTCTCGCTCGGTAAACTCACTGGTTTGGGCATTACTTTTTGTCTCCATTTTTGGCCCAGGCGTGATCGCTGGTGTCTTAGCAATTGCCTTCCGCTCTATCGGCTTTGTCGGCAAGCTACTTGGCGAGGCGATTGAAGAAGTGAATATGGGTTCTATTGAAGCACTAAAAGCCACTGGCGCGTCTTGGATGTCTATTTTGCTGAAAGGCTATTGGCCTCAGGTACTACCCGCTTTCTTCAGTATCGTCTTGTTCCGTTGGGACATTAATGTCCGAGAGTCTGCTGTATTAGGCTTGGTGGGGGCTGGCGGCATCGGTGTGGTACTTGATGATTCAATGAATCTATTTCAGTGGGATCGTGTTGCCATGTCGCTATTGGCTATTTTCATCATCGTTATCTTGGCTGAAATTGTCGTGGTGAATATTCGTAAACGATTAATCTAGTTATCTTTGATTCATCCATAAAAAAGGAGCCAAATTTGGCTCCTTTTTAATACAGTCAATAACCCGTGTTATTCTGCGGTGTCATCCGTTGTTAGTCCGCTAGGTCGTTTCGGAAAAATACGACGCACAATGACAAAGAATAAAGGTACGAAGAAGATGGCCAGTACTGTTGCCGTCAATGTACCACCTACGATCCCTGAACCAATCGAAATTCGGCTGTTCGCACCCGCCCCAGAAGAAAGCGCCAACGGCAATGTCCCGACCATAAACGCCATAGACGTCATGATAATAGGACGTAGACGTAAGCGAGCAGCTTGAGCCGCCGCATCCCAGACGTTGACACCTCGACGGTAAGCCGCTTCCGCAAATTCCACAATCAAGATAGCGTTTTTAGACGACAGACCAATGGTGGTTAGCAAGGCAACCTGAAAATACACGTCATTTTCCAGACCACGCAAATGCGCCGCTGCCGCTGCCCCAATCACCCCTAGAGGAATGACCAAGATAACCGAGAATGGAACCGTCCAGCTTTCATACAATGCTGCAAGACACAAAAACACAACCAAAATAGAGATGGCATACAGGATTTGCGTCTGTCCACTTGATAAACGCTCTTGGTAAGACAAACCACTCCAAGATCCAGTAACGCCGCCTGGCAATGCATCCGCCACACTCTGCAATTCGTCCATAGCGGCACCAGAACTTACGCCCGTTGCGCCAGAACCTTGAATTTCATAAGAAGCCAAGCCATTAAATCGAGTTAAGCTTTTTGGTCCATATGTCCATTCACTTTCCGCAAACGCAGAGAATGGCGTCATCGTATTGTCACTGCCGCGTACATACCAATGCTGCAAATCCTGAGGGGAAGAACGGTATTGTGCATCACCTTGCATGTAGACGGTTTTTACTCGACCACGATCAATAAAGTCATTCACATAACTACCAGCCCATGCCGTGCTCAGCGTTGCACTGATATCAGACAAAGACAAACCCAGTGCAGAGGCCTTTTCTTGGTCAATATCAATGTGCAACTGAGGGGCTTCAGAATCGGAACCTAAACGCACCCCTGTTAGCAAGGGGCTTGTGTTTGCATTTTGCAGCAACGCATTACGCATCTCTAGCAATGTGGCGCGGTCTGTATTACCTGTCGCCTGTAATTGGAACGTAAACCCACTACTTTGCCCCAAGCCTTGGATAGAAGGCGGAATAAGAGAGAAGATTCTAGCGTCACGAATACCGGCAAAAGCACCATAAGAGCGGCCCACAATGGCACTGGCGGTATTGGCAGGGCCGATACGTTCGCTCCAATCTTTTAGCGCGATAAAGGCCATCCCTGCGTTTTGACCACTGCCCATAAAGTTGAAACCAGAAATGGTGAACGTTGCATCAACATTATTCTTCTCTGTGACCATGAAGTAATGTTCCACTTCACGCATAACTTTATCCGTTCGAGCCATGCCAGCGCCTTCTGGTAACGACACCATCACCATAACTCGACCTTGGTCTTCTGTTGGTAAAAAGCCTGATGGTAAATTCATCATCAAACCCGCTAGGCCAGCAACAATAACGCCGTAACCCAGCATCCAACGAATCGGCTTTTTAATGATCCCGCTGACACCTCCAAAATACTTATCCGTTGCTCGGTCAAAATTACGGTTAAACCAACCACCTAGCCCCTTTTTCGGCGCGTGATGATTCGGTTTTAACATCGTTGCACACAATGCTGGAGTTAGGGTCAATGCCACTACAACTGACAAGGTCATTGCTGCAACAATGGTGATGGAAAATTGACGATAAATAACACCCGTGGAACCACTAAAGAACGCCATTGGCAAAAACACGGCAGACAACACCACGGCAATACCAATCAACGCACTGGTAATCTCCTTCATGGACTTTATTGTTGCCTCTTTAGGCGACAACTTATCCTCTTCCATAACTCGCTCAACGTTCTCTACGACAACGATCGCATCGTCCACCAGCAACCCAATCGATAGAACGATACCGAACATGGTCAAGGTGTTTATCGAAAAGCCAAACAATTCTAAAACACCGAAAGTACCCAATAACACTACAGGCACTGCAATGGCAGGAATCAAGGTAGCGCGCCAATTTTGCAAGAAAACAAACATCACGATAACCACCAACAAGATGGCTTCAAAAAGTGTTTTAACCACTTCTTCAATCGAGATTTTAATGAAACTTGTGTTATCAACAGGGAAAGACAATTTATAACCATCTGGCAAACTGCCAGATAAGCCATTTAAGACACTTTTAACCGCTTCCGACGTGGATAATGCATTCGCACCAGGCGCCAACATAACCGCCATACCAGAGGCAGGATGGCCATTTAAACGAGCAATATACGAATAGCTTTCACTGCCCAATTCCACTTTGGCGACGTCACTTAAACGCACGGTCGCACCACTGTCATCGTACGCAAGAATAATGTCTCGAAATTGCTCAGCGGTTTGTAACTTAGACTGTGCAGTCACCGTTACATTTAGTTCTTGCCCTTGAACAACGGGGTAAGCCCCTAAGCTACCGGCCGCTACTTGCGTGTTTTGCGCTGTTACTGCTGAAGACACATCAGAAGGCATCAGCTTATAAGAAGCCAATTTCAAAGGATCAAGCCAAATACGCATCGCATATTCAGCACCGAACACCTGAATACTACCAACGCCATCCACGCGAGAAACTGGATCCTGAATGCTGGATACTAGGAAGTCTGAAATGTCATTTGCCGAGTCTGAATCTGTTTCATCATACACCGCAGCAACCATTAAAAAGTCCGAATTAGACTTTTTAACCGTGACGCCATTTTGCTGAACCGAAGTGGGTAAATTAGACGTAACTTGCTGAATTTTATTTTGAATCTGTACTTGAGCGATGTCCGCATCCGTACCTTGTTCAAACGTCACATTAATACTCGTACGACCACTTGAACTACTGGAAGATGAAAAGTACAACAGTCCATCTAAACCGGTAAGCTGTTGCTCTAATATTTGTGTAACACTGTTTTCCACCGTTTCCGCAGACGCACCAGAATAAGTCGCAGAAATACTGATCGTAGGCGGTGCCACATTAGGGTATTGAGAAACAGGTAGATTCAAAATAGAAGCAAGACCGGCCAACATTATGGCGATGGAAATAACCCACGCGAATACAGGACGATTTATAAAAAATTGAGCTAACATAGATTACTTCCCTTGATTCGAAGAACCATTAACATTGGCAGCAACAATTGCACCGGTCTTACTGTCTCGAACCATTTCAACAGTAGTCACTTCGTTTCCTGCTCTTACTTTTAATGAACCTTCAACAATCACTTTGTCGCCTGCATTTACGCCATCAAGTACCAACCATTGATTATTAATAGTGCGGTCTACTTTCAATACTCGACTTTCAACAATGTTTTTCTGATTGACCACCAACGCAATTGGATTGCCTTTTACATCACGAGAAACACCTTGCTGAGGCACTAAAATAGCTGCGTTGTGTGTTAACTCATGGATCAAGCCACGTACAAACATACCCGGTAACAAAAGGTTGTCTGGATTAGGAAATTCAGCACGAAGCGTTACACTACCAGTCGATTCATCCACACTCACTTCACGTGCTTTAAGGGTTCCTTCTTCTTGGTAAGTGGTGCCATCTTCCAAAACAAGAGTCACTTTATTTGAGCCTTTCTCCACACCATCAAGCGACAAGAAAGAGCGTTGCTTAAGCTGATCCAGACTGGTTTGGGCCAAGTCAACAAAGATCGGGTCCAATGATCTCACCGTCGTCATAACCGTTGTTTGGCTACCCGTTACTAGCGCCCCTACGGTGACTTGCGAAATACCAATTCGGCCATCAATTGGCGCTCTGATTTTTGTGTAATCCAAATTAATCTTGGCACTCTCCAAGGCCGCTTCGGAGCCTTTTTGTTTTGCTTTGGCTTCTAGAAATGCCACTTGCGCATCATCAAGATCTTGTTGTGATACATTGTTTTGTTTGCGAAGCTGAGTATAACGCTCATACTTTAGCTGAGCCGACTTCAAGCTTGCATTGGACGACTCTAAATCTGCCTGAGCTTGTTTATAAGAAGACACGTAAGTGGAATCATCCAACTCATAAAGCAAGTCACCAGTGTTGACATCTTGACCTTCTTCAAAGAAACGCTTCTTTACAATACCGCCCACTTGAGGACGAATTTCAGCCACCAAACTTGACGTTGTACGACCAGGCAATTCCGCCATCAGATCTGTTTTTTGAGGCTGAATAACAACAACACCAACCTGTGTTTTGGGTGCGGACGGTACAGCAGCAGACTTGGGTGCCTCCTCCTGACAACCAGCCAGCAATAGGACAAGCAACGCACTTGCAACATATTTACATTTAGACAACATTGAGGAGACTTCCTTTCGAGATATTGAGAATGATCATTCACAAGCACTATAATACAAGCAATCAACCTAATATATGACAAAACGTGCAAATAAATGAGAACTATTCACCTACCCTGCCACAGCGATCAACGAAAACAATGCATTATTGATGCCACCAAACATCACGTACTAAGCAAAGGCTTTCACAAGGCCAGCATGAGTGAAATAGCGAAAACAGCTGAGCTTAGTGTAGGTCAAATTTACCGCTACTTTGCCCATAAAGATGACATTATTTGCGCATTGGTAGAGCAGTTTACCCAAAGAAGATTACATTATATGGCGTCCTTTTTAGATAAAAAGGATTGGTTAGAAAGGCACTTTTCTGATCTCAACCCAGAAAGCAACAATGAGAGAATAATGCACGCGGAGATAAAAGCCGAGGCAGCACGAAACCCTACGATTGCCCACATCTATACAGAGTCACACCAACGCCTGCAAAAGCGCGCCATCAATATCATGGCCGCGCAGTATCCCAATATGGATCAAAAAGAAATAGCTGCGAGGATTGAAATGCTTGTCACCCTTAGTGAAGGATTATTGGCACGCTGGGAGTTCCAACCCCGACCATTCAGCCAAGAAATACGCCAACTATACAGTGATACTCTCGACACTATACTGCCTGATTAAGCCTTTCTGGCGGGTTTGAAAATCGATTTGATCTGTGTCCATCGACAAACCAACATCGCCAGAAAAATCAAACAGCAGCCAAATACTTGCCCAACACCCATCACCTCGCCAAACCATAGCACCGCAAAAATAGCCGTCCAAACAGGTTCTAAATTCATGATCACCGCAGCATGGCTCACGGGGGTCAAACTCATGGCGTAAGTTTGTAATAAAAACCGTAAGCTGCTCGCGATTAAGGTGCTGGCTAGAAACCAGCCTGCCACATTAAGACCAATGCTGTGAGGAAGCGTTTCTGTGAACACAGACACAACAAGCAACACAACACCTGCTGATGAAAGCTGAATGGCCGTCAGTACCAGCGCATGCATACGCATTGAAAAACGCGACAATAGGTTCAACTGAAACGCCATGCACAAAGCCGCACCTAGAAAATACACCTGAGCAAATTCAATGTCCAAGCCTTGGTTCAAGGCAAGAAAACCCAACCCCACCACAGCAATCGGTAACGCAATCCAAATACTCAAAGGCGGCCTTTCTTTGAACATAAACCGAGCCACCACCGGAACCAGCACCACCCCCAAACTCGTAATGAAAGCCCCTACCCCCAAATTGGACCCCTGATCCAACCCAGTGACCCAAAACATCATGGTGATTCCCATCACCACTCCGACCCAACATGCCTGTTTAATATTCCCCCAGTCCAACCCACGAAAATATTTTTGCCCAGCTAAGAACAAAACAAAACCGGCAATAAGGAAGCGAACCCCCATAAAAAATAAAGGCGGCAGTCCAGCCAGAGCCTCTTTCGAAAAAATCCAGCCAAAGCCAGCCAAAATCGTCACCAAGACTAAAATCAATTCCGCCTTCACATGGGAACCCTGTTTCACGTGCTCTCCTTAATAAGTCCATATTCAAAGCAATAAAAAAGCCTGTGCATTTAGTGATCACCAAATGCACAGGCTTTTCGTTTTACAACGAAATTCTGTTCGCTTTTATTTCACGCTTTTTGGCCAAGCGATGTAAATAGACACCAACGCAGCAACCGCTAATACCCAGCTGTATTGCACATAACCGACTAAATCCAAAGGCGACACTTTCGCCAAAGAAGAAGCCAACAATATTTGAGCACCGTATGGCAAAATCCCCTGCACGACACAGGAAAAAATATCCAATAAACTGGCACTGCGGCGTGGATCAACATTGTAGCGTTCAGCAATGTTTTTTGCGACAGAGCCGTTAATTAAGATCGATACTGTGTTGTTCGCAGTACAACAGTTTGTCAGAGCGACTGCCGCACTAATGCTTAGCTCTCCAGCACGCGTGGAGCCAGCCTTGGCACCCAATGCACGACTAATACGTTCAATTGTACTTACCAGCCAATCTAGACCGCCTTGAGACTTCATCAATGCACCAAGACCACCAATCAACAAAGAAAGGATCAAAATCTCCTGCATACCGGTATAACCAGCGTAAATATCAGCGGACCAAGACGCGACAGAATATTCTGGCTGCATCGTCAAACCAATCACACCAGCCAACACAATGCCGCTAAACAACACCAACATCACATTCACACCGGCAATAGCCAGCCCCAGTACTACCACATAAGGCAACACTCGAATCAATTCGTAGTCTTTGATGTCTGAAATGTGTGCGCCACTGCTCTGGAAAAACAACCAAACCAACGTCACTAAGGCCGCTGGCAGAGCAATCTTGAAGTTCATGCGAAATTTATCACGCATGTCACAGCCCTGAGTTCGAGTGGCGGCAATGGTCGTATCAGAGATAATCGACAAGTTATCACCGAACATAGCGCCACCGATCACCGTGCCAACTGTTAGCAATAAAGGCAAATCAGCCGCTTCAGCAACACCTATGGCTATTGGCGCAATCGCAGCAATGGTTCCCATCGATGTACCCATCGAAGTGGCAACAAACGCCGTAATAACGAACAACCCTGGCAACAAAAGCGAAGCAGGAATAACGCTTAAACCGAAGTTAACCGTCGCATCCACACCACCCACACTTTTCGCCACACTGGCAAACGCACCAGCCAACAAATAAATCAAAATCATGGTAACAATCGTATTGTCGCCAACACCTTGAATAAACGTTTCAATGCGCTGATTAAACTGCCCTTTGCCCAACAAAACAGCCAAAGCAATCGCAGGTAAAATAGCAACAGGAGCAGAGATTTGGTAGAAGGCAAAATCAACGCCTTCAGATTGATACCAAAGGCCACTGCCGACAAAAAGAACAAGGAAAAGCAATAATGGCAACAAGGCCAAAGGAGATTTAGAAGTCATATCGTCTGAGGATTCCAGATTTAAGTTAACCCTTAAACTTATGATCCAAGGGTAAAGAGGCGGCGATGATAATCAAACTCAACCAGCGAGGCCAATAATAAATCGCAATGACGATCTCACAAAACGTTATAACTAAATAAACTAAATCCATGCAAAAAAAGAGAGATTTAATTATAAATAATCTCATTCAACAGAATCACCGATCGTCTAATACGGAATAACCGTAAATAGGATCCAATTTAGAATGGACAAAATCAGGGGCAAAACGTCCAGCCGCTTGTAGGGCTTTCAGCTTCATTTTTCCAAGCACACCACCATGCATATGATACAAGCCAGCATTGGTTTTCGACATTTTTTGAACTTTCGTCGCACGTGGCTTACGCGCTTGTTCGTAATACGTAAAAGCATCTGTCAGAGAATACGCACGTAAACACCTTGCCAAAACATAAGCGTCTTCAATGGCCATTGCCGCCCCTTGCGCCATAAACGGCAGCATTGGATGACAAGCATCGCCTAATAAGACCACGCGTCCGTTATGCCACGTCGGCAACTCGTCACGGCCATTCAAAGCCCATAGAAAGGTACTGGTCGCAGACGTTAATAAGTCACTCACTTCTGGATGCCAACCAGCAAAGGCGCGCTTCAATTCTTCAACATCACCTTCTTCACGCCACGATTCAGATTGCCAGTCGCTGCGCTCTTCTACAGCAACGAAATTGACATATTGACCGCCTCGCAAAAAATAACTCACAAAATGGCGACCCGGCCCAGCCCAAACACAAGCATCAGGTTTAATATTCACCTTCAAGTCACTCACAGGAATAACGCCACGCCAAGCAACCTGCCCCATAAATGTCGGACGCTCTTTACCAAGCATTTGTTCGCGGACTTTTGAATGAAGACCATCCGCACCAACCAATACATCCGCCACAAACTCGCGCCCGTCTTTAAGCAAAACAGCAACCTGATTAAGAAGCACGTTCTCTTCGTAACTGTCTACCACCGCATTCAACATCAACTCAACACCATGTCTAACACAAGCATTCACCAACACTTGATGTAAATCAGCACGATGTAAATGCCAATACGGTGCGTCATATCTTGCTTCAGCGGCGCTCCCTAATGCAGACCTAAGATAGTACTCGCCCGTTTTGTAATCGCGAATCACAGCCTGTTGCGGCACAAAGGCAAAGGGCGTCAATTCGGACTCTAAACCAAGCTGGCGAAGCACTTTGAATGCATTCGGACTGATCTGTAACCCAGCCCCAACTTCACCCAATTGTTCGGCTTGCTCTAAAACCACCGCTTTCATACCTTGTTTTGCCAACGCTAATGCGGCGCACAAACCACCAATACCCGCTCCAGCGACCAAAACACGACTGACCTGAGACACGACTTTATCCCTTTGAAAAATGACAAAAAACACAACAATTTTGATGTTTCATAGTAGCGAATTCCCACCCAAATAAAACCGACTCACATCACTTAATTTACCAATAATATCGGGACATTCAGGATTAAACACTATGGCTCGATCCTTGCTTTATTTAAAAAGTAGTGCGAAAACACTATGCAAACCCTAGTAAATCAGGGTAATGATATAAGTAAATTTGGTATTAAAAAGCATAGCCCCGTCCAACATAGGGCGGGCGCACAAAAATAGTACGCGAATGTGTGCAGATTTGAAGCACTCACCTCCGGCTTTAATAAGAGAACGAGGTATACATGGAAAAACTAACAAGCCAGTACCAGTCATCGGTTTTTTTTGACGAGTTAATTGATGAACAAGGCGCCGCAAGACCCCCAGCTCAACAACTACTGGGGTATTTAGACAGCCTATCTGAAGACGAATTAGAAAAGCGACGCCTCGCTGCTGAAGCAACAATACAAGAGATGGGCATCAGCTTTACGGTCTACACAGAAGAAGGCAACATTGACAGAGCATGGCCCTTCGACATAGTTCCCAGAACGATTGAAGCATCGGATTGGAAAATAGCAGAAGCCGGACTAAAACAACGTCTAAAAGCCCTCAACCTTTTCATCAACGACCTCTACCACGATCAAAACGTCATCAAAGACGGCATCATTCCAGAACACATCATCAAAGATTCAAAGAACTTCAGACCAGAATGCGTTGGTGTATCACCGGCTCACGGTGTATGGGCGCACATCTGCGGCACCGATTTGGTCCGCGACGAAAATGGGGACTTTTTTGTATTGGAAGACAATTTACGCGTTCCTTCTGGCGTGTCCTATATGCTTGAAAACCGTGCTATCACAAAACGCGTGCTGCCTGAACTGTTTGAAAACGAGTCCATACTACCGGTCGATTCCTATACGTCTCAGCTATTTGACACCTTGGCGGCACTGTCGCCAAGAGACATTGAAAATCCTGAAATTGTGGTACTCACTCCAGGTATTTATAACTCAGCCTATTTTGAACACGCGTTCCTAGCACAACAAATGGGCGCGGAACTCGTTGAAGGCAGCGATTTGTTTGTCGACAGCGACGACTGTGTTTACATGAAAACGATTGATGGCCCTGAGCGTGTCGACGTCATTTACCGTCGCATCGATGATTTGTTCATCGATCCAGAAGCGTTTGATCCTGAATCGGTACTGGGTGTTGCCGGCTTAATGCGTGCTTGGCGTGCCGGTAATGTGGCGCTGGCCAACGCGCCGGGTGCTGGCGTTGCCGATGACAAAGTCGTTTACGCTTATGTACCAGACATTATTCGTTACTTCTTGAAAGAAGAACCCATTCTTAAAAACGTTGAAACTTTCCTGTGTGACGACCCAGAACAGCGCGCTTATGTGCTTGATAATCTAGACAAGCTTGTCGTAAAACCAGCCAATGAGTCTGGCGGGTACGGTATGTTAGTCGGCCCACATTCTACGAAAAAAGAACAACTTTTATTTGCCGAGCTCATCACGAAAAACCCTCGTAATTACATAGCTCAGCCAACATTAAAGTTATCAACCGCACCAACACTTATCTCAAAAGGTGTTCTAGAACCACGCCATTTGGACCTTCGACCTTTCATTTTGCAAGCAAAAGACACCTACGTCACCACAGGTGGGTTGACTCGCGTTGCCATGAAAAAAGGCTCCTTAGTCGTTAATTCGTCACAAGGTGGTGGTAGTAAGGACACTTGGATTGTTGAAACTAAGGGGCAATAATCATGTTATCTAGAGTCGCAGAACGCCTATACTGGAGCGCTCGCTATTTGGAGCGAGTAGAAAATACGGCCCGCTTGGTCAGTGTTTATGATGAACTTTTGTTTGACCTTCCGAAAAGTATCGAAGTGTCTTGGTACAACCTAATAGAAATATTAAGTGGCGAAGAGATATTCGAGCAGCGCTACAAAGTAAAAGACGAACGTAACGTCGTAAAATTTTTATTGGCTGACGACACCAACGCCAGCTCCATGCTATCTTCATTGAAAATGGTGCGTGAAAACATTCGTACAACCCGAGATGCTGTACCTAAAGAAACGTGGGAACTGATCAACGAACTGGACTTGTACGCTCAGCAAAACATCAAACAAGGCATTAACCGTTCAGAACGCCATCTATTCCTTAATACCATTATCGAAGGCTGCCAAAAAATCATTGGGCTATTTGCTGGTGCGATGAGTCGTGACTCTGGCTGGCACTTTCTTATCATGGGCCGATACTTAGAACGTGCCGACATGGGAACACGTATTCTTGATGCCGCGGTGTCGTTGATGCTGAAGTCAGAACCAGAGGCGAGAATTCAACTTGGGCAAGTCACTTGGTCAAAAGTATTAAAGTCACAAAGCGCGTATTTGGATTATCGACGCACCGTACGAACATCGATAAATGGAGCAAAAGCCGCCACTTTTTTGATGAATGACCCTTGCTTCCCGAGAACATTGGCCTATTGTTTTGGGCAAATCAGCGAAGCGGCCAACAAGCTGCCAAGGGCAGGACTGATTACCTCCAAAGTCGACAAGATCCTAGACGTTGATTACCCACTGATCAGCTCGGAAGATTTAAATAATGACTTCCAGGATCACCTCAACGCGCTGCAGATTGCGATTATAGAAATAAACTACCAGATTACCGAAAACTGGTTTCATTTTCGGCAAGGAGACGCTGCATGACCATTAGAGTCGCAATACAGCACAAGACCACCTATGAGTTTGATCGATTTATCAATGTTGCCCCGCACATTTTGCGGTTGCAACCTGCGGCACACTCACGCACAAAAATTCACGCTTACTCGCTGAAAGTCTTGCCTGAAAAGCATTTTATTAACATACAACAAGACCCGTTCGGCAATTTTCAAACGCGTTTAGTGTTCCCAGAAAAAACCAACAAATTAGAGTTTTACGTTGAAGTCATTGCTGACATGACAGTGATCAACCCATTCGACTTCTTTGTGGAAAGCTACGCAGAAGAATATCCGTTTGCCTACGACAAAGCCCTCAAAAAAGAGCTCGATCCTTACTTACAAGTCACTGAATCTTGTCCGTTATTGGATAAATGGCTATCAACGGTTGATCGTAAAAACACGCCAATAAATGACTTCCTTGTTGCCATTAATAGTCGCTTAGCGGCAGAAATCGGCTACGGTATTCGTTTAGAACCCGGCGTTCAAACCTGCGAAGAAACCCTAACGCTTAAAAAAGGTTCTTGTCGTGATACCTCCTGGTTATTGGTTCAAATACTACGAAGCCTTGGTTTAGCCGCACGTTTCGCTTCCGGTTATTTGGTCCAGCTAACCGCTGATGTGAAAGCACTTGATGGCCCTTCTGGCCCAGAAGAGGATTTCACTGATTTACATGCTTGGTGTGAAGTATATCTGCCCGGCGCGGGTTGGGTTGGACTGGACCCTACATCAGGATTGTTCGCGGGTGAAGGTCACATCCCACTTGCTTGCACACCAGAACCTGCTTCTGCTGCGCCCATTACAGGATTCATCGACGAATGTGAGTGTGAATTCAGCTACAGCAACATTGTGACCCGTATTCACGAGGACCCACGCGTCACTAAACCCTACGCCGAAGGCGAATGGGACACCATCAAAGCGTTAGGCTTTGCCGTTGATAAACAGCTTGAAGATGGCGATGTTCGCCTAACAATGGGTGGCGAGCCGACCTTTGTTTCCATTGACGACATGGATTCTGAGCAATGGAACACCGGCGCATTGGGTGCAGAGAAACTCAAACTCGCCAAAGATTTGCTGATCAAGATGAAGCAAGAATTCGGCGCCAACGGTTTGCTCCATTATGGCCAAGGCAAATGGTACCCTGGCGAAGAAGTGCCTCGCTGGGCACTGGGCTGTTTCTGGCGCACCGACGGCGAAGCCTTGTGGAACGACCCAAAATATCTGGCTCGCGTAGACAAAGACTATAAACACACCATCAAAGACGCCCAAGCTTTTGGCGAATTGTTGTGTGAAAAGCTGGCTTTGGATAAGCAATACCTGCAAAGCACGTATGAAGATACGCTGTATTATTTGTGGATGGAGCAATCACTCCCTGCGGATGCAGACCCCACTAAGGCCGATTTAAAAGACGACTTAGAGCGTCGCCGCCTAGCAAAATTATTGAGCCGAGGTTTAAGCTCAACAACCGGTTATATTTTACCGCTAGAATTTGATGGCTATCACCAATGCTGGAACAGCTCGCTTTGGCCTATGCGCAGTGATGTAATCACCTTAATTCCTGGTGATAGCCCAATGGGTTATCGTTTACCACTTAACTCCTTGCCAGCGCAAGCAGAAGAAGATCGTATTCCTGAGCGCGACCCCTTTGACCCTCGCCAACCTTTGGCGAATAAAAAGGATAATGCCCTTTTAGACAGCGTGGCCAAACAACACTTTGCTAAAAAGCCCGTTCCTCCTGCGACGCCGGTAGAAAAAGTGCTTAAAAATGTGGTTCGTACTACCTTATGTATTGAACCGCGTGATGGCCGTTTGCATGTTTTCATGCCGCCGATGACGCATCTTGAACACTTCGTTAGCGTACTTGGGCACCTTGAAGACGTAGCAAAAACTCTGGATTTGCCCATTGTGATCGAAGGTTATGAACCACCGAAAGACCCTCGGATGCAAAAATTCTTGATTACGCCAGATCCGGGTGTCATCGAAGTCAATATTCATCCGGCCGCCAGCTGGGCTGGGTTAGTTCACAATACAGAAACACTTTACCACCAAGCGTATTTATCTCGCCTCGGCGCAGAAAAATTCATGCTGGATGGTCGCCATACAGGCACCGGCGGTGGTAATCACGTAACGCTTGGTGGTCGTACGCCAGCAGACAGTCCACTGTTGCGTCGCCCTGAATTACTGCAAAGTTTGGTGACATTCTGGCAGCATCATCCTGGGCTATCTTACCTTTTCTCTGGCATGTTCATTGGCCCTACCAGCCAAGCACCTCGCCCAGACGAAGGCCGAGATGAAGCCTTGTATGAAATGGAAATCGCGTTCCAAAATATGCCCGAAGGTTTCGTTGAAGAACCTTGGCTGGTTGACCGTTTGATGCGCAATTTGCTGGTTGATATTACCGGCAACACACATCGTTCTGAATTTTGTATCGACAAACTTTATGCCGCAGGCAGTGCCAGTGGGCGCCAAGGTTTATTAGAGTTCCGTGGTTTTGAAATGCCGCCTCATCCGCATATGTCATTGGTACAAATGCTGTTGCTACGCTGTTTGGTGGCTCGCTTCTGGAAAGAGCCCTACAAGAAGCCTTTAGTACGCTGGGGCACCAGTTTACACGACAAATTCATGCTGCCGCATTTTGTTTGGCAAGATGTGAAAGAAGTGGTCGAAGACCTTCAACGTCATGGTTTTCCATTTAAACTCGAATGGTTAGCGCCGTTTGAAGAATTCCGTTTCCCTCATTATGGTCGTCAGCAAATCGATGACATGGAAATTGAACTTCGTTGGGCCATTGAACCTTGGCATGTTCTTGGTGAAGAAATCACCGGATCAGGTACGGCTCGTTATGTGGATTCTTCCGTTGAACGTTTGCAGGTCAAATTATCAGGCTTAACAGACAACCGTTATGTGCTGAGCTGCAATGGCCGACGTGTACCGATTCGCGCAACCGGTCGTAAAGGTGAATATGTGGGGGCTGTGCGCTACAAAGCGTGGGCGCCGCCATCGGCGTTGCACCCTACCCTGGGAACCGACACGCCATTGATATTTGATTTGATCGACACATGGAATGGTTTATCGGTCGGTGGCTGCACATATCATGTGTCTCACCCCGGTGGACGTACCTATGACAACGTACCGGTCAACAGCAATGAAGCAGAAGCGCGTCGCGTAAACCGTTTTTGGGATCATGGATTCACACAAGGCACCCTGTCTCCACCACCCGCCTTTAGTGCCTTACGTGCATTTTATCCAAATGAAAACAGTCCTCGTGCCATGTCGCCACCCGCTGAAGAGCCAATGAATGAATATCCTCATACATTAGATCTAAGGAAGCAGTATAATGTCCTCTAATAATTAATTTTTTTAGGCTCAAGCACATTATGCAATTTCAAACAGGTACTTTCGTAACGTCGATGATTGATCAAAAATCGACGTTACCGTCCGCCTATGATACCCCTGTGAATGCTTATGATGAGGCCTTCATGGAAGATCGCCAACCGCGTCCTCATTGGGAACCAATATTACGCAGTATGGAGAATCTAACGGCTGAGGAGATGCACGACAGACAACGTCGTGCTCAGCGCATTTTGCGTGAAGACGGAGCTACCTATAATCTAACCAGCGACCCGCTCACTCCGAGCGTTTGGTCGCTGGATCTTATTCCCAACATCATAGAAACAAACGAATGGCTTTCCATTGAACAAGGGTTAGCTCAACGCTCAACTTTGTTTGATCTCATATTAAAAGACCTTTATGGCCCGCAAGAACTCCTGAAAAACGGCATTATTCCTTCCGAAATTATTTTTAGCCACCCCGGTTTCTTGCGCCCCTGTCACGGTGTTACTGTTCCTGGTGAGCATCAGCTATTGCTTCATGCGGTTGACCTTGTTCGCAACCCAATGGGGCAGTTCCAAGTGATTAGCGATCGAACCCAAGTGCCCAGTGGCGCCGGTTATGCCCTAGAAAATCGAGCCGTGGTTTCTCGAGTGATTGCCAACAACTTTCGTGAGAGCCAAGTACGCCGATTAGCGGGCTTTTTCCAGTCATTCAAAAACATGCTGTCTTCGCTGTCTAGTCAATGGACCGATACACCACGCATTGTCATGTTGTCGCCCGGTGCGTACAGCAGCACCTATTTTGAACAAGCGTATTTATCGAACTACTTGGGTTTTCCATTGGTTCAAGGCAGTGATTTGACGGTGCGTAACGGCGCTGTTTGGATGAAGTCGTTGAACGGTTTGGCTCGTGTAGATGTGATCTTGCGTCGAGTCGATGACGCTTACTGTGATCAAGCAGAGCTAAGAGCAGATTCCTTCTTGGGTGTACCTGGGTTGTTAGAAGTGGTTCGCGCGGGCAATGTGGTACTGGCCAACCCATTAGGCAGCGGTATTTTGGAAGCACCCGCGCTGTTAAAATTCTTGCCAGCCATCAGTGAATTTCTCATGGGAGAACAACTCACATTACCTACTGTAACCACCTGGTGGTGTGGTGATGCCGACGACCTACACTATGTTCTGTCCAATTTGAGTCATCTCATTATAAAACCGACCATACGTCGCCATGATACCAACAGTATTTATGGGCACACATTGACGGAAAAGCAAAAGCTCAGCACCATCGAAAAAATCAAAAGAAACCCGCATCTATACACTGCCCAAAGCTACATTCCAGGGTCAATGTCCCCGATTTGGTTGGATGAAAAAATACAAGCCAGACCAAGCCTAATGCGAGCGTTCACCGTTTCTGGCCCCCAAGGCTACAGCGTCATGCCGGGCGGATTATCACGCACAGGGGAATCACACAAAGAAGCCATTGTGTCGAATATTTCGGGTTCGAAAAGCAAAGACACTTGGGTATTGGCTGCAGAGCCTGAACCGCAAGCGGCCTCGATAATCGAACAAGTTCTATTGCAGGACGAAGCCTTACAGGCCAACTTACCAAGCCGGGTGGTCGAAAACCTTTTTTGGATGGGCCGTTATGCAGAACGTGCTGAAATTAGCATGCGTTTACTGCGCACCATTTTCAAACAAATGAATGGTATTGATCCTTTACCAGAAGAAAGCCGTCGCACCTTACTTGAAATGGCATCAACACAAACAGGCTGTCTACCCGGCTTTATGGAAGCCGATGAGGAATTGCTCGCTAATCCAGAAGCAGAACTGGTGTCTATTATTACCGATGGCAGCCGCGCAGGCTCCATCAAAGCCAATTTACAAGCCATGCTAAGCTGCAGTGAACAAGTCAAAGAAATGCTGTCTGCGGACACCCGAATTATCATCAATGAGCTGCGTGACCATATCCATGAACTGGATCGCGCCTATACCAATGGCCTGCCTTCCGCACCGGAAGAATCGTTAGACAGTTTGGTAACGTCATTGTTAGCACTTTCTGGTTTGAATCATGAAAGCATGTTACGTGGACTCGATTGGACATTCCAAGAGATTGGGCGCCGTACTGAACGCGCACTACAAACTGCAACACTATTGCGTTCTTCACTGACAAAACCCTTGCCTGCCACCTCGCAACAGCAAATTTTAGAATCGGTGTTATTAAGTGTTGAGGCTCTAATCTCTTTCCGCCGTCGCTATCGCAACCGTGCTCGCGTGGCCTATGGATTAGATCTCTTGATGATTGATGGTACGAACCCTCGCTCCTTACTGTACCAAGTTGAACAACTGCGTAAATACATTAAAGAGCTGCCTCGCAACGAAACAACTTCCGCGGGGCTGAGTCCAGAACATAAGATCATTATCAAGTCATTAAATGATATTCAGCTCGCCGACCTTGAAGAGCTGGCCAAAATAAATGAAAAAACACAAAGTCGTCATGCATTAGAACAGCTGATGACGGAACTTCTAGACCAATTAGAGCAGTTTACCGTTCTCATTAGTGATAAGTATTTTGACCATACCGCTGGCCCTCAGTCTCTCACTGAAGCCATAAGAGGAGTTGCTCTATGAGATACCGTGTTCGTCATATCACAGAATACTCGTATGGCGCACCAGTGAGCTTATGCTACAACATGGCGCATTTGCTGCCGCGAGACACTCGTAACCAGCGCTGTCTCCATCAAAAGGTTCAGATCAATCCCCCACCGGTCTACCAAAACGATGGCGAAGATTATTTTGGCAACCAAACCTTTTATTTTTCCATTCAGGAAGCGCATAAAAAGTTGGTTATTGACGTCACCACGGACTTTGAGATTACCCCACTTAATGTGCTTGAGTGGGCGTCTCAACACACGCTAAATTGTGGCCAATTACGGGCGCAGCTAAACGCCCCCAATACACCGGAACTGCGGATGGCAAAAGAGTATTTACTCGATTCGCCACAGATACATCGTTCTGAAGATTTAAAAGCCTATGCCGCCAGTACGTTTGCGGATGATAAGCCTGTATTGCAAGCAGCCTTAGCATTCACACACAAAATTTTCACCGAGTTTACCTTCGACCCAGCCAGCACAACGGTTGCTACTCCATTAGAACAAGTACTTAAACAACGCAGTGGTGTGTGCCAAGACTTCGCGCATCTTGCCATTGGTTGCTTACGTTCCGTGGGCATTCCAGCCCGCTATATGAGCGGATATTTAGAAACCCTACCGCCGCCAGGACAAGAAAAGCTCGTTGGGGCAGATGCATCCCACGCTTGGTTCGCGGTGTTTATCCCCGAACTTGGCTGGGTAGAATTTGATCCCACTAATGACATCATGCCAAATGATCAGCACATTGTGACGGCATGGGGAAGAGATTATTCCGATGTAACACCGCTGCAAGGGGTGATATTTGAGGGGGAGGATCTCAGCAACTGGCCGTTTCGGTAGACGTAAAAAGAGTCTAATTTGATAGTACATAGCATGTAAGGCGGATATAAGGTAAGCTTCGCGAAATTCTTGCATTACCTGACCATTCAGCCTTGCACCTGCCTTTGATAAAACATGAGAACATCTATGAGTTTCAACAAACTTGGGCTTTCTGCCCCCATCCTAAAAGCCATTGAAGACCAAGGCTACACTGAGCCATCCGCTATCCAAGCTCAGGCAATACCAGCCATTCTTGAAGGCCAAGATGTGATGGCCGCGGCCCAAACCGGGACAGGTAAAACCGCGGGGTTTACCTTACCTTTACTTGAAATTCTAAGCAAAGGCGAACACGCGCAAAATAACCAAGTACGCGCATTAGTATTAACACCAACACGTGAACTGGCCGCTCAAGTTGCTGAGAGCGTTAAGAATTATGGCCAGCATTTGGGCCTGAAATCGACCGTGGTATTTGGTGGCGTAAAAATCAACCCACAAATGATGGCATTGCGTCGTGGCGCCGATATTCTGATCGCTACACCAGGTCGTATGATGGATTTGTACAACCAAAAAGCCGTACGATTCGACAAACTGGAAGTGCTCGTATTAGATGAAGCCGATCGCATGTTGGACATGGGCTTTATCCACGACATTAAGAAAATCTTAGCAATCCTTCCAAAGAAGCGTCAGAACTTGCTGTTTTCTGCGACGTTCTCTCCCGAGATTCGTCAACTTGCAAAAGGCTTGGTGAATAACCCTGTAGAAATATCGGTGACCCCACGCAATGCGACGGCAGTGTCTGTTGAGCAATGGCTGCACCCTGTCGATAAAAAACGTAAAACCGAACTGCTTATTAAATTGATCGCGGAAGGTCGTTGGGATCAAGCGTTGGTATTTTCTCGTACCAAACACGGCGCAAACAAAATCACGAAGCAACTAGAAGACGCTGGCATTCGCGCCAGTGCGATTCATGGCAACAAAAGCCAAGGTGCACGGACTCGTGCCTTGTCAGACTTTAAAGAAGGTCGTATTCGCATTTTGGTCGCGACTGATATTGCCGCGCGAGGACTGGATATCGAACAGCTTCCTCATGTGGTCAACTTTGATCTACCAGATGTCGCCGAAGACTATGTTCACCGCATTGGTCGAACTGGCCGCGCTGGCGCAACAGGCAAAGCCATTTCTTTGGTGGCAGCGGATGAGTTAGACCAATTGCGAGCGATTGAACGTTTGACGCAAAAGCTGATCGAACGTCGCTACGATGATGATTTTTTCCCATCTCACATGTTGCCTGACACCACATTGGACACGCGTCCAATCAAGCCAAACAAACCGAAAAAACCAAAAGCACCTCGTGACCAGCACGCTGGCGCAAGACAAGGTAATGGCGCGAAACAAGGCGGCAACCCTGCTAAACAAGGCAATGCACCTAAATCAGGAAATCGTCGTCCAACCCCCTCAAAAGCAGAGGTAACACAAGGACAAGGTTTGCGTAGCAAACCTCTGGCGCCAGCGCGACGCAACCGCAAACCGGCTCAAGACTGATTGACCGTTAAGACAATACGCATAAAAAGGCCCATTGATTCGCTTCAATGGGCCTTTTTCGTATCAGGCATCCACGCGCTGTAAAACAATCAACTCAGTTTGTAGGATGAGATTTCTTTAAGTACGCTGTCGAAGCGCTGTTTCGCTTGTTCAGAGCCCTCATCTGTTTTATTCACTAAGTCGAGGATACGCTCGGAACGCTCACTCACATTCTGAATGTTGCGGTTAATCTCTTCAGAGACTTGTGACTGCTCTTCTGACGCGGTGGCAACACGCTCGATCGTTTGAGCTAACTGCTCTATATCATCAAACAGGCCTTGCATCATTGTCACATTATCACGCACCACACCGGATGTGTCGGTTGCCATGTTGGCGCATTGGTCCATGGACTTCAATGCACTCTTACCGGATCCAACCAAGGCTTCAATCATCGAACGAATTTCTTCAGTCGAGTTCTGTGTGCGTTGTGCTAAGGTCCTCACTTCATCTGCTACGACAGCAAACCCACGCCCTTGCTCGCCCGCTCGTGCTGCTTCAATCGCCGCATTAAGCGCCAATAAGTTCGTTTGCTCTGCAATAGATTCAATGGTTTGCAAAATACTGCTAATTTGCTCTGTGTTTGTTGTTACAGATTGAACCGCTTTGTGACCGCCTTCGACCTCCGAGGAAAGGTTCGCAATGGAATGCAAAATAGACTGCATTCGCTCAGAGGCTTGGGTACTTTGCGCTCGAATACTCTCCGTTGCCTGCGCCGAAGATTGCATGTCTTGTGAAATCGTATTGCTGGTTAACGACATTTCCTCTACGGCTGACGCCATTAAATCCGTTTGGTCAAACTGATTTTTTGTTTCTTTTAGTGCACTTTGAGAAAACCCACTCAACACACTCATGCTGTCTTTTGATTCTGACGCCATGTTCACCATTAGACTAAATGAATCTCTCAAATGATCTAAATGAACATTCAAATATTGAATAATATCTCCAAGCTCATCGTTGGACATATTTTCAATTTTTCCAGTCAAATTACGCTCTGAAGAAACATTTGATAAGGCCTGACTAATCAATTCGACACGTCGAGTGATAGAACGCGTTAAGGTGAAGGCTAACCAAATAACCGGCGTAATCAGAATCACAAAACCAATGACAAGAATATTGCGATACATTTGGCTTTTGGAGGTTAAAGACGCACTTAAACCTAGAATTTCCTCACTGATTTTATCCGCCACGCCTTTTATTAGACCAATTTTTGCCGTCGCTAACGCAAACCAGCCTTCAGGCCCTTTGACTGATGAGACATCCTTTAAAGCTAAAAATGAATCGGTGGCCTTAGACACCGACAACCACTTAGGGTTTTGCATTGCAGATTGTAGTAACGCTTTGTCTTTATCAGGCGCCGTAGCGTTAAAGTGCTCTAGCCAGTAAGCTTCGTCTTCGATATAGCTAGCAATCTGAGATTGACGCTTAGGCGTCGTCGTTTGAGCGGAAAAAACACCATTTAATGCGCCCCGATATTGGCCTGCGCGCTCTTTCATCCACAATAATCCAAGACGAGCTTCAAGTGTCTTTGCGATATCGCGATCACTGATGTTCAAAATTGCTCGTTGAATGCCGCTTAACGCGCGTCGATTTACCTCAGAATAAAAATCAAAGGCGCCGTTGTCCGCAGCAAGCACATCAACGCTTTTCCGGACGTTGTCTTTATTAGTTAACATCGTTAGAACAGACCCGAGTAAGCCGTCTATTTCATCTTGTCCAAGTGCTTCAAATATATCACCAGGAATGTTTCTAAGGGCGGATTCGGCCTTATCTGCTACTAGACGTTGAGCCATTAATGCCTCTTTGCCATTCGCCCCTTTACTACCAAGATAGCCAGCGCTCAAACCACGTTCTACGGCAAAATTATGGGCAACACCGTCTAACAAGGTCGACAGCATGACCATATCTTCGGCTACGCGCCCTTCATGAACTCGTTTGTTTAAATCTTTAACTAAAATGAAAACAATGATAATGGCAAATAATGAAGGCAAAATGCCCACAATCGCCACAGAATGAGATACCTTGAGGTTAGAAAATAGTGACACGATCTTCTCCTTGTCGTTGTTACTTACCAAGCTTAGATTAATTTAAGCACTTTGCATGCCTAATGCAAAAATTCCCTACCAAGTCATGACGTACCCCCTATTTTTTACTCAAAACACGTTCTACAAAAATAAAAAAACCACCCGAAGGTGGTTTTAAAAGGATTCTAACTCACAAGCCTTAGAAGCCTTAGCTATTCTTTAACTCAACCTCAGGCATTTCATCTTGCTCAAAGACCTCGTTATCAGAATGACCTAACCACTTAGAAGTAATGGTACCTGCCGTCATCGCACCATTAACATTCACTGCGGTACGACCCATATCGATCAAAGGCTCGATGGAAATCAATAAGCCAGCGAGAGCAACAGGCATGTCCAAGGCAGATAACACGATGAGCGCCGCGAAGGTTGCGCCACCACCGATGCCAGCAATACCAAATGAACTAATGGTAACGATAGCAATTAACGAAATAATGAAGCTTGGATCTAATGGATTAATGCCTACTGTTGGTGCAATCATCACAGCCAACATTGCAGGATAAAGGCCTGCACACCCATTTTGCCCCATTGTCGCGCCAAAAGAAGCAGAGAAATTTGACTCACCTTCACCATTACCTAGACGCTTTACTTGAGTATCGATATTCAACGGAATCGTTCCGGCACTTGAACGAGATGTAAAAGCAAACAAAAGTACCGGTAACACTTTCTTAAAGTATTGAATTGGCGAAATACCATTAAAAGCAAGCAAACATAAATGCATAACCAAAATCAGTGCCAAACCGACATACGACGCCACCACAAAATTAAGCAAGGTCAAAATGTCATTCACATCCGATCCAGCCACCACTTTTGTCATCAAGGCCAAAATACCGTACGGCGTCAAACTCAACACCATACGAACCAGAGTTCGAACAACCGATTGAGCCACATCAACAAAGCGCTCAAAACTCGCTCCTAATTCAGGTTCGCTTCGAGCAACTTTAACCCCAGCCACACCAACAAAAGCCGCAAAAATCACCACAGCAATGGTTGAAGTAGGACGGCTGCCAGCCAAGTCTGCGAAAGGGTTTCCAGGGAAGAAAGACGTAACCATGTCAGCAAATGACACATTGGCCAGACCATCTAGACGCGTCTCTAACGCCGCACCGCGAGCCATTTCTCGGGCTCCTTGCACAATGCCGTCAGCAGACAAGCCAAATAGATTGCTCACAAAAACACCGATCAAAGCAGAAACCGCTGTCGTCGCTAACAAAATACCAATGATTGAGGCGGACATCTTGCCCAATGACCCCGTGTCTTTCACCTTAATAATAGCGCCAATAATAGACACTAAAATCAACGGCATGATGATCATCTTCAGCAAACTAACATAGCCGTAGCCAACAATATTGACATACTCTAATGTCTCGCTGATTTCAGCGCTGCCAACACCATAAACAAACTGCAATGCAGCACCCAATGCCACACCTAAGCCCAAGCCAGTGAACACTCGAGTAGATAACGTTTTTTGTGATTTTTGCTGTTTAAACAGCACAACAATCAACAAAGCAAAGATCGCTAAGTTAATAATGGGATACAACATGAAGAAAAACCTTAAAAAGAACCAATAGAGCACCGATGCCCCACTCGCCTAAATAGCAGCGAATAAGGCAAATCGATAAGTTGGCGTAATGGTAACAAGATGTTAACCAAATGGATAAGAATGAAAAATCATTAACTTATATAATAAAAACGAATAAGGAAGAAACTTGAACCTATTTTAGCGGTAATAAAAAAGCCCCTAGAAGTTAGTGTTAACTAACCCTCTAGAGGCTTATTTTATATGGTGGGCCTGCCCAGACTTGAACTGGGGACCTGCCGATTATGAGTCGGATGCTCTAACCAACTGAGCTACAGGCCCTAAAAGCGTTGCAGATTATATCGACATGCTTCTCCCTTGCCAAGAAGTGGGTGCCATTTATATGTAATAATTTTTTGAAAGTGCTTGATTATCAGACTATTTTTCAATCAATTGACTGCTAATGTGGCTGATTCCTCAGTGCAATTTCTCGTTATGGGCACAAACCAGATCCAGCCATTTTAAATACGTCGGGCATGACGGTTGATTTCTCTAGGCGTGACCCCTAAGACTTTTTTAAATGCTCGGCGAAAAGCCGCTTCACTTTGATAGCCCAACTCGTCACTTAGAATAGCGAGATTCTTATCTCCATTTTTAATGCGCTGGGCAGCCAAACGCATACGCCATGAGGTCAAATAAGCCATGGGAGACACGCCAACCGTACGTTTAAACAATCCGCTGAACACAGAACGTGACATCCCCGCTTTTTCAGCAAGACTGGCGACTCTGCCAAGCATACTGAGGATGTTCATGAATGGATACAATAGCCCGAGCCAATCTGACATCACTCAGACCCGCCAACAAACCCAACTGAATTTTTTGGGTTTGCATGAAAAGCCTCAGCATTTGCACTAAATACGCCTCAGCCAACCGCTCCACAACAACCTGATATCCACAACGAGACTGGGAGCTTTCCATCAAAAGCAATGTGGTGAGTGGCAATAAATGCTGAGCAATATCGCTGTCTTTCTCCACTGGGATCCATTGCCACTCCATGTCCAACAGCGGGTTTAACGCTTTTGTCCCAAAATCAAATTCACACACAAACAAATGTGTTTCAATGCCTTCCACCTGAGTTGAAAGCACTTCAAGTTCGTGCCCGGAAGGAAGCCAAACACCATCGCCTTCTTTCAACATCAAACGAGAATTACTTTGCGCTGTGAGTGAAAGCTCCCCGCTAATCAGATACAACCAATAACTGGCGTCCGGAGAAAAAGATATAAACTCCCTAGCACTAGATACACAACGGCTGTTTACCGAAATGGCTCTTGGGCGAAACGTGCTTAATACTGACGATAGCCTATCCACGATAATGTAGTCTCACTATAAATACGATCTGCAACATTTAAAATACAATAGATCACCAATCGTATCAAATTTTACCATAATCTGCCTCTATCGAAATAAACAACAAATTATGAGGTAAACATAATGGTCGTCCTAAAGCCAAGAGCAACAACGCCAGATCTCAACATCAATACCCTCAAAGGGCCTTGGTCACTCACACAACAATCCCCAGAAAATTTTACTATGGTTGTTGTATATCGTGGTTTGCATTGCCCCATTTGTAAGAATTACCTAAAAGAATTAAGCCGCTTAGCAGATGACTTTGCAGCGAAAGGTGTGAACTCGCTTGTACTTAGCTCCGACACAGAAGAAAGAGCGCTACAGGCATCAACCGAATGGGAAATTCAAAACTTGACCATGGGATACGGCTTAACGGTAGAACAATCTCAAGCCTGGGGATTACATAGAAGCGCTGGCCGAGGGATTACGAGCATTGGTATAGAAGAACCCAATGAATTCACAGAACCAGGGTTATTTTTAATTCGTCCGGACCATACCTTATATTGGAGCAACATAAGCACAATGCCTTTTGCTCGCCCACACTTCAAAGAGGTGCTTGGCGCGATCGAATTTGCGGTCAGCAAGAACTACCCTGCTCGTGGTGAACTTATTTAGGAATAAGCTTTGTTATAGTAATGCGCAACGAAATAGAAAGTAGAATCAATATCTCGGTTCTACTTTCTCAGTTGCAAACACATCAATCCACAATAAACAGCGTTGCACCTTCTGACGTAGAAGAACGATGCGGTTCGGCGCCATCTGCTACTTGATAGCTCATTCCAGCCGACAAAATAAAGGTACGACCATCTTCTAGCACCGTTTTCAACTCGCCACTCATGCAAAAAAGAATATGGCCTTTGGTACACCAATGATCCGCCAAATACCCTGCTGAGTAAGTGACGATACGAACGCGAATGTCGCCAAACTGCTTTGTCTGCCAATAAGCAAAGCCGCTTTCGCCTTTGTGAGTGGTTTTTTCCACGCCTTGCCAATCTGTTACGCCAAAAGGTAAATCTGTAATCTTCATAACAACGCCTTAACGTCCTTCTACCGATGTTAGAATATCGCTCTGGATGATCGATATAATGTAAAGCGTAGTAAGCGTGAGCAAAAAATAGGGTCAAGCAATATTATTTCAGATCATCAATATTTGTGAGCACCCACGCACTGTTGTGCTGAGTAAAACCAACTTTAGGGTAATAATCCACGGCCTGTGGAGCGGATAACAGGATCAAAGCGCATTTAGGCTGTAAAGCGTCTTTGGTCATTCGTATCAAAGTTTTTCCAATACCAGACGCCTGCACTGTCTCATCAACAGCTAAATCCGATAAATAACAACAAAAGGCAAAATCCGTCACCGAACGCGCCACGCCGACCAAAGCCTCGCCTTGCCATGCCGTAATCAACAAATTCGCGTTTTTCAACATAGCTTCAATTGTTTCAGGCTCACCGATAGGGCGACGCGCACCCAGTGTCGTCTTCGACAGTAGATCGACAAATTGCTCCGCGCTGATCACCTGATTCACTTTGTAAACAATAGGAGCTGATAGATCGGAGGATTGCTCAATAGACATTTGGACACCTTTAGCAATTCGATAAAAATAAGAAGCGTAAAATATTCT